>DASPMC010000025.1:0-37068 GCA_035627275.1 Noviherbaspirillum sp.
GAACGTATTGTCCTCAAGGATAATTGGGAGGCCGCCTACGACGCCGGCGCACCGGTCGAGTTTCAGTACGTTTCCCGCGACCAAAGGCATACCTTTCTCGGTGTTCTCTCGCCGAGCAGTGACCAGGCAGGCAGGCGCTACCCGCTCGTCGCGGGCGCCATCCTGCCGAGTGACTCCATTCTCGGCTATGCGCATGTCGCGCCGATCGCTTACGAGGTGTTTTTCGATGGACTGCGTGAGCAGGTGGCGACCGCCGTCGAGAATTCAGTGGAAGCATTGTCCTGCCGTCAGTTCCTTGAATCGCAGGTACGCGCTAACGATACCGCAGCGGCGGATCTCGACCTTGCAAAAAGCGTAGTCGCACGCTTCATGCAGACGAACTCCATTGGCACCTTGCAGGCCTTGATTGCTGATGAGCTCGCCCCGGCCGGGCTGGAGCAAGCCCTATTGAATCTTGCGTTTTATCGCGCATTCCTGCGCCGCTTCGACAATCCCTCAACCAACCAGATCATTCTCCTTCCGCTTCCTGAAGGAAAAGGCGAGCGTGCATTGATTGCAAGCGCCTGGCTTTCGATACTGAGCGCCTTGTGGCAGGGATCGAGGCATGGCGAGCCGTGGCGCGGCAACTATCTGATCCTGGAGCAATCTTCCGGCCGCATGACACTTGCGGCCAGTTTTGGCCGGGTGCACGAGCGCTTTGCGACCATCATGCTCGGCGTCGGCATCGACCCGGCAGCCTGTCTGGACCTGGGAAACGAACAGGAGGCTTGGAAAAACCATCGCATGTATGCCGAAGTTTCCTATGCGCTCGGAAGGCTGCTCGCCGAGCCGGGACTGTCCCTGCAGGCGTTGTGCGAGTTCTTGACGGACGTTGGAAGGAAGCTGGAAGAGGGGATGTAGGCAGTCCGAGACGATTGAAGCAGTGGCCTGTCGCGAGTGGAATCGATTTATCAAACTGAGAGGAATTTGAGCTATGGGTAAAGAAAGTACGCAGAAAAAGCTGTCCCGGGTGCGTCCGCCGCGGGTCCAGATCACCTACGACGTCGAAGTCGGCGACGCGATTGAAACCAAGGAGTTGCCCTTCGTCCTGGGGGTGCTCGGCGAGTACAGTGGCCATCCTAAGGAAGCCCTGCCCAAGCTGAAGGAGCGCAAGTTTGTCGATATCGATCGCGACAATTTCGACGACGTTCTTAAAGGTGTAGCCCCTCGCCTTCAATTGCGGGTCGATAACCAGTTGAAGAAGGACGATACCCAAATGGGCGTCGAGCTCAAGTTCGAGAAGCTTGCGGATTTCGAGCCTCAGCACGTCGTCGACCAGGTGGAACCGCTGCGGAAGATGCTGGAGGTCCGCACCCGCCTGTCCGACCTGAGGAACAAGATCACCGGCAATGACCGGCTGGAAGAGTTGCTTGACGAGATCGTCCGGGACACTGAAAAGCTGAAGGAAATCAGCGCCACCCGCCAGAAGAAGGAGGATTGATCATGAGCGAACTGGCACAAGTGCAGGACGCAGCCGTTGTCGACGCCGCGCCGTCGAGTCTGCTCGATTTCATCGTAGAGAACAGCAAGGTCGCGGCAAACGCAAGCGAAAAGGCAACTGCCCGTGATCAGATTGCCGAATTGGTCGATGAAGTGTTGGCCGGGACGGTGACACTGTCACGGGACTTGGCAGCAAGCATCGATGCGCGTATTGCGGAACTGGACAAACTGCTGTCCGACCAAGTCAACGCCATCATGCACCACCCGGACTTCCAGAAGCTGGAGGCATCGTGGCGCGGCCTGAAGTATCTGGTCATGCAGTCGGAAACGAGTCCGATGCTGAAGATCAGGATGCTGAACGCGTCAAAGAAGGATCTCGTCAAGGACTTCAAGTCGGCACCGGAATTCGATCAAAGCGCGCTGTTCAAGAAGATCTATGAGGAGGAGTACGGAACCTTCGGCGGCGCACCCTATGCGGCGCTGATCGGTGATTACGAATTTTCCCGCCATCCGGAGGATTTCTACCTGCTCGACGAACTGTCTCACGTAGCGGCGTCCGCACATGCTCCGCTCGTGTCGGCTGCAGCACCCGGACTGTTTGGCTTGGAAAGCTTCACAGACATCGGTAAGCCGCGCGACCTGTCGAAGATCTTCGACACGGTGGAGTACGCGAAATGGAAATCCTTCCGCGAATCGGAAGATTCCCGCTACGTCGGACTCGTCCTTCCACACGTCCTGGGCCGCCTGCCATACGGAAAGGATACCGTGCCGCTCGAGGAATTCAACTTCGAGGAAGATGTTGATGGCACCAATCATGACAAGTACCTGTGGACCAATGCAGCTTATGCATTCGGCGCTCGCCTGACTGACGCGTTTGCGAAATATGGCTGGCTTGCCGCCACCCGCGGCGTGGAAGGGGGCGGACTGGTAGAAGGGTTGCCGACGCATACGTTCAAGACCGACGACGGCGAAATCGCGTTGAAGTGCCCGACCGAAGTTGCGATTACCGATCGTACTGAAAAGCTGTTGTCCGATCTTGGTTTCCTGTCGCTTGTCCACTGCAAGAACACCGACTATGCGGCATTCTTTGGCGGCCAGTCGGTGCAAAAGGCAAAGACCTACAACACCGACGCAGCCAATGCCAATGCACGGCTTTCCTCGCAGCTGCCGTACATTTTCGCGGCATCGCGTATCGCGCATTACATGAAATCGATCATGCGCGACAAGATCGGAAGCTTCGCTTCGCGTGAAAACGTGCAGCAGTTCCTCAATACATGGCTCGCGCAATATGTGCTGCTGGATGATTCCGCATCGCAGGAAGCCAAGGCCAAGTACCCGCTGCGCGAAGCACGTGTCGACGTGGTCGAAGTGCCGGGCAAGCCGGGCGTATATCGGGCCGCAGCCTTCCTGCGCCCGCACTTCCAGCTGGATGAATTGACGATCTCACTCCGGCTGGTCGCCGAATTACCCAAGAACGCACGCTAATGCTTGATTTGCCCATGCATAGCGACTGCATGGGCGGGATGATTCATGCTGCCCCAATTGTTGCAAAAAATGCAATAAAAGTTTGAGCGCTCGAGATGTGAACAAGTTTTTTAAACAGACTCTTTATCGCGGCTTTGCCAAAGATAGGAGTCAACTTTCATGGGAGAAGAAATGGCATTTGACGCCTTTATCAAGAT
This sequence comes from Noviherbaspirillum sp., assembly GCA_035627275.1. Lineage (GTDB taxonomy): Bacteria > Pseudomonadota > Gammaproteobacteria > Burkholderiales > Burkholderiaceae_D > Noviherbaspirillum. The sequence continues at coordinate 3,162 of DASPMC010000025.1, forward strand.
TGACGGTATTCCTGGCGAGTCGACCGACGACAAGCACAAGGACTGGATCGAAGTGATCTCCTTTGATCACAAGATCGAGCAGCCGGCATCCAGCACCGCCAGCTCCGTTGGCGGCGCAACTGCCGAGCGCGTCAATCACGGGACCTTCAACTTTGTGCACCTGCTGGACAAGGCAAGCCCGAAGCTGTACGAGGCCTGCTGCACCGGTAAGCACATCAAGGAAGTTACCGTCGAGTTCTGCCGCGCAGGCGGCGACAAGGTGAAGTATATGGAAATCAAGATGGAGCAGGTATTGATTTCCAAGGTCGTGGAGACTGGTGCATCCACCGGTGATTCCGGCTTCCCGAACGAGCAGATCTCCCTGTCGTACGGCAAGATCAAGTGGACCTACACCCAGCAGAAGCGGGAAGACGGTTCGGGCGGTGGCAACGTCAGCGCCGGTTGGGACCTGACTGCCAACAAGACCATCGCGTAATAGCGGAAAGACCTTCACGTTGATGAACGCCCGCGGCGAAATTCGCCGTGGGCGTACGCCATTGCATATGGGCAGTTTCGAACCCGATTTGGATCAGCGCCACCGAGAGTGGCAAAGGTCATACGGTGCAAAGACATTGGGCTGGAAAAATCGGGACGATGTCCGGTCCATATGCAATGAAAACCCGGTTGCGGGCCGTGGGATTTCCGGTCGCCTTTTAGTACCGGATAAATGTATGAAATCAGGAGATGACTAATGATTGCGAAGAACACACTGAAAATGCTGGCGAGCGGGCTGGGTATTGCATCCTTGCTCGTGCTGGCCGGCTGCGCGCAGAACCAGACGCTGGAAGACCCGGCACAGTCGCCTGTGGCGCAGGAAGAAAAGGCGAAAACAAAAGCAACCGAAAAAGCGGCAGCGGCAGGTGCGCAGTCGGAAGAAAAACTTCCCGACTACGCAAACATGAATCCGGTACCGATCGAATTTGAAAAACTGAGCGTCAAGCTGCGCGATGCAGACAAGCAGATCCTGGTTCGAATCAAGGATCGTGCACAGAAGGCGAAGAAACTGATCATCACCGGATATTGCGACCGCAAACAGGTTGGCAATTCCAAGGCGGCAGCCATCGCGCGGGCCAATGCCGTCAAGAGCGAGTTGGTTCGCATGGGCGTCAAGCCGGCTGCTGTCAGGATCAAGCATGCGACGGACGTCGCAAACAAGCATGCAGCCGAAATTGAACTCGTTGCTTCGACCTGAGTCGAGCGAACCGTTGTCCGAAGCCGCGGGATCGCGGTTCCGGCCGGGTAATCGTAAAGCATCTTTTTGATTGACACGCGCGTTCGACGTGAACGACTTCGCGCAAGCACGCCCGACGATGGAGCGGAATGGAACGATCCTGATATGAACACTAATCTGAAGGCATTGATTGCCAAACTCACCCCTACAGCACGTCGTGCGATGGAGTCTGCGGCGAATGTCGCCTTGTCCCGAACCCACCACGAGATAGACATCGAGCACGTGCTGCTGGAGTTGCTCGACAACGCCGAAACCGATGTCGTGACGATTTTGCATGCCTTTGGCGTAGACAGGGATCGCTTGCAAAGCGATTTGCAGAAAAATCTGTCGCAATTCCGGACGGGAAATACGCGCAACCCGGTCTTGTCGCAAAACATTCCGCAGTGGCTGGAATCGGCCTGGCTCGCCGCCAGTGTCAACTACGGCGCGCAACAGATCCGCAGCGGCTATCTGCTCCTGTCACTGGTCGCCGACGAGAGCATCGCTCGTCTTGTCGGCGGTGCATGTAGTGCACTGTCAAAGGTACCCGCGGCAGGTCTCAGGGAGAACCTGCAGCAGATCCTGCGCATGTCGAAGGAAGTCTCCGGCCAGACCGGCGCATCACCTGCCGGAACCGCCCCTACTGCGGATGGCAGTGCTTCGGCGGCAGAAAACGGCAGCCGTGGAACGTCAACCCTGGACAAATATACGAACGACCTTACCGCACAGGCGCGTGCGGGAAAAATCGATCCTGTTCTTGGGCGCGATACCGAAGTTCGCCAGATGATCGATATCCTTCTGCGCCGCCGTCAAAACAATCCCATCCTCACCGGTGAGCCAGGAGTCGGGAAGACTGCAGTCGTCGAAGGCCTGGCCCTGCGGATCGTGCAAGGCGATGTGCCGCCTGTCCTGAAAAACGTCCGGATCAGGGCATTGGATCTCGGGCTGCTGCAGGCGGGAGCAAGCGTCAAGGGCGAGTTCGAGAGCCGCCTCCGGTCAGTCATCGATGAAGTCAAGGCGAGCCTGGTACCTATCATTTTGTTTATCGATGAAGCACACACCATGATCGGTGCCGGCGGGCAGGCAGGGCAGAACGACGCAGCCAACCTGCTCAAGCCGGCACTGGCGCGCGGCGAACTGCGGACCATTGCGGCGACGACCTGGGCAGAGTACAAGAAGTATTTCGAGAAGGACGCCGCGCTTGCCCGTCGTTTCCAGGTCGTCAAGGTCGAAGAGCCGCCTGAAGATGCGGCGATCCAGATGGTGCGCGGCATCGCATCAGCCATGGAAGAACATCACCAGGTACGCATACTCGACGAGGCGGTTGTTGACGCGGTCAGGATGTCGAGCCGGTATCTTGCCGGACGCCAGCTGCCGGACAAGGCGATCAGCGTTCTCGATACGGCATGCGCGCGTGTGGCCTTGTCGCGAGCGAGCGTGCCGCCGGCTGTTGAGGACCTCAACAGGTTGATCGAAAATCTCGAGCGCGAAGAGGCTGCATTGCGGAAGGAGCGCGATCCCGCGCATGCGAAACGCCTGGAAGAAATTTGCCTCCGACGTGTCGAACTGAATGAGGACCTGGCCAAGCAAAAGACTGCGTTCGATGCACAAGTTGCCCTGGTCGAAAGAATTGGGGAGTTGCGCAAGCAATTGGATGCGGCAATGGCCGATACCTCCGGCGGCGCTGTTCCTGGAACCAAGGAAAAAGGCGGGAAAAAGGGGAAGGCAACGGCGTCCGGTGTCGAGTCACTGCAGGCGGAACTCCGCACAGCACAGCAGCAGTTGCACGAGGCGCACAAGTCCCAGCCGCTGATTTACGACTGTGTCGACAGTCCGGCAATCGCGGAGGTGATTTCGGGCTGGACCGGTATTCCGCTGGGACGCATGGTGGCCAACGAGATCGACGTGGTGCGCAAGCTCAAGGATTTGCTCGAAGAGCGCGTGGTCGGGCAAGGACATGCGCTCGGCCTGATCGCGCAACGGATCCAGATCGCCAAAGCCAGCCTAGAAGATCCAGGCAAGCCGAAAGCGGTGTTTCTCCTGGTTGGTCCCTCCGGCGTAGGCAAGACGGAAACGGCGCTCGCACTTGCCGACACGCTCTACGGCGGGGAGAAAAACCTCATCACGATCAACATGTCCGAATACCAGGAAGCCCATTCGGTATCCGGGCTGAAAGGTTCGCCCCCGGGATATGTCGGTTATGGCGAGGGCGGCGTCCTGACGGAAGCCGTGCGGCGCAAGCCGTACTCAGTCGTGCTGCTCGATGAGGTCGAAAAGGCACATCCGGATGTGCTGGAGCTGTTCTTCCAAGTATTCGACAAGGGTGTGCTGGAGGATGCCGAGGGCAGGGAAGTGGATTTCAAGAACACCATCATCATCCTGACTTCGAATGTCGGCACGGATCTCATCATGAAGGCGGTCGAGCACGGCGTGACGGTCGAAGAAACGACGCGGCATCCCACGCCTGAAGATTTGTTGGAACTTCTGCGCAAGGATCTTCAGCGGGCATTCAAACCGGCATTCCTGGGCCGTCTGTCCGTGATTCCGTATTACCCGATTTCGGATGAGGTAATGCGGACGATCGTCGAACTCAAACTGAACAAGGTGAAACAGCGGCTGATGAGGAATCATGGCGCGAACCTCACCTACGACAAGGTGCTGCTCGACATGATTGTGTCTCGTTGCACCGAAGTCGATAGCGGGGCGCGCGATGCGGACGCGATCATTTCACGCTCGGTGCTGTCGGAAATGTCGGGCCAGGTGCTGGCACGCATGGCGCAGGGGCAAAGCGTTCAGTCCGTCGCTTTGAAGGTAAAGAAAGACAAACTGGTCGCTGTGGTCGAATAACTGCAGGCCACGCCCGACAGCGGAAGGAGGAGCGAGCTTCCTCCTTCCGCTCGATGTGGCCTTCGCAGGCTTACGTTCCCAGCTTCTGGAAGTAGAAAGTCGCACCGCCGAGTTTCTCTGGTGACTGATACTCCAGCATTTCGGTTTTCCTGAATGTGACGGGCTGCGCAAAGCACGGTCCGTCGTATACGAAGGTGTGGAATTCACCATTCTCGCCGCATGCATCGACGCCTGCCGGCAAATCGGCCAGGAATGCTTCGTCGAAATCCCTTCCGCAGAATTCCCGGCCCAGGTACTTGCCGTTGACGCACACCACCACGGCCTTGAACCCGAGGGAAAGGAATTCATCCACCAGCTTGCGTCGCGGTTCGTCCCATAGCGGCAGGCAGGGCGTGATGTCGGCCTTCGCGCAGACCTTTTCTTCCCATTCGCGGTGCGGCACCAGGTCGATGTCGCCGAAAACCGCGTGCCGGATGCCACCCGCATGCGCGTCGCGCAGCGTGGCTACGAAGCGCTCTTCATAGTTTCCCCAGGATGTTTTGTAGAAACGCAGCTCGGTGCCAAGTGCGTCGGCTTGCGCCTGGATCAACTCGGGCGGGATCCCGTGTGAGCGCGAGCTTTCGCCATCCTCGTCCATCGCCGTAATGAGACGGCGTATCTGCATGCCGGACTGGCGGGCACGCCACATGGCGAGGCAGGAGTCTTTGCCGCCGCTCCAGGAAACGAGGGCGGGGATATTGCAGATTTCGGTCATGGCTGTGTTGTCCGTTTTGTCCGTTATGAATGGAGTCTGGCCTGCGCCGGCGCGGCGAATTGCCCGCCGAGTAGCGGCAGTAAAAGTGGGAATTATCGCAGACCACCTGCAGGTTACTGCTGCGGACACTTTTGAATTGAAGGGGAAGTTGGGCGAGACGAGTGTCCACCGAGAACGGCGAGATTGGCGCTGGATCAGCTTGCCGGCACATTTGCAGCGAGACGGTTATCCGGCGTCCTTGTTTCGGACGCCGGCGCCGTCGTACCACTCGGAGGAGACAACTTTATTCAGGAATACATGTGTTGCGAATCGCTATCGCTTGAACCGCGGCGAATCGCCGAGGTTCAAGCGGCGGCGCGTGCATCCGTTGAATTCGCTGCGGTTGTGTTGAGCTTGCGGCGGGCGCTTGCCGGCAGGCGGCGTAGGGTCTTAAGCGCGGGAATGTCGTGCAGGATCACGTTGCGCAATTCGACCGAAATCAGTCCGGCTGCGGCGAAGGCGGACAGTGTGCGGCTAATGGTTTCCAGCGTCAGTCCCAGGTAGTTGCCGATTTCTTCGCGAGTCATGCGCAGGTTGAATTGCTTGCCGGAATAGCCCATCTCTTCAAAGCGGCTGGACATGAAGGTAAGGAAACGGGCGACGCGCGCTTCCGCGCCGAGCGAGCCGAGTGCGCTGATCAGCGATTGCTCACGCGCCAGTTCGCGGCCCATCACGCCATACAGCGCGACTTCGAGGTCGGGCTGTGCCTTGCCGAGCGCAGTCAGGGTCTTGAACGGGATCAGGATGAGTTCACAGGGCGTCAATGCCACGACTTCCGTTGCATGGACGTTGCCGTGGATCGCGTCGACCCCGAGCAGATCGCCCTTCATGGGGAAGGCGACGACTTGCTCGTAGCCGCTGTCGTCAATGATGACCGACTTGAGGAATCCGGAATACACGACGTACAGCATGTCGAACGGCTGCCCGATCGTATGGATGCGTTGGCCGGCCTTGTACTGGATGTGCTGGAACAGAGTGTCGCAGTCTTTCACGAAAGCTGGAATGCCGAGCAGCTTGGCTACATCGCTCAGGCTGGACCAGAGCCGGCCGTGGCGGGAAGGCGCGGTGCTCCCTGCAGATACCGCGGGAACCGGATGAACGGATGCAGGCTGGACGGACTTGTTAGCAATCAACATATCGTCTTGCTCCTCTCGTATTTGATGAATCGAATCGCGGCTGTTGTTCGGTGTATCAAGTTTGTCGGAGTCAATTATCAATATGTCGATGCTTTAACAGTATCGGACGACGGATGAAAAAACGTGTAAGGCAACCGAAACAAAATTTCAGAGTTTTCCTATTGATGAATGGAAAGGTGATCGCATTCACCCATGCGAAGACGTGTTTTCAGTGGGAAGTTCACATGCCGCGTGGTGTCAGAAAATTCGGGCAATGTGAACGAGATGCCGAGAGGAATGAGAGGAGCTGCACGCAGGCCGAGAGCATGGGAGACCGGGGAAGGAGTTCTTCCCCATCCCGTCAATCGTCACATCCTGTCTGGCGACGTTTGAGATCGATCAAAGGCGGCTTCTCTGACGGCGCCGCCTCGAATGTGTGTGGTGGCGGAAGGCGGACAATGCAACACCGAACCCCTACCACAGCCGTGAAAGAATCAGGACAGGGCGAGGTGAGACCGGCCTGTGGACACTCGGGCGGCTAGTAGAGCGCCCTTCGATGTCGGCATTGATTTCGCAGGTGTCGCGGCAGCTTGTTGCGACGATTCTTCCGGAGAATCGAGTTTGAACGTGAGCACGGCACGCGCAAGTGACGCGGCCTGGTTCTTCATTGCATCGGAGGCAGCAGCGGTCTGTTCAACGAGGGCGGCACTTTGTTGCGTGGCTTCATCGATTTGCGTAATCGCCACACTAATTTGCTCGATTCCCGATCGTTGTTCGTCGCTCGCGCTCATGATGTCCGCGATGATGCCGCTCACCTGCGTCACGCTTTTAACGATGTCGTTCATCGTTGCCCCTGCATTGTCGACCAGCCGGTTGCCAGCCTCCACCTTGTCGACCGAGTTCTGGATCAGTTCCTTGATTTCTTTTGCCGCAGATGCGGAGCGCTGTGCCAGCGTCCGTACTTCCGACGCCACAACAGCAAATCCACGGCCCTGCTCTCCGGCGCGCGCAGCTTCCACGGCCGCATTCAAGGCGAGAATATTGGTCTGGAATGCAATGCTGTCAATGACACTGATGATATCGACAATCTTCCTTGATGCCTCGGTGATTCCATTCATCGTCAGCACCACTTCCGAAACCACCGCGCCGCCACGTACAGCAACATCAGATGCAGAAGCGGCGAGCGCATTGGCGCTGCGCGCGTTTTCAGAGTTTTGTCTCACAGCAGACGTCAGTTCTTCCATTGAGGAAGCAGTTTCTTCTAGAGACGAAGCCAGTTCCTCCGTCCGGGACGACAGGTCCTGGTTGCCATTCGTGATTTGCGCGGAGGCGGCGGCGATGCTCTCCGTCCCTGCTCGCACCTCACCGACGATGCGGGCGAGGTTTGTGTTCATGTCGCTCAGGGCCTGAAGAAGTTCGCCGGCCTCGTCCTTGCGGTCCACCCGGATCTTCTGCGTCAGATCCCCGGTCGCGACAGTGCGTGCTGTTCTTACCGCTTCGGCCAGAGGCAAGGTGATCGAGCGCGAGGTCATGAACGCCAAGCTGATTGTCAACAAGACAATGAGCGTCCCTCCTGTCGCTGCGATCGTTTTGCCGTTCTGGATCAGGTTCGTCAATGCTTTGGACGTATCTTGCGTTTCCTGTTTTGTCGCCTCCCGGAGTTCATTGAGTGCTTCCTTGATGACCGTGTCCGCGCCCTTGATCGATTTGTCGATCTCTTCAATGCTGCTTCCCGCCTGCTTCATCGCGATGGCCTTTTTCATTGCGCCGCGGTAAACATCGACTCCCTGCCGGATCTTTTCCAGGGCCTCCTTTTCCGTGGCGGTGATTTCGCCAGTTGCCTCGTATTTCTTTGCGCTATCTTCGATTGCGCCCATGTCCTTATTGAATCGTTGGTCGTAATCCTTGGCACGCACAATGTAATTCTTGAAGTTCTGGATGCCTTCACCAAGTGCGGTGCGAGCTTGAGTGATTTCAGTTTCTTTCGCGAGTGAAGTGGCGTTGAATCGGGTCCATTGGTCGTTGACTTCGTCGAGTTCCATGTAGGCGGTTATGCCGAGGATCAGGGAAAGAATGGCTACGGACCCAAAGCCGATTGCGAGGCGACCACCGATCTTGACGTTTGCGAGCTTCATATCGTTTCACTCCACGTTGACCAAAGGCTTTTTTTTTTTTTTCATCACCATCGCTGCCGCGGGACGAATGCATGCGGGCTGCATTGGTTTCCCGGGCGGGGTGGTTGCAAAACGGATGGGCATTTTTTCCACGATGGAGCGAATTCTCTGATCACCGCTTCAACTGGCGATGAGGTGAGATCCAGGACCTGCGACGGGCGCAACCTTCGTGACGTTGAATTGAATATAGCAAGTCAACGTGCAGCCAATACAGTCAAAAATTCTCAAAAATTTACTATGAGGCGAGCGCACAAAGAAAAATGCGCCGGGCCCAATCGGGCTTCGGCGCATTCTCGTGAGGGGAAATGAACAGGCAGTTACATGTTTCGCCGATACTGCCCGCCGACCTCGAACAGCGCATTGCTGATCTGGCCAAGCGAGCACACGCGCACCGCATCCATCAGTACGGCGAACACGTTCTCATTCCTGATCACCGCTTGCTGCAGGCGTTCCAGCATGGCCGGGGCGTTGGCGGCGTTGCGTGCCTGGAAGTCGGAGAGTCGCTTCAATTGCGACTGCTTTTCATCTTCGGTCGAACGCGCCAGTTCCAGCGTCTGCGGAATCGCTTCGCCTTTCGGATTGCGGAAGGTGTTGACGCCGATGATGGGCAATGTGCCGTCGTGCTTCAGGTGCTCGTAGTACATCGACTCTTCCTGGATCTTGCCGCGCTGGTAGCCGGTTTCCATCGCACCCAGCACGCCGCCGCGTTCGGCGATGCGCTCGAATTCCTGCAGCACTGCTTCCTCGACCAAGTCGGTCAGTTCCTCGATGATGAAGGAACCCTGGTTCGGGTTCTCGTTCTTCGCCAGGCCCCATTCGCGGTTGATGATGAGCTGGATCGCGAGCGCGCGGCGCACCGACTCGTCGGTCGGCGTCGTGATCGCTTCGTCGTACGCGTTGGTGTGCAGCGAGTTGCAGTTGTCGTAGATCGCGATCAGCGCCTGCAGCGTGGTGCGGATGTCGTTGAAGTCGATTTCCTGCGCGTGCAGCGAGCGGCCGGAGGTCTGGATGTGGTACTTCAGCTTCTGGCTGCGCTCGTTGGCGCCGTACTTGTCGCGCATCGCCACCGCCCAGATGCGGCGGGCGACGCGCCCGAGCACGGTGTATTCCGGATCCATGCCGTTGGAGAAGAAGAACGACAGGTTGGGCGCGAAGTCATCGATGTGCATGCCGCGCGCGAGATAGGCTTCGACGAAGGTGAAGCCGTTCGACAGTGTGAAGGCGAGCTGCGAGATCGGGTTCGCACCTGCTTCGGCGATGTGATAGCCGGAGATCGACACCGAGTAGAAGTTGCGCACGCGGTTGTGCACGAAGTATTCCTGGATGTCACCCATCACCTTGAGCGAGAACTCGGTGGAGAAGATGCAGGTGTTCTGGCCCTGGTCTTCCTTCAGGATGTCGGCCTGCACGGTGCCGCGCACGTTCTCCAGCACCCATTCCTTGATCTTGGCAGCCTCGTCGTCGGTCGGCTCTCGCTTGTTGTCGGCGCGGAACTTGTCCATCTGCTGGTCGATCGCGGTGTTCATGAACATCGCGAGTATGGACGGGGCCGGGCCGTTGATGGTCATCGACACCGAGGTGTTGGGCGCGCACAGGTCGAAGCCGTCGTACAGCACCTTCATGTCGTCCAGCGTGGCGATGGACACGCCGGAGTTGCCGATCTTGCCGTAGATGTCGGGACGCGGAGCCGGGTCGGCGCCATACAGCGTGACCGAGTCGAAGGCGGTGGACAGTCGTTTAGCGTCCATGCCTTCGGACACCAGCTTGAAGCGGCGGTTGGTGCGGAAGGCATCGCCTTCGCCCGCGAACATGCGGGTCGGGTCTTCGTTTTCACGCTTGAAGGCGAACACGCCGGCGGTGTAGGGGAAGGTGCCGGGGACGTTTTCCGCCATCAGCCAGCGCAGGATTTCGCCGTGGTCTTCGAATTTCGGTAGGGACACCTTGCGGATGCTGGTGCCGGACAAGGTCTTCTGCACGAGGCGGGTGCGGATTTCCTTGTCGCGAATCTTGACCACGTAATCGTCGCCGGAGTAGGCGGCTTTCATGTCGGGCCACATCGCGAGCAGTTTCTTCGCGCCCGGATCCATCGCGTTGTCGCGCTCGGTAATCAGGTCGTCGAGGTCGACGGTCTTGCTGCAGGCGGCGGCCATGCGCTTGGCTTCCTGAAGATGCTGGCGCTCTCGCGCAAGCTTGACCTGTTTGGCCGTGTTCTTGTGGTAGCCACGCACGGTGTCGGCGATCTCGGCGAGATAGCGGGTGCGCGCGGGCGGCACGATCGCATTCTTGCCGGAGGAGAAACGGACGTTGACCGGGGCGAGCTTGCCCGGCTGGGTCTTGAGACCGAGTTCCGTCAGCTTCGGCAGCAGGCCCTGGTAGAGCGCGGTTACGCCGTCGTCGTTGAAGCGCGAGGCCTGCGTGCCGTAGACGGGCATCTCGTCCGGCTTCTTCATGAACAGTTCACGGTTGCGCTGGTACTGCTTGGCGACATCGCGCAGTGCATCCTGCGCGCCCTTGCGGTCGAACTTGTTGATCGCGACGAAGTCGGCGAAGTCGAGCATGTCGATCTTCTCGAGCTGCGAGGCGGCGCCGAATTCCGGAGTCATCACGTACATGGACACGTCCACGTGCGGGACGATGGCTGCGTCACCCTGGCCGATGCCGGAGGTTTCGACGATGACGAGGTCGAAGCCGGCAACCTTGCACGCAGCGATCACGTCGGGCAGCGCCTGCGAGATTTCCGAGCCGGCCTCACGCGTGGCGAGCGAGCGCATGAACACGCGCGACTGGCCGTTCCACGGATTGATCGCATTCATGCGGATGCGGTCGCCGAGCAGTGCGCCGCCGGACTTGCGGCGCGACGGGTCGATGGAGATGACGGCGATGTTGAGCGCGTCGTCCTGGTCGAGGCGGATGCGGCGGATCAGTTCGTCGGTCAGCGAGGACTTGCCCGCGCCGCCGGTGCCGGTGATGCCGAGCACCGGGGTCTTGATGGTGTCGGCGGCCTTGTGCAGTTCGGTCTTGAACTTCGGATCGGCCTTGCCGTTTTCCAGTGCGGTGATGAGCTGCGAGAGGGGACGCTGGCGTTCGACCATCTCGCCCTTGGTCAGTGCATCGATTGAGGTCGGCGCGTAAGAGGACAGGTCGACGTCGCACTGCTCGATCATCGACAGGATCATGCCGGCGAGACCCATCCGCTGGCCGTCTTCCGGACTGAAGATGCGCGTCACGCCATAGGCGTGCAGGTCAGCGATCTCGGACGGCACGATCACGCCGCCGCCGCCGCCGAAGACCTTGATATGCGCGCCGCCGCGCTGCTTCAGCAGGTCGATCATGTACTTGAAGTACTCGACGTGGCCGCCCTGGTAGCTGGAGACGGCAATGCCTTGCGCGTCTTCCTGCAGGGCGGCGGTGACGATCTCGTCGACCGAGCGGTTGTGGCCGAGGTGGATGACTTCCGCGCCGTTGGCCATCAGGATGCGGCGCATGATGTTGATCGAGGCGTCGTGGCCGTCGAACAGCGAGGCCGCGGTCACGAAACGGACCTTGTTGGCCGGTTTGTATTCGGTGATCTTCTTGGCTACGGAGAGGTCGGTCATTGCTTGTCTCTTTGTAAATGATTGGCCGCCTTTACGGGCGGCCTATGCTTGGGATGACGTTTACGTTAACGTCAATCTAGCATCGCGTCAAATGGGGTTCTGTCGTTTGGATGACAGTGTTTCCGGGTGGTTCGATAACTGGTTACCGGTTCCTTCCCCCAGACAGGGGGAAGGGGCTCTTCCTTTATAGGCGAAAAGTTGCGGCTTTACGCGGCGTGCGGCATGCCGTGCAACGACGCCTCGAATTTCTCCAGAAGAACCTTGCGTTCCTCCCGGTACTGCTGCACCGCCTTCTCCTTCACATGCCCGAAACCGCGGATCTTCTCGGGCAGCGCGGCAATCTGCACCGCGAGCGCGAGGTTGTCCTTGTTGAGCTTGTCGAGCAGGGAAAGAATGGTGGTGCGGTACTCCTCGACCAGCGCGCGCTCCATCCGACGCTCGGCGGTGTGACCGAAGATGTCGAGCTTCGTGCCGCGCAGCTTCTTCATCTTCGCCAGCACGCCGAAAGCTTTCCACATCCAGGAACCGTATTCCGCCTTGACCAGATGGCCCTTGGCATCCTTCTTTGCCAGCAGCGGGGGGGCGAGGTTGAATTTGACGGTGAAGTCGCCGTCAAACTGCTGCTTGAGCTTTTCGACGAACTGTCCATTGGTATACAGGCGCGCCACTTCGTACTCATCCTTGTAGGCCATGAGCTTGAAGTAAGCAGTTGCTACTGCCCGGGAGAGTTTGTCGCCTGCGCCGAGTTTGCTTTCGGCAGCACGGGCGGTGTTGACCAGCGCTTCGTAGCGCCCCGCGTAGGCGGCATCTTGGTAGTCGGTCAGGAAGGCGGCGCGGCGCTTGACCAGGCCGTTCAACGATTGCGGCAGTTGTAGCATCACCGGCTGGCCGGGGATGGCGATGCGCTCGACGCGGGCAAGATCCACGGCAGCACGGCGGCCCCAGAGGAAACTCTTCTTGTTGGCGTCGACGGCCACACCGTTCAGTTCGATGGCGCGCAGCAGGGCGGCTTCGGAAACCGGGAGCGCACCTTTCTGATAAGCAAAGCCGAGCATGAACAGGTTGGTGGCGATCGAGTCGCCCATTAGCGCGGTGGCGAGGCGGGTAGCGTCGATGTAGTCGGCGCGGTCGGCGACCGATTCATTGATCAAGGCCTGCACTTCCTGCAGCGGGAACTGCCAGTCCGGGTTCTTGGTGAAATGGCCGGTCGGCTGCTGGTGCGTGTTCACCACGGCGCGGGTGCGGCCGGGGCGCATCTTGGAGATGGCGTCCTGCGCACCCGCGGTCAGCATGTCGCAACCCAGCACGAGGTCGGCTTCGCCGGTGGCGATGCGCTGCGCGCGGATCACGCCCGGCACCTTGGAGATGCGGATGTGCGAGGTCACCGAGCCGTTCTTCTGCGACATGCCGGTCATGTCCAGTACCGACACACCCTTGCCTTCAAGGTGTGCTGCCATGCCGATCAGCGCGCCGATGGTGATCACGCCGGTGCCGCCGATGCCGTTCAACAGGATGTTGTACGGTGCGTCGCAGCCGGGGACGACCGGTTCCGGCAACGGGCCGAAATTGTCCTCTTTCGCCACGCCGGTCTTCGACTTCTTCAGCGTGCCGCCCTCGACCGTGACGAAGCTCGGGCAGAAGCCCTTCACGCAGGAGTAATCCTTGTTGCAGGACGATTGGTCGATGGTGCGCTTGCGGCCGAACTCGGTTTCCAGCGGCATGATCGACGTGCAGTTCGATTGCACACCGCAGTCGCCGCAGCCTTCGCAGACGGCGTCGTTGATGAACAGGCGCTTGTTCGGATCGGGGTATTCGTTCTTCTTGCGGCGGCGGCGCTTTTCGGCGGCACAGGTCTGGTCGTAGATCAGGACGGTGACGCCGGGAATCTCGCGCAGCTCGCGCTGGACGGCATCCATGTCCTTGCGGTCGTGCAGGGTAACGATGGAGGGCAATGACGAACGATCTTCATAGCGGCCCAGGTCTTCCGTGACCAGCGCAATGCGCTTCACGCCTTCGGCCACCATCTGCTGCGCGATCATCGGGACCGAGGTGATCCCATCCACCGGCTGGCCGCCGGTCATGGCGACCGCGTCGTTGTAGAGGATCTTGTAGGTGATGTTGACGTTGGCTGCCACCGCCGCTCGGATGGCGAGATAGCCGGAATGGAAGTAGGTGCCGTCGCCAAGATTCTGGAACACGTGCGGCAGCTTGGAGAAGGCTGCCTGGCCGATCCACGGCGCGCCTTCGCCGCCCATGTGGGTGGTCAGCTTGTTATGTTCCGGATAAATCGCGGTCGCCATCACATGGCACCCGATGCCCGCCAGCGCCAGGCTGCCGTCCGGCACCTTGGTCGAGGTGTTGTGCGGACAGCCGGAGCAGTAGTAAGCCGGGCGCGACGGCGTGTTCACTGCCTTTGACAGCACTTTGTCCTTCGCTTCGAGGAAGGCCAGGCGCGCCTTGATCAGGTCGCTGGTGTGGAAACGCGCGATGCGTTGCGAGATCACGCGGGCGATCTGCGCGATCGAGAAGTCCGCTTTGGACGACAGCAGCCACTCGCCGCGCGGATGCACCCATTCGCCTTTCTCATCGAACTTCCCGATCACGCGTGGACGCACGTCGTCGCGCCAGTTGTAGAGCTGTTCCTTGAGCTGGTATTCGACGATCTGGCGCTTCTCTTCCACGACGAGGATTTCATCGAGGCCTTGCGCGAACTCGCGCACGCCGTCCGGCTCCAGCGGCCAGGGCATGGACACCTTGTACACGCGGATGCCGATGTCGGCCGCCATCTTCTCGTCGATGCCGAGTTCTTCCATCGCTTCCAGCACGTCGAGGTAGGACTTGCCGGAGGCGATGATGCCCAGCCGTGCCTTCGGGCTGTCGATGGTGGTGTGGTTGAGCTTGTTCGCGCGGGCATAGGCCAGCGCGGCGTAGATCTTGTAATCCTGCATCAGCGCTTCCTGCTTGCGCGCCTGGATGCCGAGGGTGTCGGTGGACAGCCGGGTATTCAGGCCGCCTTCCGGCATGATGAAGTCGGTCGGGTATTGAATCTCCAGCCGGAAGGGATCCGCATCGACCGAAGCGGTGGATTCGACGGTATCGGCCAGCGCCTTGAAGCCGACGGCGCAGCCGGAATAGCGCGACATCGCCCACGCGTGCAGGCCGAGATCAAGGTATTCCTGCACATTGCAGGGATACAGCATCGGGATCATGCAGGCGGCGAAGATGTGGTCGGACTGGTGCGGCAGGGTCGAGGAATAGGCGCCGTGGTCGTCGCCGGCCACCAGCAGCACGCCGCCGTATTTCGACGTGCCGGCATGGTTCATGTGCTTGAAGACGTCGCCGCAGCGGTCAACACCCGGACCCTTGCCGTACCACATGGCAAACACGCCGTCATACTTGGCCGGGCCGATCAGGTCCACAGTCTGCGTTCCCCAGACGGCGGTCGCCGCCAGGTCTTCGTTCACGCCAGGGACGAACTTGATGTGGTTTTCTTCGAGGAGTTTCTGGGCTTTCCACAAATTTTCATCGAGGCCGCCGAGCGGGGAGCCGCGATAGCCGGAAATGAAGCCAGCGGTATGCAATCCGGCCGCCAAGTCGCGCTGGCGCTGCATCATCGGCAGGCGTACGAGGGCCTGGATGCCCGAGATAAAGATCTTGCCGGTGGTGGAAGTGTATTTGTCGTCCAGTTTCACGGACGCGAGGGCAGGTTTGCCGGCGGTTGCGGCAAGCTGCCCAGCAGTGGCCACTGCTGTGTCGGGCATGTTGTCTTCTCCAAAAGGTTATTTCAGATAGCAGCTGGCAGGAGTCGCCGGGTAAGGCGAGGTAATGCCAGGTTGCAAGACCGGGGTAACGGTCGTGAGCGATTTTGCATGCAAATGCGCTACGTAGGGAAGTTTAGGGTGGCAGGCCGATTGGTGCAAATATGGAATGCGGATGGGGGTATAAGAAAAAGTGATCGCCCGGCACCCATTCCATCCCATAAGGATGGGATGGCGCGTGGTGATATTTAAATGACAATATTTGATTGGCCGAAAAACCATTCAATAAGGGAACAATAATGAACATCCAGAATTGGCGCAGGTGTGCCGCGGTATTGCTTAGTGCCTTTGCATTGGCAGTGCATGCCCAAGCGCCTGTGCGCGACCAGGAAGCTGAAATGAAAGCCGCAACCGATGCGGCCAGGACTGTCGCCAAGCAGGGGCCAGCCGATATCGCACTGAAAGACCAGGCGACACTGAAGCTGCCCGAAGGCTATACCTTCATTCCACAGCCCGAGGCGGACCAACTGCTGAGGGCGATGGGCAACGGCGCGGATCCGCGCCGCATCGGCATCATCCTCCGGGACGGAAGCAACGCCTTTGTCGTGGCGCGCTACTACGACTCCGGGTACGTGAAAGATGAAGAGGCGAAGGACTGGCAAGCCGACGAGTTGCTGAACGGACTCAAGGAGGGCACCGAAGAGGGCAACAAGGAGCGCGCCCAATTGGGGATTCCGCCCGTCGAAATCGTCGGCTGGGTGGAAACCCCGGCATACGACGCGGCCACGCATCAACTCGTATGGTCGATAGAAACGCGGGAAAAGAATGCGTCCGCCGACGACACGCGCGGCATCAACTACAACACCTATGTGCTTGGCCGCGAAGGTTATCTTTCCCTGAACCTGGTCACCACGAAAGATGCCGTCGGCGAGGACAAGTACATCGCCTCATCCCTGCTGAAGGCGACCAGCTTCAACGACGGCAAGACCTATGCCGATTTCAACGCATCGACCGACAAGGTCGCCGAGTACGGCATCGCCGCGCTTGTTGCCGGGGCCGCAGCCAAAAAGCTTGGCTTTTTTGCGGTGATTGCCGCCTTCCTCGTGAAGTTCGCCAAGGTGATTGGTATCGCCGTAGTGGGCCTGATCGCCGTCCTGGGTGGCTTGTTCAAGAAGAAGACCGCATCGGTCGTATCCGGAACCGACGACGCGGGGAAATCGCAGGGCTGAGGCAATGAAATCGCTGCTGCTCCTGTTCAAGTTCGCCAAGCTGGGCAAGCTACTGACGACCGGCGGGAGCATGCTGTTGTCGGTGATTGCCTATTCGTTCGTGTACGGCTGGCGGTATGCGGCGGGGTTCGTTGCCTTGCTGTTCGTGCATGAGCTCGGCCACTACGCGGCGGCGCGGCAAAAGGGCCTGGACGTCGGCGCGCCGGCGTTCATCCCTTTTGTGGGTGCCTGGATCGCCATGAAGGAAATGCCGAAGGATGTCGAGACCGAGGCCTATGTCGGGATGGCGGGTCCGTTCGTCGGGACATTGGCGGCACTCGCCTGCTATTACCTTGCGCGCGCAACCGGCAGCTCCTTGCTGCTGGCGCTGTCGTACGCGGGCTTCTTCCTGAATCTGTTCAACCTGATTCCCTTGTCGCCGCTCGACGGCGGCAGGATCACCGCAATCCTTTCTCCGCGCATCTGGTTTGCCGGGGTGCCTGTTCTGCTGCTTCTGTTTTTCTGGCATCCGAGCCCGATGCTGATCCTGATCGGTGTTTTGGCGTTGCCGCAGCTGGCGGCGGCATGGAAATACGATCCAGCGGATCCGGAACATGCTGCCTATTACAACGTGTCGCAGGAGAGCCGTGTAACTTACGCGATCACCTACATCGGCCTGGTCGTATTCCTTTCGCTGATGACATATGAGCTGCACAACATGCTCGGATCGGGCTTGAGATTCTGAGCTAGCCGTCTGACAGCGCCTTCGTCCCCATCCAGCGCCCGCTCGCGCAGAGTGCGTTGGTCACATCGATCACCAGCTTCTTAACCGCCGTCGCCGCATTCGTCAGCGGGATATTGCGTGACCAGCACAGGGCCACGGTGCGGGAAATGTCGGTGTCCGTGATAGGCCACGCGGACAGCTGGCCATGTTCGATCTCGGACAGCATCGGTGCGACTGGCAGGATGGTGGCACCGATATCCGCCATGAGCGCCGATTTGAGGATGGCAACGGAGTTGATGTCCATGACCTTGTCCAGTGACAGGCCAGCGCTACGGGCAATGTTTTCAATGCGCGGGCGTACGCCATGCTGCACGCCCGGCAGGATCAGGGGTACGGCCACCGCGTTTGCCAGTGCAATGGTCTTGCCCTGCGGTGCGTAATGCGAATCGGCGCGGGTAATGAACATCATGTCCTCTTCCACCAGCGGCGTGGTGGCAAAGGCGCCGAGCTGGCCGTCATCAAACAGGACTGCGAGGTTGATCCGGCCCGATTTGAGCTGCTCGATCAGGTTACCGGTTAGTTCCTCGGTGATTTGCAGCGAGATTTCCGGGTAGCTTTCGCGCACTGCGGTCAGCAGCGGCAGGGCGAGCGCGTTCGACACGCTTTGCGGGATGCCGAGCGCGACCGTACCTGTAGGGCGCGTGGTCGACTGCGCTACGGCCGATTTCGCGTCGCTGACCTGTTTCAGGATTGCCTGCGCGTGCTCGTAAAAGATCTTGCCCGCATCGGTCGACATCACGCCTTGCGCCGAACGGTGCAGCAGCTGCGCGCCGAGCTCCTCCTCCAGCTGCTGGATCTGCTGCGTCAAGGCCGGCTGTGCAATGTGCAGCACGCGCGCGGCGCGCGAGAGCGAGCCGTGGTCGACAATGGCGACGAAGTAGCGGAGTTGGCGAAGTTCCATATCCCGATTCTAGCCGACCGGCTTGATCGCCTTGTGTTCTATATAAGAAGAGAGGATCAGCGAGGTGGACGTCACGCCGCAGCGCGTCAGCGCGACGATGACCTTTTCCAGTTCGGTCACCGACGAGGCGACGACTTTCACGATGCTGCAGTCGTCGCCGGTGATGGAGTGGCATTCGATGATCTGCGGCACCTCGGCGGCAACGACTTCCACCGGCGTCTCGTGGCTGCGCTTGGACACGCGGATGAAGGCGGTGATGCCATAGCCCAGCGCCGCCGGGTTGACCTTCGCGTGGTAGCCGGTGATGACGCCGGCCGCTTCCATCCGCCGCACTCGTTCCGCTACTGCCGGCTGACTCATGTGGATGCGGCGTCCGATTTCGGCCAGCGTCGTGCGGGCATCCGCCTGCAGAATCTCGAGGATCCTGGCGTCCATTACGTCGAATTCGATTTTCATGGCAAACACCCCTCATTTCCATTAAAGACAAAGTTTACGGCTTTCTTTGCCTTGCATTATCCATTCAAAACACGTTTTTTGGCGCATACACTGATTCGTACCAAAAGGACAAAAACCACCATGCGCTCCCTGCCCAAACTCGTACTGATCGCCCTGCTGACCGTCTATCTGGTATGGGGCTCGACCTATCTCGCGATCCATTTCGCGTTGATTTCCTTTCCGCCCTTCCTGCTGATGGGCTCGCGTTTTGTGGTCGCCGGAGTCCTGTTGATGGCCTGGCTCAAGCTGCGCGGGGCGCCGAACCCGACGTTCCGGCAATGGCGCGACGGCGCGATCGTCGGCGTCCTGTTGCTTGGCGGCGGGATGGGATTGACCGCAGTGGCCCAGCAGTATGTGTCATCCGGCATGACTGCCGTGTTCATTGCGAGTGCGCCGCTGATGTTTGCCGTATGGGCGGGCCTGTTCGGCGACTGGCCGGGGCGGCGCGAATGGGCCGGCATCCTGGCCGGTTTTGCCGGCGCGGTGCTGCTGGCAAGCGGCGGCGAGTTTGCGGCCGAGCCGGTTGGCGTGATCGCCCTGACCAGTGCCGTCGCCTGCTGGACCTTTGGCTCCGTACTGTCGCAGAAGAAGCTGGCACTGGCGCCGGGCGCGATGGGCTTTGCGAGCGAAATGCTGGCGGGCGGCGCATTCCTGCTTGTCTTAGGCTGGCTGCAGGGCGAAGTCTTCCCCGCCTCGGTTGACACACGCGCGCTCCTCGCCTGGGGCTATCTGGTGACGGCTGGCTCGCTTGCCGCGTTCTCCGCCTACATGTACCTGCTGTCCCGGGTATCGCCGGCGCTCGCATCCAGTTATGCGTACGTGAACCCGGTGATCGCGGTGCTGCTCGGCGTCTGGCTGGCCGGCGAACACGTCGGCGCGCGGGAAATCGCCGCGATGGCCGTCATCCTCGGCAGCGTGCTGCTGCTCACTACGTCCAAGGCGGCAAGCAAGCCTGCCGCTGCTCAATTCGAGCCGCAGCCGCGCGCTGCAGCTTCTTCGGACCCATTGAACACACTCTCTGCAGGAGCAAGAAAATGAACTGGGAAACCTACCTGATCTTCCTCGTCACCACCGCCGTGGTTTGCTTGACGCCGGGCCCGGCGGCGCTGCTGATTGTCGCGCAGGGCATCTCGAACGGCTTCCGCCGCTCTTACTGGGCGATTGCGGGCATCGCGCTGGCCAACGCCATTTACTTCGCGCTGTCAGCGACCGGCGTCGCGGCGCTGATTGTCGCCAGCGGGACGCTGTTTTCGATCATCAAATGGGTGGGCGTGGCCTACCTGTTCTATCTCGGCATCTCCGCCATTCGCAGCAAGGCGAGTGCGTTGACGGTGACCAGCAATCCCGACCAGGCGGTGAAGGGGCTGCGCGCGTTCTGGCAAGCCGTGGTGGTGGAATTGTCCAATCCGAAAGCCTTGCTGTATTTCGTCGCGCTGCTGCCCCAGTTCATCGACCCTGCGAAACCGGTCGGCATGCAGATGCTGGTCTTTGGTGTCACCACGGTGGCGCTCGATGCGGCTGCCTACAGCATTTACGCGTGGCTCGGCAGCAAGACGCGGCGCTTCACGGCCAATGCCAGCTTCGTCAAGGCGAGCAATCGCACGGCGGGCGGATTGCTGATGGTGGCCGGCGCGATGATGGCGACGGTCAAGCGGGCAATCTGATTACGGGAAAAGGGCGGTCAGAAGAATTCCACCGTGTCGTTCGACACTTCGGAATGCAGCTCGCCGCTCTGCACCAGCTCGTCGTAGAAGCAGACGCGGTTGCGGCCGTTGGCCTTGGCGTAGTACAGCGCCTGGTCGGCGTGGCCGAGGATCACGACCGGGGATTCGGTGGAGATGCTGGCAAAGCCGAGGCTGACCGTGACCCGGCCGACTTGGGGGAAGTCGTGTTGTTCGACGTTGGTACGGAAGCGTTCGAAGATCTTGCGCGCATCCTCCAGCGTAGTGGAACGCAGCAGCACGACAAATTCTTCGCCGCCGAACCGGAACACGCGATCCTGTGCGCGGAAGGATGAGCGCAGCAGGTTGGCGACCAGGATCAGCACTTCGTCGCCGTAGAGGTGACCGAACTGGTCGTTGACCTTCTTGAAATGGTCGATGTCCACGACAGCCAACCAGTGGCCGACATTGGAGTGCGCATGGCGGCGCTCCACCTGGTCTTGTGGCGAACCATCGGGCTGCGCTGCGGACAGCAGGCGCGAGAACTTTTCGTCAAAGGTCTTGCGGTTGAGCAGGCCGGTCAGGGAATCGCGTTCGCTGTAGTCGAGGATGTTCTGGTAGTTGCGATACACGCTGAGGATGCCTTCCATCATGTGCAGCGTATCGCTGTTGTACGGGGTCGGGTTGGTGACTTCGAGGCAGCTGCTGACCTTGTCGTTCAGCCAGACCGGCAGCCACAGGATGCGGTCGCCGGCGGCAGTGATTTCTTCGGTACAGGATTTGCGCTGCTTGATGCTGTCGACCAGCGCCGGATATTTGCTGAAGGATTCGCCGGAACTGTCGGCGGCGAGGTTTTCTTCCACCGACACCACCTTGCCATCCTTGATCCAGACGCGAGGACGGACAAACAATTCGTCGCGGTAGCGGAACAGTTCATGCACCCGCACCTGTTGCGCGCCCACGAGCTCATGAAGCGCCGAGACCACCGAGCTGTCGAGCAGCGTGTGGTCGCGCTGGCAGGTAATGTCCACCAGGTGCTTGAGCAATGCTTCCATCATCAGAATCCTGATCAGCTACCGGCAGTGATGCAAACCAAGCGCAACCAGGTATGTGTGCAGAGTGGTGTCAGCATGAAAGCGGGCTTGTTTGATTTCTCGAAAGCGGTGGCGACGATGTCGAACCGATTGCTGCGCTGCACACCAGCGTGGTGCCGGATCGTTCCCCTGTTGTAATTATTGTTAATGCAGCCTCGCACCTATTCTATCCCGAATCGATCAAAGTGTTGAAGGCTGTCGCATTTTTCCTATGGGTAGCGTTTTCGGGCCTTGCAGCCCGAAAACTCGTTGATTTCTCCTACGCTAGCGCTCCAGAACGAACTGACCCGGTGCCGGGCAGAGCGGGGCATAACCTTTCTTCGTGGCACCCATCGGGGGAGGCGGCGTCATGACCGTATCGTGTTCTTCCAGCCAGTCGACCCAGGCCGGCCACCACGAACCTTCGATGCTCGGATTGGCCACATACCAGTTGTCCGGATCCATGTAATTGGTGCCCGCGGGCCGGTGCGCCACACGGTAGTGCCGGCCCTTGTGGCCCGGTTCGCTGACAATGCCTGCATTATGGCCGCCGTTGGTCAGCAGGAAGGTGACGTCGGGGTCGGCGATCAGGTTGATCTTGTATACCGACTTCCACGGGGCGACATGATCGGTTTCGGTGGCGACCGCAAAGATGGGGGTGCGAATATCGCCTAGCGAGATCGGCCTGCCGTTCAGTTTGTAGCGGCCAGCGAACAGGTCGTTCTTGAGGAACAACCGGTGCAGGTATTCACTGTGCATCCGATAAGGCATGCGGGTGGCATCGGCATTCCACGCCATCAGGTCAGTGTAGGCCTGTCGACCGCCGAGCAGGTATTCCTGCACGATCAGCGACCAGATCAGGTCGTGCGAGCGCAGCAGCTGGAAGGCGCCCGCCATCTGGCGGTTGTCCAGGTAGCCCTGGTCCCACATGATGTCTTCCAGGTAGTTGAGCTGGCTGTCGTCGATGAACAGCGTCAGCTCGCCTGCTTCCGTGAAGTCCGTCTGCGCGGCGAGCAGGGTCATGGAGTTGACCCGGTTGTCTTCCACTTGAGCCAGGTAGGCGGCGGCCATCGACAGTAGCGTGCCGCCGAGGCAGTAGCCGACGGTGTTGATCTTCTGGTCGGGCACGATTGCACGCACGGCATTGAGCGCTTCCAGCACGCCCAGCCGCAGGTAGGCCTCCATGTCCAGGTCGCGGTCCTGTTCGCCCGGATTGTGCCAGGAGATCATGAATACCGTATGGCCGCGGCTGACCAGGTAACGCACCAGCGAGTTGTGCGGCGACAGGTCGAGGATGTAGTACTTCATGATCCAGGCCGGCACGATCAGGATCGGTTCGGCATGGACCTCAGGCGTGGCCGGCGCGTACTGGATGAGTTCGATCAGGCGATTGCGGTAGACCACCTCCCCGGGTGTGCAGGCGACTTGCACGCCCGGCTGGAAATCCTCGGTGCCGAGCGGCGGCTTGCCGGCCACACGGCGCTCCCAGTCCTCGAAGAAGTTGATCGCGCCGCGCAGCAGGTTCATGCCGTTCTCGCGCGCGGTTGCGTTGAGTACTTCCGGATTGGTGGCGATGTAATTGACCGGCGACATCGTGTCGAGCAGCTGCCGCGCAACAAAGGATACTACCTGTTCATGATGGGGCGAGACGCCGCCGAGCCCGGTGGTCAGGTTGTGCCACCACTGCTGGGTGAGCAGGAAGCCCTGATGGATCAGGTTGAAGGGCAGGCGCTGCCAGGCTTCGCTGCGGAAACGCCGGTCCTGTGGCAAGGGTTTGATGCAGGGTTCGACATGCCGATCCGAGCAGGCGCGCGCCGCATAGATGCTGAAGCGTGCCGTCTTGCGCACCGCTTTCTCTGCCACGCGCTGCCACTTTCCGGGGGACTCGGCGAGATGGACGGCCCAGTCGATATAGGCTAGCGCGAGGCTGGCCGGCGAAATGCTTCCGGTGATCCGCCCCATGGCCGCATGGATCAGCCGGTCTATCGTCGCCGGCGGCTCCACGTCGGTCACCGCCCATGAAGGCGCCGGAAGCCGCTCGGCCTTGGCATGCGCAAGTTCCGCGCCGGGTTCCAGAGTCGATCGTGGCCTGTCCATAGCGTACTCCCGTCAAACGTTCTTTTCATGGTAGGAAGCGGGTCATGTGCATTGTTTGATATGTATCAAACACGGCTGCTGCACTGCACACAAAGTGCAGAAAAAATGTCCTGAAACAATTTTCTTGCGCGTTTTCGCACCGCGCCTTTCCCGGAGAAACCGCGCATATGTTTCCGGTGTCTGACTCTGGCCGCGTCCTTCCACCTGCACATCGATGAAATCACTGTTCCAAGAGGCAAATCAGTTCGAGCAGTTGTATCGCCAGATCATCGACAACGCGCTCGATGCCTTCGTTGCCATCGACCGCAACAGTATCATTCTTGAATGGAGCCAGCATGCCGAGGAGACGTTCGGCTGGACCAGGGAAGAGGTGATCGGCAAGCCGCTGACCGAGACCATCATCCCGGAACGCTTCCGCCTCGCCCACATGTCCGGTCTGCGGCGTTACCTGCGCTCGGGAACGGGGGCGATCATCAACAAGCGCGTGGAGATGCCGGCACGCTGCAAGGACGGACGCGAGATTTCGGTGGAGCTCACCGTCACGCCGCTGGTTACGCAGGAAAAGACAATCTTCTTTGCATCCCTGCGCGATATCTCGCAGCGCAAGACGCTCGAGGAAGCGCTGCATCGCCAAGTCAGCATCACCACCTCGATACTCAACAGCATGGCGGGCGCGGTGGCAGTGGCCGACCTGTCGGAGCGCCTGATCATGGTCAATCCCGCCGGGCAGCGGCTGTTGAACCTTCAACAGGCGGAGGCCGACGGCAAACATTCCCTGCGCTCCTACGTGCTGCTGCAACCGGATGGCGTTACGCCCTATCCGATGGACCAGAGGCCGACCGTGCGCGCGCTGCGCGGCGAACATGTGGACGGGCTGGTTGCCTTCGTGCGCCACGAGGGCCTGCCCGAGGGCCTGTGGGTCAGCATCAACGCCAGGCCCATGCTGAACAGCCACGGCGTGCTGGTGGGCGCAGTCGCGGTCTTCCATGACATCACCGAACTGCGCCGCCGCGAGGAGTCGCTGGCGGCCCAGGCACGCATGCTGCAGGAACAGGCCAGCCTGCTCGACCTCGCGCGGGACGCGATCCTCGCGCGCACCACCGACGACATCATTACTTACTGGAACCTCAGCGCGGAAAAACTGTACGGTTACCGGCGAGAAGAGGCTATCGGGCAGCACAGCCACTCGCTGCTCAAGACCCGCTTCCCCGTGCCCATCGAAGAGATCGTCGCCGCCATGAATGAGCACCGTTACTGGGAAGGCGAGTTGATCCAATCTACTCGCGACGACCGGGAAATCATCGTGTTCAGCCAGTGGGCACTCGACGTGCAGGAGCGACGGCCGGCGCGCTATCTGGAAACCAATGCCGACATCACGCAGCAGGTGCAGACTGCGCGGGCGCTGAAGCAGACGCAGGAAGATTTCCGCCAGCTGGTCGAAGCGTCCACCGACCACGCGATCATGATGCTCGATCAGAACGGCATGATCCTGAGCTGGAATACCGGTGCCGAACGCATCATCGGGCTGAGCGCACAGCAGGCGATCGGCAGGCCGGTGTCGGGTATCTTCACGGCGGAGGATCAAGGCGTCGGCGAACCCCTGCGCGCGCTGGAGGAAGCGCGTGTGAACGGACGAGCCGAGGACAACCGCTGGCATATCCGCAAGGACGGTACGCGCTTCTGGGCCACCGGTGTGGTCACCCCACTGTGGAACCCCGACGGCAGCCTGCGTGGCTTTGTGAAGATCATGCGCGACCAGACGTCGCAGCGCCTGGCAGAAGAACAGACGCGCTTCCTGGCCAACCATGACGGTCTGACCGGACTGCCCAACCGCATCAACTTCAGCAACCAGTTGCATCAGTCGATCGCGCTATCTCATCGCAACAATACGCCGCTGGCGCTGCTGCTGCTCGACCTCGACCGCTTCAAATACGTCAATGATACCTTCGGCCACCATGCGGGCGACTTGCTGCTCAAGGAAGTCGCGCTGCGCATCGTCTCCTCGATCCGGGAAACCGACTTCGTCGCGCGCCTGGGCGGCGACGAGTTCGTCATCATCCAGACCGACGTCTCGCAGCCGGAAGCCGCCGAAACACTCGCCCGCAAGCTGGTGCTGGAACTGGGCCGACCCTACGAGCTCGACTCGCAGGAAATCATGAGCGGCACCAGCATCGGCCTGTGCATCTATCCGAAGGACGGCAAGAACTCCGTCGAACTCCTCAAGCGCGCGGACCTCGCACTGTACCGCGCCAAGAATTCCGGCCGCCATACCTACCAGTTCTATACCTCCGACTTGTACAACGAGCAGGCATGGAAGCGCGACCGCGAAACCGCCTTGCGCAGCGCGCTGAAGAACCACCAGTTCGAGCTGTACTACCAGCCGCAGGTCGACCTCGGCAGCTGGCGCATCTCCAGCGTCGAGGCGCTGCTGCGCTGGAATGCGGCGGAAATGGAGACGGTGCTGCCCAGCGAATTCCTCGACATCGTCGAGCAGACCGGCATGATCGTGGAGATCGGTGAATGGGCATTGCGCGAGGCCGCGCACCAGGTGCGCCGCTGGCAGGCGCAGGGAATGAGCGAACTGAGGCTGTCGTTGAATTGCTCGGCGCGGCAGTTCAGCGATCCGAAATTCGTCGCCGCGATCCCGGCGATACTGGAGGATGCCGGCATTACGCCGGAAAGCCTGGAACTGGAAGTGCCGGAATCCATGCTCGCGCAGCATCCGGAGATCAAGGAGCAGCTATCCGCTCTGCGCGCGCTGGGCATTCGCCTGACCATCGACAATTTCGGTACCGGCGCAACCGCATTGATGGACTTGAAGGAATTCGAGATCGACGTCCTGAAGATCGACAAAGCGTTCGTACAGCACCTGCCGCACCGGCGGGAGGATTCCGCGATCACGTCGGCGATCATCAGCCTGGCGCACAATCTCGGCGTGCGCGTGGTGGCCGGGGGCGTGGAGACCGCGGAACAGCTGGCTTACCTGAGGGCTCGCGACTGCACCAGTGCGCAGGGCTTCATCTTCAGCCCGCCGGTGCCTGCGCACAAGTTCGAGGAACTGATGCTCAATGGAACCTGGTCACGTATCAACCGTATGCCCCAGGTGAGCGAGGCAGCGGCATTCAACGGTTTGCATTGAGCGGGGCGGGACGCTTGCCGCCCTCAAATCTCGACCTGCGTGCCCAATTCGATGACGCGGTTGGCAGGCACGCGATAGTAGTCGGCTGCATCGCGGGCGTTGCGCGACATGGTCGCAAACAGCGATTCGCGCCACAAGGCCATGCCGCTGCCGACCCGGGGAATAACGGTCTGGCGGGCGATGAAATACGAGGTGCTCATCGTGTCCAGTTCAAGGCCGGCCTCCTTGCACAAGGCCAGTGCTGCCGGGATGTCGCGCTCGTCCTTGAAGCCGTAGTGGATGTCGACTTGGTAGCACTGGTGGCCCAGCGGGGTGACCTTGATGCGCTCCGATACCGGCACCATCGGGATATCGGCGTTGTACACCGTCAGGAACACGGTGCGTTCGTGCAGGACCTTGTTGTGCAGCAGGTTGTGAAGCATCGCGTGCGGCACGCCGTCGCCTTCCGCACGGAAGAACACGGCAGTGCCGTCGACGCGCGACGGCGGGCTGATGAAAAGCGATTGCAGGAAATCTTCCAGCGGGACGAGATGCTTGCGCAGGTTGTCGTACACCAGCTGCCGCCCGTCGCGCCAGGTCAGCATGATCATCATCAGGAACGCCGCCAGCACCAGCGGGAACCAGCCGCCGTGCAGGATTTTCAGCGTATTTGCCGAGAACAGTGCGATGTCGATGGTGAGGAAGAAGCCGGTCGCCGCGAAGCACAACAACAGGTTGTACTTCCAGCGATAGCGGATCACGAAGAAGGTCAGGATGGTCGTCATCAGCATCGTCGTGGTCGCGGCAATGCCATAGGCGGATGCCAGGTTGGATGAGGAGCCGAAGCCGATGACCGCGAGCAGCACGACGCCCAGTTGCAGCCAGTTGATCAGGGGGATGTAGATCTGTCCCATCTCGCGCTCCGATGTATACATCACGCGCATGCGTGGCAGGAAGCCGAGTGCGATCGCCTGCTGGGCGATTGAGAAAGTGCCGGAAATCGTCGCCTGCGACGCGATTACCGTTGCCATCGTCGACAGGACGACCAACGGGTAGATGCTCCAGGGGCCGAGCTGCTGGTAGAACGGGTTCGACACGGCTTCCGGATTACCCAGCAACAGGGCGCCTTGACCGAGGTAGTTCAGCAGCAGGCCGGGAAAGACAATCGCAAACCAGGCCAGCCGCACCGCGCGCTTGCCGAAGTGCCCCATGTCGGCATACAGCGCTTCCGCTCCCGTCACCGCCAGCACGATGGCGCCGAGCGCAACGAAGGCCAGCCAGCCGTTCTCCAGCAGGAAACGGGCGGCGTGGAGCGGATTGAGCGCAGCGAGGATGGCGGGGTTTTCCAGGATGTTGACCACACCCATTGCCGCCAAGGCCGTGAACCAGGCCACCACGATCGGACCGAACCATTTGCCGATGCCGCCGGTGCCTTTGCTCTGCAGCGTGTACAGTGCCACGAGCACGACCACCGTAATCGGAACCACATATGGCGTGAAGGCCGGCGTCGCGACTTCAAGGCCTTCGATTGCCGACAGCACCGAAATCGCCGGCGTGATCACGCCATCGCCAAAGAACATGGCCGTGCCAAGCAATCCGACCAGGACCAGGGGATGGAACCAGCGCGACTTTGGCCCCACCGACGACAGGGCAAGCGCCACCAGCGCCATGACGCCGCCTTCGCCGCGGTTATCCGCGCGCAGGACCAGGGTCACATACTTTAGGGACACGATGAGGATCAGCGCCCACGCAATCAGCGAGGTCACGCCAAGGAGATTTCCCTCGTTGAGCGGCAAGCCGTGCGCCGGCGCAAACACTTCCTTCATCGTATACAGCGGGCTGGTGCCGATGTCACCGTAGACGACACCGATCGCAGCGAGGGTGAGGGCGGCAAGACTGCTCTTCGGGGGATGCGAAGCCAAGTGGTCTCCTTCTGATGCTGCATTGCAAAAACGGGATTCTAGCGTATTTGTATCGTTACAAGAGATGTCAAAACGCTGGGGCCTGCCTTGGCGCAAACTGCGTGGTTTTCCTGCGCTATCGAGTATTCATTGCTCCGCATGCTCTGCTCCCCCGCGAAGGGACAGTGCACTGAAGCGGAGGCCGTCGTCCCGCGCCCGCACCGGTATCGTCCAGAATCGTTGCGTGGTCTTGGCACGAGGTTTCCGCTGCAAGAAGCGCGGCGAAGCGCGAACGAGAGATTGCCGTTACTAATTGGGGCGAAGCCGGGACAAAGTCGCGCCCGAATTCGGTCAGGCGGTTATCTATCGCGCGCAGGGCCGCTCATTGCTTTCCTGCTAACGGCAGGGCTCGCATGTTGCGAAAAGTTCTCTATTCGCCGTCCCGCTCATCCGTCCAAAAATGCCACTCGTCTGAAACCTCCTTGGTTTGTCCTATTTGCTTGCCGGCATGGCATTGCGCAAAGCATGCCTGCGTGTATTCTGCAGATATTGCAATGGGGAAATTATTTTTGATAACGGAAGTCTTGAAATGACAACGCTTCTTACAGCGAATACGCAAGTGAAGTTGCGCCGGGCGGCCGGCTTCAGCCTGATCGAACTGATGGTCGCTGTCGCGATCGTCGGCATCATCGGCGCGGTTGCCATCCCGTCCTACCAGAACTACATGGTCAAATCGAGCCGCGCCGCTGCTCAATCGCACCTTCTCGAAATTGCGCAGGCCCAGCAGCAATTCGTCGTCGATAACCGTGCTTATGCGTCCACGCTCACGGAGCTTAACGGGATGACGACGCCGCCGGACATTTCGAAGTACTACACCGTCACGATTGACGTTACTTCAGGTCCGCCGCCGACTTTCATCGCGCGAGCTACGCCGAAAGCGGGCACGAGGCAGGCGAGCGACGTGACGTTGACGATCAATAACGCGGGCACGAAGGAACCTTCGGATAAATGGTAGGTGGCAGGATGGACTCCGCACATTCCAGGACAGCTTTCGCGCATGTCGGCGCCCGCCCCGTCCACGGCCGCTTCGGCGGCTTCACGTTGACGGAGTTGCTGATTGGCGTCGCTATCGTCTCGCTTCTGGCGTCGATTGCAGCACCGTCCTTTTCCGACCTGATGGCTGCCCAGCGAACGCGCGCCGGAGCGACCGACCTTTACCTTGCGCTTGCCAAGGCGCGCAGCGAAGCGATCAAGCGCAACACCAACGTCACGCTTTCGAAGAAGGGCGCGAATTGGCAGGACGGCTGGGAGATCCTGAACCCCACCGACAACACAATCAAACTCGAAGACCATAACGCCGTTACCGGCATCACAATAACCGGCCCTACGTCTGTCGTATATCTGTCGACCGGCCGAGTGCGCGGCACCACGCGTCCGTCTTTCGATTTCTCGATTTCCGGCACGTCCGCCGCGGCGTGCGTGACTGTTGACCTTAGCGGCCTCCCAACCCAGAAGTCCTCACCATGTTGACGCAATCTAAATTCCGTCGCCTGCAGCATGGCACCAGCCTGATTGAAGTATTGATCACGATGGTCATCCTTGCGTTCGGCTTGCTCGGGTTGGCCGGCATGCAAAGCAAGTTGCATCTCACATCATCCGAGTCTTACCAGCGTGCACAGGCCATCGTGCTGTTGAATGACCTGAGCGAACGCATCAATGCAAATCGTGCGCAGGCAATCAACTACGTCACGGCCTCGCCAATCGGGACGGGTGACTCGGAACCGCAAGACTGCACGGCTGTCGCGGTCGGCCCATTGCGCGACAAATGCGAAGTCAGCAATGCGCTGAAGGGAGCGTCAGAGACAAAATCCTCGGTCAACATGGGCGCCATGACCAATGCGCGCGGCTGCGTCACCCAAGTGCAGGCAGAAAATGGAGCCACCTGCACACCGGCGGTGTATCAGGTGACAGTTGCGTGGCAAGGGCTGCACAAGACCAAGGCGCCTGACAATACCTGCGGCAAGGATTTATATGGCGACGACGCCTACCGGCGCGCGATCTCGCTGCGGGTTGCGGTCGGCACGCCCAGCTGCTCTTCCTCCTGATGCGAGCGATCATGAAATCCGTTCCCCACAAGCAGCTCGGAAAATCGGAAGGAGGCTTTTCGCTCTCCGAACTGATGATTGCGATCACGATTGGATTGCTCATCCTCGCCGGGCTGACAGTGCTCTTCACCAATACCAGCAAGTCAAGAGGCGAAGTCGATCGCGTCAATCGCCAGGTCGAAAATGGCCGCTACGCGATACAGGTGTTGATGGAAGACCTGAAGATTGCCGGGTATCTCGCCGAATTTGACCCGACCAACCTGCCGACACCGGCAACCATGCCGGATCCCTGTGCAACTGCCGCGGCCGATCTGCGTACTGCGATGCCGCTTCATGTGCAGGGGTACGACAACGGCAATGGTGTGCCAACCTGCCTTCAGGATGTACGTTCAGGTACCGACATTCTCGTCATGCGGCGCGCAAGCACATGCGTGGCCGGTGATCCCGCATATCCCGATTGCGACCCCGTCACCTCCGGTTATCCCTACTTCCAGGCGTCCCTCTGCTACCCGTCCATGGGAGCGACGGAGCTGGCGTCGGGAAATATCAACAACTTCTACGCGCTTGATACCAATGCCGGGGGACTCACCCTGCGCAAAAAGGATTGCACGACCACGGCGAGCCTTCGCCGCTATCTCACGCATATTTACTTTGTAGCGAACAATAACAATGCATCCGACGGGATACCGACGCTCAAGCGCGCCGAGCTTGCCAACGGACAGTTCACGATCGTTCCTCTTGTCGAGGGAATCGAGAACCTGCAGTTGGAGTACGGTCTGGACACGGACGCCAGCGGCGCCCCTACTGCGGGAAGCCCGAAGGCCTATACCACTGATCCGGGGTCGTTCAACGCCTGCGCCGCAAGCGCGTGTGTCGACAATTGGCGGCGCGTAGTCACGGTGAAAGCCCACGTGCTCGCCCGGAACACGGAAAAAACGACCGGATACAGCGACACGAAAACCTACACCCTCGGCCTGAATTCAATTGGCGCAAACAATACGTTCGGACCGTTCAACGACGCCTATAAACGCCACGTGTACCAGTCTTCCATACGGCTGAACAATCCGGCAGGAAGAAGAGAGCCATGAAGATCCCCTACAGACAATCCGGCGCCACGCTGCTCGTGGCGATGATCATGCTGGTATTGATCACGCTTGTCGTGATCAATACGGTCAATCTCGGCAGCGGCAGCATACAAACCGTCAGCAACATGCAATACAGGAGCGAGGTGACAGCCGCGGCCGAAGAAGTGTTGCAGGAAACCATCAGCAGCAAACGCTTTTTCGAGACGCCGACAACTGTATTTGGGACAGTGTGCGGTTCATCCTACAACGCAAAATGCATCGACACCAATGGCGACAACGTGCCTGACGTGACGGTTGCGCTCAATCCGCCGCCCACTTGTGTGCAGGCGCGCGTGCTGACCAACGCCGACCTGAACATGAGCGTGAAGGATGATGCCGACTGTGCGACTCCGCCCGCGCAGGAAGCATTTGGGATGGCGGCGCCGACCAACAATTCGGAATGTGCGCGAAGCATGTGGGAAATTCGCGCAGAGGCCAGCGACCTCGTCACGCAGGCAAGCGCGGTCGCGACGCAGGGCGTCTCCGTCACCGTACCCAAGAATTCCGTCGATACCGCATGTCCATGATTAATCCCGGGAAGATTGCCATGAACGTCTTACGCAAACTGAAATTCGCCGCCCTGGCACTGCTGGCAGGACTTGCACTTGCGCCTTCGCAGGCTGGGGCCGAGGACATCGATATCTTCATCGGTTCATCGGGCGGCACTGCGAACAACCCGAACGTATTGATCGTGCTCGACAACACGACCAACTGGAATCGGCAGTCGCAGCACTGGCCGGGCCAGATCACGCAGGCGCAGGCGGAGATCAACGC
The DNA here is from genome assembly GCA_035627275.1 of Noviherbaspirillum sp. Taxonomy (GTDB): domain Bacteria; phylum Pseudomonadota; class Gammaproteobacteria; order Burkholderiales; family Burkholderiaceae_D; genus Noviherbaspirillum. Next base: position 35,935 of record DASPMC010000025.1, read on the forward strand.
GATCAAGACCGTGGTCAACACGCTTACCAGCAGCGTTAACGTCGGCCTGATGCTCATCACGCCGAATGGTACCGGCAACCGCGGCGGCTACGTCCGATCTGCGATCAAGCCGATGGACGCTACCAACAAGGCCGCGCTGATGAGCGTGCTGACGACGATGTACAACAACTACGGCGACGAAGGCGTTGCTAGCAATGCGAGCTATGGCGATGTGCTGTTCGACGCATTCAAGTACTTCGGCGGCTACACGAGTCCGCTCCACGCAACGGACGGCATTGCCGGGGCGCCAACTGACAAGACTCACTTCGGCCTGGCGGTATTCAACGACCTGACACCAACGGCGAAAGCGGATGCCAGTGGTTACACGAGCGGCGGTTTCACGACGTACTCATCGCCGATTTCGACGGCCAACAGCTGCTCGAAGAGCTACATCATCTTCATCGGCAACGGTTTTCCCAACAGCGAAAACTCGGTCTACTTGACCAACGTAGGCGGCGACACGACTTCCATCGCGATGCCGAACTATACGACCACGAGCACATCGACGACCACCGATCTTGGCCTGACGAGCGCGTGCTACAGCAACGTCGGGCAGTGCGTATCGACCGATTTTGCAGCGTGTACCGACGGCACCTACGCGTCTTGCGCATGCTCCAGCAACAGCACGTCTACCGCAGGCTGCTCGGGCAGCAAGAAAAAGTTTTTGGTGCAGGGGATCTCGACCACGACGACAGCCACTCCGACCGGCACTTATTCGCAGCCTGCCCGGCCCCGTCTGGCCGATGAGTGGACCCGCTTCCTGTACCAAACCGACGTCAATGGGGCCAGCGGCCAGCAGAACGTCTCCACCTACACTATCGACGTCTACAACGCCCAGCAGGACGCCGACCAGACCGCACTGCTCCAAAGCATGGCGAGGGTTGGCGGCGGCAAGTACTACGCGGCGACCGACGAGAACAAGATCGTCAATGCCCTGAAAGAGATCATGGCGGAAGTCCAGGCGGTCAACTCGACGTTTGCATCCGCCAGCTTGCCGGTGAACGCAACCAACCGCTCCCAAACGGAAAACCAGGTATTCATCGGCATGTTCCGTCCCGATCCTGACGCCAAACCCCGCTGGTTCGGCAACATGAA
>DASPMC010000026.1:0-51128 GCA_035627275.1 Noviherbaspirillum sp.
AAACCTGGCCGACATCCAGCTTGGCGGCCACGCGCGGCAGGATGTTCTTGCCGTAGGCAGTTGCGGGCGCCAGGATGTGCGAGTAGTTGCCGGCGATCGCCAGCACCTGCTCGGCGACGTTCTCGGCGAGGCCGTCGGCGAAGTGGGCTGCGTCAGCCAGCAGCACCTTGGACACGCCGGCGATCTTGGAAGCGGCTTCGGCTGCGCCGCCGGCATTGTGGCCGGCAACCAGGACGTGGACGTCGCCGCCAGCCTGGGCTGCAGCGGTGATGGTGTTGAGCGTGCTTCCCTTCAGCGAAGCATTGTCGTGTTCAGCAATGACGAGTGCGGTCATGATGGATTCCTGTTCATTGTTCAGATGCATGCGGGCTGATTCGGTCGCCACGCCCTCCCCTTTCCCCGTCATTCCTGCGAAGGCCTCGGCGGCCCCGCGGCAATCCATAAGTCGGTTGATGGGACAAACTCACTATGGATTCCCGCCTTCGCGGGAATGACGGAGGGATTGGCAAACGCGTGCGATGGAAATGCCGGCTCCTGCCTATCCGTCGGGCTTAATCGAATGCTATAAGGCCAAGTGTGGAATGCCTCGATCGGATCGAGTCTTCCATCTCGCCCCAACCGAGCTCGCTACGAATCACCTCCGGGTTCGGCAACGGCTTTCGGTGCAAATGCCGCGACACCGGCCATTCCCTGATCAGCTCCTTGCTCGGCTGTGCGCTTTCGCCCCCTCCCCTTCTAGATGACTTTGGCTTCATTCCTCAGCTTCTCCACCAGCGTGGCGACGTCCGGCACCTTGATGCCGGCGGAGCGTTTCGGCGGCTCAGAGACCTTCAGGGTCTTCACGCGCGGATTGACGTCGACGCCGAGGTCGGCCGGCTTGACGGTGTCCAGCGGCTTCTTCTTGGCCTTCATGATGTTCGGCAGCGTCACGTAGCGCGGCTCGTTCAGGCGCAGGTCGGTGGTGACCACGGCCGGCAGCGTCAAGGACACGGTCTCGAGGCCGCCGTCCACTTCGCGGGTTACGACCGCCTTGCCGTCTTCGATGCTGACCTTCGAGGCGAAGGTCGCTTGCGGCCAGCCCAGCAGGGCTGCCAGCATCTGGCCGGTCTGGTTGCAGTCGTCGTCAATGGCCTGCTTGCCGAGGATGATCAGTTGCGGTTGCTCCTTGTCGGCGACAGCCTTGAGCAGCTTGGCAACAGCCAGCGGCTGCAGGTCAAAAGCTGGATCGTTGGCGGTCTCGACCAGGATGCCGCGGTCGGCGCCGATCGCCATCGCAGTGCGCAGGGTTTCCTGGCACTGGGTCGCACCGGCGGACACTGCTACGATTTCGGTGACCTTGCCGCCTTCCTTCAGGCGGGTGGCTTCCTCGACCGCGATTTCATCGAACGGGTTCATCGACATCTTGACGTTGGCGATGTCCACACCGCTGCCGTCGGACTTGACGCGGACTTTCACGTTGAAGTCCACCACGCGTTTGACAGGTACAAGTACTTTCATTTTTTCCTCAGATCGGATCCCAGCTGAACACGTCGGCCGAACGGTCCAGGTCGTAGAAAGATTTTTTCAGCGCCGGCATGCAATGGCTGGCAATGGTCTCAGGCGTCCAACCCTCCGAGCGATGCACCGAGCGCAGCGGGCGCGGCTGGCTCATCAGGAAGATTTCGTTGTTGCGCACCGCGAAGACCTGCGCATTGACGTCGGCGGCGGCATCGCTGGCGAGGTAGACAGCCAGCGGTGCGATTTTGTCCGGCGTCATCTGCTTGAGCCGTTCCACGCGCGCCATTTCTTCCGGCGTGTCAGTGGGAATGGAACTGGTCATGCGGCTCCACGCGAACGGGCAGATGCAGTTGGAGCGGACATTGAAGCGCTGCATGTCGAGTGCGATCGATTTCGACAGCGCGGTGATGCCGAGCTTGGCGGCCGAGTAGTTGGCCTGTCCCATGTTGCCGACGAGGCCGGATGCCGAGGTCATATGTACCAGGCTGCCCGAGCCCTGCTCCTTGAAATGCAATGCAGCCGCCTTGCTCGTGTAATACGCGCCGTACAGGTGCACCTTGACCACCGCGTCCCAGTCCTCGACGCTCATCTTGTGGAAGATGCGGTCGCGCAGGATGCCCGCGTTGTTGACCACGCAATCGATGCGACCAAAAGTCTCGACGGCGGTGTCGATGATGCGCTGTGCCGAATCCGGCTCAGACACGCTGTCGCCGTTGGCAACGGCCTGGCCGCCGAATGCCTTGATCTCCTCGACCACCTGCTGACCGGGATTCATCCCGGTGGCGTCGCCTGTCAGCGAGGCGCCGATGTCGTTGACCACCACCTTCGCGCCCTGGCGCGCCATGGCCAGGGCAATGTCGCGCCCGATGCCGTTGCCGGCGCCGGTGACGACCACCACTTTGCCTTCGAGCATGTTCTGCGTTGTCATTTCTACTATCCCTCTCAATGAAATTCGATCATCCTGCCTGTGCAAGTATTGCCTGCGCGCGCAGCAGTACCGGTTTATCCACCATCTTGCCATCGATCGCGATGGCCGCCCCGTTGGCGGTGGAGGCAGCTTCCAGCACACGCGTCGCCCACGCGATTGCTTGCCCGTCCGGGCGGAAGCAGGCATTAATTTCTTCGACCTGGCGCGGATGGATGCACAGTTTGCCTCTGAAGCCCAGCTTGCGCGCACGGATCGCATCTGCTCGCAGTCGTTCCGGGTCGTCGATGCCCGTCGTCACGCCGTCCACCGGCGCGGCGATGCCAGCCACGCGCGACACCAGCACCAGTTGCGAACGGAAATGCAGCAATTCCTCGCCTTCCCCATCGATCCCGAGGTCGACCTGGAAGTCAATGGAGCCGAACAGCAGCCGCTCGACCTGTTTGCAGCAGGCCAATGCGTGCGCATTCCACATGCCCTGCGCCGTTTCGATCAGCGGCAGAATGGGCACGCCGGGACCGACCTGTTCCGCGATCCATGCGATGTCTTCCGTACGTTCGGCCTTCGGCAGGACGATGCCTGCGACGCCTTTCGTGCGGCAGATCGCGACGTCATCCCGGAACCATGCCGTATCTGCGCCATTGATGCGCACCAGCAGCGGCTGCGATGGGTTTAGCGCGGATGCGACGGCGGCACGGGCCGCAGCCTTGTCTTCCGGCGCTACCGCGTCTTCCAGATCGGCAATGACGGCGCCGGCGCCGCTCGCGCAGGCTTTCGCAAAACGCTCCGGGCGATTCCCCGGAACGAAGAGATAGGATCGTGGAAGCGCGGCCATCATCCTCTTTCCTCAGGCCAGCAGGCGTCCGATACGGTCAGCGCCGGCAATCGTCCACAGCCGGTCGAACGCGCGGCACATCTCGGCCTCGGTCGCGGCCTTGCTGAACTGCGCCAGCCGCAAGGCCTTGTCCTCCAGTTCGGTCCGGGTCAATGTATTGCCAGGATCCCCCTTGGGTTCATCCACGCGCCCGTGGTGCGTCTTGCCGTCGGTGGTCTCGACCGTGACCTTGCCGATCCAGCGCACCGGGTAAGCGCCATCCACTTCCGCATCGAGCACCATGCGCACCTTGTCGTGGACCGCCACCACGCGCGGGTCCTTGAATGAATGCTCGAATTCGAGGATGCCGGCATTGCCGAACACGGCGATCAACCCGAGCACCGTACCCATCGAGAACTTGCCCTGGTGGATGGTGACCGGATTGGTGACCGGTCCGAGCACGTCGATCGCTCCCTGGTGCACCTGCGCGGTGATGCGCGCAATCTGTTCCGGTTGCAGCTTGTGCTCCCTGACCACTTGCAGCAGCGCGTCGGCAGCCGGGTGCGTGTGACGGCAGGATGCGTGGAATTTGAACGAGGTTTCGCTCGTGGCCCAACGTTCCATCAGGCGGTCGGTGAGCTTTGCGGGGTCGGCATCGGAGGACATGCCCGCGGCCATACCCTGCAAGCCTTCGAGGATGCGTTTGGCACCGGTGAAGCCATCTCTTGCCAGATAGGCAGCCGTCAGTCCGCTCGCCGCCGCATGTGCGGTATGCAACTGCTTGGAATCCGCGGCGTCGCGCAGGAACTCCCACAGGCCCGCCGCCTGCGTGCCGGCGGAGCCGATTGCATTGAGCATCTGCGCGGCATCGAGCTTGAGCAGGCGGCCGGCGGCGACGGCGGCCGCGACGGTGCCGACCGTGCCGGTGGTGTGAAACACCTTGTAATGCGAACGGCCGAGGAATTCGCCGATACGAATGCCCACTTCATACCCGGCTACCGATGCGGCAAGCAACTCCTTGCCGGAACTGCCGTTCGCCTGTGCCACTGCGAGTGCGGCAGGGAAAACTACGGTCGCCGGATGGAACACCGAACCGTTGTGCACGTCGTCCTGTTCGGCAATGTGCGATGAGGCGGCATTGACCATCGCCGCGAACAGCGGCGTGGTTCGGCGAGTCGAGCCGAGGATCTCGCACGGGCCGTCCGCCGGTCCCATCGCCGCCACATAGCGGTTGATGATCTGGATCGCGCGCTCGCCCTTGCCGGCCAGCGCGGAACCGAACCAGTCCAGCATCAGGTCTTCCGCACGCCGCAGCACGGCCTCGGGAATCTGTTCGTACTGCAGTTCTGCCGCAAAGCGCGCCAGTGCGGCGCTGGGATTGTGTTGCTCGGTCATCATGTCACTCTCTAGATAGCACCTGCCTCACGCAGGCGATGGATATCGGTATCGGCGTATCCCAGCTCGTGCAGGATGGACGCGGTGTGCTCGCCCAGTGCGGGAATCGGGTCGAGGCGGTAGTCAAAGCTGTCATTGATACCTGGCGGCAGCAGCGCGGGAATCTCGCCCACCGGCGACTGCACGCTGCGCCAGCGCTTGCGGGCCTTGAGCTGCGGGTGTTCCCAGAACGCGTTCATGGTGTTGATGTTGGCATTGCCGATGCTGGCGCGGTCCAGCCGTTCAGTCACCTGCGCGGCGTCGAGATGGCTGAATATGTCTTCGATCAACTCGCGCAACACCGCGCGGTTCTGGTTGCGCAGCACGTTGGTATTGAAGCGCTCGTCCGTAGCCACCTCGGGCTGCTGCAGCACTTCCTTGCAGAACAACGCCCACTCGCGTTCGTTCTGTATCCCGAGCAGCACCGTCTTGCCATCGCCGGTACGAAACGGGCCGTAGGGATAGATGGTCGGATGGCTGGACGCGGCGCGCGGCGGCGGCGTGTTGCCCTTGAAGGCGTAGTACATCGGGTTGGACATCCACTCGCCCAGCGCTTCCAGCATCGACACTTCGATATGGCTGCCCTTGCCGGTGCGCCCTCGCTGGATCAGCGCGGCGAGGATGCTCGAATACGCGTACATGCCGGCAGCGATATCCGCGACCGACACACCGGCACGCGACGGGTCGTCCGGCGTGCCGGTCACGGAAAGCAGGCCGGCTTCCGCCTGGATCAGGATGTCGTAGGCCTTCTTGTCGCGATAGGGGCCGTCCTTGCCGTAGCCGGAAATGTCACACACGATCAGGCCGGGATGCGCCGGGCGCAAGGCGTCGACGGACAGCCCGAGGCGAGCCGCCGCGCCCGGTCCGAGGTTCTGCACCAGCACGTCCGCCTTGCCGACGAGTTGCGACAGGATCTTGCGTGATTCGGCATTCTTGACGTCGAGGGTGAGGCTTTCTTTCGAGCGGTTGATCCACACGAAGTACGATGCCATGCCGTCGACGCGGTTGTCGTAGGCGCGGGCGAAGTCGCCGACGCCGGGGCGTTCGATCTTGATCACGCGTGCGCCGAGGTCGGCCAGCTGGCGCGTGGCGAATGGCGCGGCGACCGCGTGTTCCAGGGTGACTACGGTGATGCCGTCAAGTGGGCGCATGCTTGTTTCTTTCCTTGTTGCGATGATGATCAGGCGGCCGTCAGCTGCGACTTCGCCTGTTGGTACTCCTGCTTCATGCGTTCGACGAGATGCGCGACCGGCAGCTTGTCGTTGATGTTGCCCACGCCCTGCCCCGCGCCCCAGATCTCTTTCCAGGCCTTGGGTTTGTCGTGGCGCGTGGCGTAATTCATCTTGGACGGATCGGCGTCCGGAAGCTTGTCTGGGTCGAGGTCGGCCTTGACGATGCTTGGACGCAGGTAATTGGCCGGTACACCCGAGAAGAATGGCGTGTAGACGATGTCCGCTGCGCGTGCATCGAGGATCATCTGCTTGTATTCCTCGGCAGCGTTCGCTTCCTCCGTCGCGATGAAGCGCGTGCCGATATACGCCAGGTCGCAGCCCATCACCTGCGCGGCAAGGATGGCGCTGCCGTTGGTGATGGAACCGGACAGCACCAGCGGACCGTCGTAAAAGCGGCGGATCTCGTTGACCAGCGCGAAGGGGCTGAGCGTGCCTGCATGACCGCCGGCGCCGGCACAGACAAGGATCAGTCCGTCGACGCCCGCCTCCAGCGCCTTTTCCGCATGGCGGACGTTGGTGACATCATGCAGCACGATGCCGCCATAGCCGTGCGCCTGCCGGACCACGGCGTCGGGCGCGCGCAGCGAGGTGATGATGACCGGCACCTGCTGCCGAGCGCAGACTTCCATGTCGTGCTCCAGGCGCACGTTGGAGTGGTGCACGATCTGGTTGACGGCGAATGGCGCGACCTTGCGGTCGGGATGCGCTTGCTGGAAGGCCGCCAATTCCCGCTTGATGCGTACGATCCATGGCTCGAGTTCTTCCTGGGGCCGCGCGTTCAACGCGGGGAAGGAGCCGACGACGCCGGCGCAGCACTGGGCGATCACCAGCTCCGGACCGGAGACGATGAACATCGGCGAAGCGATCACCGGCAGTTCGAGTTTTCCTTGCAGCGTAGCGGGCAGCATGACGTGTTCCTTACTCCTTCCGGATGCATCGTTCTAGAACGAGCGCGGCATGCCGAGCACATGCTCTGCGACATACGAGAGGATCAGGTTGGTCGAGATCGGCGCCACCTGGTACAAGCGGGTTTCGCGGAACTTGCGTTCGACGTCGTATTCGCAGGCGAAGCCGAAGCCACCGTGGAACTGCAGGCAGGCATTGGCCGCTTCCCAGGACGCGTCGGCGGCGAGCATCTTGGCCATGTTCGCCTGCGCGCCGCAGGGCTGGTGCGCGTCGAACAGTTCCGCCGCCTTGAAGCGCATCAGGCTGGCTGCCTCTATATTCACGTAAGCTTTTGCGATCGGAAACTGCACGCCCTGGTTCTGGCCGATCGGCCGGCCGAACACGATCCGCTCGCCGGCGTACTTCACCACCTTGTCGATGAACCAGTAACCGTCGCCGATGCATTCGGCGGCGATCAGCGTCCGTTCTGCGTTGAGGCCGTCGAGGATGTACTTGAAGCCCTTGCCTTCCTCGCCGATCAGGTTTTCCGCCGGAATTTCGAGGTTGTCAAAGAACAGTTCATTAGTTTCATGGTTGACCATGTTGGCAATCGGCTGCACGGTGAGGCCCTTGCCGATCGCCTCGCGCAGATCGACGATGAAGATCGACATGCCGTCGGATTTCTTCTGTACGTCCGATGCCGGCGTGGTGCGCGCCAGGAGGATCATCAGGTCGGAATGCTGCACGCGCGAGATCCATACCTTCTGGCCGTTGACCACATAGCGGTCGCCCTTCTTCACCGCGGTCGTCTTGATCTTGGTGGTGTCGGTGCCGGTAGTCGGCTCGGTCACTGCCATCGATTGCAGGCGCAGTTCGCCGGTCGCAATCTTCGGCAGGTATTTGCGTTTCTGCACTTCGGAGCCGTGGCGCAGCAGCGTGCCCATGTTGTACATCTGGCCGTGGCAGGCGCCGGAATTGCCGCCGCAGCGGTTGATTTCCTCCATGATGACGGACGCTTCCGTCAGGCTCAGGCCGGAACCGCCGTATTCTTGTGGAATCAGCGCCGCCATCCAGCCGGCCTTGGTGAGAGCGTCGACGAAGGCTGCCGGATAGGCGCGCTCCTCGTCGACTTTGCGGAAATATTCAGCCGGGAATTGCGCGCACAGGTCACGCAGCGCCTCGCGCAGTTCCTGGTATTTGTCGGCGGTGTTCAACATCCGAAAACCTTTCTGTCTTCTTGGGGTTGGTGTCACGCAAGCGTCGCGCTTGCCTCCATCGCGAGGAATCCGTCGGTATCCTTTGCCCACAGCCTGACCGTCTTTCCGTCTTTCGAGGGCATGCCGCAGACATCGAAGGAGGCGATATCGAACAACGGACGCACCGCGCGGAAGCTGAATTCGCGGACAACCGCTTCTGGACGATGGCGGCGCACCAGATCCAGCAGCAGCGTCGCGATCAAGGGTCCGTGCACGACCAGTCCTGGGTACCCTTCGGTTCCGGTCGCGTACTTCCTGTCGTAATGGATGCGGTGGTCGTTGAAGGTGAGCGCGGAATAGCGAAACAGCATCACTTCATCGGGTGTCACCTGCCGTTCCCACTCACTGAGTGCCGGTGCGAACTGCGGAGCAGGCTGGTGTCCGTTGGGCGAAGGCATGTCGCGGTAAACGATGTCTTGCTCTTCGATGACGGCAGTACCGGACGCGGTCCGAATCTCGTGCTGGACCAGCAGGAATACCAGGCGGCCCGATTTTCCTTCCTTGACGTCGACGTTAGCCACGCGCGAAGTACGCTCGACGGCGTCGCCGACACGCAAGTCCTGGAGAAACTTCAGCCGGCCGCCGGCCCACATGCGGCGCGGCAACGGAACGGGTGGAAGGAAGCCGCCCCGCTGGGGGTGGCCGTCCTCGCCGATTTCGGATTGCTTGTGCAAGGGAAGGAAGTACAGCCAGTGCCACAGCGGCGGGAGCGGCATTCCTGCCGGAAGCAGCCCGGTATCGCGGTCAAGCACGGCCGACAGCGCGGCATATGGCACAGGCGTCACCTGGTCCGTCCTGTGCTCCGTCTTGCCGATCCACTGCTGCAAATGCTGGATGTCGAGCGTCATGTGCGTCTTGTCAGGCGGTTTTGATATGGACGTAGAATGTCCGATCTTGCAAAACCGTACAATTCACATTTCCGAAACGGGGAATTAGGCTTGGCTTAAGGGACAGGTTGCGCGCAGGCCCAACGGTATCCGGGACGGAATTCCTGCGGGTGTGAACAGCCTTTCGGCATGGGTTTCCCGATTGCATTTGTCGACGTTGATCAAATGCCAAGAATCGAGGGCATCCGCCGCGTCACGCAACTGATCAACGAAATCAGCACTTCCAGCAGTGATCAGCGTGTCGGCATCGGCCAGATCAATCATGCGGTGTCGCAGATGGAACAGTCGACGCAACAGAATGCCGCACGGGGCGAACCCTCCGGGCAGCCCCGGGAATAGGCATGGTCAAAGAAGACGACGGCTGGCGCCTACCGGACAAATTGCTGAATGCCGCGGCATTACCGGAAAACGGCGTAACTCACATTGAGAACTCGTTGTGGCAGCCCAATGAAATCATGGCTCGTCATAATTCTTGAGAAATTGCAACGGCTCCCACTAATGCATTGGAGAAATTGGCGGTGTAGCATGGAACGACACTGATACGACTGCCACAACGACCAGGCAGCGTTACATCAGAGCGTTTTTGCTTATCGGATCGGCACGATCTTTCGCCATGAGCCCTGACGACACCGCACCTGCAAGGCACTACGTTGATCACGATGCCGTGCTTCTTGATTTGACACGACCGCTTCTGCTCCATGAAGAGTTCGGTGTCCTTGCTCCGGAGTTTCTCTCCAGGCTTGCGCATTTTTTCGGATGCGAACGCGCCTGTCTCGGCTTCGTCGTCAATGGCTCGGTAAAAATCTGCGCTGTATCGCAGCATTACCAGCCGATAGCCAGCCCTGCATTGCCGGAAGTGGCGGCTGCCATGGAAGAAAGCATTCGGCAGGACACAATGCTTGCCTATCCGCTTGCGCCGGATGATTTTCCCCATATTGTCATTGCACATGCTGAACTGGCGCGTCTCAACGCGTCATCCAGCATTCTGACTTTCCCGCTTGGCCACCGGGAAGAATTGATCGGTGCCATTACATTGGAATGCAGGAAGCCGCAAGTCCTGACGGCCGATCAACGATGGATGGTCGAGCAGCTTGCATCGCATGCGGCGCCCTTGTTGAAACTGCGATGGTCGATGGAGCAGCCGCTTGCGGTGCGCTGCATAGCGGCCCTGCGGAGAACCTTCTCCGGCTATCACAACAGCAAGTCGCACCGCATGCGGCTGCTCGCAGTTGCCGTCTCCGTCATATGTGCTGCCGCCCTCCTTCTGGTTCCATCTCCATACGAAGTTGCCGGCGAGGCGCGTCTGGACGCCATGGTACAACGTGTCATCAGCGCGCCAATCGATGGCTACCTCAAGGAAGTCCGCGTGCGTCCCGGAGACAAGGTGCAGGCGCAACAGGTATTGGCCGAACTGAACGACGAATTGCTGCGCACCGAGTATCGCAAGCTGGAAGCCGAAGCCGTGCAACAGGAGAATGCGTTGGCCGATGCAATGGTGAAGACAGACCGGACCCAGGTCGCACTGCGGCGCGCAAAGCTGGATGAAATCCTGGCACAGAAGGATCTCGTGGCGCAGCAACTCCAGCATACGCAACTGCTGGCGCCTTTCGACGGTGTGGTCATCAAGGGCGACCTGACGCAGTTGCTCGACTCACCGCTGAAACGCGGCGACGTGCTTCTGACGCTTTCCCGCGGTGCGGAATTTCGTGTCATTGTCGAGATACCCGAGCGCGAGATCGATGACATCAGGCCGGAGCAGCGCGGCAAACTCGTACTGTCGGCCATGCCGGCCGAACAACTCGGCATACGGATAGCAAGGGTCTCTCCTGTCGCCACAGTGTCATCGGACGGCCAGAACGTATTCGAAGTCGAGGCCGCGCTTGACTCAAACGCTCCCAGGCTCGTACCCGGACTCAAGGGCGTCGCGAAGATCACCACGGATGACAAGTCCTTGGGCTGGCATTGGCTGACACGGGCATGGCACAAGCTGTCCTTCATTGTCTGGAGCAATTTGGGATGATGACCGACGGCACGCTACGCAGTACCAACTGGTATCGGGTGGCGACGCTCAAGCCACGTCTTCGACCTGGGACTCGCATTCAGCCGCAAGTACTGCGAGGACAAGAGTGGTATGTGTTCACGCATCCCGTCAGCGGTCGCCATTACCGATTGAATCGGAAGACCTATGAGCTGGTCGCGCGCCTCGATGGCGAGCGCACGCTGGACGCCCTTTGGAACACACTGCACCGCGCATCGGGTGACGAACTGCCGACGCAAGATGAAGTGATCGCTACGCTCTCTCAACTGATGGACGCTGGTCTGCTGCAGTCCGACACCATGCCGGATCGCGCGGTACTGACACAGCAACGGCAGATGCAGCAGCGGCGTGAGCGCCATTCCAAACTGAACCTGTTTTCCTTTCGCCTGAAACTGTTCAACCCGGCCAAACTGCTGGACAAACTGGCGCCCTGGCAATCGATCGTTTGGCGTCCTGCTGCTGCGATCGTTTGGGCAGCACTGGTTGGCTGGGGCGTATTTCATGCGCTTCTGGAATGGAATGCCATTCGCGCCTACGCGGCGGTCAACCTCCTGACACCACGATTTCTCGTGCTGGCATGGTGTGTTTACCCGGTGCTGAAAGCGCTTCATGAATTGGGACATGCGCTGGCCGTGCGGCACTGGGGCGGCCAGGTCAAGGAGGCGGGCATCGCGTTTTTCCTGTTCATTCCAGCGCCTTATGTCGATGCGTCCGCGGCAACTGCGTTCCCCAGCAAATGGCAGCGGGTGGCGGTAAGCTCCGCGGGAATCGCGGTTGAACTCCTGCTCGCAGCTGTCGCGCTTCTGGTCTGGACGGCATCTGAATCTGGCGCCGTACGCGACACGGCGTTTGCCGTCATGGTGATCGGCGCACTGTCCACCGTGACCTTCAACGCCAACCCCCTGATGCGTTTCGACGGGTACTACATTCTTTGCGATCTCCTCGAACTGCCCAATCTCGCCACACGCAGTCAGCGTTGGTGGAAGCATCAGTTGCGCCGCATGCTTTCAGGGAGCGGAAGCCACCGGGAATTCGGCACACAAGGAAACGAAGGCTTATGGCTGGCCTTGTACAGCCCCGCATCGTGGTTATATCGCCTGTCGGTGTCGATACTGATTGTGCAATGGATCGCCGTAAAGTCCATTTCGATCGCCTTGTTGGCATTGGCCTGGCTGGGCTTTTCATTGATTGCAAAGCCATCATGGAGTCTTGTGCAATTGCTTCTTGCACCGGCTCACCCCGGCCCGGGACGGTGGAAAGTTTTGTTGACGGTCGCCGGCGCAGGTGCGGCTTTGATGACGCTTCTGTTCATTGTCCCGCTGCCGTCCAGCACGCTGGCTGCCGGTGTCGTCTGGCTACCGGAACACTCGCAGGTGCGCACCGACAGCGATGGCCGTATTGCCGAGATCCTCGTGCAAGATGGGCAACGAGTGGTCAAGGGACAGCCTCTCGTCGTGACGGAAGAACCGGCTTTGCTTGCTCGGCGAGCACGACTGAAGGCGCAAATTGCAGCCAATCAGGTCGAGCAGGCCAGCGGATGGCAAAAGGTGTCGCTCCAGGGCCGCAACGCCTCCGATGAATTTGCGCGTCTTCAACAAGAGCTGATGCAGCTTGACGCACGAATTGAAAACCTGACCTTGCGAGCCGGAACGGATGGCGTTCTCGTCATGCCGCACGCAATGGACATGTTGGGAAGACATCTCGCCAAGGGCACGCTCGTCGCCCATGTCCTGGCGCAGGATCCAATGATTGTCCGCGCCACGATCCCGCAGGACGATATCGGGCGCATCAAAGGCGGTGTGCAGCGCATCTCCGTCAGTTTGGCGGATGCAGGCAACCAGTATTTCGATGGACGTCTTTTGCGCATCACGCCTGCAGCTACCCGTCAGCTTCCGAGCATGGCATTGGGCGACAAGGGCGGTGGTGACGTCCTGACAGACCCGTCCGATCCCGACGGAATGCGCGCACTGGAGCCCGTCTTTCTCGTGGATGTGCAATTGACGGATCGACGCGTGTCGCGCGCCGGCGGACATGCCTGGGTGCGCTTCGAGCATCCGGCACAGCCGCTGGCGGACACCGCGTGGATGAGGTTCCGGCAGTTGTTCCTCAAAGCGTTTTCGATGGAGAAGGACTGATGCGCGCCTCTTTGCCGATTCCCCGACCGGGGGTGAGGTTTGGCGCCTACCCCGAGCAAACGCACAAGTCTGCGCCGTGGCCATGGTATTTTGCCGAACAATGGCGAGCACGCATGCTGTCCATGAGTGCACCGTCTGGAAAGGAGCGGAAGCGTTTTCTGAGGGAGGTGCACGACAAGCGTGCTTCCTTGCACGGGTGCGATATCGCATTCATTTCCGCCAGCGCCAAACGCCTGCGGCCAAAACTGGTTATCGATGGCATGCGGCCGGAACTGGTCGCGGAAGTCTTTGCGCTGATCGATGCGTGCGCACAGCGTCATCTGCAGATCGCATTGCACGACGCACAGTTTCTCGCCGGCTGGATGATGCTGGACCGGTACCTGGTCGAAATGCAGACAGGCGAAGGCAAGACCCTGGCCGTTGCGCTGGCTGCGGCCACCGGAGCGCTGGCCGGCATTCCCGTGCATGTCGTGACGGCCAACGACTACCTGGCGCAACGCGATGCAGCTTCCCTGCAACCGGTTTTCCAGTCGCTCGGTTTGACGGCAGCCGCGGTAACTGCCGACACCGCGCAGCCCTGCCGCCCGGATCGCTATCGCTGCGACATCACTTACTGCACGGCCAAGGAACTGGCTTTCGATTACCTGCGGGACCGCCTGGCTTCGAGCGGAGACAAAACGTTCGCGCCGGTATCGTCCGGCCGCAGGCTGCGCGGCCTGTGCATGGCGATTGTCGACGAAGCCGACAGCGTGCTCATTGACGAAGCACGCATGCCTTTGATTCTGAGCGACCACTCTACTCAAAAAGAGCAAGCGGCATTCTATCGGCAAGCCCTGTTTCTGACCGCGCAGCTGAATGAAGGCGAACACTATGAACTGGACCATGCCCAGCGCATGGCCACCCTGACGACGGCGGGAAAGGCGCTTGTGCACACGTTGTCCATGCATCTGGGCGACGCATGGCGTATTCGCCGCCAGTGTGAAGAGATGGCTTGCCTCGCATTGGCGGCACAGCACCTCTTCCTGAAGGGGCGCGATTACCTGGTTCACGACAAGCAGGTTGTCGTCATCGATGAAACGACCGGACGCCTTGCGTCGGGCCGGATGTGGTCGCGTGGCTTGCATCAGTTGATCGAAACCAAGGAGCGCTGCCCGCTGACGGCACTGCAGAATCCTGTGGCACAGACGACGTTCCAGCGCTTTTTTTCACGCTATCTGCATCTATCGGGAATCAGCGGTACGCTGGCCGAAGACAGCGGGCAGCTCCTTGCCATATACCGTCTGCCGGTCGTTCGGGTTCCCCTGCACCTGCCGGACCGGAGGCGGATGCTGGATGCGCGCGTACTCCCGAACCAGAAGGAACGCTGGGCTTACGTCATTGAAAGCGTGCGGACCTTGCGCGCCGCGGGACGGCCGGTACTTATCGGTACGGATTCCGTCGGCGATTCTGAAGAACTGTCCGCATGTCTTTCCCGGGCCGGCTTGCCGCATGCGGTGCTCAATGCGCGCTTCGATGCCGAAGAGGCGCAGATTGTCGCAGCAGCAGGACAAAAAGGCGCGATTACCGTATCGACCAACATGGCGGGACGAGGGACCGATATCCGGCTTGGCGATGAGGTGGCGGCGGCAGGCGGACTGCATGTGATTGTCTGCCAGGCGAACGACTCCCGCCGGCTGGACCGCCAGCTATATGGACGATGCGCCCGTCAAGGCGACCCCGGCAGCGTCGAGCATCTGTACTCGGCCGAGGACGCATTCCTGCCGATGAAGCCGGCTTTTCCGGAGCGGACGTACATGAAATTGCCTTGGTATTTCACGCTGCTTGCTCGCCTGGCGCAACGATTGCGGGAGCACGAACAACGCCGGCAGCAATGGTATCTGTTTGTAAAGGAATGGCAACGCGAACGGCAGATGGCGTTTGCCGGTGAAATCGAATAACCGATTGAAGAAAAGAATAAGCAAGAAAGAGAGACAAAGAGATGCGAAAGACAATACTGACAGGAATGCTGGCCGTTACCACGTATGCGTCAGCGAATGCGTTGGCACAACCTCTGGCGTGCTTGATCGAACCGGACAAGGTGGCGGAAGTCGGCGCTCCTGGCATCGGCATCATAGAGAAAGTTACCGTGGAACGTGGCGACACCGTAAAAGCCGGTCAGGTACTGGCATACCTGCAAGCGGATGTCGAACGCGCATCGGTCGAAGTTGCCTCCGCCCGTGCGCAGGCCGAAGCCGACTTGAACGCGGCGATCGCCGCCCACGAACTGGCGCGGTCGAAAGTGACGCGCGCCCGCGACCTCGTTGCCGTCGGCTTCATTTCCAAGGAAGCCGTGGACCAGGCGGAAGCCGAAGCCCGCATTGCGCAAAATCGCGTGGCGCAAGCACAGGAAGCCAAACGCATCGCTCAACATGAATTGAACCTGTCCAGTTCCCAGCTTGCGCAACGCAGTATCCGCAGTCCGTTTTCAGGGATTGTTGTCGACCGTTACCGTACGGAGGGAGAGCGGATCGAGCGCGAGCCGATTGTGCGCGTTGCAAAAATCGATCCCTTGCGTGTCGAGGTGGTACTGCCCCTGTCCCAGTTCGGGCAGGTCGAGTTGGGTGCGCAGGTCGGCATCAAGACCGATATCACCGGTGACAAGTACATGGCCGCGAAAGTGGTATTGATCGACCGCGTGATCGATGCCGCCAGCAATACATTCCGCGTACGTCTCGCGTTGCCGAACCCGAACAATCGCATTCCTGCCGGATTGCGATGCATTGCGGAGTTTGGTGCAATGCAGCCTGCTTCGCTCAAGGACGCGGCAGGCTCCGTGCGGAAACACAATGAAGGCGGTGTGATCAAGACAGCGAACGACGATCGGCAGCCTCAGGACATGACCCGGCAGCGCCGGCATCACTGATCGGAGGGCCGTCATGTCCGCCAGACTCCGCCCTGAACCGTTTATCGTCGAGGCGCTTGAGCCGCGTATCCTCTATTCCGCTGACTCGCCTCTTCTTCTCGACGGAAGCATTGCGCATGCTACGGAAGTTTCTGCATTGAGCGATCATGCAGCCGCTCCGGCGCCCGTGGCGGAGATGCAATCGGTGGTGACAGCTAATGAAACGCGGAGTCATCTTAGGCGCGAAATCGTATTCATCGACAGCTCGGTCACCGAAGCGGAGGAACTGGCAGGCCGAATCGCCGCTGACAACACTGGCCAGCGTTCCCTGGAAATATTCATCATTGATGCCAGCCGTGATGGTGTCGACCAGATCAGCAAGATCTTGAGCACACATCGCGACCTGGATGCAATGCATATCATTTCCCATGGCCAGTCCGGCGCTTTAAAGCTCGGCAGCAACCTGTTGGACAGCAAAAGCCTGCTCGCCAATGCCACCTCCATTTCAGCATGGGGCGATGCCGTGTCTGCGGACGGCGACATCCTGATTTACGGATGCGATGTCGCGGCCGATCAGTCGGGACGCGATTTCGTCCTGGCGCTCAGCCAGCTGACGGGGGCCGACGTCAGCGCCAGTACCAACCTGACCGGAGCGACAGCGCTGAATGGAGACTGGACGCTCGAACATGCGCAAGGACTGGTTGAAACCGCGATTGCACCGGGTATCGCAGCGCAGGCGCAGTTCAATGGCATCCTCGCTACCTATACCGTTGCCAATACCAATGATTCCGGGGCCGGGTCATTGCGGCAAGCGATCCTTGACGCGAATGCCAACGCAGGCAGTGACATCATCAACTTCAATATTGGCGGTGGTGGTTTGCAGACGATGTGGTTAGGCAGCGCTTTGCCGGACATTACCGATGTCGTAGACATTGATGGCACGACGCAGCCCGGTTTTGCCTCTGCTCCACTTATTGCAATCAGCGGAAGTGCGGCCGGTGCGGGTGCAAATGGGCTGTCCTTTGTTGCAGGGGCCTCCGGGAGCAGCGTACGGGGCTTGATCCTTCACGCCTTCCAAGGGTCAGCAATATCGATTTCTGGCGTGTCGAACATCACGATTGCGGGCAACTACCTTGGTGCAGATGCAACAGGCTTAATAAGTATCGGCAATGGAAAGTCCGGCATCGTTATCGATGGTGGAACGAATATTACGATCGGTGGGACCGTTGCATCGGACCGGAACGTTATTGTGGGCAATAGCGAAAATGGAATTCGGATCGCATCCGGGACGGGCAATACGATTGCCGGCAACTATATCGGTCTGAATGCTGCCGGTACCGGCGTGCTTGGCAACGGTTGGAGTGGTGTATATGTGAGCGACAGCAGCAATAGCATCGGCGGTGCGGTCGCCGGTGCAGGCAACGCCATTGCCGGCAATGTGCTAAGCGGTGTGCATATCGATGGTGGCGACAACAATACGGTGCAAGGCAACATCATCGGCTTGAATGCCGCAGGTACCAGCGGCATGGCCAACGGCCGGGACGGCATTGAAATCAGCAACGGCAGCGGCAATACGGTAGGCGGCACAGCAGTCGAGGCGCGCAATGTGGTGTCCGGCAATGTCCGGTACGGCATTGCCATCCAGTCCGGCAGCAGCGGCAACACTGTGCAGGGCAATTACGTCGGTACGGCCGCGGATGGCAGCAGCGCTCTCGGCAATGGCTCGAGCGGAATGTACATACACGACAGCGACAGCAACACGATAGGCGGCACTGCAGCCGGAGCACGCAATATCTTCTCGGGCAATAGCCAGCAAGGTATTGTCATTGGCGGCACCGGTACAAGCAATGTTGTGCAAGGCAATTATGTCGGATTGAATGCCGTCGGCACAGGCAGTCTCGCAAATGGTTCGAACGGCGTGCATGTGACCGGTAGCGGCAATACCATCGGCGGCGCAGTTGCCGGTGCAAGCAACGCCATTGCCGGCAACGTGCTAAGCGGTGTGCATATCGATGGTGGCGACAACAATACAGTACAGGGCAACATCATCGGATTGAATGCCGCAGGCACCAGCGGCATGACAAACGGCCGGGATGGCATTGAAATCACCAATGGCAGCGGCAACGCGATAGGCGGCACGGCGGCCAATGCGCGCAACGTGGTGTCCGGCAACGTGCGGTACGGCATTGCCATCCAGTCCGGCAGCAGCAGCAACACCGTGCTGGGCAATTATGTCGGTATAGGCGCGGATGGCAGCAGCGCTCTCGGCAATGGCTCGAGCGGAATGTACATACACGACAGCGACAGCAATACGATAGGCGGTACGGCAGCCGGTGCACGCAATATCATCTCGGGCAATAGCCAGCAAGGTATTGTCATTGGCGGCACCAGTACAAGTAATGTTGTGCAAGGTAACTATATCGGATTGAGTGCTGCTGGCACCGCCGGTCTGGGCAACGGATCGAACGGCGTGCATATGACCAGCAGCGGCAATACCATCGGCGGTGCGGTCGCCGGTGCAGGCAACGCCATTGCCGGCAATGTGCTAAGCGGTGTGCATATCGACGGCGGCGACAACAATACGGTGCAAGGCAACATCATCGGCTTGAATGCCGCAGGCACCGGCGGCATGGCCAATGGCCGGGATGGCATTGAAATCAGCGACGGCAGCGGCAATACGATAGGCGGCACGGCAGCCGGGGCGCGCAATGTGGTGTCCGGCAATGTCCGGTACGGCATTGCCATCCAATCCGGCAGCAACGGCAACACCGTGCTGGGCAATTACGTCGGCCTGAATCCTGCCAGCACCGGTGCGTTTGGCAATGGCCAGAGCGGCGTGTATGTGGCGGGCACGGGTAATATCATCGGGGGCACTGCCGCTGGCGCAGGCAATGCCATTGCCGGGAACGTGTTGAACGGACTGCATATCAATGGCGGCAGCAACAATATCGTGCAAGGCAATACGATTGGCATGAACGCCGCGGGAACGGTCGCTTATCCGAACGGCGGGCATGGCGTGTATCTCCAAAACGGGGCCAATAACAACACCATTGGCAGTGGAGCAGCGGGTGCAGGAAACATCATTTCCGGAAACCTGGGCCATGGGATCCGCATCGACGGCAGCACCGGCAATTCGATCAAAGGCAATGTGATCGGCCTCAATGCGGCGGGTAACGCCGCAGCCGGGAACACCAATAACGGGATCGTGATTGAAAATGCTTCCGACAACAATGTCGTGGGAGGCAGCGGCTCCGGAGAAGCCAATTCCATTGCCGGCAATGGCGCAGCAGGCATCAGAATCAACGGCAGTTCAGGTACCAGCGTCCAGGGGAATTACATCGGCACGAACGCCGCCGGTGATAGCGGACTCGGCAATGGAGGACAAGGCATTTATCTTGATGATGCAGCGGCAAATAGCCTGATCGGCGGCACCGCTGCATCGCAAGGCAATGTTATTGCCCATAACGCGCTGCAAGGCATTGCCGCCGCATGGACAAACGTGACCGGTAATTGCATCCTCGGCAACTCCATTTATTCCAATACAGGCTTGGGCATCGACATCGGCAATGACGGAGTAAGCGCAAATGATGCCAATGATGCCGATGCGGTAGGCAATGGCAACGGCATGCAGAACTTCCCCCTGATCGCATCGGCCTATGTGACGGGGGCCAACGTCATGATTGCGGGTACCCTGAACAGCAGCGCATCGCGCACCTACCGGCTCGAGTTTTTCGCCAACACCGCGAACGATGGATCAAACCATGGGCAGGGAAAGGTGTATCTTGGATCGGTCAATGCCATCTCGGATGCGTCCGGGAATGCGACGTTCACGTTCACAGGAACAGGCGCCGCCGTGGGCGAGTGGATCAGCGCAACTGCCACGGATCTGACGACCAATGAAACATCCGAGTTTGCCCTTGATGTGCAGGCACAGGCCAACAACGCACCTTCCATTACGTCGGACGGCGGCGGAAATGCCGCCGCCATTTCCCTGCCGGAGGGGACGACAGCAGTCACGACCGCGACGGCGGCCGATATCGACGGCGACACGCCGACATTCAGCATCAGCGGCGGCGCGGATGCCGCAAAGTTTGTCATCAACAGCACTACCGGCGCGCTAAGCTTTATTGCCGCCCCGGATTTCGAAGCACCGGGCGATGCCGATAACAACAACAGCTACATTGTGCAAATCAGCGTGTCCGATGGCAAAGGCGGAAACGATACCCAGCTCATCACGACGACGGTCTCCGATGTGAACGATACGCCCGCCGGTCCGGGTAACAGCGGAGGACCTGTAAGCAATACAGCGCCTGCCGGTGCAAACAAGACGGTCTCCACGTTGGAAGATCAACCCTACACGTTTACAGCCGCCGATTTCGGCTTCAGTGATGCCGATGGCAATGCCTTCCTGGCGGCCAGGATGACGACTGTGCCCATCTCCGGCGTACTGGCCGTTAACGGCATAACCGTCAATGCCGGCGATTACATCAGCAAGAACGATATTGACCTCGGCCGCCTGGTCTACACGCCGGCCGCGAACGCCAACGGTTCTGCGAGTTTCACCTTCCAGGTACAGGACAATGGCGGCACTGCCAATGGTGGAACCGATCTGGATCCCACTGCAAATACGATGACGCTCGATGTCATCCCGGTCAACGATCCTCCTGCGGGTAGTGACAAGGTACTCAAGACATTGGAAGGCGCTGCCTACACCTTTACTGCCACCGACTTCGGATTTTCCGATGTCGACGGCAATGCGTTTTTCGAAGTGAAAATCACTACCCTGCCCTCTCACGGGACACTGACAAACACCGGCGTTGCGGTTACCGCAGGCAGCATCATCAGCAAGGCGGATATCGACCTCGGCAGGCTGGTATTGATCCCGGTGCGCGATACCGAATTTACCTTCCAGGTTAGAGATGATGGCGGCACGACGGCCGGCGGGATCGATTGGGATGGCACGCCAAACTCGATTGCGATCAAGATCGGCACAATCAATAAAGACCCATTCGGCACCGACAGGACGGTGACGATACGAGAAGACGCCGCCTATACCGTGCGGGCGAGTGACTTCGGCTTCGGCGACGCCGATGGCGATGTTTTATACGCAGTAAAAATCGCTTCATTGCCACAGGGCGGCACACTCACCGTCAACGGCACTACGGTCGAGGTTGGCAACTACATCGGCAAGAACGACCTGGACCTGGGGCGAGTTGTGTTCACACCGGCAGCCAACCTCAACGGTCCCGGCCGAGCCGGTTTTAGCTTCCAGGTTCAAGACAACGGCGGTACCGCGAATGGCGGCGTCGATCTGGACTACACCGCAAATACAA
This sequence comes from Noviherbaspirillum sp., assembly GCA_035627275.1. Taxonomy (GTDB): domain Bacteria; phylum Pseudomonadota; class Gammaproteobacteria; order Burkholderiales; family Burkholderiaceae_D; genus Noviherbaspirillum. Next base: position 21,318 of record DASPMC010000026.1, read on the forward strand.
TCACCTTCGACATAACCCCGGTCAACGATGCGCCGGCAGGCGCTGACAACACCATCACGACGCGCCAGAATGAACCATATGTTTTCAGTGCTTCGGATTTTGGATTCAGTGATATAGACGGACACGCCATGAAGGCAGTGAAAATCGTCACCGTACCGAACGCGGGCGCGTTGACACGTAATGGCGTGTTGGTAAGAGCAGGCGAGTTTGTCGACAGATCCGATATTGATCTTGGTCGTTTCGTCTTCCTGCCTGAGATCAGAAGTGGCGAGTATCGCGTCAGTTTTGCATTCCAGGTACAAGATGATGCAGGCATAACCGATAGCGGTACGAGTATCGATCCGATAGCCAGGACGATGGTAGTGCGTGCCACGGAATCTGATGTATTGAATACGAATGGCGACGCGTCATCTTCTGCGGATTCAACACAAAGCCCCCTGACGACAGGAAATGCCGTCAGTCCCCATGATGAACCGGGGACAGCCAACTCTATCGGTTCCTCAGGTAATGATGGACATACGAGTACGGTCTCGAGCCGCGGTGAAGCATCAAGGCTTGATACTACGCCCGGACCGGGAATGTATGCCCGTAGCGGACATGCAGTCACTGCGGAAACACGGTCAGCTGCGCCCCAGAAGTACTCGAACCCGGCAAATGGAACTTTGCGACCATCAGCCGAAGGAGCTATCGGTCACAGCTTGACCGTACCGGGACAACATCCGGCCATTACCATAGATCAGCTTACGCAAGGCCAGCGCACTTCCGCGCAAAACAGCGATGTGCCTCCATCCGCCACGAATCCGGGCACTCGCTCCGCGCACACCGCCGGAGCAGAAACGGCCGGGCAGAACATCGTCGGCGAGGGCAAGGCATCGAGTATCGTTCCAATAATCGGAGCAGGTGCAGCAGCGGTCTCGCTTAGCGCATTATTCTATGGCAGGCACAGCGCAGTTGCGACGCGTGTTCTTGCCAAGGTGCCTTCCTTGCTGCGGCCAGATACTTTCTCTGCAACGAATGTCGCCAAAATCGATGCGGGCGCTGGCGACGGTGGAAATCATAGAAATACCGATGGCCGCCCATAGCGCAAAATCGCCGTGCGGGACTGAAAAACGCGCACAAGAAAAAAAGGGCGAACTGCAAGCAGTCCGCCCTCCTCTTTCGTCAACGCCGGCTCACGGCGCCACACTACATATCACGTAGTTATCACGTAGTCGCCGGAATCACCGGCCCCGGATCGCCAGGCACTGACGGCTTCTTCTCGCTCATGTACCTGGGAGCACGTGGCTTGCTGCCAGCCATGATGTCGTTCACCTGGTCTGCATCCAGCGTTTCCCATTCCAGGAGCGCGCTGGCCATCACCTCGACCTTGTCGCGGTTCGCTTCCAAAAGGCTGCGCGCCAGCGCGTATTGGCCGTCGAGAATGCGCCGGATTTCCTCGTCCACCTTCTGCTGGGTCTCTTCGGACACCGTACGCGCAGTCATTCCGAAACCGTCCTGCTCGTCGGTGTAGACCATTGTGCCCAGCGTTGCCGACATGCCGAACCGGGTGACCATTGCCCGGGCCAGTTTGGTCGCGCGCTCGAAGTCGTTCGACGCACCGGTCGACTGCTGATGCATGAAGATCTCTTCGGCAATACGGCCACCGAACAGGATGGCAATATCTTCCAGCATCTTGTCCTTGTACATGTTCACACGGTCATGTTCCGGCAACTGCCAGGTCAGGCCGAGCGCATAACCGCGAGGCATGATCGTGACCTTGTGCACCGGATCGGCCTTCGGCAACAGCTTCGCAACCACTGCGTGCCCGGATTCGTGGTAGGCGGTATTGCGGCGCTCTTCCTCGCGCATCACGGCTGACTTGCGCTCCGGGCCCATGATGATCTTGTCCTTGGCGTCTTCGAAATCCTGCATATCCAGTGCCCGCTTGTTGCGGCGCGCGGCAAACAGTGCGGCTTCGTTGACCAGGTTGGCCAGCTCGGCGCCGGAGAATCCCGGCGTGCCGCGTGCCAGTACATCGGGTTGCACGTCCTGCGACAACGGCACCTTGCGCATATGTACGCGCAAGATCTTTTCGCGACCGCGGATATCCGGCAAGCCGACCATGACCTGGCGGTCGAAACGGCCCGGTCGCAGCAACGCCTTGTCCAGCACGTCGGCACGGTTGGTCGCGGCGACCACAATGATGCCGGAGTTCGGTTCGAAGCCATCCATCTCGACCAGCATCTGGTTCAGCGTCTGTTCGCGCTCGTCGTTGCCGCCGCCCATGCCAGTGCCGCGGGCACGGCCCACTGCGTCGATTTCATCGATGAAGACGATGCAAGGTGCGTGCTTCTTCGCGGTCTCGAAGAGGTCACGCACACGCGACGCACCGACGCCGACAAACATCTCGACGAAGTCCGAACCGGAAATCGTGAAGAACGGCACGCGCGCTTCGCCTGCCATGGCGCGCGCCAGCAAGGTCTTGCCGGTACCGGGCGGGCCGACCAGCAGCACGCCCTTCGGGACATGGCCGCCCAGCTGCTGGAACTTGCGCGGCTCGCGCAGGAATTCGACGATCTCGTCGACTTCCTCGCGCGCCTCTTCACAACCGGCGACGTCCGCAAAGGTGGTGGTATTCGAATTTTCATCCTGCAGGCGCGCCTTCGACTTGCCCATCGAGAACAGACCACCCTTTCCTCCACCCTGCTGGCGTCGCATGAACCAGACCCATACGCCAATCAGCAGCAGCATCGGGAACCAGGAGAAGAATACCTGGGACAGGAAGGACGGCGGCTCCGGATTCCTGACGTCGAACTTGATGTTGTTCTCGATCAGGTCGCTGACCAGGCCGCGGTCGAGCAGCGTGGTGTTCGTGCTCAGCTTCGTGCCGTCACTCGTGACGGCCGACACGCGGGTCCCTTCGATCACGACCTCGCGGATTTCCTTCGCCTGCACCCGGCTCAGGAATTCCGAGTAGGCGACCGGCGTGGATGTACCCTGCCCGCTGGAATTGAACATTTGGCTGAACGTGGCAAAAATGACAAATGCAGCGATCGCCGAAATGAGGAGACGAATATGCTTTTGGTTCACTAAGGTTCCTTATGAAGACCCGGATGCGGCCCGGATGCGGGGATCCCCGCCCGTGAATAAAGACGATCAAGGCAAGAGATTGGGGCAATATTACACTCTGCAAGAGCCTCGATTAAGCGAATAGATATGGATGTTTACTTCGGAAAAACGGGGCATGACGGGACGACTCCAATGGTATCGGGCTTCGCCCTCCTGGCAATGCCAAGGGCGATCGCGCCCGTCGGATCTCTCCGGAGACATCGAGAGGTACGTTAAATGAACAAGAACGAATTGCTCGACACCGAGCCTACACTGCCGACGCGGTAAGCAGGCCGTCTTTGGCATATGGCGCCCAGGCCACCAATCCCAGTTCAGCCCCGTACTAAGCGCCCAGGCACGCGCCGATGAGCCTTTTGCCGACCTGATCAACTGGATGAAGGAAAACCTGACTCAAAAGCTCGACGTTCCAACGCTTGCAGCGAAGGCTGCGATGTCCGACCGGAGCTTCTACAGAAAATTCACGACTTTGATCGGCGAGACACCGGCGCATTTCATTGAAATGCTAAGGCTGGACCGGGCTCGAAATCTCCTCTCGACAGATATTTCCCTGAAAGAAATCGCAGTAAAGACGGGATATACGACGGCCGGCCAATTTTCAAAAGCATTCGACCGCCGGTTCGGCATGGCGCCGATGCTCTTTCGCGAGATGCATATCGAGGACTTCGCACGGACATCGGATCAGTCCCCTCTGCGTCAAGACTGAGTGCTAAACCAACGTCAGTTCCTTCAACGGCTTTAACACGCTTGAAGGCGTCATTCCAAACGTCTTGCGAAAGGTCCGGCTGAAGTGGGAAGAGTCGGTAAAAGCCCCTTGCAGCGCGGCGTCGGTCAGGTTGATTCTGGCCCCCATGCCCATCATCGCCGCCCGCACCTGGGACCAGACCCGGTAACTACGGAAGCTGACGCCGACCTGTTCCCTGAAAAGGTGGTTGAACCGCGACGCCGAAAGATCGACGGCTGACGCCAGGCCTTCCCTGCCTACAGGCGCGCCGTGAGGAACCCGCAAATGCCGCAAGCTATTCTCCACTCTCCAATCAAGTACTGCTGCCTCGCTCAACGAAATGCTGAGGAGCGATTGCAGGTCGAAGCTGCGCAGGTGGCGACTGTAAGTGCTGCTCGAGACAGGCCTCACCGCCGCATCAAAGATCACCGGTCCATTGCATCTGAACCGCGGTCGCAACTGTCGCGCCTCGACAGAATCGGGCTCCAGATACATCAAGGCCACACGTTCGCCGCAGGGATCGAACACGTGTTCCACACCAGCATCGATCAAGGCGCTGTGGCAACTGTTAACCACTCCCCCTGTCGTGTGCACGGCGAATCGCCCGGACAAGCCGATCAGCAGGACCGGCGAGGCATGGCAATGCCAGCCGGTCGCAGGCAGTTCTCCGATATATAAGGCACGGTTTTCACCGAGCGTCAGCGTATTCGTCGCTCGCATAGCCCAAACGTACAAGAAATCGGCAGTGCTTTTCTATAGTCTCCACGCATCAAACCCAACAGGAGACAGAATTGAAGCGCATTGCCCTGGTATCGGCCCTCATCTCGCTGGCCGCCATCACAGCAGCATATTACAGCTTCCCTCATCTTTTCAAAGAGCCGCTTGTTGCGCTGAACCGCACCATGTCGGGGTTGACCGAAAAAACGGTGACACTGGATGCGCATGAGATCCACTACCTCGAAGGCGGAGACGGCGAGCCGGTTGTGTTGCTGCACGGGATCTTCGCAGAAAAAGATCATTGGGTCGATTTTGCGCGGCAACTGACCGGAAATTATCGGATCGTTGCGCCTGACCTGCCGGGATTTGGCGAAAGCAGCAGACTCACCGGCCAGCGGTACGATTACGCTGCCCAGACAGAACGACTGAAGAGCCTGCTCGACGCCCTGGGAATTCAACGTGCTCACCTTGCGGGTAACTCGATGGGTGGAACAATCGCGGCCATGTTTGCCATCCGATACCCGGAGCGGGCCGCCAGTGTCGCGCTGATCGGTGCGCCACACGGGATCCGCTCGTCCCAGCTAAGCAAAATGGATCGGCTCATTGACTCCGGAAAGGCTCCGCTGATCGCAAACACGCCAGCTGAGTTCGACGAGATGATGTCGCTGGTCTTTGCCAAGCGCCCTTTCCTGCCTTATCCCATCCTGAACGATGCTCAGAAAGGGGCGATCCGGAACGCGGAATCCAACTTGCGTCTATGGCGCGAACAACTGAAAGATCGCCACATGCTTCACGAGCGTATCGGTGAGCTGCGTGTTCGCACGCTGGCCCTGTGGGGAAGCCACGACCAGGTCTTCGATGCGTCGGGAGCAGATGTTCTTAGAAGGCAAGTGAAAGACGTGGACGTACGTGTGATTCAGGGAATCGGTCACCTTCCAATGATGGAAGCCCCGAAAGACACATCGCTGATCTATGCCGACTTCCTGCGAGCGGCGGTGCATTAGGGCGTGCCAATCGCATCTACCGATCTTCGCCAGGAACGTCCAGGGTGATCTTTGTCTCGAACTTGGAACAATTCATCGCGAAGTTGCTTTTGAAGTTCCGAACGTTGTTCATGGACGTGAATACCCGGCGCGTGAAGGCGTGGTAACTGTCCATCGATGCGGAGTTCACGATCAGCAGAAAGTCGAACTCCCCTGACACCTCGTAGCAGGCTTCTTGCCGCCGCCCAAGCCGGCGGAAGCGCTCGACGAACTGCTATAGCTCGCGACAAAAGCCCTTGACATTCCCACGATGGGAAACCTTAAAGTAGATTCACGTTCAGAAAACTTCCGCCCAGCGAGGGCAGGCACCAGGTGCTAAACTAAAAAGATGTCTCACCTCATCAAGACTTTGTTGCTCTGGCTGATAATAGCCACACTCCCCTTGCAGGGAGTGGCTGCAGCCGTGAAGGCTTCGTGTGGACCGAGGCACCACGCTGCGCCGGAAGCAGTCATCATCAACGATCATCACCACGATGGCGAAGCTGTCTTCCACCACCATCCCGATACAGCTACCGACGAAAAGGCCATTGACTCTTCGGCAAGTTCTGATGCGAAATCGGTCACGAGTTCATACTGCAGCGCCTGCGCTGCGTGCTGTGTCGGCGCTACCGCACCACCCCTGGCTTCACTTTGGTCTCCGCCGGATATTCGGCCTGTGACTATTATCCTTCCCTCTGAATCCCGAATCGCCGGCTTCATCCCGGACGGTCCGGAACGCCCACCCAGACCCGTCATCGCTTAACCAACGCCAGGAGCCTGTCCGCCAGGGCGGTTTGCCTTCGGATCTTGCTCTTGCGTCTCCGCGTGCAATCTCGCGGTCAGTTAATCGATTACGGAGAAATCATGTCTTTCTTGCATTACTCAATCGCCCTAGCGACGGCGATGCTGTCCCTTTTTGCCTCCGCACAGCAAAAATATGCCGCGCCGAGTCCGGCCGATGGCGAGGCGACCGTGCCTCAGATCGTGTACCAGTCAGCCTTCAATTCCTATCAGTCATCCAGCGAAGAACAGGCGACTCCTGACAAAACCTGGCGCGCAAGCAACGACGAAATGGGAAGGCTTAAAGGCCACGCCGGACATTTGTCAGCCGACAGGCCGGCAGCCCCGCCGGCTTCGCAAGAACCGGCGGCAACTGTTCGTCGACACATGCATCACTGACAGGACGGGCAAAATGGCTTCACATCGTTTCTTCTCATCCATGCGGCCGATCGCCATCAGTGCGGCCGCACTCATGCTGGCAGGATGTGCAACTTTCTCCGCCGACGGCGGAATGGATACCGTTTCGGCATTAACCAAAGAGCGAACCGGACAAACAGTACAAGTCGAAAGGTCACAAACAGACACTGACGCCCTCACCGCTCGAGTAACGGAGTTGCTGGGCAAACCGCTCACTCCGGATGCCGCTGTAGAAGTAGCCCTCCTGAATAACAGAGGCCTCAAGGCTTCGCTCGCCGAACTCGGCATTGCGGAAGCCGACCTTGTTCAGGCGGGACGCATGCGCAATCCAGGCTTTTCGTTCAGCCGCATGCGCGGCGGCCATGACGTCGAAATCGAACGCAGCATCGGGTTCGACCTGGTCGGCTTGCTTACCATCCCTCTGCGAACGCAGATCGAGAGCCGCAGGTTCGAGCAGGCCAAGCTCCAGGCCGCCGCCAAGGCGGTACGGCTGGCGATGGATACCCGCAAGGCTTTTTTCAACGCAGTGGCGGCGCAACAAACGGCGCAATACATGGCCCAGGTCGGCACGGCAGCCGAGGCGAGCGCAGAGCTGGCCAAACGGATGGCCGCGGTCGGCAACATGAACAAACTGGACCAGGCACGTGAGCAAGCCTTTTATGCCGATTCGACCACGCAAATCGCCCGGGCGCAACACAATGCCACGGCAGCGCGGGAACAGCTTGCCCGGCTGATGGGCGTATGGGGCGAACAAACCGCCTTCAAGCTGCCGGTGCGTTTGCCTGACCTGCCCCAAGGCCCGTCCGTCCAAAGCGATCTGGAGTCCCAGGCCATGCTCAAGCGCCTGGACGTGCAGATGGCCAAACAGGATACCGAGGCGACGGCAAAGGCGCTCGGCTTGTCCCAGGCGACCGGCTTCATCAATGTGTTCCATGTCGCCTATCAGAACAAGAGCGTGACACACGAGCCGCGCGAGAACGGTTACGAAATCGAGCTCGAGTTGCCCATCTTCGACTGGGGGCGCTCCAGAACCGCCAAGGCCGAGGCGATCTACATGCAGTCTGTCCATCGGACCGCCGACGTTGCCGTCCGCGCCCGGTCCGAGGTTCGTGAGGCGTACTCGGCCTACCGTACCTCCTACGATCTGGCGAAGCACTACCTGGATGAAGTCGTCCCGCTACGCAAGAAGATTTCGGAGGAAATGCTCCTTCGCTACAACGGCATGCTGGTCGGCGTATTCGAGCTGCTCGCCGATGCCCGCTCACAGATAAACAGCGTTAACGCGGCGATCGAGGCCCAGCGGGATTACTGGCTCGCCGAAACGGACTTGCAGGCCGCGATCAACGGTACCGGCAGTGTTTCCACATTCATGCGCGGACAGGCTTCAGGAGAAGCCTCGACCGCGCAGGCACATTGAGAGAGATAACAATGGTTTCACGTAGAGACTTTTTCACAGGCGCGGCAGCCATGGTCGGCGCCGGGCTTGTCAGCCGTGCCGGGGCCGCGACCCTGCCGGAAGCCCCGCTGATGGGGAATGCCGCCACCCAGCCGCCCTTGGTCCCTAAAACCGGACGCCCGTACAACCCAGTCGTCACCCTCAACGGCTGGTCGCTGCCATGGCGCATGAATAACGGGGTCAAGGAATTCCATCTGGTCGCCGAACCGATCGTTCGTGAGCTCGCGCCCGGGATGAAGGCAAACCTCTGGGGCTACAACGGCCAGTCGCCCGGCCCGACGATCGAAGTGGTCGAAGGCGACCGCGTCCGCATCTTCGTCACCAACAAGCTGCCTGAGCACACCAGCGTGCACTGGCACGGCCAGCGCCTTCCCAATGGCATGGACGGCGTCACCGGATTGACACAACCTGGCATCCCGCCGGGGAAGACGTTTGTCTACGAGTTTGTCGCGAGGCGGCCGGGAACCTTCATGTACCATCCGCATGCCGACGAAATGACGCAAATGGCGATGGGCATGATGGGCTTCTGGGTCACGCATCCCAAAGACCCGGACTTCATGCGGGTGGACCGGGATTTCGTCTTCCTGCTCGGTGCCTATGACATCGATCCCGGCAGCTTCACGCCGCGCGTGAACACCATGCTCGACTTCAATTTGTTCACGTTCAATAGCCGGGTCTTTCCCGGCATCGATCCGATGGTCGTCCGCCAGAACGACCGGGTTCGGATCCGCGTCGGTAATCTCACCATGACGAATCACCCCATACACCTGCATGGGCATGAATTTGTCGTCGCAGGAACCGATGGCGGCTGGACCCGTCCGGAGTCCCGCTGGCCCGAAGTCACGACCGATATCGGCGTGGGGCAGATGCGGGCGATCGATTTCGACGCCACGGAACCAGGCGACTGGGCATTTCACTGCCACAAATCCCACCACACGATGAACGCAATGGGACATAACGTGCCGACGATGATCGGTGTCGACCACCGTGGTGTCGCCGAAAAAATCACCAAGCTGATTCCCGACTACATGGTCATGGGCGAACGCGGGATGGCCGACATGGGCGCGATGGAAATGCCTCTGCCGGATAACACCTTGCCGATGATGGGCGGACAGGGGCCGTTCGGCGGCGTGGAAATGGGCGGTATGTTCACCGTCCTCAAGGTGCGGAAAGACCAGAAGCCGGGTGATTACAAAGACCCGGGCTGGTACAAGCATCCCGCCGGTACGGTGGCTTACGAATGGACCGGTGCTGTCCCCGCCCCGGCAAGAAGCGGTTCGGTGGGCGGCCAATCCATGCCTGCAGCCACCAAACCCTCGAACATCGAAATGACCGTCCGCAAGCCTTCCGGTCACACCGGCCACTAGTCACGCAAAGAAGATCTGGAGAATCCCAATGAAGAAAACCCTCGCATCGATGACGGCACTCGTTCTGGCGCTCGCGGCCGCGAACAGTCACGCAGGTGCCGGCCACCACCATAAGAGCAAGGAGAAGTCGGCGCTCTCGACGGACGAACATGTGTTCGGCGTCGAAGGAGATCCCAAAAAAGTAGACCGCACCATCACCATCGAAATGACGGACGCGATGAGATTCAGCCCGGAAGACATTACGGTCAAACAGGGTGAAACGATCCGCTTTGTCATCAAGAACAAAGGGAAGATGCTGCACGAGATGATTCTCGGGACGATGGAAGAGCTCAAGCAGCATGGAGAAATGATGAAGAAATTCCCCGGCATGGAGCACGACGAACCTTACATGACACATGTACGTCCCGGGAAAAAGGGGCAGATGGTCTGGCGATTCACGCAATCGGGCGAGTTCTACTACGCATGCCTGATTCCCGGGCACTTCGAAGCAGGCATGGTCGGGAAGATCAAGGTAACGAAAGGGTAAGTCATGAACAACCGGATCATGGCTGACACATCACGTACAAACATTACCCGGCAAACTAATCGAAAGGACAGCAGCATGAAATCAGCAACGAAACTCACCCTGGCCATCGCCCTTGCAATGGCAGCATCCTCGGCAGCGCTCGCTCAGCCAAGCGGGCATGACAGCCACCATCCCGCGCCCGCGTCGAAAAAGGACACGGCCCCGGCGCAAATGTCCGATGGCGAGGTTCGCAAGGTTGACAAGGACGCCAAGAAGATCACCATCAAGCACGGCGAACTCCGCAACCTCGGGATGCCGCCGATGACGATGGTCTTTCAAGTCCAGGACCCGGCAATCCTCGACCAGGTCAAGGCGGGCGACAAGATTAGTTTCACCGCGGAGCAAATCGGTGGAAAGTTGACCGTGACGAAGGTCGAACCCAAGAAGTAAGCGTCCGGGCAAGCCTCCAAGGTATCTTGGGCCTGCCTTGGAGGCACGATTCGTGTGCACCATGGGAAATTTATCCTTCGCGCGCCGCGTGTTTTTGTTATCAGTGCCAGTGGGCATTTGAGCACGCGCGCAACGTTGCGCAGGTTGATTGGCTGGCCAGGCAGCTTGGGCTGGAGCTGTGCTACCCGGTTTGATCCTGCTCGAAAGCGATGCACGGCGGGCTTGGCAATAGGCGAAGTCCGCGATATCACAATTATTTAAAATCGGCCGGGCATCCACCGGTTCACTGCGCTCGCCTTGAGCGTGCCTCGTTCCCGCATTGACCGCATGAATTCCACCGCGCACGAATACTTGCTCGAAGGAAGATTGCAGCGGCAAGCGGAACGTACATAACGGACAGATACGCGCCGGCCAGCGGGTCGTTTGGCTGAAAGCCCCAGACTCAACCATGCGCTACAGGTACGATATTTATCTCAGCCACGCGAGCAAGGACAATGTCGCCGCCCGCCGCATTGCTCTGGAACTTCAGCACGCGGGGTTCCGCGTGTGGTTTGATGAGTGGATGCTCCACATTGGCCATGACTGCTATTCGGAGATGGATCAAGCGATCGCGGACTCGCAATCGATGATGCTGTTAATGAGCCCCGCATTCTTTGCATCGGCGTGGACAAGAATGGAAAGGTATGCTGCCGCGTTCCGGGATCCCGGAAACCTGACGCGTCCCTTGCTTCCGGTGTTGATTGAAACCTGCGACGTTCCCGTCAGTCTTGCGCGACTGAAGTATCACGATATGACAGAGATCTCATCGCCACGCATTCAATCGCTGATCGCCACGACCGGCCTGCGTCTGGGCCAGCCGGGCAAGGAACGCACGCAATTCCACGACAAGATCCTCGCGCAGCAGGTACCGCAGCACGCGATGGCTTCGTCGAGCGAGCTGGCGCCGGCCTACGAGCAGTTGTTGCTTGCAGCGATGAAGCAGAGGACAAGCGCGCTGATCTTTGTCGACCTTGACGGTTTCACTTACATCAACGCCAAGCATGGCGTTCCGGTCGGTGAACAGATTCTGGTGCAGCTTGAACAGATCCTGGCACATGCGTCGCCTGCCGACGCGTTTTCCTCACGCTGGCGCGCCGACGAGTTCGTTGTCTTTCTGCCGAACGCGACAGAACGGACTGCATTGTTGGTGGCCAATCAGATTGTCGACGACGTCGCCAAATTTGACTGGGAGTCGCTGGCCCGGGATCTGTACGTGTCTATCAGCTGCGGTATTTCGGGGCGCAATGTGTCGGGGCGCCAAAGGAAGAACAAGGCCAGCGCGGGCGAAATGGACGTGGAATGGATCGAACGGGCAATTCTTGGCTGCAAGGCTGCCAAACTCCGCGGCGGCGCGAAGGCACGCATTGGAGAACGCCTGTTCACCTCTGACGGCGAACGTATCCGTAAGGCGATGAACCCGCTCGCGTACCTTGCGGGGTACGGGTCGTAATGCGTTGCGAGCGGGCAACTACTTGCCACTTGGGGAAAACCGCTCTGGAGCGCGCGCCAGTTCCCCTGGGCGCCATGCGCCGGCCATCTCAGCCGCTCAGGGCTCGCAATGCCGCCTCGGCCAACCCTTTCCACTGCGGCCGGTCCCAGAACCGCACATAACGCGTGAACTGCCTTTGGGTCGATGCGATTGGAAACGTATTGGGGAGATCGAGCTCGACCATCGCCGCGCAGTGGCGAACGATATTGTCTTTGGCTGTCTCCGCACTGAACTGCTCGCCTCCGTACACGGCACCCAGCAGCTCGAGTTCCGCCAGCGTGGCCAGTGTCCACGCGTAGTCGACACCTGCGGCGCGCTGCTTCTTCCAGTGTACCGTCTGGCGTGCGGCAACCCACCATGCCCGGTACGTTCGCTGGAGCGCTTCCACGGCCTCGGTGCTCGGTGCCAGTTCTGGCGTAGCAATAATGGAGAGGAACTGGGTCTGCACCCAGTGGTTCGTCGGTTCTTCCCGGATCGCGGCCCGGTAGAAGCTGCCGCATTGTTCGTACGCGCGGCGGCGGTTATCGTCGTCACCAACCAGTTGATAGCCGAGTGCAATGCGCTTCTCGCTGGCCGCACTCATGCCCAGCCGCTCCGCCCGTTGTCCAGCGCTAACCGTCTCGTCACGCCACTTTGCGAGCGCAGTACGGATCTGCGCGCAGAGGCGGTGCATTTCGTCCGCAACCTGTGCCCGGCTCCTGCCGCCTTCCGACACTGAAGCTGTGTCAAATACGTTGACCAGATGGTCGAACCGATCGAACAGCGTTTCCAGTTGCCGGCGGAACTGTTTTTCCCGGAACGACTCGACCTGCGCCTCGAAATCCCACGGCACCGTGGTATAGGCAACCAGGCTTGCCCAGTCGTGGGTATTCGGCGCATCGCTGCGCAGGTGCTGGCGCACCGTGTGCATCACCCAGCGCGGGTCGGCGCCGCTCAGGAAGCCGGCGTACAGCATCTCGGTCGTAACAATCGATGCCCGATACCAGAGCGGAAATTGTGACGCGACCACCCAGGGAATGCCGGCGGCATGGAGCTGGTGTGCAATGCTGCCGCCGGGCGTGACCACCGAATTTGCATTGCCGGAGTCGCAGGTCGCCAGGGTCACCACACTGGGACGATGGCGTGCCGTGCCGTCGTAGCCGCGCGCCAGCAGCGCCGCCGACAGTCGGTCACCGTCAATCACGTCCCGCTGACCGGGCGCGCTGTCGCTGCATAGCGCAATGCCGAAGTGTGCGTCATCCGCGCGGCCGTACTTGTCGCCATGCGCGAGGATGTGGACATGGGTGTATTCGTCGGCCAGGCAGGCGTCCCGGATTTTATCCAGGCTGGCATCAGGCAAGACAGTCAGCATCGGCTTGATTGCCTGCACCCGCTCAAGCGCGCTGTCCTTGATCTTGACCCAGGGATCGAGTGCACGGCGCAGCGCTTCCAGGTGCGCCTGTGCCGGCACCGGAGGCAGCCCGTTGGGGGACGCGAACGCGAAGAGGATGCGTGGCGAACGATCCCATGTCAGCGGCAGCGGCCGCCCGCGCCGGATTTCGCGCGTGATCGCAATCGGGATGCGGGTTTGCAGGAACAGCGGCGACCCCGAGCCGGGAAAACCGTCGGGCGCAATCGCCGCCTCGAATGGCAGCATGCCTAGTTCGAACGCCGACAGCGACAGCCGCAGGTGCACCAGGCGGTTGTCCTGGCAGTGCGCGTTGCTCAGTTCGGCCAGGAGCGCCGGCACCTTGGCCAGGATGCCGCCGATGATCTCGCCGATCTCGCGCAGCTCGGCCTCGCGCTGCGCATCCACGATTGCCGCGCCGTCAACCGCATAGCGCAAGCGCTGCAGCCGGGTGACCAGCTGCCTGTGCTCGAACGGGATATGGACAGTGACCGGCCCGTCATCCCCGCATAGTGCGAGGTAGGGCGTCAGCGGCGACAGCAGCTGGTTGTGCGCGGGTCCCTCCCGCAGCAACTCGAGCTTAATGCTGAGAATGTCGTTCATGTCACGGCCTCGCGAATGCCTTGATTTCCTGCGGCTTGCCATTGGCATCGACGTGCGCCAGCCGGCCGACCACCCTGCTGTCCTCCAGTCCAATGGACACTGCAGAGCACTGGTCCTTGACGAACGGCTTGCCGGCGAACTGGGCCTCGTCGATCGCCTGCATGCGACCATCCATCAGCACCTGGTACACCGGGTTGAAGGAGTCAGCATCCTTCAGCATCGCTTCGCTGAACTCGAGCAGCCGGATCCAGGTGCCGGAATTGAAGTAGTAGCGGCCGTTGCCCATGTCGATCGCGCGCTCCAGATGGGTATGGCCGGTGACGATGATATCCACTGCCGATCCAACGGTCGGGACGACGTCGTTGAAGCAGTCGTCCCGGTTGTCGATCCGAAAGGTCGCGTCATTGTCGAGCCAGTCCTGCAACGCGCGCCGCAGTGCCTCTTCCTTGCTGACTCCGGTGAGCCAGCCGGTGAGCCGCTCCCAGATCAGCTGTCCGGTGCCAAGCGTGCCGTCATCGGCTCCCGGCGTCAGCCGTTGGTAGTTTTCCTCGGCTGCCATCAGCATTGCATCAGCCGATGGCTGCAGCGATGCCTTGAGGTGCGGTCCGAGCAGTTCGTCGACGGTCGGCGGCCGACTTGCGTCGGCTTCAGTTGGATGGATGACGTCCGCGGCCAGCCGCTGGTCCGCCTCCCACTTGCCCTGTGCGAGCCGGCCGCCGATTGCGGGCAGGCGGGGGATTTTTGCGGCTTGTGCCGGGTCGAGCACCAGCAGGGTGCCGATTGCGGCCGAGGTCTCGGGCTTTAGCAGGTCGATCCAGGCGAACTTCCGTTTCACCTCGTTCATGATGTCCTTCACCATCTTGGTGCCGGCATTCGGCATCCATTCATCCGCCGAGATCGAGCGCCCGGCCGCCAGCCGGCGCGCCACGCGCGACAGGTCTTCGTAGCGGTTGTAGTTCCAGGGATCGACTTCATTGCCGTGCGTACAGAACACGCGGGACGCGCCGACCGTGCAGGTGTATCCGGCGCCGACGGTGGAGAATACGATGCGGCCGCGCGCGGACAAGTCTTCCCCGGCCAGGCGCGAAAGAATCAATTGCTGCACCTGCGGGAACGCCAGCTCGATATCGTGGTTGCCGATCACCAGCACGAGCGTGCGTGCCGCTTTCCTTACAAACTCGGACAGCGCATCCCAGATGCCGGTAAAGGCAGCGTCGTCCATGATTCGTTGCAGCGTCGACACCGCTTCGTCCACCGCCACATACCCTTTCGTGTCCTCGGCCAGGGTATCGAACACGTCGCCGTTGAGCACTAGCGCGACCCGTCCGTCCGGCCGCTGGTTACCCACCCACTGGATGAAATTGGCGAGCCTGGTCGTCTCGCGCAAGATCTGGAAGCCGTCCTTCCCGCCCATATGAAGATCAGAAATCACGTGAATCTCGTCGTGTGCGGGAAGGTGGCTCATCGGTACACTCCATTCTTAGACAGCAGTATCTCGCTTGCCGGATCCATCATGAGAGATCGGGCCGCGACGGCGGATCCATATTGCCATACTTGAATTGCTGTCACAATCGACACAAGACAGATGCGGCCGATACTGACTGTCAAGTGACGAACAAGCGCGTTAACGCTGATGGCTCCCCTTCCCCGCCGACACGGCTATCACAACGGGAAGCAACTCCCTGGAGCAGACGCAGCGACAGTCCGGGATTTACATGATGCGCGACCATTGCTGATCTTGGACGAGTATCAATGGCCTGGTCCTGATACGCAGCAAACTCTTATCCAAGCCATTGTTCACCTCTTTAGCTCGTCGCCTTGGCGAAATCTGCGAACGTCCTGCCACACTCGTTTCAACGCGTCCCGATGAAATTCAAATACCGCGCCTTCATCAGTTACTCGTCGAAGGATCGAAAGACAGCGGAGGAGCTGCAACGGTTTCTCGAGTCCTATCACGTACCCAAGGCGCTTCGTGTCGCCCTCTAGCCATCTCGCCCGTCGGATTTGCTTTTCTTAATCCTTTCCAATAGTTCCCGGAGTTCTTTGCCGACCTCGAACCAACCGTTTCCCTGCGGTTTAAAATCGCGAATTGGCAACCCTTTTCTAGGCAAAGAGTTGCACTTCCCAAAGCATTCGGACTCCCAGTCTGTCTTTTCCAACACAATAGGCACAACCTGACATTCGCCTTTCGCATGGCGCTCCATCGCTCGCTTTACCTCTACCCCACGGATATAGTCGGAGGCAATAAAGCGTGCACTGACAAGCAACAGCACGACGTCAGCGCGCTCAAGCTCCTCACGGATTTCACCATCCCAATCGGCACCGGGAGGCAAGCAACGGTCGGACCAAGAATCAAGCAAGCCATGCGTTGCATGGAGAGGTTTCAACCTGACAAGGAGCTGATCCAATGATCGAGCATCGGCGCTGCTATAACTGATGAATACCCGAGGACGCCATGCATGCAGTGAACGCGCCGATTGCTCGGACAGTCGATTAAGCTCCTTCGTCGGATCGAGCTGCAAGGTTCCAGTCGGTGTCGACGCCGAGGACGGGTTGCGCTTTGCCTCATCTGCCAGCAAGGTCCGCACGGGGACAAATACGCCGCGACTGTCTTCGATTTCAAGCTCTTCGCGCGGGTCAAGCCCCTTAATATCGGCGTGGATGGTATGAAAGTCGGACTGGATGACGCCTAATAAGGTGAGTCTAGCCTCACGCTCGCCACTTACTGTGATATTGATCGTCCGTTCTTCGGGGTCAACGCGTACCAGCGCCCGGGCGTCACGGTCGGCCAGCACCACGCCATTGATCCAGCGTGGCAACGACGTCGACTCATCATCCGGGTTTTCGCTCAACGGGTGAGTTCGACAAATGAAGCGCGGTAGCAAGCCCTCAGGGATAACTGTATAGATAAAGCGCAAGCGGGTCGCTTCTTTCGGTTCTTTCCAGTATGGATTTAGCTCCGGCTGTTCAGCTGGCAAACGCTGCGGCACTAGCCATTGATCTTCACTGCCATTTAACGGAAACGCAAGATCGAAGCGCCGCATTAGATCAACCAGGTAGCGCTGCATCTCTTCCGGCTCATTGTTCAACACCTGTCGTGCCGCATTCATACTTAGCAGCGCCGACCCGTCGTCAGGTACGGCCTCGCGAAGAAGCTTGTAAATGCCGTCGGTTACCCAGCGCGGATTAAGTACTGTGGCATCGCGCAGGCGTTCATCTCTTCCATAGTTCAGGGCGACGCCAAGCGCGTGAAAGACGTCGGCGAGAAAGCGCTGGCGTTCAGGCTCGGTCTCACCGTTTTTTCCACACATTTGCTGGAAGCCGGCATACGACAGGTAATTCAGCTTTCGCTGGGACCGCTCAATCGCCTTCTTGATCTGCCACCAACTCAGCTTGAACTTTTCACGAATAATTTTCATCTGGCCAACCACGTCAGCTAACAAATGACGAAGGTCAGCAATGCCTTGGCCGGTTTCACAGTCGGTTTCGACAAAATCTACGATGAAGGGATATTTTTCCTTAAGTGCTAGCCGATCTATTTTGAAAGGATGCGCCGCGAATTTGTTAAGGGCGATGATTACTGGAGATACAGCTCCTTCTTCATCGGTCGAAAAGGCGCGAATCAAACGAAGCCAATACTCCGCGTCATTCTTCTGCATATCTTCGCGCCCGGTTAGAACGAGCACGTAAACGCTGCTTTCCGAAAGAAAGAACTGATGCGTCGAGTGGGTAACGACCTGTCCGGCAAAATCCCAAATATTGACGCGAACCTTGCAATTTTCACCGCAAGACAATTCCCATTTGGTTATATCGACCCCTTGGGTTTCCTTTTGCTTCAAAGAGAACTTATCGCGTACCAGACGACGCGCAATAGACGTCTTGCCGGCCGCACCACGGCCGACCAGTACTAGCTTAATTTCATTGAGCTCTTGCCCGTCGCGTGCGTTCAGCGCGAAATAGGCGTCCAGCAATGCCTGCACAGGTTTTGGGGATACCTGGTGCCGTCTATGCGCTTCCAAGTATGTTCCCGTAACCGCTGCTGACAGCCCGAGGTCCCTATTTCCCTGAAGCCATAACTCTCGAAGAGACAAGTCTACGAGCCAAGTTGGAAGCGCCTTGAGTTTGTTGTAAGCAATGTCGATGATCCTGAGACCTTTGCAACGCCGCAAATTGTCTGGAATTTCTTCAATTTCATTTCGCGCGAGGTTCAGGACCGCTAGCTTACCTAGTGCGCCCACGCTCGCAGGGAGCGAAATCAAATTATTCTTCTCGGCGTCCAGGAGCTCGAGCTTGGCCAGTCTGCCTAAATTCTCGGGCAGCATAGTCAAGCCATTCTGCGATATGCGGAGAGAACGTAACTTATCAAGCGAGGTAATGGATTCCGGCAAGGTAAAAATCGCATTGGAGCCAAGATCAAGCCGGTTCAATGCCTTTAAGTTGCCTAAAGAAGACGGCACTTCCTGGATGAGATTGGAGTCTAGCGAGAGATCCTTCAGGTTACGCAGCTCGTCGATCCATGCCGGAATTTCGGTGATCTTGTTCTCTGATAGGTGTAATGCCTGCAGCTTCGTCAACTTGCGAAGTGCCGCAGGAATCTCCGTGATCAGATTTTCTCCCGCATAGAGATTACGCAGTTCGCGTAGTAGTGCGATCTCGTCGGGCAATTGCTCAATGCGATTCCTAAGGATACTCAGTTGGATCAGACCTTCAAGCGCGAAAATCACCGGAGGCAGCGCCGTGAGCTGGTTTCCCCAAATATAAAGGATCTGCAGGTTGCGTAATTCCGCAAGAGAGACAGGGAGTGAGCTTAGGCGATTTCCCCCAAGGTTAAGTTCGCTTAGCGCTGATAGCTGTCCGATTGCAGACGGTATCGCGCTGATCCGATTCGACCACAGTTGCAATACCCGCAGGTTTCTCAGATTGCAAATATCGTCCGGAATTTTATCGATATTGTTGTTGCCGCATTGGAGTTGTTCAAGCCCAGATAGGCTGAGAACTACCGAGGGAAAAGCCTTTAGCTTGTTGGCAGAAACCACGAGCTTACGTAAGTTGTCGAGACTGGCCAGAGACTGTGGCAGTTTCTCAAGCTCGTTGTAGCTAACGTCTATTTCACGAAGCATCGGAAGTTCAACAAGCCACTCCGGTAATTCCGTCAGCTCGTTCGAGCTTATGTCAAGAACCTGTAGCCAGTCCATCTCTCTGACAGCTTCCGGCAATGTCGTCAGGCCCTGGCTCGCCAGGCTCAATGACGACTTGCGCTCTTCAAGAGTTTTTTTAATTATTTCGTCAATTTCTTTGTTAGCCGTCATGTTCGTTGTCCTAAGCCAGTGCAAACGGGCGAGTAATTCGCCGACGCTGTTACTGTGTTATTCACATTAACAAAGCTACTATTATCTAATCCGCAAACAAGAAGCACAAACCAAGTTGGCACTCATTCAGTCTCGCCCACGGGTCACGAATGCAATCAGCGAGCACTGGGCCATGCCGATCGATTGATGCAGGCGCTACGAGAACAGTCCGGTACGATGATCCGCTTAGAATGCGCAGCTGGGACCGGCCGCCGACGCTCCGGTCGCTCGGACCGGGAGCCTCACCCACCTCGAGATTGCCTAGTGATGCAGTCGCGCCAAGTTCTCCCTCAGCCGCCGTTCCATGACGGCGCGCAATGTGTCCGTCAGTACGGCGGCGGCGGCGGTAAAACCATGTTCAATCCGTTCTAGCAGCTGGTCCAGGTAAGTCGCCGCCTCGTCGCGGCTGCCGAAGCCGAAGCGAACCGCATCGCCCAGCGCTGCATCACGGGCGATGTCGGTGCGCCCGGGCGCGAGCTGCATCGACAGCATGGGCGGCACGTCCGGGTCGGGGTTGGGCACGACGTCGAATGCCGGCGAGAGCCGCCAGCGGTTTTCCTGGGGGCGGAATACGACGGCATGGTTGCGCGGATGGTCGTCGTCGTTGCCGCAGACTGCGTTGAACACCATGCGACCGAACAGTTCAAGCCGGTCCTCGGGCGGAGCGCCGATGCGGCGCAATTCCTCGGCCAGTCGCGAGTAGCTCCATTCCGCAGGGCGGGAGGCACCGGGGTACTCTGTCTGCAGCAGCGTGGCACCGCTCAGCGCCATCAGGCGCTGCTTGCCGGCGCGATCGAAGCGCTGCACGCGCACAGCACCGATGCCGGTGCCAAGCGGATGGTACACGGTGGTTGCGAAGTCCAGGCCGGCGGCACGGCCCCAGGTTTGCGCACTATGCTCGAGCAATGGGACGTTGGCGATGTCGGATGGCAGGTAGGGTTTGACCAGCCAGTACAGATCGCCGTCACACACCGTTGCCTTCGGTCGCGCGCCGCCCATGCTCAGGGTGGCAACCAGGCGCTGGCGCAGTCTGGCATCGACCGGTGGCGCGTGCTGCGCCAGTGCTACCAGTTCCTGCGCCAGGACAGCCAGCTGCGGCAGACGCGGGCTGGCCACATGCGCCACCGACGCGTGGCGCGTGCGTCCGACCGCCAACGCCCCCCATCGTTCGGCATTGCTGCTTGCCTCCAGGTAGCGCCAGTCTGGCGCCTCCTCTGGCAGCCCATACTGCCGGCGCAGCAGTGCCCTGCCCCATGCGTCCGGGCACGCGTCGCGCAGTGCATCGTGCAGGCCGCGGTAGCGCTGCGCGACCCAGTCGTGACCGGGACGAAATGGCAGGCCGACCGGATCGATGCTCCACGCCAGTCCGGCATCCACATAGCTCGGGGCATAGCGGAAGCGCCCGGTCTGACTGGCGTCGTCGAACAGGTAGCGGCCAACGGTCACCCAGTCGCCGGTATCGGGACGTTGCAGGTAGACGTAGAGTGGCCTAGAAGTAGTCATCCGCGCGCTCCCCAGCCGGTCGCCGGACTCGCTGTGTAGGCGATCCGCTCCCCAGCGACACCGGTGGTAGCGGTGCCATTTCTTCGAGCACGCCCAGCACCTGCAGCGCCATCAGATACAGCCCGGCGCCGGCGCCGGGATCGCCCCGCTCGAGCCGGCGCAGCGTGGCTTCGGATATCTCCAGGCGCGCACACAGATCGGCCGCGCGGATCCGTTGCTGTGTACGCTGCGTGCGAATCACGCGGCCCCACGCCTGCAGCCGTTCCTCGATCAGCGTCGGCACGGCATGGCGGTGCAAGATTTTTCTCGGCATGGCAGAAGGTGTCATAGATATCGTTTTATTTGTCATAAATATTATTCTATGATCGATTAATACGCAAGAATCCGCTCATAGATATTCAATTAACCTTCGTAAAACGTACTCTATGATGTAATTTCTTGCACATTGTGACCCGCAGACAACCCCCGGCATCGCCCCTGGACCTGAATCAACCCGGACGAACGGGCGGCGTGTTAACGTGGCTGGGCGCTGCCGCCGGCCTAACAGGAGAAATGCCGATGCCACCGACCCTGGCGCAGCACCTTGACCGCGCCCCTTCGCCCAAGCGCATCTTGTCGCTCGACGGTGGCGGGCTGCGCAGCGTGCTCACGCTGGAATACCTTGCGCTCATCGAGCACGAACTGCGCGCCCGTTAAACCAGATGATGCTGCAGTGGTTGACACGTTGCCTGACGCCGTGGATGATCGATCGGGCGCACCGGCGATGACGACGCGCCGCTGACGCACGCCAATCAATCCGGCGCGACGAGCGGAGACCGAAAAAGGACGCAGCCATGCGCGCATTCATCATCCGGCCTTTCGGCATCAAGGAAGGGATCGATTTCGATCACATCTGCGCTACGCTGATCGAGCCGGCGCTTGCTGCGGCCGGAGTCGACGGCCGCACGACCCTGGATATCCTGCGCGCCGGGAACATACGGGTAGACATGTTCCAGCGCCTGCTGACCGCCGACCTGGTGGTGGCCGACCTCACGGTCCACAACGCCAACGTGTTCTACGAACTGGGGATCCGCCATGCATTACGCGACAAGCGCACGCTGCTGCTGCGCGCCGACATCGCCCGATGGCCGTTCGACTTGCAGACCGACCGCTATCTGACCTATGACCCCAACCGGCTGGATGCCAGCCGCGCACAGCTGGTGGCAGCGGTGGCGCAGACGCTGGCGTCGGAGAAGGCAGACAGTCCAGTCTTCCAGCTGCTGCCGGAACTGCAGGCGCAGGATCGCTCGCGCTTCCTGGTGATCCCGCGCGATTTCCATGAAGATGTCGCGCGCGCCGAAGCGCGGGCGGCCGGCGGCGACCTGCTCCTGTACGCCGACGAGGTGCGCGACCTCGAGTGGGAAAGCGAAGGATGGCGCGTTGTCGGCCGTGCACAATTCCACCTGAAGGACTGGCAATACGCACGCCATACCTGGGAAGCCGTGCGCAAACTCCGCCCCGATGATCTCGAGGCCAACACCGTGCTCGGCACCGTCTACCAGCGCCTGGGCGACGTGGTGCGTTCCGACCAGGCGGTAGTGCGCGTGCTGGAAGCGCGCGGCACGACAGCCGCCGAGCGCGCCGAGGTATTGTCGCTACGCGCCCGGAACGCGAAGACCCGCTGGCTGGCGGAATGGTCCGGCCGTCCGGAAGCCGAGTGGCGCGCCGAAGCGTTGCGCTCGGCCTACCTGTCCGAGGCACTCGAGGGCTATGATGCCGCCTACAGCGAGGACCTGAATCGATTCTATCCCGGCATTAATGCCCTGGCGTTACTGAAGGTGCAGATTGCTCTGGCGGAGGCGCAGCCCGCGTTGTGGGCGAACAAGTTCGACGACGACACGACCGCTGCCAGCGACCTCGACGGTCGTCGTCGGCGCGCGGAGACCCTAGCCGCTGCCGTCGCGCGTGCGCTCGCTGCGCAGCGCTATCGCGACAATGTGGGCGGCGGCAAGCCGGACGTCTGGGCCGGGATCAGCGAAGCCGACCGCCTGTTGCTGACGGACGCGCGCCCGGCGCGTGTGGCCGATGCGTACCGCGTTGCCCTTGCCAATGCAAAGGCGCAGGCGATCGAGTCCGCCGCCAGCCAGCTCCTGATCTACGAGAAGCTGGGCGTCTTCGAGGCTGGCGTGCAGGCTGCGCTGGCCGCGTTTCCGCCGGCGATAGTCGCACGCGCGCGTACCGCGGGGCCGGGCGCCGTGCCGCGCATACAAGAAGATTCGACGGGAGCTCGCGTCGTGCTGTTTTCCGGGCATCGCATCGACCCGCCGCAAGGCAGCGCGCAACCACGCTTCCCGGGAGCAATGGAAGCAGTTGCACAAGAAGCTATCCGCCAGGCACTACTGGACGAACTGGCGCTCGCCGGGGATGCCGGCGTGACCGCCGGCATTGCCGGTGCGGCATCCGGTGGCGACATTCTGTTCCACGAAACCTGCGCCGTGCTAGGGATCCCGAGCAGCCTGCACCTTGCGCTGCCGCCTGAGCGGTTCTGCGCGGCATCGGTAGCCGATGGCGGCCGCGACTGGGTCAAACGTTTCCACGACCTGGTACGGACCCGGCCCATACATGTACTGGCCGACAGTGAGGCGCTGCCGTCGTGGCTGGCGGACAAGCCGGCCTATGATTTCTGGACGCGCAATAACCGGTGGCTGTTCCACAATGCCTTGTATGTCGGCAAAGGCAATGTCACGCTGATCGCGCTGTGGGATGGCCGCACGGGCAAAGAGGGCGGCACGCATGACCTGGTCGAGTACGCACGTGCACGCGGCATGCGTGTCGTCGTGTTGCCGACCTCCGAACTGTTCGGCCTGCCGCGCGATTTCTAGAGGGTGTTATGCAAGGCGCGGCGACGCGTCGTTGTGGTGCTACGGCAAGGAGGACTCGGCGTCCCCCCTTACACGGCAGACGGCTGGTTATAGGGGCTGCCCGGAGGGTTCGATCGAGAAGGGACGCATTGCGTTGTTGCGCCGCTTGCACAGGCACCCAGCCTGAGCGGCGCGCCGCGGACTCGGCGTCCCCCCGCACTGCATCCCTTCTCGACCGAACGCAACCCCTTCCCTAGTTCATAACACCCTCTAAGCACGACGGCTACGGTCACGCCTGCGGACCGACCAGGAAGGTGCGTGAGGCATCGGCGTCCGGCTTGGCCACGAGCTGAGGAATCCTTGACGCCGGCACATTCTGGAAACGCAGCGCTGCCGTCGCCTGGCCATGCGCATCGGCGATCGAATGACCGGCGCCGAGCGCCTGGTAAAAGATGTCGTAGAACCGCGTCGCTTCGACGTCATAGATCAGGTCATCGACACCGATCGCAAACGGCACCACCTCGGCGATCCGGCGTGCGCACGCATACGAGTGGCAGGTGTCAATGATCGCCAGTTGCAGCGCGCTGCCGAGCGAGCTTAGCAGACCGGCGAAAGCGGCGTCGGACACCACGGTTTCGCCGCCGTCGGCCGCCGGCAGAAGGACGTCCCCGCCGAACTGGTTGCCGGACACATGGACCACATGCGGGTGGAATCCATTGAGCTTGGCGAAAAGATTGGTGTCGTTGACGTCGAATTCCGGGTGGAACAGCATTTGCTGCCCAAAGCGCGATGCGGCGATGGTGGCATGAATCTTCGCATACTGCCCCTTCAGATCCAGGCCGCGATTGACGTCGCAGGCGATGAACTGGATGCGCACCGGGCCGTCGCGCTGCACGGTGTCGCGCGTGGGGATGACGCCGTCGACCGTGTTCTCTGCCCTATCGGGGCCGGGCCAACGCGGGCGCGTCTTCACCTGGCGCTGCGCTGGCGGGGTCGCAAGCAGCGCTGCCTGCACCCCGGCCGCCAGCGCGCGCCGCTGCGCGTGTTCGGATTTGCCGACAAAATCGATATAAACCAGGTCACGAAACAGCGCCGGCATGACGCAGTCCGCGACCCGCACTGGAATCACGCGCCGCGCCAGGCCGAGCGGGTCTTCGGCAACAGCGGAGTTTATTTCCAGCGACGTATAGGGTGCCTCGAAATAGGCAGGCGACAGGATCGCCAGCAGGTGGTCGGCGCGGTCCAGCCATTGCCGCATGCCTTGGATGAAGCGCGATCCCGGGGGAAAGTGCTCGGCCTGCAGCCGGTAAGTGTAGCCGGCGCGACCCAGTTCCCAAGCGATCCATTCCGCCCATAGGGCGTCGGTCGCGGTATAGCTGATAAAAAAGTTCACCGTTTCCGGGGAGCGATGCGGGAAAGATGCGGCCATGACCACCTCCGGCAGCCGCCAGGTTGGGGTTGCCAGCGGCCCATGTGACACCAGTGTGAAGCGCCGGTAGCACGCTGTCTTGTGCCGCATCAAGCGAGGGCGAGGACCGGCTGCGCTGCATGTTGGTTGACTGCGGCAAAGTGTGCGGAACGGACAACGCGTCGGCCCTTCCCTGCTCAATCCCAGCCACTGCTTCCCTCTTCGTCGATCTGGATGCCGTATCGGTCGAGGAAATTAATCGGTTCCGAATGGTCGGCGCAGCCGAGACACGCGACCGCGCGCTCCTCGATGCTTTTAGCCGAGATCATGCGGCACGCTCGCCCTCCCCCAGGAGACAAATGGTCTTACGCCGATTTGACAAGCCAGGACTCTTCGGCCCCCTAGTCCACTTGGACGATGCCGCACTGGCGTGCCGGTGAAAACATGCCTTAGCGGGAATGACGGGAGATGGCTGGGTGAACTCAACCGCCCCGCCCGCATGCAACCGCAGACGATGAATTTATGTGCGCCAGTCCCTCGGCGCCAAATCATGTGCTCCCGCCTACCCCATAACCTGAAGCACCAGCTTCGCCCGCGCACCACCGTGCTGCAGCAACTCATGCGCACGCGCCGCCTGCTCCAGTGGCAGGCATTCGATGCGCGGCGGCTGCACCTCGCCCCGCTCCAGCAACCCGGCGATCTTCTCCAGTGCCGCGCCGCTGGGCATCTTGCTGAACGCCACCGCCGTGCGCACTCCGCGCTGCGCCGCCTGTGCATGATCCGGTCCGGGATCGCCCTCGGCCAGGGTCAGGATCGCGACCAGGATGCCGCCCGGCTTCAGCAGGTCCAGGCCCCCCGGCAGGCTGCCGCAGCCGACCGCATCCAGCACCATGTCGACGCCCTCGGGCGCCCATTCGCGCAAAACCGCCTGCACGTCCTGCCTGCGGTTGTCGATGCTCAGCGCGCAACCGCGCTCGCGCACATAATTCGCATTGCCTGCGCTGCATGTCGCCGCGACCTGCGCCCCAGCATGCCGCGCGAACTGGATGGCGAAGGAGCCGACCGCACCGGCGCCGCCATGCACCAGCACCTTCTGCCCGGGCTGCAAACCGCCCTCGTCGAACAAGGCGGTCCACGCGGCCAGGGCCGGCGTCGGTACCGCGGCTGCCTGTGCGAAATCCAGGTTGTCCGGCATGCGCACCACGGAGTCCTGGCGCACGGCCGCATACTCGGCATAGGAGCCCCACTTGCCGGCGCCGACATCGCTTTGCGCGAACACCCGCATGCCGGCGGCGAATCCGGTCACGCCCTCCCCCACGGCCGCCACCGTGCCGGCCAGGTCGAAGCCGATCACGAACGGAAAGCGATACTGCATGAAGCGAGCGAGGTAGCCTTCGCGGCATTTCCAGTCGGCCGGGTTGACGCCCGCACAGGCGACGCGGATCAGCACTTCGCCGGGGCCTGGTTCGGGAGCCGGCACATCGGCGAGCCGCAAGACTTCGGGACCGCCGGCGCGGTCGATCACGATGGCACGCATGCTCAACCTCCCTCGGCCACGATGGCGGGATGCGCCCATGCCGGGATCGCGGGTTCCGGCAGGCGCTCGCGGCCGTCCAGCGTATGCACCGGCAAGCGATGCGCGAACGGATAGTGCAGGCTGTGCGCGACCATGCCGGTGCATTCGCGCGCGGGGCGGCTGCACAGGGCCAGTGCCGTCTCGACCAGGTACTCGACCGGTTCGGCGGGATAGGAGTCGGGGATGAAACGGCTGCCGCCCGGCGTGCGGATGGCTGTGCTCGGCGCCACGGAGTGCACGGCGATGTTGTCCGCTTCCAGCTCGGCCGCCAGGCCTTGAGTGAACCGGTTGATCGCCGCCTTGACGGCCGCATACACGGCGATGCCGCCGGTACGGTCGAAGTCCTGGTAGGGACGCAACGGCGGCATGGCCGTCACCGAGCCGAGGTTCAGGATCCAGCCGGCGCCGCGGGCGCGCATCAGCGGCACCGCCGCACGGCTGAGCATGAACGGCACCCGCAGGTAGTGCTCGACGGTGCGGTCGAACATCGCCAGTGGCATGTTTTCGACGCTGGCGTATTCGGCGAAGCCGGCATTGTTGACCAGGATGTCGAGGCCGCCGGCAACGGCCGCGACGCGTGCAACCAGGTTGTCGCGCTCCTCTGCCTGCTCCAGGTCGGCTGCCAGGGGAATGGCGCGGCCGCCGGCTTGCGTGATCAGCGCCACGGTCTCGGCCAGCGTGCCGGGCAGGTTCGCGGCATGGTCCAGGCTGCGGGCGGAGACTACCACGGTCGCGCCTTCTGCGGAGAAGCGTTGGGCAATCGCGCGTCCTATGCCACGGCTGGCGCCGGTGACCAGCGCGACCTTGCCGGACAATTTGCGAGAGACGGAAGTCATGGGGATTCCTTGTCGACGGTATTGACGAGAATGCTCGAAGCGAGCGGACAGAAGGCATGAGAAATCGCAGTGACGATCCACTCCGGAAACTCCGGATCGAACCACCGATCCACCCTGCCCCAGTGGAAGGGATGCATCAGGTATTCGCCCTGCAGATCCTCTACGCGTTCGAACTCCTGCTGCCAGACATGGGTCCAGGCGCTGTCCGATACGATGCGTCCGAGCTGCCAGTTGCGGATGCCCGGCATGTAGTCCGGCATGCGCAGCAGGTCGCGTTCGAGGGCGGCGACATGTTCGGCGCGGGCGTCCGGCCTCACGCGGAACATCAGCGTGCGCCAGATGCCGTTGCGCAGCCCGGGCGCGCGCTTGCCACCCGCGAGGCGGTGGTAGATGGCATGGTCCGCGCGAGTCACACCCGGCAATTGCGCCAGGTCCGTGCTGCAGGGAGCATCGTCGTCGAACTGCAGGTCGACCGTATAGCGGCCGGCACCCCAGCAACCTTCCAGGTTGCGCGCCGCATGCATATGTCGCAGACCGGCGAGCGAGGCGGCGTACTCGTGCAGCTTGCGCTCGAATGCCTCGCTACCGGCATCGCCGTCCAGGTGAAGTTGGGCCGTTTCATGCCGCATGGCTGTACTCCATCGGCTGTGCCAGCGGTTGACCGGCGTCTGTCATCACATGGCGGCGGCGCTGCCGGCACAACTGGTCCAGCGCGGACCAGAACGCGGGCACGTCGGCGCCGGCGGTGCTGCGCATGCGGTAATAGGCCGGCGCGTCAGGCAACTGCCACAGCAACCACAGGGTGTTGGGCGCATCGTCGACGGCAACCGGCGGCGACAGCCAGCGATGCAGCAGGGTCAGGCCGCGCGCGGCGCTGCCCGGAAGGTAACGTTCTTCCAGCAACGCGAGTGCGGCGGGCACATGCGCAGCATCGAGCACGATTTCATCGAGTATGTGGATCATGAGCGGCCTTTGGGTCGTTGTCGAGTGAAGGCATTATGTGATGGCATACCGCGCGCAACCGTTACCGAACCAGTCAACAACCGCTACCGCAACGATCAAAATGGGACTTGCATGAAAGCACTCCGGCAACGCGCCACCGCCCGTGTCACGCACGGTATGGCAGGAAGACTATTGGATGAATTGCAGCGCAATGCCGCCGCCCCGACGCTCGCGCCGCTTGCCGCTGAATTGGCGGAGCCGGTAAGCGCAGAGCGCTTCGCCGCCTTGTACGGTGCGGCGATCGAGCAACTGGAGGCACAGGTTGCGCTGGGAGACGGCCATGCGCCGATGCGCCGGCAGGAGGTGGACCTGATGTGCCGCTGCCTGCTTAGTTGCCGGACGCTGGGCGAAGCGATCCGATGCGCTGCGGACTTCTGCGCGATGTTGCATCCGCGCGCGGGCGTGCTGGCGCTGGACGTGCAGGGAACCAACGCGAGCTTTCGCATGGATTCGCTGCGGCGGCAGCGCAGCGGCGCGGCCTGCCTGGTCGACCTGACGGGATTGCTGTACTACCTGCAGTTGTTCAGCTGGCTGATCGGACGGCCGTTGAGGCCGGATGCGGTGTTCCTCGCGCACCCCAGGCGCGAGGATGCGATGCCGTTTCTTGCACTGTTCAATGCGCCGGCAAGCGTCGGCGAGGCGGCTTATGGGTTCCGCTTCGATGCAGCACTGCTGTCATGCCCGGTGCTGCGTCAGCCGGCCGAGCTGGAACCTTTTCTGGTGGATTTCCCGTTCAAGCTGGTCGGCGCGCCGCCGGTTATCCTGCCCGTCGCGCAGCAGGTGCGCGGGCTGCTTGAAGCGGCACTGGCGCGCGAGCATGCATTGCCCGCACCGGTCGAGGTTGCCGCCATGCTCGGGATCAGCGAAGCGACATTGCGCCGCCGGCTGGCGGCGGAAAGATCGAGTTATCAGGCCTTGCGCGGATATTGCCTGCATGAAGCGGCCGAGCGCTATCTGCGCAGCACCGGCTGGTCCATCGGCCGCATCGCCGGGCATCTCGGGTTCGGCAGCGAAGCGGCGTTTCGCAGGGCATTCCAGCGTTGGAGCGGACAGGCGCCCAGCAGGGTGCGACGCCGGGGATGAGGCAGCGCTCTAATACTACTGCGTCATAAAACGAAATTCCTTTGTTGTCAGCACGGACACCGTTGCAGACGTCTGATCAGGCCGATGACCAGCGCCAGGCGCAATGACCGGATCGAATCAGGCACGTGTCGCTGCGCCCGTGCCGGTTCCGCGC
>DASPMC010000027.1:0-59789 GCA_035627275.1 Noviherbaspirillum sp.
CGGTGCCATGCGGCAGGGCGCAGCCCGAGAGCGCATAAGCTGCCCTGGAGCGGTCGGCCGCGCCGCGGCCGAGTCCCGCAGGGACCGAGCGAACAGCGAGCCCGGAATGGGGAGCGTCGCCGGCGCCGCCGGCGTATGCCCTGGGGTTGCAGTTGAAGTTCCTGGGAACACGTATTGCGCACAGCCAACGACACGCGAGAATGGCCTATGCGCTGAGGGAGATCAAACCTGCTTTTCTGGCGAGGATTATGTTCAGCCCAAGGAGAGACTGCATCATGAACCCTGGGCCTTATGAAATTCCAACCGATGTGCAGGAAGGTTTACTCGAGATGTCTCATATGCTTGTCGATCGCGCCAATCAACCACGCGCGCCGATCGACGCCAATCAAAAGATAGCCATGTTGGCGATCGCCGAGAAGCTTGAGTTGCTGGGCTCGTTCAATTTTTCCAGCGGAAATCAGATGGGGCTCATGAAGCCGGATTTCACGTTCGGCTATGTGCGTATGGGCTGCGAGATCTTCCTGAACGATCGGCTCGGGACACCGCCGCCAGTGTTCCAACAAGCGCGGCGAGTTCGCGATTGGCTGGACAAGATAGGGCACAAGTACCCGCGTAGGCATCGATAGCGAGATCCGATGCGTGTCAAGAGACCGGCGCCGCAAGGGGGCGGCAAGCGCGTGAAACGCGCCGGCGAAGCCGCCGCCCTGGAGCTGCAGAGCGAAGTGGCGCAGCGACTATTGCGAGCGCCGGCCGGCAACGCCGGCGAGCAGGTGTGCTGTTGGTTTGCGAGCGCAGCGAGCCACTTGTGAGCATTGCGCGATCGTTCGACGCTTGGCGCTGGCCAAGCGAATCAATGATGAAGTGTGAAGTTGTTGGGGAGAGGGTAGGGCGGCGGCAAGAGCTGCCGCCGTCAGCGCATCGAACCGAGCGCGTTGCGCGAGGAAGCGCCGGCCGCGATCGCGGCCGGCGAGCACCAATTCTCGAACGGCCGTAAGGCCGGAGCACGATTCCTCTTTAATCCGCGATCATTTCAGACATACGGGCAAGCACCTTGCGCGCAAATTCAGGGGCCGCATGTTTAGCGTCCTCGATCGTCTTAAATCCACCAGCCTGGAAGTTCAGGTAATGAAGGTCATAAGCCCCATTGTCATCCGTGATTGCCGTCATCTTATGCCCTGCAAAGCTGGCGGTTTGCATAACCTCTGGCGAATCCCCGAACCACTGCTGTTGAGGAGCGCGGAAATTTACTTGCCCCGCTCCGTCGAGTTCAATTCTCATGATCTATTCTGGTTTCCTATTATGAAACGCATCCGCTAGGTCAAAAATCGCACGTTGGCTTTTTGCGGTCATCGGTGCGTTCGCCAACTCTCGAATTTTGACCAAGGCTTCCGAGACCGCCTTCAATGCATCACGTTCTTTGTTGTTAAGCTCAGACATATGTTCTTTCCGATCTATGTCACACGCATTGGCTGACCGCATTCTGCGCATCGATACGTAGCATAGCCACGTTCGTCCTTGCCAGCCTCGACCATGCCTTTGATTGAAATCGATTCCCAAGATTTCGAATACGGCTGGTCATTCTCTGAAGTCTTCTCCTCGCCCTTATGGCCTTGCGGGCACTCGAAATGGCGGAATGTGCGTAAGGTCATCGCGTCTCCTTCACGTAGGCGTCTCACCTTGCAGCAGCAAAATCATCTGCTTCATTCGCCATGCGCACCAGCGGCAAGACGATCGCGAAAATTCCAGCAAAGATTGGAAGGAAGTTAATCGCGAATTTGAAAACGACATCTCCGAGTGCCGAAGGTACGGCCTCGCCCATTTCAATCAGCGTAACACGCATAAAGACCGCGATACCGGTAACTCCAATCATCAACACCCCCATGCCAATACCGGCAGGATCTCCCGACCTCGCGGCGACATAGGCGGCGATCGTAAAGAGGCCGGCAGTTACGCATGCCACCCATAGCGGCACGTAGGAAAGTCCGACGTCGACGCTGTGAGCAATCATGCCGAGAGCGCCGCCGACGAGGAAGGCGCTCAAGAGCACACAGATGAAGTTGACTGCGCCATCGAAGACTTGTCCTACGGATTGCAATATTTTCATGAAGATTCCTTGTGAGAGTGTTTAAAAATATACTCGAAATGACTGATTTCCTTTGGCCGCATCAGAGGATGCGTGGTCGTCCCTTGGCTGTCGGCGCCGCGGCTGGCAAATCAGGCGCCGTGCCCGGGCCTTGGCGTCCGGCCTTGTAGCCGGCAGAAGCATTGAGCAAATCCGCAAGACGCATCGTGCGCTTCTGACCATAGGATTCGCTGAGTTCGCCGCTCGCCGACACGTCGACGAAGACCGTGTATACGAGGCGTTGCGGCGGCCGAACTAGGATGCTGACCGACTTGCCGCGATAGGCTTGAAGAGATTGTTCAAGCTCTTCGATGGTGTCGCATTCCTTGTCGTTGCCGAAATTCCGGATTTTGAATAATTTCACGTTGGGTATCCTTTTGACAGTTATTGCGCGGCACGGGCAGCGTGGCTGGCCGCAGCTTGCTTCGGCGGCCGAAGTGTGCGCCGGTGCATGATCTTAACCTTCGGTTTGGGCATCTTGTTCGTCTTACGCAGGTCACAGACGCGACGCAGCACCGTGTTGATGGTGCGCCCGAGCGTAAGGCTGACTTCTTCGGCGCCGAGCGCATCGTAGTGCTCGATGAGATAGGCTTCGTCCTTCGTTGTCCATGGCGCCCCTTGCTTGGGGTGAAAGTCCGGGTGGTACTTCATTCGTCCCTGGGTATCGAACTCGATCGGTTGCGACAGATCTTTGGATTGTTTGACTGCAGCGGTATTGGACATAGCATGCTCCCTTAACGTGCGGTGTGGTGATTGGCAAGATAGTCTCGCCTCCAGGTGTCGATGAATGTTGAAACGGTATAGTCGATGATTCCATCATGATCCTGCAGCTGATCGGAGCAGGAGACGATCGCCACGCCGAGGATCTCGCCTGCCTGGTGAATCCTGATCTGCGCGACCGTCGCGCTGCTGATCGCCGACAAGATCTCGTCCTCGTTGGTCGATTCAACGGCCGTCCAACTGCGGCCGTCATAGACTGAAAGGGCGGTGCCAGCGCACAGCGCATACTGAACTAGATGTTTGATTGCGTTTGTCATTCTGAGTCCTCAATGTGCCTGCCGGTCGAAGAGTCCTGGTTCGGACAGCGCCAGGTTGGCGAGGTCGGCACCGAGCCGGCATAGCGCCTTGTGATAATCGGCAGACAGGTGGTTGCTGGAGAAGTGATGGCCGAACTCGTGGATAAGCAGCTGGTTGATCGCCGGCAGCGGGCCGGCAAACCATTGCTTCCCAAGCCTGCCCATGTTGATGACCAAGCGTTCGCCTCCGTAGGTGGCACTGAACGGCCACTGCGGCTCATTGGCAATGTCGACGGCGATCGCGGTCGACAGAAGCTTGGGTGCCAAGCGGTGGATATATGCGACGACGGCGCGCATCTCGGGTGTCCAGTTCGCCGACGAAACCAGGTTCAGCGGCTTACCGCCGTCGGCATACGGCTTCGGGCTGGGCGTGACTTGCCCGGCCGGTAGGATCGCGCCGGCGCGCCGCGCAGCGTCCCATTCCGTAGCGGACATTTGCGACCCATGAACGACGGTGTAGCCGTTGGCCACGGCCAAGCAATTTGCCTCCGGATCGGACGGATCGTAGGAGACGCGCTTCTCGCCGAAGCGCAGCTCGACAATCCGGCGCACCGTATCGGATTCCATCTCGTGACCATGCTCTTGAACAGCATGGCGCACCCATGTGGAGTTGGCATCCTCGACAGTCAGGCTGGCATGCATTTCCTCGACGACGAGGGCGCGCACGCGCGCCAGGTAGGCAGGACTTACGTTGTCGCGCTCGAAGTTCACCGGAACTTTCTGCTGGACATTGATGTGCCAGCGATCGCCGGTCTCGACGACGGGTATGCCCATTTCGTACAGCATGCCGACTTCGCCAGGCGCCGGTTCATGGATCTCAATGTCGACCTTGCGCACGGTTCGACGCAACACACCCTGGTCATCGGCAATCTCGGTAGGAAGTGCCGCCCAAATCGTGCGCAGCGGCTTCCGCTCTGGCAGCAATTCGCCGTTGTAGTAGGTGGCAATGCCTTGCGGCGGCAGCAGACGGCGAACCGCTTCATGGCAGCGAGTAATGTCGGCCTGACTCATCCGTACCAAACCGCTGAATCTCGAGCCGCGATCGCGACGGCGGCGGCTTTGCCGTCGGCCGTCCGCGTCGAAGACGATGCTGCCAGTCGTCGATTCGATGGTGGCCTCGTTGCACAGCGCCAAAACCAGCTTCTCGCCGAGGTTGAACCGTCCGCGTTTATCAGGATTCGCCTTCTTGGCGCTGTCCGCGAACAAGGTGAATGCATGCGACAGGTCCGCAAAACCGGTCGGGTTGTCGTCTTCGACCGTCAGGCGCGCGCTGCGCGTCGACGGAACCTTTTCGAGCGAAACCTTCACTTCGGTCGTATTCTCGTCCCATGCGTTCTGCAGCAGCTCGTATAGAACGAACTCGATGCCCTTGCGCGCCAGCAGCTGAGCCAAGCCTTCCTTGTCGACATCGAACCATTGCATGTTATTGCTCTCCTTTTTGATGTGATGTAGCACCCATGCTCAAGGCGTGGGCTGTATGACGTGCGTAAGTCGAAAGCGCCCGGCAATAGAGGGCCGCGGCGCCGTGTTCTCGTGCACGGGCTCGTCCAGGCCGCAGCACCGTCGCGGTGCCAGCCATCAGCGATTTGCCGGCATTACGCGCAAATATCCCGATGTGGCGGTGATAGAGTGCCATCGGCGCCTTGCGTCGGTGCCACGAGGTCGCCGCGTCATGTCGCGCCCTGTGCGCAATATCCATGCATAGCGCGGCCAGAAGGCGACGCGATGCAGGCGGCAGGCCCAGCAATGCACGGCCTGCAGCGAAATCCCATAGCGGATTCAGATGCAGCGTTTGCAACGCCGGCTTGTTGCGCCACGCCGATTCGGCTGCGGCGTTTGCTTCCGCGCGTAACGCACGGACGGCGCAGACGATGGAACAACGGGCCTCTTGCGGGAGCGCAGTAAATGCCTCGATTGCCGGTAGCGAGAGAAGAGGATTTTTGTAGCCCATGCCGTCACCTACAATGCCAGCGCCAGTTCGTCGTCTGCCGGCGGCGTCAGCTCGAGCGTCGCCGATTCTTGGCGCAACATGTCGTTGATCGAGCAGTGCAGTCTCATGGGGTCTCCTTGGCGGCTTTGGTAAGTGCTTCCGCGGCCTCGCGCGCTGCTTGCAGACGCGCTATCACACGGCTGAATTTGCGAGATTCCGCGTGTATCTCAATCGCGGCAATCTGCAGTGCTGCTTTAGCGGCGGCATCGGGCGTTGCATGACATGCAGAGAGAATGTAGAAACATGTTCTGCCGGTCGAGGTCTTGCCCTCGATGCCCCAAGGCTCATTGTTGGCAAGTCTCTTCCAGCTGATAGCACGTACCAGGACAGGGCCGTTGCCGTCGCGCACGCGCTTCCGATCGATCGCCCAAACGTGCGGCGGCGGCAGCGCGGCCGTTTTGTCGATTGTGGCCATCACTGATGCACCTGCGCAGGCATTTCCATCACGCCTTGGCTTTGCGGCACGATCAAGACATCATTAGTTGGCAAAGTGTCCTCCCTAACGGAATCCATAAAAACAAGCGGATAACGTCATGGTAACAGCGAGAAAACAACAGGTCAAGAAAAAGATTGCAATTCTACGGATATTGCTGGAAACTGGTGGATATTAGTGGATACCAAACGGCAATCAGAGGACAGTGGCTCAAGCGGTATTCGGTTCAAGCTCATCGATGAGATAGGCGCAGACGATGAATGCTTTTACGTGACGCCTTGTGTTCCATTGGTACTGCAAATGTTGAAATCGATAATTGTGCAAGAGAGGCTAATTTGACCACCACCGAGGAAGCCCTTTACGAAGAAGACACCTATCTTTTCCCGATGCCGAGGTTGCTAACCTATAGCAACGCCGAGCTGCGGGATCTAATCGCGAGCAATCTGGATCAAGCTCACGATATGACTGATGGAACCGACTTCAATTCCGATGTCAAAATCGACCACGCCCAAGACATCATTGAACAGGCCAGAGACATCTTGCTTGCGCGCGGCGAAGTTTTTACGCCCGAAGAGCAGGCACAAATGGATTTTCTGGATTGGCCTTTAAGTCCGGAGGAAATCGCTGCCCAGGAAGTGGCGGAGGCCCGAGAGCGCGAAGCCAGGTACTTGTTGGATTTGGAGTGGAGTCGAATTAAGAATCGTTATACGCCCTGGATTGAGCAGCTAATCCGTGGCGAGGCCTTGCCGTCGGATGCCGAATTCGATGGCATAGAGTTAAACATTGGTTGGAATGGCTGGACGAACTCGCCTGATGGCCGAACGACATTGCGGCCGAGCGGCGAAGAAGTCATGCGCATGCGAGACGAACTTGAAAGGGTCGCCGGCGTGCCAGTGGAGCTAGGGCATTTTGGCTCACGAGCTGGCGTCACGATTGAAACTGATCCTGCACCAGGCTGGAATTTCCGGTTTCCGGTACCGCGTGCCGCAGAAGCATGGTCTTTGTTGCTGCAATGGTGGAAAGAGCATCGATTCACTTCTCAACCTGAATTCTGGTATCGCGGCAATCGGCAGGACAATGGTCTTCCGTTCTACGTACATTGGACTGTAAAAGCATGGCCAATGTCGTCGGATTGCACATCCTGGCTCTATGGAAGGCTGGGATATCCGGATTTTCCGTGGGTTCGCTATCACCTCCGCGATCAAGACGGCAAGTGGTACCTGGAAGATTTCAACAAGAACTTTCTTTTCGCGAACGAGTGGGCAGCAGAACGCTTGCGTCTACTGGAAGCAGGGGAGGAGCTGGCCTATGAAATCACGAAACTGGCGCGCGTGACGGATGTAAAGCCTGACAGCGACCCTTTCTTTCAATCGTCGGATCATGAGTGCGTTGCACCCATATATGCCGACGAATTGCAGGAACACGGTGAGGCAAGAAAGGTGGGGTGGTTTGCCCGTCTGATTGCTAGATTTGTCAAGCGCAATCAGCCATATTGAGAAACAAGGCACAGGTCAAACATGAACGAGGCAGCGTCCTTGCCTACATTGGAAATCTGCGAGCAGGCTATTCTCGACACGTTTGCCAAGAGGGGGATTCGCCCTGGTAAGGGCATACAGAGCCTGGATCTGCTTGAGCTGACGATCGGAAATCCACCGCCATTTCGGGCCACAGAATTAAATGCCGCTCTTGATTCGCTACAGAAAAAAGGCTGCATTGACACCGTTACACGGCCTGGAACGACCATCTTGTTGGAAGCACGTCGGCGCGAGTGACAGGGCAGGGTGGGCGCCATTCACGGCGCCCGGATCGGCCGCTACTTACTCTTTTTGACTGACGTTGCGTGAGGCCCTAGTTCCTTCTTGGCGCTTGATCCCTTGGTGCGCTTTGCATGAGAAAGGGTATCGACTGCCTTGAGCACTGAAGCAAGTTGATCTCTCAGTTCCGCGATGTGTTGTTCGGAAGTCTGGACCTGAGCGCGAGTTTCTTCCATTTGATGTTGAGCTGCGTCACGCTCGGCGCCGGCAATCGCCGCGGCTTTCTCGGCAGCTGCGTGTGCCTGACGTTCGGCCTCGATCTGTCCGCGCAAGCTCGTAATTTCCTGGTGAATGGCTGCTTCACGCTGTTCTGAGGTCGTTACCTGCTTGCGGATATCCTCGACCTGGCGCAATGCTGCTTCCCGTTCGGCCGCCGACACGGCCGCCGCCTTCTCCGCATCGGTGCGCGCCTTGCGTTCTGCGTCAAGCTGTTCGCGCAACTCCCGCAACTGCCGCTCCATTCCCGGCATTGCCTCCAACCGCAGCTCGGCGCGTGCAAGGGACTGCCGCGCCTGTTCAGCAACCTCACGCTCATGCTGAGCTTCAGTGCGTGCCTCGGCAATCTGTTGAGCTGAATCTGCGCGCACCTGCTCAATCTCTTCGGTAAGCGCGGCTACGCGGCCTGTGAGTTGTTGATTTTCGGCCTGCAGCTGCTCGGCATTCTTGGCCAACGTATCGATTCGCTCGAAATACCGTTCATTCTCTTTGGCCAAATCCTCGGCCTGCTGCTGCGCTTCGTGCAATTGAGTCGTCAGGTCGGCCTTTGCGCGCTCGATTTCCTGCGCGATGAACTCCAAGAGCACGCGCTGAATGTTCGCCGGTAGCGTCAGCGTCGTTTCGACTTGAACCTTGTCCCTGACCTTCCAGCGTTTCCAGATCGGGTGAATGGTTCCCAAGCTTCCGCTCCCATGCTCCTGCAGAACCATGCGCGGCGTCGGATTCTTGCCCTCGCCCTTGAGGCGATCGCAGATCGCAAAAACCTGGTCTTCGGTAATTGTGGCTTCGCGCGGCATGGTTCGATCCTTTCAGAAACGGCGTCTGCGCCGGAATACTCATATCGTAGCATAACGATACGGAACGTCAAGAACGTTACGATTGATACGATACATTACGATATGATACGTTACGCAATTTCGTGAAATTAACATTATGTCAACTTGCAGAAAGGAAACATTGGCGGTGCTCAATCCATTAGCACGCGAAAATGAAGTTACCGTTGATGTTGGTGTCGGCCGACCGGGGAGCAATGACTGAGAGGCGGTCGCTTTGAGCGATTCCGCGGAATTGTCAATGGACGAGAAGCCTTAATGACAGCGGCAATCGTTACAGAGGCTTAGAGAGATGTTGATATAATCACGACATATACCCGCGTCAAGGGATATATCCTCGACCGGCGATGAGATAACTCATTCGCCGGTTTTTTTTACCCAACAATCACGCGAAACAACACAGTAAAAGCCGCAGACGCCAGACCGGTGCCGACGATCGGGTGCTTAGAGATCCAAGTCAGCGGGAATGTGACAGGAAGCGCGAGCAACCGCCACCAAGACGATGATGCGTCGCGCTTGGCTTGGCCAAGAGTCACAGCCGCCGCGCAAGCTAGCGCAATTACCGGCAGTGCAATGTTAAATGCACCTTCCATGATTCCTCCCGTTTGAATTTTTTGCTATTGGGGAAAATCATGTCAGCCAAATGTGAATCAATTATGGAACTGAGCTGCTGAGCTGCTATCGTTTTTCCTGGGCGTTAGTGTCGGTCTTGCCGGGCGCGACTTTGGGCATTCCTATATGCGAACATCGAGGCATGATCGGCATCGCGGTCACGCAGTACCTTCAGCTCTTCCTCGAACTGTTGGCCAAATCCGTTTTCTTGGGCCTTGCGGCGATAAGCCGGCTCGCGTCTTTTCTCGAATGCTCGATCGAACAGCATGTAAACGGTTCGACCGGACAGAAAATCTATCAAAGCACTTCGCGCGTTGAATCGTTCTTGGGTCTTCATTCGCCTTTTTCCGATCACGAGTTCCAGATTTTCCAAACTGGCTGCGACGATTCACAAGCCGATATCCATTCGCCAATCTCATCCAGCATTTTCTGTGCACGCACCTCATCAATTTCACCATTGTTCAGCTGGTCCCACACGAAACCGAGATATGCGCCAACATCATGCGGATACTTTACGTTGTCTTGGCAAAGATTTGCCTCTAAAAATGGCACTCCCTCGCGATCCGTATCACCGTTAATTGCGATATGGGAGATATGCCATCCATTTGCGGTTTTACGAACAGTAAGCGTCGTTTGGCTATTCCAACGGCGAGTGTAGTAAGTAAGTTTTAGGTCGTGCATGTTCATCCTATTCTTATATTCGGCTACCGGCCGGTGCGGGGCGCAAGCGCCGGTTTTTCCTTTAGCGAAAGAGCTTGTCCTGCCTTACGGCTGCGTCATGCAATGCATTGGCAAAATCGCACAGCATCGGCACGGTGTTCCATGTGTGAATCCAATCCAAAAGGATTCGCTTCCCCCTATTGGCCTCTTCCTGCGCAATTCTTGTCGCCAGCTCTTTTTGTTCTTGAGTGATTTCAATGCCGGAAATTTGCACAAGGATCGACATTACGAAATCGGCATCAGTCATGATGCTGTCAATCGGCATGGTCCGTACTGCTTGCCCTTGTGACACTCCTAGATCAAACCAGCATGGATTTTTTTGATTCATCACTTCGTTTCCCTTTCCGGCTCGCGCCTTTTTCCTTAGACAGTCGCTGCATGAGCATTCATCTGGCCGGCAACCTTATCAGCGCTGATGGTCGCAAGCGTCTCGGAGCAGTCATCGCAGCCGAGGAAGAAGACGCACTCCACATCGCGGGTGGTCAGGCGTCCTTGCTGGACGTTCGAGCGATTGACGATAGAGGTTTGCCAGGTCAGATGCGTGCTACCGCACTCTTTGCAAGTCGTTATCGGTTTTGCGTCGGTGGCCATGATTTTTTTCCTTAGAGTCCGGTGACAGCGCGGAAGTCACGCTCAAAGACTGAACCAGCGACGCCAGAATGGCTGCGGTACACGCTGGAACTTGCCTTCGGCCGTTACCAGTTGGTCGGCCGACTCGAACCTGATGGTGGCTTTCAAGGGCGACGGCAATGGCTCCCATTCCTCACCTACCCGGCGATGGCTCCAGGTCACGTCGAGAGAATTGTCGCGTGGCGCCATGGAGCCGCGATACGCATAGCGGTTGGACTTGGGATCGGTGTAGATCATCACCGCCGTCTCTGCGTCGACCAAGCGTAGCACGTAGCTGCCGCGTTTGTTCTCGGTGCGGTAATCGCCGGCGAAGTTCGGCTTTGGCCAGAGGATCTTGTAGGACGCGAAAGCGATCAATACGCCAGCCAAAAGGACGGCAAACAGTCTAACGAGCAGAGTCATCGTCCTTCTCCACTCGTACCAGGTTGCGGCCGTGATGCTTGATTGCGTACTTGGCCAAGAGGCGATAAGGCCGCACCAGGAAGTAACCGGCCACGCATCCAGTGCTGCCGATACCCAGGGCGATCAGCGAGTGCATGCCCGGGTTCTCCATCGCGACGCCAATGCCGTAGCCGAACACGGCCGCGCTGAAGATGTAGGTGTAAAGCCTCCAGAGAATGCTTCTGAACTCCGTTACTGGAATCATCGTTGGCGCCGTTGCTTCTGATGCCGTGCCGCTCTGCTGAGATTCCCGATCGGCGATATCTATGGTGTCTGTCATTGTTCTCCGACTCCCTTTCCTTCGAGTTGAACGTCATGTTCCATGCATTTGATTTGAAGAGATGGTTTGCCCCAAACCTTTAGCTCGCACATTGGGCACATGTACCTCCACTGCGTCACCTTCTTGGGCTCTTGCTCGACAATCCGGATAGCCAGCGCATGCGCTTCTTGCTCCGTGATCGCAAGCTGAACTTCCTCAGGCAGCTGATTCAGCGTATGGGCCATGTTCTGCACGCTGGCCGGAAATCGATCCAACCAGCGGAACGTGAAATCAGTCGTCATGAGTTCCTTGAAGGCGGATTCGAATGGACCGCCTTCAATGACGTAATCCGATATGGACTCGCCCGTGCGTTTTCCTCCCGGCTTTCCTGTACTTGTAGGCATCAATCCGATGGCTTGCATTTTGTCTGCCCACTCTGCATTGTGATAGCGCTTTCGACCTGGAGTGCCAAAGTGGTACTGCCAAAGGTGCGCCTGCTCATGCACCATCGATTGCATCGTCTCACGGATGCCGAGCACGAAATATTCCGGGTTAAGCGCGATTTCGTCGATATAGACGCGCGTTTCTGTATCGCCCCAGCGCTGGAATGAAAAGTAGGCCTGAGTCTTTTTTTGCCTCTGCAGGGTGATGACGCAATCGGGTAGAGCGCCGCCGAACAGCTGGGCGTTGAAATGCTCGAAGGCCGTCTGTAGCTCTCGGTAGATCGTGAGCGTCGGCGGAACCGGTCTGACGTGTTTCGTGTACCTATCGTTATGCATTTGGGACCAGCTGAAACAATTACGAAACGTCAAGATAACATGAATGTGGATCATAGGATACAAAGCAAGTAAATTTCACTCACTTTTCAACGGCGATCGAGAATTCGATCTCAGACGCCTGTTCGGTCGAACGGGCACCCCGGCCTACCCCGCATGAAGATCTCGGCTCAGCGAGCCGATTTGCGAGGTTCCTGAGGCAATTCGCAAGACAAGGTACCCCCCTCTCCTTGTAGACAGATCGGACGTTGCGTATTGATTCAGTAATTCACGGGAGGCCGTCACAGCGGCCCGGTTGAGCGGCCGGCGCGGCCGACAGGACGCGGCGGGCGTGATTTATCCGGGTCTTAGCGCCCGGAGGGTGGCGCGATAGCGCCAGGGCAGGTTGGCCGCAACGCGGACAGCCTGCGCCGCTTAGACCGAGTGCGCGGCTACGGTGGTGTTGGGAGGTGTTGAGTTGTTCCTTGTGCGCCGCCCTAGGGGCGGTGCAGTCTAGACAAATACGGGGTCAACAAGCGCGAAGCGCGTAGGCCCCCACTTGTGGGGGCTGGAATTGATGTACCCCGCTCGCGGGGGACATTTGGTTAAAAGCTGTTAGAAATGCGTTAGCTCGCCTCAAAAACAGCTGCAAGCCATTGATTATATGCAACATTTTCGGAAAATCGCATTAGTCATCTTGAGTGGAAAAATTAGTCAAAATGACTGATTCCCGAGACACGTGAGCTTTTCGAGGAAATTTCTCAGTCATTTTGAGCATCCCCTAGGGAAACGTTAGTCATCGTGAGCTTGTATTAGTCATTTTGAGCGTCATTTTTGCAGGTATTGTCGTATGGATATGTAGATATATTCAAACCAATATAGTTTGCAGCGCTTGTGGCGTGTCGCAAGCGGCTGCAGACGTCCATGGATGAGGCGCGGTAATTAGTCATTTTGACTGATTCGATTGCTGCCCTGGTTTGCCAGCCCTAGCGGTAGGTGGCTCGCGATGGAACGTCACCAGCCAGTCCAATTTGTCGGCCGATGGTGTCAACTCGTAGGAATGGATGACCTCATGCTCAACCAGCTCGTCAAACAACAGCCCCAGGTTGTATTTCAAGGCAGCAAGGGTCTTGTAGGACGCGCCGATCATTTTTTCCAGGCTGCGCAGCTTGACCGGATACGGTTTCTTGTGGCTCAGAACCCATGATTGCACGCGCTTGCCGGTGGCGCTGAGTTCCGTGCGTACCTTCTTGTCGACCAGGGTTAAAAACGGCTTGGCAAATAGCAAAACCATCTTGCGATCGAGCGTGATTTCCCAAATCAGATTGCCTTGCGGAATACCATCCTTGACGGACTTTGCACCGGTGAAGGTCGGCTCGCCGCTGACGAGTGAGAACATCATGCCTGTGATATCGCCGCCTCCTTCCTTCTCCAGGGGATATTCGGAAAACGGCGATTTTTCAAAGTCAGCAAGCTCCCCGTACAGCTTGGCCAGCTCCTCGCTTGAGGCGTTGTTGTCGAGTGCCTGCTGGCACTTGAGCGCCTTGGTCAGCCGGCGTGAGAAGACCGTAATCGCACCAGCCTTCATGCGCTGGATGGACTTGAAGATATTGGTGTAATAGGCTTGCGACTGGCGCCAGTTATTGTCTTTGCAGATCTCGCTGCTGGTGATGCGAACCTGCATCTTTCCTGACGGCAGCTCGCGCGCACGATGCGCGAGTGTGATGAAAACATCCTCGTCATCAACGCGCAACTCTTCCCCTTTGTAGGTGAGTGCGCCTTCCCCAAGCATAAATAGCGGCTCGTTGTCGAAATACGCCCGCGGCTTGCGCTTGTCGCGGGCCTGAAACAAGGCCGATCGCGCAAGCTCGTTGGCGATCGCGCGTCTATCGTCAGGCCAGAACGATAACTGCTGAGGGGCATACTTTTGAATTTCCACTTGGGCGGCCTTCGCCCAAATTTTGCGTTCAACGTCTTTCATATCTGCAATTCCCCTTACTCATTCTGACTAATCGATGACGCTTGATTTAACGCAACCGTGGTTTAGGCCCGGTCGGCCCGAGCGAAGGATTCAGGTCAGCCAGTGTCAATTTCGCATGGTTTTGCACCGGATTGCCCCCTTCCCTCCCCTGCAAATACGCATTCGAGCGCATAGGCTCGATCGGCACTGCAATATGTCGGAATACGCGCTGCAACTCGTCAATTCGCCCTGCTAGTCGCTCGTCTCCATCCAGGCTGATACGCCCCGACATACTGGCGGCATAGTTCCATGCCTCTTTATCGACTTTAGTGAAATTGAGCCGATATCCGGCTTGCTCTGCAAGCGATTCAAGATAAAAACGATGTGTCCGGCCGTTCCCCTCTCGGAACGCGTGCATCTCATTGGCGATCTGATAGACGCGCGAGATGGCATTTACAAACTGCTCAGGATTGAGTGCCTTGAATTTATCCGTTTCGCGCATGATTTCGCGCAGCTGCTCGTTCAGTCCGGAGATCTCTTCCGGACGAGCAAATTCCGTAACGAGCCCATCAGGACGCCGCTTGAAAAGTGGAAAGTCGCGCACTTGGCCTGCCCACGGATAGATACC
Organism: Noviherbaspirillum sp.; assembly: GCA_035627275.1. Lineage (GTDB taxonomy): Bacteria > Pseudomonadota > Gammaproteobacteria > Burkholderiales > Burkholderiaceae_D > Noviherbaspirillum. The sequence continues at coordinate 14,490 of DASPMC010000027.1, forward strand.
GCCGAACAGCCGCTTGTGGATTTCCTGCATGTGCGGAAGATCGAAACCGCCCTTGATCTGATTGAAGAGGCGGGCGTCCAGAGCGGCCGCCATTGTGTAGTCGCGCTCGAGCGCCGCCAGCTTATGCGGATCTTTCTCGCCAAAGAAGTTGATGAGCGTCTGTGTGCCTGGGTAAAACAGGGAGTCGAAACGGCTCTTGGCCGCCGTGTCATCCGTCGACATGCCCTACCCTTCAGTGGACGGAATCAATCAATTGCGCCTGGCTGGAATCGAACCTGACACCGTGGCGCGCACGGATCTCTGTCAGCGCATCGTTCAACGATAGCTCGCCTGCGATCATCTTGCCGGCAATGATCTTGTTGTCGCGCGTGGCCTCGATGCCTTCGATCTCCCAGGACGCCATGATCTGCTGCCAGGTCTCATTGCTGTCGGCCAGCTGCACGTAGTATTCGTCATTGTTTGCCATCGCGCATACCCCCGGTGCGTCGTTTAATTTCATGCTAATACTCCTCATTTTAATCGACTTTAGACCACCGCTCGAACGCGGCTCGTTGTTTTGGCTTAAGTGCGTCCAAGGAACGCTCCTCCTGTCGGAAAAATGCCATTTCGGCATACACATCGGCTAGCTGGTTGGAGTCAGCAGACAAGGCAAGATGCTCTCCGACCGGAGGCTCAGCCGACATGCATCGCATTAGCGCGGCTTGGATTTCACTGAAAGTTGGCACGATGCTCCCCCTTGATGACGCGACGGTTAAAAATGACTGGCGCTGTCGGCGCCGCCGAAAGTGCAAAGCCACAAGCGCTCGAAGCGCTTTCTCATGTTCTGCTGGATGAACCGGATTGCGCAAAGCAGAGCGAGTATCAGCGACGACCAGGCGGCCCAACCAGAAAGCAACATATGCCCGCCAATTCCAAGGGCTATGCAGACGAACCATTGAGTAGGCGTCATTAGCACTACGATGGAACGTCGCTTGCCGATCGCCAACTTGCCCACGACATCACTCCTTTTGATTCAGCACATATACCGGCTGGAACAGCGAGAGAAACACGAACATGATGCCCCCCGCCATCAGGGCCACAAAGAAGCCGGCAGAAGCAAACGTCGTAAATAATCCGAACTGCGCGGCGGTACCGATCGCCCCGTAGAGTAAATTCGTCTTGGTGAAGTTTTGATAAAGAATCCACCAGGCCACAACAGCGCCGGCGGCGATCACCGTCCATCCGATCATCTGCGCCATCTCCGTTTTCTGTGCAATGGCCGCCACGCCACCCACGAACAAAAACGTTGCCATGGTCATGAGACCAAAGGAGCGTTTTGAAAAAAAACGAAAGTGGAATTTACGATCACAATGGCGATTGAAGAAGTACAGCACGATCGCGCCCGCGACACATGCCACGAGCACCTGAACAGCTTGCACGACATCAGACATCAACATGGGATCTCCTTGGTAGTTATTTTGCAATCGAGTGCGATAGGTTAATTATAACACACAGTCAACATTAAGGCAACATCTGACAAACAAATGTATTGCTCTTACTCCCATAGATATGTAAGCTTGCATAACCGAAATACATCATATCGGTTATAGCCCAACAGGCAAAGATAAGGACACTATGGACAACCCGAAAACAGGCGACGCCTCACAAGAAACTGAATCGCCACATGAGACTGCCGCCGCAGCATCTACTGAACTGAATCACGCGGCTGAAATCGCCAAAGCACAAGTGGAAACGTGGAATCGCGCAGTACCAGTTGGCGTCGAGGTGACATACACGAAATCCGAGCTTGAGGGGAAAACGATCGACAGGACCGTTCGGCCGGCTTATGTCCTCGGTGACAAAGCTGTCGTCGACCTGAAAAACATTGGTTGCGCACTGCTGACCAAGGTCGAACGTTTTCTTGAGGAAGGTGCCATATCAAAGAGCGCCGCGACGGAAACGACAGGGGAAGGCCTGGGCGGCCGAGTCGCAAGTTATCTCTTCACAGCCGTAGTAATCACAATGTTCGTTGCTGCAACGGTAGTCATTGGCAAACAAATACGGGAAGAATACTCGTTCGCACCAGCCACAGCCGCTCGCGATATCGTAGAGCTATCGAAGATTTCGCAAGACACGGTTCCTGAAGATATATTGGCAAGAGCCAATGCTTTTATAGCCAATTCCGCGCCGCGACTAAGAATGCACGAATACAAAACAGCCGTTTTAGCCGCATCACACCGATGCTATCTGCTTTGGCGGGCAACGAAATCGGAGGGAAGCGCGCCATACATCCCGCCGGACACGAGGGATCGCTGTGATCTCGTAATCGCCCTTGAGCGTTCGTTATTCGACGACGAATAAAAACTCCCGTTGCACTGACAAACTGTACTCTGGTCCATGATATTTCAGCACTTACGGTTTAACCGCATCAGTATCGGCAAATGCCTGCTCTGGTAGGATTTCCGCAAACCACGTCTGAAAGACGTTCGCAAAGATTGTCGATCGCTCGATGCCGGATATAGTCATCCGATTGCCGTGAATCGCGACGATTACAGCATCGGACAAAGGCGTAAGCACATCCAAGGGTACACCGCGCGAACTCGGCACTAAGAGTCGGGCGATACGCATTGTGCGGCGCATATCCTCGTCCCTGTACTCCTCCAGACGAAACTCACCTTGCGCAGCTTTCAGCCGGTTGCGCTGCCACTTCGGCACCAGTCGGCCGTCTTCCCACAATCGCCAGACACGAATTTGCACCGCCCTACCCTCTTAATCGCCTGCAGCCGAGAACTGTATAAATATACAGCAATCGAGAGATTCCACTTAGAGGGGGAACAGAAATTGCCAATTGCCCTCTACGGCTCGAATACAGGCCCATAGGAGCGCGATCGAGGATAATCCGGATACCGGATAGCCACACCCAACGGTGCGGCCGTACAAGCATCCCGGCAGGAAATTTGGTGAGAACCAAAGAAAGAGGCGAGCCATGTGCACCAACTATCGACCGACGTCGACCGAAGACATCATCGAGCACTTTGGGGTACGGGTTGCTAGCGATGCAAGCTGGCCATCCGAAGCTTATAAAGACTACCTTGCGCCGATCATCCGCCACGACGCCGGCGGCGGCCGGGTCGCCGACCTTGCAGGCTTTGGCTTCGTCCCCCGCCGGCACATCCCGCCGCACGTCAAAAAGTGGGACACGATGAATGCGAAGTCAGAGACGATTGGCGAACTCCGTTCGTTCGGCAAGTACTGGAAGGCCGGGCAGCTGTGCCTCGTCCCGATGGTCGGGTTCTACGAGTACTTCTACGGTGACTCAGGCACAGAAAAGCCGGTGCGCTGGCGCATCGGCATGGCGGACGACGCGCCATTCGCCGTCGCCGGCATGTGGCGAGAGTGGACCGAGCAGGACGGCTCCAAGACGCTGGCCATGACACAGATCACCATCGACACCACCGAGCACCCGTTGATGCGCCGTTTCCACAGGAAGGAAGATCCAAAGCGCGCCATCGTCATCATCCCGCGCGAGGAATACGACGACTGGCTGGCGTGCCACGACCCCGAAAAGGCGCGCAGCTTCCTACGAAATTATCCGGCCGAGCTAATGAAGGCATGGCCGGAACCCAAGCCACCAAGAATGCCCTAGGAGATGGAATTTCTGAACTAGCAGGGCAAGATTCTTAGTCACTGCCCCTAAACGTTCTGCGCACGACGTTACGCCATTCCTCGTGCGACAACTCGCGCACCGTTCGGCCAGTCGCACCTAGACAAGGCTCCACGATTTTTCGATACGGGCAATTTCATCCAATAGCATGTGCTTCCGCACATCTTCGCCGCGCCCTCCTGGAACGAAGAGCGTGCTGTCCGACTCGTACTGCTTGATGACATCAGGCCGCATGTGTGCACGTAAGGATGCGTATTCTGGAGTGTTGCCAAATCCGTTATCCCATACTTCATAGTCGGATATTGCTGCTCGCCAAACCTTGATCTGCTCTCGCCTGTAGACCAACCTTTGTTCCTGCTCTCGTATCTTCCATTTGATCCACGGCGTCAGTAAGCCTCCAATGAAGCCAACAATAGCGCTGAGGAGCGGAATCGCAATGTCCATTTGTGGCTTTTCCTCGATCAGATGCCCTGCACAGCCGCAGTGGTCATCGGGCCGATATACATTCCAGCCAAGTCATAGACGCGAGTATCGCCCGGTTTCAGGCACTTGAAACCGCCTCCGTTGCTGAACACTTGAACCGGGCAGCCTTCGCCACTTTCCAGAACATGCCAGTAATAACCAGGCTCTCTCACTTCATGACCGTTCATGATCTTCATGGTGACGATTTTCCTTGGCCATTCATTGAATTTGCGGATGCCAACGCTTGAGCCAGGCGCGCACCGCGGCTTTGCTCGATACGATGGATTCATTCAGTGTAAACATTCGGCGGTGCATGGCGCAGCGATATTTCCCGGCGTCGTCGACGTACACCGTGACGGCGCCGCAATCGCCAGCGGCCAGAACGGCGCGGTGTTTGTCGAGCTGTCGCAACGCATCAGCCACGTCGCTGAAATACGTTGCGCTGTCAATCTTGCCGCCGGCGACGCCCGGCAGACCGGTCAAGTTCAGCATTCCACCACTCCCTCCTGAAAAAAGCAAAATCGCTTCATTGGATTTGGATACATTTTTCCTGGCGTGCCCGGCGGTTCAGTCGTTGCTTCTCCCCCGTGCCAATTCCCCGACTGCGTTATGCCTTGTAGATCGAGCCCGGATGCCCGATCGACAGCAGCCGCACCAGGTCCTCAACTTCGACATCGGTGTTGCCGGGGTTGGTCACTTTCTCGAAGAGCGTGACTGGTGCCGATCGCGCGCCAGCGTCCCATGCGGCGACGAGCGGCGCGCATCGGCTGCACACGCCGGTGTGCGCGGCATAGTCCACGCGCAACCAGGAACAGCCGCCCGCGCAGGCGCGCAAGTCATGGCAGCGGCAACCAATGCAAACGGCGGTCAATTCTGCGTACTGGTACTTCATTGTCAATTCCTATCTGTTTTGTCGACGCGCATGTTCCCAGCGCATGATTTGACTTACCAACTTCAAATGCTCAACCGTGCCGGCCAGTCCAGCGGCTTGCAGTGCCATGCTTCGCTGACGAGCATCGGCGATAGCTTCCTCAGCTGCGTTCATCAACAGTTGGGCGGGCGTCGGCTTGGCACCTTCTTGCATCCGGCGAATTGCTTGCTTCATGCGAAGCTCGGCGAGGATAGACTGGTTTGGTGTCACGGCTTTGCCATTTAAATCTGGTTGTTTAGGGGATGAAGTCTTGCGCGTTTATCACAACCACATGGCCGGTCGGAATTTCTGCTCCTTCGGGAAGGACTTGTGTAATTACCGGTCCCCATTCATGATCGTATGCGACAACATTTGGCGCTTCCCCAATTAGGTACAACTCGCACTTTTGGGCGCCCATTCGTACCGCTCTAGCATATGCTTTCTGGTCAGCATCAGGATTCCCGCTACAAAGAATGCAGAATGCGGTTATCGGCCCCTTGGTGCTGCAATCCGCCAATGCTTTGGCGAATTCCATCATCTCGGATTTGATGGTTTCATTTATCATTTGAGTGACTGATTCTCACATCAACATTTCTGGTTAAGAATGAGCGTTACGCGTCACGAAAAATTTGCTTCGCTCTTCAAGTCTTGGCGGGGTAAAACACGTCCCGACGAGGTGACGAGCCCCAATGCCAGACATTCATCAAAAACATCACCCATCTCATCGCGATTGATAGCAGCATAGGTATCTGCCATCTCCTGCGCGTAACGCTCCTCGTCGTCCTCCGCGTAGGCCGATCTAGCCGTTTTGGCTCCGCTCTCGAACGCCTCACGAAGTAGGGGATGACTGTGCGGGTTGGCGGGAAAATGTGAAGCCGATTCCGTCGCTGTGAACCCGTCGCCCGCGCACTCGTAGCGTTCTTCCTCTGTCGTCCACCCATACATCAGATTCAACAACAAAATTCGAATCCGATCCTTCCATCTCCATAGACGGTATCGCACTGCTTGCAACCTCGTTGCCTTCATGAGATTTCCTTCGGCGGTATTACCAACGGCACATGCCGTTTTTCGCAGCCACACGGATCGCTGTTTTGATATCATGACCGAGTGGCGCATCATCAAGCTTCCACACCTCGTCGTATGCTGCGCTGAGGATCTTATTTTCGGCAAGCTCCCGATGCATCGGCCCGTTGCTAACCTGAAGAAGAATGACGCCATGCATGCGGAGGCGTCTGATCGTATCCCCCACGGCGCCCGCGAGCGCTTCTGCTTGGCGCTCATGTTGGGCTTTGATTTGCCACTCAAGCTGGCGGATTCTTGCTTGCAGACTGTTGATAATCCCTGCCGGATCTGCTACCTCAACCATTTTCGTTTCCTTTAGTTACTGGCATGACAAAAGTTTTCTTGCCTGGAGCCAACCGAGCGCCGGCCGAACCATCCCTCAGCGACGCATGCCGCGCGCCGCTTGGCGATCGACCTGAGCCGACATCTTCATATCGAATGCCTGCTTGAATTGTCCGTTGTCTGCAATCGTCGTGCTCGCAATCTTCTGCGGCCCTCGTCCAAGATCCACGGTTGAGGCGATGACCGTAGCACCACCGTTGCCAGCCGTGTACAGCACGCGCGGAGAAAGCTTCGCGTCGGCAGCTGCATATGCAGCTGCGGCTGCGGCCGGATCATTGAACACTTGTATCTTTCGATTCGCGGTCTCATGGACGACATACTGCGCGTCCGCTCCTGATTTCCGTCCCTGAAGATATGGATTGCTCGATCGTGCCAACGTCTCTTGGCGCGCGAGGAATAGCTGCTCCCGGCCGTATGACGGCGCCAAGTTCTCATCCCGAAACGGATTCATCATCCTGGGGCTATCGTGGGCGGCGAGTGCGCGAGCTAAATCCATCGCGGCGAATTGATGCGGCTCTAACATGTCCCCAGCGCTTCGTGCAGCCGGGTCGCTGCCGGCGACGGATCGATGCCGATGGCTCATCGCACTCTCAGCCAACCTCACAACCTGCTCGCGCTCGGCAGGCGCCAGTTCCGGGCGATCGCCGGCGACGGCGCGACGCACTTCCGTTGCGACGCGCTCCAACTCGGCCGCCAAGGCGCCAGAGCTGATTGGCGACGATAGATCCAACTTGACATCGAGACCGACGACTGTCTCGTGCTTGGCCAGCATTTCATTCCGATCCTGGCGCAGCACGACGCCATCTGGATCAAAGACGATCAATGCGCCTCGATAGCGGCCGATATTGTCGGTGCCGGCATCTCCCCAAGCATACCCGCGCGCAGCCAGCGCGGCCGTCACCGTTTCCACGTCATTCTGCGTAATCGATTCGGTGTCGACCTTGGGCAAGATCTCGAAGCGCAGGTTGCCGGCGACGCCGGCATCGAGCGGCTGCAAGATTTCTGGAATGTCCGGCCGCTGTAGCAGCGGCCCAAAGCCTACGCGCACCACTTTGTCGCCGGCGTCCAGGACGTAGTTGAACGCTCCGCCGGCCAACGGCTTCAAATCGCGAAATCCGCGCTCGTGCAGCGCCTTGTCCAAAGCATCAAAACTTGCGGCTTTGAGGATATCTTCTGCGATCGGATCAGAAACAGGTCCCCATCGTGTCTCGCGTGTTGCAGCCAGCAGTGCTGCTTGTAGGCCGGTCTTTGCGCTGGTTGCGGATGTGTCCAGGAGCGCTGCTTCTCCCTGCAGCTCTTTCCAACCGATTGACGGCCGCGGCGACTGGTCCGGCATGCGCTCCACCAACTCACGAAGTTCAGCCAAGCGGGTGGCATTGCTCTCGAAATTCGTGGTGAGCAATGCCCGCATTTCGGCGACCGTGATGCCGCGCTCGGCCGCATAAGCCGCGAGCTTTTCGGGATCTGTCAGCAGCTGCTCCCGTTTCGCCTGGCTTTTTTCGGTCTGCAGCAAATCAGCAATCACCTGGCGGCGATCCTTGCCGTCAATCTCGGATATCACACGGAAATCCGCGTCTAACGGCTCCTCTTGTCCCTGCAATGCTTCCCCTGGCCATGTCGATGGCGCATAGGGCACGTCGGGATCGGTGAGCTGGATGCTTGCCCATGCGATCGCTTCTTCGCAGGCGGCCGCATCGAACTTCTCTGACGCCGCCACGACGATGCCAAGCTGATTCTCTCCCTTGATTAGCTTGCCGATATCCGGGTCGTTGTACATCACGAGCAGCGTGCCGTCGACCAAGACGGGTTCTTCGCGCAAGAGCGCTTCAGTCAATCGCTCAACATCTCCTGCGCGAAGGGGAGTCGTTGCTTTGACGGCCGCAATTTCCCGGTATTGCTCATTGGTGTAGTACATCGCATCTCCGTGTCGTTTAAGCTAAATTCTCTTTTGCTTGAACTTGGCTGGCCAGCGCGACGAGGATACGCCGGCAGATCTCGGCGTCATAACGGGCACGATGGCGCGGCAGATTCCGCAAATCGGCGCCGGCAAGACGTGCGGCCTCCCCAAGCTTTGGCCAACGGCCGCCGTTCCATTCCGTGAGCATTTGCATCGTGCATAACCAGGTAGCGGCCGGCGCCTCCAAGCCGAAGCGGCGACATGTTTGCCGCAGCATACGGCTGTCGAAGCCGGCGTTGTGCGCGACAACCAGCCGGCGATCCAAGATCTCGGCAACCACCGGCGCGATCGCTGGCCAGGTCGGCGCTGCTTCCAGATCTGCATCCGTGAGCCCGTGTATAGCTGTGGCGTCGGCCGGAATGGGTATCGTCGGCCGCACCAACGATTCCAGGAGTACGGCGCCGGCACTGTCCAGGATAGCGATCTCGATAATTTCGGCGCCCTCATCGAGCCCGGTTGTCTCCGTGTCGAGGAACAAGGCGTTCTGCGCAAGAAGCATGGCAGCGCATTGCCGTATCGCGAGCATCTCTTGCTGCCAATCTTCGATGGCCTGCTGCTTTTGACACACAAGGCAAACGTGCTCTTTCTCGATGATGCTGGCAATCTCGCGGCGCTGGCAGTTTGGGCACGCCTTCGTTCCGGCCAGCTTGCGGCCGGCGGCAAGCGCCCGCAGCTGCGCCGCCGACAACTCGCCTTTCGGCCGCATCGGCGTTGATAGCGCCGGATCGTACAAAGCGACGTAGGAATGCCCTTGCCAATAGTACGCGGCCGGCGATTGATCCGGAGCCGGCTTCAGCCGGTCCTTGCGCATCTCAGTCTTGGTGCGCAAATGTGACGGTGCCGCAGATCGATTCTTGAAGCGATTATCGGCCGGCATTTCGTACAGCCCTTGGCGAGCGGTTTGCTGGTCAGCCGACCATCGAGTGATGAATCGCCTTGGCGAGCTTCACGAGCTTGGCAAGCGCTACAGCCTGGCTTCGTGCGCCCATTGCCTGCTTCAAGAAATGGAAGTCCTGGATCGTTTGTGCAGAGGCTTGTATGTTGAGGAATTTCTTTTTGATGGGAGCTGCTTTTGTACGGGACTTAGCGGGTGTTTTGGTTGGCATGATATGTTCGGGATCGTCACTGTACGCTCATGGGAGCGTGGTTAAAGGGGACAACAGGAAAGTCTCTCGATCATCGGTAAAGGGATATGTCATCTCGATACTTCATGAAACATTCAACTGCCTTTCCATGCTTCTAAACCGATGATTGCTGTTAATCGGATAGCCTTTCCGCAATCCATTCTCGTATAAGGCGTTTCAGTTCCACGTTGATAAGGCCTGCCCATCCTGGAGCGTTGATGTCGACGCCCGGATTGGCGACCTGTACGATATCGCGCGCTTGCTTCCGGAGTCGCGCCAATTCCTCGACCGGAATATTCGTCGCCTCATCTAGATCTTGCCGCGGCCGTGCAAGAGGGCCAACGAACACTTGTCGACGGCCGTAATGCGCCACTCCGGCCAAACGATTGATGCGGCGCTCTGTCTCACGTCGCATTTCCTCCTGTCGACGTGCCTCCGCTTCCGCGGCACGCTGGCGCTCGATCTCGGCACGAATGCGTTCAGCTTCGAGGCGCTCGAACTCGAGCCTGGAGACGAAGCGATCGGTATGCGCGATCAACTCGGCGCACTCTTCCACCGTGAGCGATCGGCTGTCATACGATCCGTAGCGCGGCTGCTGGGACGCATAAGGCCATTCGCCGTACAGACGCTTGAAGCACTCGGAACCGACAACCTTGAAATTGCCATTGTCATAGACAATGTGAATGCGCTTGTAGACGGTGTGCCCGCAGCCTTCGGCCTGGCACAAGACACGTTCTTCTTTCGGGACTTCGATAATAGCCACCAGGTAGGCGGTATGTGTGGCGCGATCCATGCCGAAACTAGCCTATTGAATGGTCGTTCTGCCGGCAGCACAACTGGCCAGCATGTCGTTCATTCGTTGCACCAGGACGCGAGCCAACAACTCGGCGTCTGACGCGGCATCAACAGGATCGCGCGCCAAGGCGGCGCGCAAGGAATCTTTGAGCCAAAAGGAAACCTCCGGGCTGGCCAGCAGCTCGTCAACGGCGGGGACGTTGCCGGCGGCCGGAGTGATTGGCATCGTCATAAGGAGCGCCCCTTGCGGCGAGTCGGCGCTACCGAGTTTTCGAGCTTCTGTGCGTTCGTATTCGTGGCGGTGGGTGTGGCGGCCGTCGATAGACCTTGCCTAGCGGCGAGATACGGATTCATTGTTTTGGCCGGTTCCTTGGCCTGTGCCGCAGCCTTTCGGACTGCCGATCGCTCGATCGACACGCCGATCGACACGGCGAAGCGCTCAGCATGGTTCGCCGTCTTGGCATTCGCCGGCACAACGACGCGGACGTTGCCGGACAACGACATGAACTGATTGAAGCGGGACAGATGCCGCGACTCCGCGAAGCGACGGGCGTAGTTCACCTGGTTCGGCTTGCTCGCCGGCGCAACCATTCTGACTGCGGTCGGACTCTGAAAGAACTCGCTTGCTCTTGGGGTGGCCATAGCGCAGATCCTTAAACGATGTCATGCTCGGCGACAGGGCCATCCGGCCCGAATTCGCACACAAAAACACGGCGCGGCTCGCGCCGGAACATTTCGAGAACTTGACGGCCGGTTTCATCATCGGGCCATTCAAAGGCGTATCCCTCGGCCGCGATCAGGCGGCCTTCCTCGTCGAACGTCAGCGGGTTCTCGATGCCGACATGATTGATGCCAATCATGCAGCTCGTTTCATTGAAAAATACGGTGGCTGGCAAGACAAAGTAGCCAAGCAGCTGCTTGGACTCGGATTCGATTGTGGCAAATGCTGTCATGGTTTTTGGGTTGCTAAGTGACAGGATCTACATACGCATGCCGCGTGAGCGCGTTTCGGTTGCCTGCGTCATCGCTGGCGAGTTCAAGGCTGCGATGTTCTTGATCGCCGGTGACAGCGCTCTTTCCTGGGCCATGCCGAAACGCCCCTGCAGGTACGGATTGAGCGGCGGGATCTTGCCTTCCTGAAGCTTGGCGGTAATGCGTGTACGTTCTGCGTCGACCAATCGGGATGCGTCGCCGCCGGGCAGGCCCTTGGCGAATCGTTCGATCGCATCGAGCCGGGCGAAAGCCTGGTCCAGAGCCGGATGAAACCTGACGGCATCGGCACGCTTCTCGACCGTGAAGGCATGTGCCAAGGTCGGAGTGATCGCCTCGTGAAAGATTTGACGCATGTCGGATTGGTTTGCAACCAGACGCTTGCTCTCGTCGTGCATGTCGTATTGGGTCATAGCGCGATGGCTGGCCAGATTCCAGCGATCGCGGTCGATCTTCGACAGGTCAAGCTCAAAACCGGCTTCCTTGGCCAACTGCGTTAGGAAGACGCGCGTGCTACGGCCGTTCCCCTCACGGAAAGGATGCAACTCGTTCAGCTTAGTATGGACTTCGGTGATGGCTTTGACGAATTCAGCCTTGGTCAAGCCTTTCAGCTGGTTCCGATCGGCGACGAACTTGTTGAATTCCTCGGCCTTCAGATCGATGACCACCGCCGGCATGAACTTGCTTTTCATGCCGGTTTCCCGGTTCGGCTTGGCAAAATCGATTTCTCGGATCTTGCCGGCCCACTCGTAAACATCACCCAGCAGACGCTTGTGGATCGCCTTCAAGTGGTCGAAGTCGAACTTTCCTTCGATCGGTCGCATGCGCAGCTCGATCTCGCGCGCCGCTGCAAACTTGTATTCGACCGAACGCAGCTTGGCTGCATCTCGAATGTCGAATTTATTGATGAGAATGTCGGTGCCAGGGTAATACGCCTTGTCGCCCGGGATCATGCCGCACCTTCCTCTTTCTTGGCGGCGAACTCCTGGGCAGCGGCAAGGAGGTCTTCGACAGTCGCCTCGCCGTCGATGAAGCGCTGTTGCAGCTCTTTGTCGGCCGCATCTGGCTCGAAGCCTTCGATGGCGGCATTTGCGTTGACCTGCTGGACAATGGCCGCGCGATCTTTACGAGTCGTCAACATGGCTACTCCTGGAAAAATGGCCGTCGATGTATTCAGTCAACCGGTATTGTGCGCCCTTAGTCGAAATTTGCAAAATCACTTTCTCTTACCGGCACAGAGAAACCTTGCCGCGATCGATGTCGATCGGCAGGCGGCCTCAACTTTTATTTAACAAAATGGATACTTGAAATCCGTCCTGTGGCGATGTTGCAAATACGGTTCGCTGCCCGGGAACCAAGTACACGACAGTGCTGTGCTTGAAGTTAGGTTTCATAACCGGGATCTGCACCTTGCACTCACCAATCGATTTTTCCTCTAACGCGGCAAGCTCGGAATGCTCAACGGTAATGGAAGTCTTCACTCGACCGTCCGCCGTTTTTTCCTCTGGCTTGATCTGGATGGCAGTGCCGGTAGTGACATGACCAGGTGTGAGCGCACCAGTCATCGCGTCGCAAGCCTGAACAAAGGCCGCAGTCTCTACATTGCTGAAAGCAGCGGATTCCCCATAGAGCGTTATGCCGGCGTACTCGGCAATTTTCGCTTCTGCGCCCATCCTTTCAAAGGCCACCAAGTATTGAAACTTGTCGCCGGCGAACGCCGAACTGGCCACAGACAGCAGCATAGTGAATGCAAATGATGAAATCTTCATTGCGTTCCTTAAGAATGGTCACGAACTCGAAGTCGCATTAAGGCTTAGGCGACAAATTTGTCGCTTTGCGATACAGCCAGAGACGTTGCGAAGCTACTGGCTCCCATACTAGATCCGCAGGACCGTCTTCGGTGCTTCTTACCCCCCATTCGCGCGGCGTGCAGATCAACGCCGTCTTGTTGACCTGGATGATCGAACCTTCACTGTACGCTTTGTCCTCATGTCGACAGACGCGCGCCGGCGCCATTGTTTTCGAATCGAGCATACGATCATAAATCATCGTCAGCAATCGATTCGTGTCCAGCTGATTCACCGTGTTGCTGAAATTGGCGCTGTCAACGGCAATCTGCGCATTGGCCATGCAAGCAGATGCCAACAACAAAGCGCCAACAAAAATCTTCTTCATATAAAATCTCCCTAAAAATTTGCTTGACCCAGCGATATTCAGCCGGCCACACACTCGGCATGAGAAACGAAATCGCTGCGCGCGGATCGAGATGCGGCAGGCAGATTCTTGATGCGCAGCATGGAGCCGTCACGCAAAAAAACGGCCGCCACTCCATTGACAGGCTGAACGGTCGTCACGCTATCGAAGTTCACATATAGATTGAACTCTTCCTCGTCACCATGGCCGTCGCCATCCTCGGAGATGACCATATTCAGATGAGGAAACATCTCAAGCAGGTCATCAACCGTCTCTCGCACGGCAAACAGTGTGCCGCGGCTTTCTACTGCCACAATAGCATTTCCGCGTTGTCTGATGCTCGCACGACGCACGAAATTGACACTCGGAGCGCTGACAAAAACCTCGAAGGTAGTGCCATCCTCGTTGAGGCCGTGGAGCTTCTTGATGTTCATTGCGAAAGTCCTTAAGTTACTCACGTTGCCTCCCTCAAATCCGTTGAGTGGAAGTGTTTCGCTTTGAGCGTTGCTTGTTATGTCGGAGTCGCTTCTATCGAACGGCGTCAGTACAAGTTTGGTGTCGCGTCGACGACGACCTTGACTGCCGCCTTTCTGCCTGTATGCAGCGTCATGACGCAAGCCGTTTTCTCAATGACGGGACCGCATGCGCCAAACGCCATATCGCACAGCAGCTCGTGGGCGACCGCACTGAGTTGCGCGGCCATTTCACGGGTAGACGCGCCACTATCCACCATTGGCAATGCATCAGCTCGGATCGCATCCATAGATGTTCTTCGTGTTGACGTTGGTGGTGGTGAAAGTCCACGTCTTATCGATCGGCGTACCGTTGGCGCTACCGACGAAGCGAGCCGTGTACTGCGTAGCGAGCTTGAGCGGCTTGTACGGAATGACGTAGGAGAAATTCGAGCGTGCATAAGCCGGGTTAGCGTCGATCGTCGGGGTTGCGAGTTGAACGTTGACTGCTGCGCCCGTAGCAGTCTCGGCCAACGTGAATTGCGTAACAGTCAGCGACATTCCATTGCGGACCTGCACCGATACCGGATAACCAGCACAAGCGCCGTTGTTGACGGGGATCGGATTTGGCGTCTCGCCGGCGAATCCGTACATAACGTTCGTCGCCTTGTCGAGCGGCCACAGCCCTACCCATGTCGTGGCCGGCAGCTGCATTTGCGCGCCGAAGGCAACGCCGAAATTGGCGGTGATGAAGTGATGGAGTCCCCCCTCTCCGTTAATGCGAGCGGTCGCGGTGCCGAATCCGACGTCACGCATACCGTCGAACAGGCTCATACGATGGTATGGCGCAGAAAGCAGAGTGTTGATCGCAACGGCACCAGGATCGCTCTCAACTCCGTCGACCTGAATGAAACTCGAAAATACCTCGGCAGTAAACGATGCCGCGTACTTTGCAAAGGCGATACGATCTGCAGGCGACACGCCAGTAAACCCAGGTTTGGCGGCATCCTCGATATGGCCAACTGCGGCAAAGTCCGCCGCCTCGTACCGCCCTTTGTTGTAGATCGAATGGTTTGCTGCGGAAGTGTCCAACAGTGGACTTTGCGCAACAGGACCGACGCCATAAGGCACGCGCGCCGCGTTCAAGGCCGTATATGCAGCCAGCGCGACAGAGCCCGCAGCGTAGGTCGGCGCCGGCACGGACGTTTGCAGTGCGTTCGCGTCAGGCGTCGGCGTCGGCGTCGGGGTGGGCGTCGGGGTGGGCGAAGGCGACACTGGCGAACCACTGCCGCCACCACCACCGCATGCGCTCAGGATCAGGGCGGCAAGAGTCGAAGCCACTGCAATACGAGTTTTCATTGATTTTCCCTTGTTGTGTTGTCAAAGACGATCAAGATGATTTTTAGTGTACACCGATTGATTTCCAAACGCTACTTTTTTGTTGACCGAAAAATGTTAGAGGACAACCGCGTTTTCTGAGTCGATTTCGGAATGTTACGCAAAGCCTGTTGAACGTAACCCTCACGAAAACCGGTCGTAAAGTTCCCGCTGTTATAGCAACTCAATGCTAGGCGGTAGGCATGCTGTTCATCCGATGTTCTCCGCTTAGCTCGCTCAACACACTCCACATAAATTTGCGAGGCCACATGAAGGTTCGTGCATGCATCGAAGACGTTTCTCGTATTCAATCCATATTTGGGCCAGTTGCGGTAATTAATCTGCCCAGCACCAGCGCTGAAATTGAGGCCTCGCCGAATCAGCTCATCTGCGGTGTCGATCGCCTCCTGGAGCGTGCGTGGTTGACGCTGCAGGTGCCAACCCGCCCTTCCTTCTTTTCCAGCGATTGCGATGGCGTACGGATTGAGACTTGATTCCGTGCGGACGATGGTTTCCATGGTCGTGGGATGTACGTCAGGTGCGCACCGGGCAACTAATGCCGCAAAGGCGATAGCATCTAGCATCTCGTTATGAGGGGGCATAACGCCCCGTTCCCTTCTTATACGTTACGGCGTCCAGCTACCGTTCTTGCAAGTCGAGGTAAATGAATAGCACCAACAACCTGGATAGCCGGCGCCGCGGCTGCAACCCATAACCTTGAACGTATCCCCTTGATTGCCAACCGGACGGCCGGATTGCCCTAAGCACCATTGGTCAAAGGAATTTGGTCCTGTAGGTGAAAGCGGCCCAGGTTGAGCAGGACATTGGAACTGGTTGCAGGTGGGGTAGTTGACTGCGCCATTACTGCACGTCGGGAAAATGTTGCATGCAGGCGGATTAGTCGCACCATTTGAACATGGCGGATAGATGTTGCACTGTGGCCAGTTCGTCGCGCCATTCGAGCACGTCGCCTGCTTGCAGCTGCTGGTGTTGTAGTCGTACCAGTTGCCCCACGTTCCTGTATTGCCGTTGCAGCTGTAGTTCCGGCGCTGCGTCTTGTCACCTGTAAACGTGCCGCCGCAAGCAACGGTTCGGTCTTCGTAAGTCGGCGTGCAAGTGGGAACTGCAACGCAACTACTGGTGTTGTAGTCGTACCAGTTGCCCCACGTTCCTGTATTGCCGTTGCAGCTGTAGTTCCGGCGCTGCGTCTTATTACCGGTATAGCCAGAGCCACACGAAACGCTACGGTCTTCATAAGTCGGCGTGCAAGTGGGAACCGCAACGCAGCTGCTGGTGTTGTAGTCGTACCAGCTGCCCCATGTCCCCGTATTGCCGTTACAGCTGTAGTCTCGGCGCTGCGTCTTATTACCGGTATAGCCAGAGCCACACGAAACGCTACGGTCTTCGCTGGTCGGCGTACAAGTCGGCGTTGGAGCTGGCGTCGTGCATTGATTATCTGTGGTCGACCAAGACCCACACGATGTCGTGTTGTCGCTGTAACGTGTGCAAGTCCGCTGCTGATCCCGATGGCCAGTTTGACCAGTCGGACAACTGATACGCCTTGTTTCGCTATAGGTGTTGACTACTGTCGGAACCGCAGTACAGCTGCTAGTGTTGTAGTCGTACCAGCTGCCCCATGTGCCTGTACCGCCGTTGCAGGTATAGTCGCGTTGCTGAGTCTTGTCGCCAGTGAAGCCGGTTCCGCATGAGACCGTTCGCTGCTGGTTGGTTGGCGTGCACGTTGGCGTCGGCGTCGGCGTCGGCGTCGGCGTCGGCGTGGGAGTAGGCGTTGCCGGCGGCGTTGGTGTCGGTGTAGTACAGGTGTTTGAGGTTGTCACCCAAGGCCCGTAGGTGACATTGCCCCACGTATCCGTCGTGACGGTTCGCTGTTGTTGAATAGAGCCGGTTTGCCCTGGCGGACAAGACACTGTTTGGTATTCAAATCCGACAGGCGGCACCGTTTGGCTTGCTTGATTGCTCCCCAGCCACGTGGCAGCGACGACAGTACCTGGCACGTTACCGAGCGGATTAGAAATCGTCGGGCCGCCGTTTTTGGTAAGCAATGCGCCGTTATTCGGCACGGTGGTCCAGCCAGCACCATTGGGGATGGATCTGGCAATTTTCGCCGCACCGTCAAAATCGGTCCCGCCACCGGGAGTAGTAAGGCCGGACTGCGGACGCACATAGATACCGAGAATGCATCGACTTGGGGTACAACCGGTAGGTTCGCGAGAGATCTGAAGACTCAACGCACCGCCGCGGCCGGTCGCTGTGAATCCGCTTGGAAGGAAACCTGTAGCGATCAATTCGGCAACTGTGGGTTGGTATGGATTAACAACGCCAGCCACCGCCGCGCCATTGAGAAGGGCGGTCTGATGTGTTCTGGCAAATTTGTCGCCGGCAGATAATACTGCGCCGTACTGTGTGGCGCGCATCTCGCTTGCCTGATAATTCTGATAGGCGCGATAGGCCACCGGCGTGCCGTAGGCCGCTGCGGTCAAGATCGCTACGCCGAAAATAGCGTTCATAAGAGACGATCCGCGTTGGCGGAAAATCTCCCTGCTCTGATTTGCGCGACGCTGCTCCTTTTTGTGGAACATAGCTTCTCCTTCTTTTATGTGCGCTTTTTAAATGAGTTTTAGAACGGTTAAGCGGGTACGAAAATCGACGCCGCGACCGTTGCCGGCTGGCCGGACGGATTCGCGATCGGCGTCGTCGATCCATTGCCAAGAAGCGCCGAATTATTCGGCGGAGTACAAAGTCCGATGTCTCCCAGGGCCACAGCGATGCCGCACGCATGCGGTTGGTCCGCAGCGCCGGTAATCGGGTGTCGAATGTTGCCGTTCAAGTACACCAGTCCGGTGATGGCGCCGCTAGGCAGCAATGTGAGCGTGATGCGCCACGTTGAGCCGAACGGACTGGTAATGTTCGTTCCGGTGTTGGTCAAAAAACCGAGATTGTTCAATTCATTGACTGTCGGCGCATACTGATTGCTGACATTCATCACCGTCTGCCCGCTTTGGAAATTCGACTTGTTAGCGGCGGCATATGCAGTTGCCGCGCGCTGGACAGTCAGCAAAGCATTGGCCTCACTTTTGTAGAGTGCAGCCAGGTCCTTCTCGCGAACGATCTTCATCAAAATCACAGCGGAGATGAAGAACACGGTAACAATCAGCATTGCCATAGTGATGCTTCCTTGTTGTCGTCTCGTATGCATCATTACACCGGATTAGGTACAGCCGCCCAGGCACAAACAATCGCGGCGCCGGCAACAGGGCTGGTAATGCCGCCCTGGAATGCCGTGCCGAAAAGCGTGCCTGTGTTTGCGGGGCGTGTGCGCAGGCCTGTGCCTCCAGCAGCAGCAACTACATAAGCAGCCTTCGTTTCCGAAGGTTGTCCCCGATGTCGGATATTCTGGTTGTCGCAGACGAGACCAAGCAAGTCGTTGCCGAGGCCTCGCCTGACGGTGAAAACCAAAGTACCGCCGTTCGGAGTCGCCGCCAGCGAGTTAGGAGGCATGAAGCCAGCCGCGCGCAGTTCAGCCAATGTCGGGTTGTACGGATCAGCAAAGCCAGCCGTGGTGCCGTTTACGACGATCTGCCTACCTCTTGCGTCCAGATAGTTTTGTAGACCGGCCGCCGCTTTCGCAAGGAATTGCCCTTCGCGGTTAGCGCTGCGGGCAAAGTCGGCGTACCCAACTACCCATATGAAGAGGCCGAGCATCAGGTAGGCGACGGAGGCCGCCGACATAAGATCGACAAGACTGGCCCCCGACTGGCGTTGCTGCTTTCGCATGGATTAGTTGGCCTTCACCTTGTCGATTTGGATTGCGACTGTGGCGGCCGAATTGCATTGCGTGTTCAGTGTATTGGCATTGACCGCAGCGTTGGCCGCCTTGACCACAGTACCGGCAACGGTAATCACATCGACATCATCAACCATCGAGTTGACCATCGTCGGGCACGATCCGGCCGGAACACCGCCCTCGGTAAACCGCATGGTGTCGTCGGCGATTGTGGTCGTCGCAGGAACGACCGTGATGTTGCCCCCCCAACGGTTGCGGATTACACCGCCGCCAGGCAGGTATTTATCGGCGAAATTCTGGCGGTTCGCAACGCCAGCAGTTGTCATGCCGTTGAACGTGGCCGAACCGTTATAGACCGCGGCGATCTTGTTCATGCTACTTACTGCGGATTGAGCTTCCATGAAACCTTGGAGCATCGGCCATCCAACCGCGCGCATCCACATCACGAATGCCAGTAAAGCGAGTGCGCCGACCGCATACAACATCATTTCGACGAGCGATGCGCCCTTCTGCTTATTTCGCATTACCTTATACAGCTTGGCTTTAGTTTTCAAAGTTTGTACTTTCATAAGTTGCTCCTGGTTTTTGAGTTGCTGTGATTGCGAGGGTTATTTGGTCAAGCCTGATGACATAACCATTTTTGCGGTTGCAATCGCCCCTGCCGCGAAAACAACCATGAGACTGAGCCCGATTAATAACTGAAGTAATTCCTGTAACTTCGGGCCGAACTTTTTAACATCTTCCGTAACAATAGCGAGTGCAGAATTCGCGATCGGCCGAACCTGCTTCGTCCAATCAGTCCAGCGCGTATAGTTGACGAGCAAATCACCTATCTCCTCATTGAATAGCCCTGTGCCAACGAGTGCGACGCCGGTATTCGTAGACTTGTTGCTCAACGCTTTCAGCATGCGCTCGATGTGTGTGCGCATGTAGGCGGTACTGTACTTAAGCATCCTCTCTAGAGATTCACGCGGCGGATGACCTGCGTTCATGAGGAAAGCCAGATTCGTCAAGAACAATGCGCACTGAAAGTCACGGTATTTGGAGTAAAGAGGCGTCCGGTCCCAAAATGTCCCAGCCCTGCTCCCCCAGCGGGAGAGAGACAAATACCAGGCAACGACGATCACCGGCGCAACAAACATAAGGAACGACACGATCGAACCGACGCGCGATGTCACTCCAGATACGATCTTTGTAAGGAATGGCCACTCTTTGCGCGGGATGCTGTCAGTGAGCATTGGAAAGAAGAACTCATCCACACCCCAAAAAATGGTTAGAAGAAGCACGGCCGGAATCCAAACCGTCTTCACGGCATCGACGACGGCACGCTGCATCTCTTCGATGCGAAGAGCAGAATCGGCGAGAAACTTCAAGCCTTCTGCCAGCGTATTGGTTTCTTCGGCTGAGGCAATCAATGCGTACTCGTTTGTACCGATGGTCGACTTCATCGCTGGCGCAAGGCGGCCGGCAGTTGTTCCGCGCATCTTCTCAAGCCAGTCGTTATATACAGCCGCAACCGAGCTGTGCCGCTTCACAGCATTGGAATACATCTGAGCGATTTCGGCGATTGGCGGCGCTCCACGCTCAAGAGCGAAAGCGATCTGCTCATAAATACGCGCACGACGCTTTTTGAAAACAAGAGACGCGAACCAAAGGCGAATGTTGAAAGCCATTATTCAATAACCTCCATCTCGCGCGATGTACGCGAACCAGGCTTACCCTTCAACATGTTCGGGTGCGGCGTGTATGTCTCAAGGCGATCAATTACGCGCTCCAAATCTACGGGATCAATTTCACCCTGCGCCATGCGATAAATCGCATTGGCGATGAGAGGTTTGCCGACGACATCTTCGTCCAACAAGCCTGATTTACAAGTGCTCAGCCAATAATCGCGAGCCTCGCCGTCTTGTCCTCTGCGCATGTAGGCCATGTATTGATCATCCGGTTCGATTGCTTCGACGACCGGTACCCGGCCGCGCCGGCCGTTGTTGCAGTGTGGGTGATTGCAACCTCCCGGCTTATGGACTCGCACCCTGGACAGAGGAATCTCCAGGCGAATCAACTCGGTCATGAGACGCGGGCCGAGTCGTTCCGGGGTGGCCGGCAAACTGCAACTACAGAGCATCGGAAGCAAACGTTGGTAGAACATGACGGCAATCATGTCACGGTCACAAATGCTCTGACGAGGCAATCCGATTTCGTCGCCAGTTAGGCGATCAATGACTCGATTGGCGCCATTGACATGCAACGTCGTAAAGACCTTCTGGCCTGTCTCCTGGAGCACCTTCACAAGACCGCCCATTTCCTTGGTCCGAACCTCGCCGATCAGCACACGGTGCGCGCCCATACGAAGGGTTGTGCTGACGGCTTGAACGTAACCGATCTTCCCGACGGGAACGCGAGTTACGCCGAATTGGAAATACTCGACAGGATCTTCAAAGGTCAACACATATTCGTCGCGCTCATCCTTTTTGCGATATAGGAGAGCGAACAAGGTACTTGTCTTGCCCGAACCAACTGGTCCGGTAGCGATGACCGCGCCCAAGGGGCGTGCGGTTGCGCGTCTGAGCAATGCAATCGCAGATGGAACGTGCTTCAATTTCTCGAGCGACGGCACTTCTCCCTTTTGCCCTTGCGGCAAAATTCGCAAATTCACGTCCATGCCACCGTCTGCTTCCGGCAGGCTTTGATAGCGACATTTGTATTGCGCATTATCGATCGTCCGAACTTTCGTCATGCAGCTTTGATCGACCAACATGCTGAACGTCTCTTTGCCGCGCTCGAACGAAGTCGACTCTGATAGGTTCGTGAAAATGTTCGATAGGATGTCAATGCCTTGCTGCTTCTCGATCGATTCATACGGATAAATGAGACCGTCGATGTTGAAAACAATGGCGCAACTTTCCGAACGGACGTGGAACTTGATCTCCGCGGCATTCCGCTTGATTGCCGCACGCAGCAAGGAATCGAAATGTGCCGTATTCTCGGATTCGCTTCTTCCGACACTATGTTCGGTGTGGTCGAGTGTTTCGTTTCCGTAGTAGCTGCGAATCACGGCGCCGGACTCAGTCTCGACCTTTGTTTCCCAACCCATCAGTGCCAGTTTCTTTTCGAGCTGCTTATAGACGCTTGAATACTGATGCAGGAAATCTTCGGTCACGTACATTACCGCCCTACCCTTCGCTACGGCGCGTACGATGACATGCGCACGATATGCCGGGAGCAGAGTTATGGTGGCGTAATCGTCACCGGTCAAATTGTAGGGATAACGAACACGATCATCCTTCGCACGATGGGCGGCGAAGCGCGATGCAAAGCGCGAAAGAAGCTGCTTCATTAGTTTTTCCCCTCGGAGTCAGCGCCGGTGACGAACGTCACGCGCCGCGCGCACTTCGATACACTAGGAACGGCATCGAGACAAACACCATCCTCTCGAATGGCTGTTACAGTCATTTTGAGAACCGTGTCACCGACTTTGACACGACGCCCTGCACCATGCACCAGCAACGTCGCTGTTACATCGTTCCCCTTTCGGGAGATGCGCGTGAGCGAGATGTCCGGAATTTTCGGCGGCTTTGACAGCTTGGCTGCAGCGTCGTCGACAGCCTTTCCGTTGCCGTCGACGATAGTAATAGCGTGTGACACAGGCTTGATTTCACCTACCTTCTGCTGCGGCTTTTCCTCGGCTGGGGCCTTAGTAGCTTCTCCCAACGGAATCACCGCTTGCTGCGCGCCACTCTGAGCTGGCGGCGTTGTGGTTCCAATTCCAGGCGCCCCATTACCAGCAGTAGAACCAGAAACGTTTGCAGCTGGCGATGGTTTAGTCGTCGCGGTCGCGGCCGGTGTGCCACCAAGACCGGGCGTTGCGGCATAGCCTGATGTTGAAGTTAAACCAAGACTCGGGCCAGCGGGTGTTTTGGCAGCTGCAGGTGTTTGCTGAGCCGTCGCAGCACCGCACAAGAACATCAGCAACAAAAACAGATTAAAGCGCATAGAAATTCCCTTTAAGAGTAACCTCGACCTTGCCAGCTTGGCGGGCATCGAGCGTGATGTGTTCGATAGTGATCATTGGAGGAAATTGCGCAACCGTCCATAGATCGCGTTCCCCGGGAGAGGCACGATACGGGAGTTGAAATTCATAGGTGCCGACCTTCGCTTTGTCAGCAGGAGTGAGCTGCAATGATGCATCTGCCGGCACAAGCGCGGTCATTGTGCTGATAGTCGGGTTATAGCCCTTGTCTTTGAGTTCATGCAGCAGCGAAAGAATCAATTCGGCGAACGTTGTTTGCGGGACCAACATCAGCTTCTGAGTCTTTTTTACCGGCTTGAATTTGACCTTCCGGGTGCAGTGATCGATATCGGGAAAACTAATATCTGCAGCGTTCCTGTCTAACCCCAAACCTTCAATAATGTCGCGTGCAGTTGCGCCAGGGCCGCGTTTCCATGTAATCACGCAATCCTCTTTGGTGCAGGCGATTGTTTCTAGTTGCCATCCGCGAACCTTCCACTCGACACCCTCGGCAAACGGAATAAAGCCTTCCAGCACTTCATTGGGGAATTGATGCAAATCGACCACAGAATTGATCTTGGTGGCAAGTTCCTGACGATATTGATCGATCGGGGAAATCACTTGCTGAGGGCGTTGCGGTTGCATCGCTTCATAGATATCGAATCCGAACCAAGCACCAAGCACGCCGACAACCATGGCTATCCCGATAAAGACGCGCTTATCAACGGATCTGCCAAGGCCCTTGACAATGCCTATCCCGACCGACTCTTCCAACTTGGATAGGGGGCACTCTTCTACATTGGCCAACTTGGGTAGGGGCCAAGTGCCATGACTGGCCAGCTCAGCCTCAGTTAAATCGCCAAGAAGTCGAACCGCAACTTCATTGGCTGGACGATCCGCTATGAAGGCTTTTGCCTTGGCGATCATCTCGTCGCGCGGCCCGATGACGTCGTACCCATCTACCGGCAAATGCTTGTCAACGACAATGCAGCAGGAGATATTGTTGCCCAGGTCGTGAACGAAAACACCCGCATCATCGCCTAGCAGGTTGGTGACGATCGCCGCTGCAGAGCGGATGCCCTTCGCTTTTTTCAGGTTGCAAAAGCCATATTTACGGACGTTGCCCCATATGACTTCCGCATACGCATTCGCACCAGCTGCCTCAGCATGGTCGCGCAGTTCTTTCTGCCCATTGTTCAGCGGCGTTTGCCACTCCAGCGAAAAAATTAGGCCATTGACAATGTGCGTCATGTTACTGCCCCGTTCCAACGAGAACCGGTGTGATGGTAATAATTGTCTCGGTGGCCTCGGTGTCTCCCGCCTCGGTCCCAAGGCGTTGATCTGGCAATATGCCCGCTTCGTTCAGCGAGGCTGTATTGCGTTTGAATCCTGTCAGCAGGAGCGTCGCACCATTCTTGAGAATGATCTTGGTATTGGCGTTGAGCATACCGAGCAGCGGCTTATCAACTTCGCCTTGCTTGCTGCCATAGATGATTTTTTTGAGTTTGGTGTCGTCGAGACCAAATCTCACGACGATATCGCCACCAGGCAGAACCGTCGGTATAACCTGAACCATCTGGCCGAATGTAATGTAACCGGCCGTTTGGGAGAAGACCGGCGTGCCGCCGACGCCGGTTGGAATCACACTCGTGCTTTGCACGTACACCTGCTGATCCGCACTGGTGAACGTCGCAGGCTCGTTGTTAAGCGCAATCATGTCATACGGCTTGTGGTCCACGACTTTGCTTGCTGCTGAAATTGCGCGAACAAGCGCGGCCGTTTCCTCGAAACGGCTTGCGTCTGTGCCGTCAGGTGGATTCAAGATGTTGATGCCTAGAGCACCGGTCGCGGCATTGCTGAGCACGCTCGCCGGCGATAGCATGTTGATTTGGAAGTTCCGCTTACCGGCTCCCAGGCGCTTATAAACAACGCCCCAATCAACGCCGGACTGCCCGGTAGACGTGGTTGCAACAGTGATTTCGTTGATGCGGAAAAACACCATTCGAGTTGCGGTATGGTTCACCGTGTCGACATACTCCTTAACCAGCTTATGGCAAGCTTTAGAGCAATTTACGCTAACTAAGCTGAGCGCCCGATTTGACGTAACGTTCCCATCTCCGGCGATCGCCTTGACGGATTTCTCCACATCGTCCCACGGGTCGCTATTGTTCTCGAAGTTCGATTCAAGAGAACTTTGGAAGCTACCGGTACTTTGTTGATTGGTTCCGCTCTGTGTGCTGGACGTCTTCCCCAAGACCATCTTCCCGGTCGTCTTGCTTGCGGCAAGATAAATCGGATAATTCTTGCGAAATGTGCTTTGCAGGTACAGAACCCCATCGATCCAGTCCCAATCAACGCCATAGGCGCTAGTAGCAACGTTCAATAGTGACTGAAGAGGCATCGGAGGCAAGGCCGCAATGTCAAGGAAGATTGGCGTCACCATCTGTCCTTGTTTAGACGGCATTTCCACGCGAACCGGCAACTTCGTTTCCTCCGCCAAAAGGCGGGCGAATCCATCTAACGTCAGTTGCGCATTGGGTGTAAAGTGAACCGTTGTCGGGTCTACCAAATCTTTTGGCAAGCCGGCACTGGCCGGTTTCGCCGCCATCGACTTTTTGCCAAGATACGGTGTCTTCAGTGGCGGCAAGATGATAGGTTGCTTGTCGGCGCCCTTCGGACTAGCCGACTTGCGCGCTTCAGCGATGACCGCTTCGGCAGACATATGTTGTTGGTTGACCACCTCCTTAACCTGCGTGCTGGCGCACCCGGTCAAGGCAAATGCGATCGATGTTAGTTTGAAAAGCGTTTTCATTGGCTGTCCTCTGCTTGCGGGATGGCCTGCCCCATTGGCAAGATGATGATCTGGTTGAAAGTCGATGGCTGCACTTGGAACGGAGCATCGGAATCACGATAAGCCTCACCCATCAGCTCAAGGGCATCAAAAATATTGCCGGCGCTGATGACACGCTCCTTCTTGACATCAATTGGGAAGTCGCGAGTCTCAAAGGAGACCTCGCAGTCGATCGCGACACACCAGTCCTCCACCAGCTCTTTCAAAGAACGGTGTTTCGGCATGAGTCTCCACTGATGGCCTTTCGGCGGGCGCTTGAACAGAGCAGCGAGTTCGGCATACTTACTCACTGGCTCGATTGCAAGCGCAGGTTGCGGAACGGGCGCCGACGGTGCCGGTCCCGCGACAGACTTCGGTACCTTGTCGGCGCTCGTTTCAGTCGATGGCGATGAAGCCGGCTTCGTCTCAACCTCGGACAACTTGGGAGAATGCACAGGCAGAACAACGGCCGGCAACGTCTCCCTATCCTTGTTCATGGCCGCGCATGCATCGGCGCCGTCCTTGTTCGGAGTTTTCGCCTCGAACAGTCCGGTGCTTTTGTTCTGGATGCACACGGTAGCAGCATTGATGTTCGCAGCAACAAGGACAGCGATTCCCAATGCGATCAAACGTCGATCGAGTCTCATGATTACCTTTCAGTGGATACGCCCGTTAAGGCTTCTTGATTTGATCTTTGTTATTCGTTATTTGCGGCTTGATGACGATGAGCTTGCGAGTGATATTCGCTGTAATGTCCAAGCCGTACTCAATGCCGCTCTTACTTAGGGCGTCAATCCAATGCGAAGATTCATCGAAACGAACGAGAGTGTCGACATCGACTTCGGCGTCAGTGAAGACACGGTATTCGCTTGGAACATGCTTATCGATCACCTCTGCCAAGCTGGTCTCAAAAGGCTTCACAAGCATCGCCTTCTTATACATGTTGGCATTCATCTCGAGGCTAAGAGCGGCAAGGCCTTTGCCCAACGCCTCCATCCACGGTAACGAAGGATCATAGGTGATTACCATGCTGGTATTCACTTCCGGCGTGGTCGTAATCTTGTAATCCTTCGGCACGAAGCGCGCAATCGCGTCCTTGATCGGTAGCCGAACTGGCGTCGATTGTTTGGGCGTGGCGTTAGGATGCTTATCGGCTCGCACCAAAGGCGGATTGATCTTGTTGAAGTAGCTGATGATCTTCTGCGCATCCTTGATTTGCGCACGTTGCTCCGCGTCGTTGTCAACCATAGGCTGAGCCGGTGGCACCCCTTGCAGAGGAACCACAGTGCATCCGCCTCCCCCGACCGACAACAACATTGCGAAGCAAATTTTGATTGTTATTTTCATGCGTTTTCTCAACCCTATATATCAATAATCACTCGACCGCGATACTCATACACCTCTCGAATATGAGCTACGGCGCGGTCCAAACTCGACCATTCGCGCGGCTTCTTTGAATGCAACGTCCAAAGCTGATACTCCGACCTGCCCCAGGTTCCCTTTGCCCACACTTGGTACTTCTCTCTACCTTCTTCTTCGATTAACTCCAATCGGAGGTACTCGACGATCTTGGCTCGGAAATAGGTGATTAGCTCTTTCTCGTGAACGGTCTTCGGCTTCTTCTGTATTCGTACTCTTGCAACGGATGAACTGTTAGTGGCCATAATCGACTTTCTTATGTAAGGGGATCATATTCCGACTTGCTATATATTGCAAGACCGAAATGATATAGAACGAACTTACGATATGGTATAAAACGACAAACCGAATTAACACTTTTCAGATACATTCAAGGTGTCGAATACCGAGTTGCGCCGTCTGCCACTAATGGCGAGACACAACGCAAGTCGATCGCGGCACACCAAGAAGCCGCGTACTGCGTAACCTTTCTAGAGTCACCTCTCTACGACAAGCCTCGCTTAACCGAGGAGGGACAGTCGATATATCGGGTCGTAATAGATCTCGGGGACGTGGCGCCCTTTTTCCTTATCTAAGACGAGCTGCACCACGACGTTCACCGTCATGTAGAGCTGCTTAAGGATGGTCGCCAGATCTAGAGTCTGCCCAGTGGGCGACGCCAGGATGAGCAATGCCAATCGCGAAAATGCTTCCTTAGTCGATCCGCTATGCGTGGTGGTAAGTCCTCCGGGATGACCACCGGCCAACACGTCGCTAAGGTAGAACATCGCCTCATCACCGCGCAACTCGGCAAGCAAGATGCGACCAGGCGATTTACGCATAACTGAGTGCAAGACTTCCTTGGCCGTCGCTCCTTCGTCATCCGGATTCTTCTTGTAAAAGAGCGCATTGTGATCGGGATGATTCGGCAGTGGCATTTCCGGCGTATCCTCGACTGTCACGATCCGTTCGTCTCTATCGATCAACTCGATGAGTGCGCGCAGATAGGTAGTCTTGCCGCTATAGGTCGCACCGGATACGACAATGTTTTGCTTGTATTTGATAGCCTTGCGGATGAACTCCGGGAAATTCTTCGCCTTGGCCAAGGCCCATAGCTCTTGTTCCTGCTCGGAAAGCAAGGAATGAAGCCTCTCCCGAGTCGTGTCATCGAGATGAATGGAATACTGGTGCTTGGTATATCTGTAGTAACCGAACTCAACAATCTCGTCGTGCGTGAATGACGCAGCGACGTGCTTTCGAATGTTTAAATAACGAGTGTGGGCCGGACATGTTGGCGGGTGCGTCATCTCGACGCGCTCACCTGTCGGCAAATGGGTCGATAGGCTGGTATCTTTCGGCCCGAAGGACTTGTTTGTCAGGTTGGCCAAACGCCTTCCGAGGGCTTTCAGAAATTCGAGATCGATCTCAGGCGCGTCGACCACTTCCGTGCGACCACCTTTTTTCAGAAAGATCTTTTTCGGATAATTTACGATTAACTCGTTGACTTCAGGATTGTCCAAGAATGGCTTGAGAGGCGCTGCGCGCTCCCAAAACGCTTGAAGCGCCTGCTTCTTATCTGCACCATCATTGGCCGATTCTTCTCTTTGCACAACATCACTCATTGACCGGTCCTTGCGAGCTTGAGGCGATACACCTTTGAAAAGTCGATGTTTCTTGCGACGGTAATGGAAATCGTGTCGCCGTGATGACGATAAAGGGATGGCTTGACGTCGGCGCCCTGCTTCAGCAACTCGGCAATAGCGGATTGACCTGTGGCCTGTGTGCTTGGCAGCAGAACCGTGTTGGCAGTAGTCTGTCCGCCTCCCTGTGTTGCCCTTGCGGCGGCGACGGCTGTCGCGTCCTCAAGGACGGAGTACATCAACGCGCCGCCATAACGCTCCCAATATTTGTTATCAACCTGGCCGCTGATGCCGGCACGGCCAAGCGTGTCCGTCCCCGGAGACAGAAGATCAAACGTAACGTGATGCGGCGCCGGCGTCGTCGCGCGGGTCCACAGTACAAAAATTGAACGAGATCCGCGTGCCAAGTCGCGGGTGTATTCGCCATTGATTTTGGTACCGCGCTCTGCCAGCACAACCTTGCCGTCCATTGAATAGATCGGATAATCGGTTGTGCATTCGACGAATCCGAATTGGTCTGTTTGAATTGCAGTATCGAGGGTACAGGTAATCGGAGTGCCTTTACGAAGGGTTAGATGCGGATTCGGCACGATCCCCACTTCGCCATTAGGTGTCGAGATAGGCGTAAGTTGAGCGGCAAGGCCATTCTGTTGGCTTACCGGTTGTTGAGCGCTTCCAAAGCCGCCTGCAGCCGGCACAGGCTGGGTGGAAACATTATTGTTCATTGGCCGTGGCGTACCAGGCGCTGAGTTTTGAGCATTGGAAGACGAATCTCCCGGCGCGCTGCCGAAGTTACCCAAGTCGCCGGCATATTTGCGGTTGCGGGCGTTAGTAATCTCGTCGGAGGAATCGTCGTCGCTCGGATAAGTATTTCCACCTGTAGGCTGGCCCGCCATTCCGGGCGGAAGTCCACGAGTGCCAGTGCCTCCAGTGGCCGATCCACCGATTTGCCCGCCCGAAGCCGCCGGCGGAGGTGAAGGCCGTGCATCTCCTGCGAGACCAGGTGCCGGACTGAACAGCTCTCCGTTTCCAGCCTGTGGCACTGCTGCTGCGCTTGCTGCTGCAGCATCAAGGTCCATCGGAGCATGAAGCTTAGGTGCAGCGGTCGGAGTTGGCGGCTCCGGCACTTTGCCCTCCTCGGACTTGGCGTTCATTTCCCTATAGATTGGATAGAGATATCGCCAAGAGACTCCCCCTAGAATCACAAAGGAGGCCACAACGATTACGACGACGGACAAGATCCGCTGGCCAGGTGCAGTAGTCGCCTTGGCAACTTGCTGGATTGTTGAACGCGGCTCCTCAGGAACCGCAGATTTTTTTTTCTTGAGCAGCATGTCAATTCGCCTTTCGAGTCTCGCGAATCACGGAATCCGAAATGGTTTTTGTTTTATTGTTTGGCCCGGTCGGCGAGAAACTTCCATTGATAAGACATGCGACCTTGCCGTTATGCCGGAGCACAAAGCGCTTCGCCACGCGATGCACTATGAGCATGTCGTTCTCGACGTGCTTGGGCACGATCGTTTCGGTACCGTCAGATTCCTTCACGAAGATCGACGGCATCGGGTTGTTCGGAGCAAATGTGAGCACTGTCTGTTCGCCGTTGTCATACACTGACGTAGGCTGCAGTTCTTCGGGGCCGATAATCCCGTAGTTTCCATTCAGGGTACGCTCGCTTCGAGCCTCAACAGGTTCGACTTCATACTGCGGGCCGCCTCCTAAGCGTCGCTCTACCTCGTTCTTCTCCTGCACAGCCAGTTGGAGAGCCACAACTTCCGGATTTGGTGCCGGAGGCGGTTTGGGAGGGTCGGGCGGATAATCAATGTCCAAGTGCCACAACTCGGCCGTTTGCGGCCTGCGCGCCATGATGACGTTGAACCAGTAGACTCGCTTGGTCTTGGGCGACCAGATCTTCAGGTTCGTATCCGCGAAAGCGGCTTTTGGCTTGAAGGCGAACAGATTGCCGGCAACCTTGATCGTCCAGGCATCCCGATCACCGATGCCGTACAGGATATCGGTCTCGTCGGGATGAAACTGGATCTCAGCGAACTTGCCGGGACGCACGATGATGTCGACTATCTCATGCGTATAAGGGACAGACTGAAAATGCGGATCGTGCGGCGACGGAACCGGTTTGACGCGCGCATGTGCTTGCACTGCCAGCACAAGCATCAGCATAAAAAACAATTGACGTACACGCATCATCACTGCCCCCCTGTGGAGACGTCCGGTATTTCGCGCTCTGGTCCGGATGGGTCGGCACGATGGTTAATCACCGTGAAACCGAAGGCATTGGCGATCAAGCCTTCGATATTGCCCGGGACATTGGCTGGATCGTAGTTGTAGGTCAGCGTCGCGACATACGGCTGGCGCGTTGGGGCCTTGCCTTGTAGGCGCTTCTCAAGGTCGAACCGGAATTGCGCGACTTTGTATTTATCGTTGTCGGACGGCAGCCAGGTGATGCTAGGGTTCACGATCTTCACTTGGTCCTTCGGGCCATAGATATTCAGCGGAGATCTCTTGTTCAACTCCGGTCGATATTCCTGCTCCCAAGCTGGACGCATCTCAGCAGGAAGTGAATAGTAGACAATCCTAAAATTGTTCTCTGCTTCACCGCGAGTAAATCCCCATCGCGCATTCACGAAGCGACCGATATCGGCAATCATTCGTTGCTCGTTCTTCTGATCGTGAATGTCGATACGCTCCTTACCGACTTTCACCTCGTAAGTTCCATCGCGGCGATCGACAACCACTTGTATAGGAATGAACTCGTGCAGCGCAATCAAGGGGATCACCGTTGCAATCGAGATGGAAGCGACCGTCCACCCAGCAATGGCAGACCATAGACGCCTCTTGGATTTCTCTTCAAGCTCATCACGCGACGACTGATTCCAATCGATTTGCTCGCGCAAGAACGTGGTAGCGTTCTCGGACAACTTGACACCAGTTGCGCTCATCACGCGACCTCCGACTTGCACTGAATAGAAGAGAGCACGGTTTCCGGGTTCACTTTGCGCACCGGGCCGGAGCACTCTGCGGGAGGCTGAACGGCCGCACAACCGGATGTTGCTACGGCGATGAGGATTAGAGCAAAACGTTTCATGGTGAATCCTTCGTTGATATCGTTATTTCGTCAGCGAGCGAGAGTTAATCCGCACCGCCCTTGCCTGCCTGGTGCCGCCCCCAGCCGCCACGCCACATTGTGCTAACCACATTGACGACGCCGGAACCGAACGAGCCGCCGCTGCCGCCCGTCATGCTGGCCACCATCGTTCTCATTTCCATCGCTACCAGAAACAAAGGAACGAAGATCAACACCATTTGAAATGCAACAGACAGGATGTTGAATTCCGCCTGAATCATGCCTCCAACGGCGCCACCGACGCCGCTAGCATCGGCGGGCTGATCTGTCATGGCGGAACTAAGAAACGAATAGACACTCTCGGCGAGATTTCCCTTCGCATCGTGAGCCTTTTGAAAGGCCTCACTTAGCTTGTTCATGAATCTGTTTGCAATGCCAATGAAGAGAAGCATCATCAGCGTGGCAAACGCCTGTAAGAACGAGAAATACATGATCGTGTTAAGCCAGCTGAAGAACCAGTTCTTGATGGGAGACCAGAGCAGGCACATGACGAAGAACGGTCCCACGGCGAGTAAGCAAGCAACGCCAATCTTGGCGTAGACCATGTTGAACACGCACGCAAGCTCAAGCAGAGATCCGGCAACGGCGATCGCGCACATAGCGACGAAGAGCACCACCGCACCACCGATATTCCAGCTTTTGAAGGCAGCCACGATCGATTGCGCGACGCCGATAACTAGCTGATCAAGCGAGCCGGCAAGCACGTCTAGCGAGCTGGTTGCACTGTTACCACCTGAGAGAGCGTTCGACAATTCGTTCGGCAGGTTGTAAAGAGCACCTATCACCCAAGGGCCGTAGAGTGCGCTTGCTACTTGAATCACAACGACCCCGAGGAACATCTTCTTCACAAATTCCGTTACGTTATGGCCGCTCCCTTCCATAATCAGGAAAGCCCAAACCAGAAGCGTAATCCCGAGCATTACCCAGCCGATTGGCACAACGTACGCGCTCATGCCCTGGGCCGCAGTGGCAAAAACCTCTGCGATGACCGCATCAACGGCATTGAACATGTCCGTGAATGGAGAAACCGGCGCAACGGAAGCCGTCATTTTGATGTCCTAGTTACGTTAGAAGCGGATCATTCCCGGCTTTAGCATCTTCACTGTGTTGTCGATCGAGTTCTGCCTGCGCATGTCTTCTTGGGCCTTTTGCATATGCGCGATCGTTTGTAGTTTCATGTGCTCGTTCTGCAGCTTCACTTGCTCCACGGCGATGCGGGCCTGCAGATCCTGCAGAGATTTGGAGTCGGGAGAACTTTGGATCTTTGAGATAAAGGCCTCGAGATTCTGAATATTCTTCGCCGCTTGCTCATACCCTGCCTCGCCGACATACTGGTTCATGGCATGGTTCTGCCACGTCGCGCGGCAATCCGCCTGGGCAGCTTGAGTGCCGTATTGACTGCAGTTGCGAGCTTGGTGAGCCTTGACGATTTCGTTCAGCGTGCCGCTGATACCAGAAAGAGACCCGCCCTTCCCGGATTTCAGCTGTTGGTAGGCCTTTTGAAACTCCGGGGGCAGATACTGCTTCAGCAGTTCGTCCTTCATCAGATTACCGACATTGCGCAAGCCGTTGAGGTTGTCGAACAATTCTTTCGACTGCTTCAGCTGCGATTTCAATTGGTTAATCTGCTCAATGTACTTACTGACGTTAACTATTTGATTGGCCATTGCGGTCGCGTCGGTCGTTACCATCACAGGCACGCCGGTCCCATAGGCCGGAACGGCGATAGTGGCAAATAGAGTGATTCCTAAGCAGAATTGTTTGCGCATCAGTTCTTCCTCCTTTTGAAGAATTCAGGGAGCCATTTGCTCGGGTCATGGTCGTAGGCTTCGATAAGACCACGAACCAACGGAAGATTGTCGGAGCTGCCAGACAGAATCGAAAGCATGTCTCCCATTCCGCTCAAGTCGGCTTGCACGACGACAGATTCGATACCTCGTTTGAGCAGGAAAGCGCCAGGCATGGAACTCATGCCTTTCTTGACCATCTCAAATTCGCTCTCGGTCAACTTCAGGCCGTCGACATAGTGCTCGCGTGAGGCTTGGCCGTTCGGGAAAATCAGCATCGTCGGGAACTGCGTCGTCAACAGGCCGGCGAGCGGTCCTTGTGTCAGATCGCTTGCATCCTGAACGCTGAGCACTAAGATGCCATCCTTCTTGCGAATAGTCCTCGCTTCTTTACCAATGATGTCTTCGCGCAAGATCGGATCGCGAAGAGCTGTCGCCGCCTCGTCAAGTTCAAGGGAGTACGGTGAGCCTGGCGCCTCCATGTCGATCTTGAATTTGAGTGAGCGCAGGATTGGCGTTCGCGAAAGGTCGTCGTCCAAGAATTCGCTCATGTCGAAGCCGAAATCGCGGGCTGCATGAAAATCGAAACGATCTTCTGGACTGTCGAGCACCCAGGCATAGGCACCATTTTCCTCTTCACACCAGCGACTAAATGCAGAATGAAGCGGACTGCCTGAATCCAAGGTATCAAGGATTCGGCCCCATCTCTGCAGCGGCCTGGACAGCTGATACACCTCTTGGATCGCCGCATCCAGCGTTTTCTCGTCGTACACCGATGGAACATAGGTTTCGTCTCGCGACGCACACCATTTGGCCATGTCGAGCATGAAACTGCGAGTACGCTTGTTGTTTGGCAGCGAGTGGAAAAGATTGATGCCTGTGAATTCCCCTTTTATAAAGCGGAAGTAGCGCCCGCCCAAGGCACAAATGAACGCCTCCTGTCCATAATCCTTATCGAAGGTGAATGACATGTATGGGCGCTTTCCCCTCAACTTCTTTTTGCGCGTGAGCGCCCGCAGAAGACATTGGGCAACCGTCTTACCGGAGCCATTCGGGCCAATCAGTATGCAGTTCCCGGAATCCTTGCGTTGCTGGCGCCGGCGCTTGCCGCTCTCTGCCGGGCTTTCATGGAGATCGATCTTCTCGATGTCGTCGCTGGCGTATGTCGGTAGCTCGGGGGCGGCGTCAGATTGCGCAGAAAGTACGCCTTCCGCGCCTGCCGGCAAAGGAACATCGCTTGCGTCAATGGCTTCGGCTTCAGCCTCCTCGTCTTCGTCTTCCTCTTCCGTGTATTCGAGTTGCACGCCCTGGTCGCGCAACGCTTGCCGGCTGACGTGGTAGTTGTAGAAATAGGGTGAGTCGCCGGCAGTCTTGAGCATGGCGATTGGCATGCCCCATTGACTTCCGGACGGATTGCCGGTGACGTAGTTATGCATCGGGAACATAGAAACGAAGTTCTCGATGCTGATAGGTTGCGCCCGAACTCGCTTCATTCGGAAGTTCGCCGGCAACATGCTGTAGTAGGTATCGATCAGCCCGCCGCGCGCCTCGCGTATTACTTCCAAGCTCTTCTGGTCAAATACGGCCTTTGCTTCGGCGATCGCGGAATTGAGTTCGGCAACAGTGTCTCCATACAAGCACAGGATGAACTCGTGCTCGCCCATGCTGAAGTCGCCGTTTTGCAATCCGGTCTTGGCATTTTCCAACTCTTTGATCTGTTTGGTATTGCCGGTCGTCGATCGGATCTGCTCGAGCTGCACGTCGATGAAGCGCTCGGCCTTCGCTGCCGAGAGGAATGTGAGCGACTGTGACAGTACAAATTCCGCTTTTAACTTGAGGAGACCGTGCAGCAAGTGCGGTTTGACTTGCTCGATGCTGTACGGCGCCTTGAGCGTGAGTATGCCGGCGTAGCGCGTGCAGTCCGGTCGTTCGATGATGACCGTATCACCATCAAAATGGATTTCGGATCTCTGTATGGCGTAGGCGATCGGATATCGGTTGACCGCCACAGGATGGCTTTCGCCGCCATTCAAAATCCTGGCATACAGTTCAGTGTAGGCGGCAAGCAAAGCCCCGTCGTCGGTTTCGGTAGTACCAAGGAGGGACGGATGATAGCGGCGCAAGCTAACCATGAGCTGCGACGTAATCTCTTCGATTGACTGCAGCGCATCCGAGTGAACGATGCGCTTCTGGTCCTTGTCGCGGGACAGCCGTTGAGCGTAGCGCTCCGCGGCCGTCCCGGCAGGGCGATACACCGGGGACAGGTACAACTCGTTGACATAGAAATCGTTCTTCTCCAACTTCGCCGCATATTGCCGATTCAGCTCGTTGGAGAAGTAATTGTCATATTCGATACCCGCCAAGTCATACCTGATCTTGGTACGGATCAAGTGCGACCACAGCGCAACGCGCGTGCTTTGCGTCGCGAGTCCGTTAAGCGTAGTAATGAATTGTCTAGCGAGGTCGTTGAGAACGCTGGTTGCCTGCGTCTCAAAAGGTACGCCGGCCATCTGAAACGTGCGAGTCACGTCCCAATCGCGCGTCGCACATGTGTACGGGTCGAGCGGGACGGTGTACGGCAAGTTCTTGGTATGCGTCTTCTCTCGGCTATTACTCGATGTCGCCATAGGTCGATTTCTTGTTTCTAATGGGGGCGCATGTAAAGGTGAGGGCTGTCTTACTCTTCAACCCCTTGTTAGATGCGAACCACCAGTGCTCGTAATTGGCGCTCATGGTTCGCATCCAGTGCATGTCTTTATTTGTCCACACCATCGGAATGATGTGGACGGGTAGGAAGCAAAGCGCCCACAGCCCAAGGAATGCGAACAGCATGAAGAGAATAAGCAACTCGATAAGAAGGCAATTCAGTGGTACATACCCCCACATCGGCGGACGTTGAGCCGCACGAATGACCGTGCTCCCGATTAACTCTTCTTCGTCTTTCATCAGAGGCTTCCGATATCCGCACTGCCGCCGCCAACAAAGGTCTTGATCGCGTGGATGATGCCGACGATTCCGTAGGCAGCGCCAATGCCGATCATTGTGTTGACAACTGATTTCTTGGGATCTTCACGACCGAAGAAATTGCCGGCCTTCCAGTTGATGATGTGCAGCAAAAGGATGATGCCGCCGATAACACCGATCAATTCGTAAATGGTGCGGAAAACGTTGACGCCTGCTTGCTTGAGTGATCCATTCGCCGCAGCGTCACCGCATGCGAACAGTAGGACATAGCCCATACAGGCGGCAGTGCTGTAGGCCTTGCCGAATCGATCGCTCGTCGTAATATCGATGAGGCGGGAAAGTGCTTTTTTCATTGTTGCTGCTCCTTCTCGTTGATGATGATGGTGTACTGCTTCAAATCGAATATCTTCTCGGCTTCCCGAAATGCGCCCTCAAGGCTTTTCCATACGCGCACTTCGTCTGGCCAATGCATCGTGATCGCGTGATCCTGCGCCCCTCCCCCTAAACGAAAGTGAATCTCCCAAGAATCCGGCGCCGTTCTTACGAAACTCACGCTGGTTACTTCCTCCCTAACCGGACCAATATCTCTAATCCTCATCGCCTTTTCCTAGTGGGTTCCAAAAAGCGAGAAAGCTAACACAGAACTCAATGCAATTTGGAAACGCTTTTGTCAAAAGTACTTTAGGCAATTGTGGAAGTCAAGTATTCCAATTGCCAAAATGATGTTTCCCAATTGCCCAAAGAGAAAAATACAATCACCAAAACTCAGCAAGACAATTGGCCAAACGGGTTAAGCCAACATTCAATCCTCAAAAAAGTCCTTTGTTTGCCCGTCGCTGCGCACGTCACTCGATGCATCGCCAACTGCACTCTCGGCCCTCGTGGCCAAGTAACTAGAAAAGAAATCAGCGGTATCCGTAGAGACGCTCGGCGCCGCCGGCGCAGCAGCCTTGTATGCCCCGGCCTTCGGGATAGGAGTGACTACGACACGCTGGACCGCGAAAGACGGTGGACGCCCCAAAATCGCCGCCGCGTAGTCGTTGCTGACACTGGCGTAGATATCACCAGAGTTGTATCCGCGTAATGCGGCGAACACAGCATCGTCGCCGGTGAATCCAGCCTTCAATGCCTTTGCATGGAACAACTGGAGAATCTTTTGGCCGTATGCGAGGTTCGTACAGGGATCGAAGGCCTGCCGCCACGTCAGACGATAGCTGCGAACATTGCTGATGTGAACCTGTGAAATACCGACAGAAAATGTCTTCCCCTGCTTGATGAGCGTCTCGGCCGTGCGTACCGCCTCTTCATAGGTGCGCGGCTGCGGCAGCAGTCTCTCCTTCCCATCCAATCCGATCGCAAAAGGGTTGTAGCCAGACTCACGTTTCAAGAGCCTAGTTGCCAAACCAGGCTCGATCACTGGAGCGCACTGCTGGACAAGCGCGACAACATCCATACCCCGGTCCTTCCTTCGATGTCAGTTTTCGCGAGGCCGGTTGGGGTCCGGGTAGTAGTAGCTCTCCGGGTTGATAAGCGCACAGTCGTGGGCTTGACTCACTTGCCAAGAGGTAGCCGACAAAATTTCACCACTCGGCCCTTTGGTCACGACGCGGCTCTCCTTTGCATAGCCGTATCCAATCAACTTGTTGCCGTCGTAAATGGGATGATTGGCATAACCGCCATAGGCCACAGAAACCAGCTCGCCTAGGCGATACAGCTCGGCTCCATCTGGTACCGGAATGCCGGTGATGTTTGGCGCCCCGATGGTCTGCTCGAACTCAGGGCGGGATGCTGCCTCGGTGCAGGTAATGACGCGAGACTCCTGGACGACTGCGCCTTCCCCGTTGGAGGCGGGAGACCCGTAATGCTCAGTCACGCTCTCATCATCCGTGGACCACCAGACCTTGGCGAAAGGCGCGCCATCCATTACGACGGTGACGGCCCCGGCCATTCGGCACCTCAACTCCTGCCCATCGTTACCGGCATAGTATTGATAACCAGGGGGACAATTCTCACCCGACGCCCACTCATGATGCCCATAGTTCTTCGGATTCGATCCCATGTCGCACATCGGGAATCCTCGCCCACGAGCGAGATGCCGCCACAAGCGCTTAATGGGAGAAACGCAGGCCGGCGCCGCCATAGGCCCCGCCGGATTGGCAAGGCAGAGCAAGATCGTGCATGCCCATGTGCGATCATCGTCGGCATGAGCAGGAAGAGTTGCCAAAGAAAGTGATAGTGCGAGCGCAGCAGCCTTGAAAAACCGCATCTTCAGTCCCCTGTTAATTTTGTTAAATGGAGTTTGACAATTGTCAAATACCATTTTGAGAAGACCGAAGTATATCAAAACGAGGCTACTTTTTTACTAATTTCGGTGAGCCTTTTTTCAGTTTATTAGTAGATTCATTCGAGGAGAGGCCAGGCGCTACAGGCGTACCAGCTTGTTTTGCGGATTTCATCGCCTTCGCAAGAGCTTGTCGGCTTAGCGTTTTGGCAAGCATCTCCTTTTCGAGGGATTCGTTACGCAGCTCCAGGGCGGCGTATTTTTTAGGCTCCCGGGAAACGGATGCCGGCAGCTTGGTTTTGTCGTCAGTGAAGATCACCAGCTCATCCCGCGGCCGAGAAATGGAAACATAGAAGACTGCGCGATTGGCCGTGAGACTCTTGGTGTCGACGTCAATCAACACGCGATCGGCGGTAAGCCCCTGTGCGCTGTTAACCGTCATGGCATAACCATACTGCATATGCTGCGGCTCGCTCCGGGACAGCTTCACCCCGTTCGTGAAGCATATGGAGTCCGCCGTCACCTTCTCGACCTGGTAGCGTTCGCCGTTCGCGATGCCAAGGGCAGTGTTGTTGCGCGTCATGCGCACCCAATCGCCCTTTGTCAATTCGATGTCTTCGCGCGTATAGACGGACAAGTTTCGCTGTTTGGCTGGTTCGATAACAACAACCTGGCCGTCAGGAGCGGCGACGGTCAGCCGATTGCGTAGGTCGTCGGTTTCGAGCACGGTGTAATGAAGCCCTTTCACGAGGACGCTGCTACCCTTCTTCCCCCCTTCGTAAATAATCACTTGACCAGGCTCGAAGCTCCCGGCTTGCTTCTTCTCCGCCCTGGTCATGTCGACGCTTTGCAGCGTTCGCACGGCTACGCCCCCTTCCAGCACCAGAAGTTCGCGCACCTTCGCATTGATCTCCCGGCGGGCCTTGTTCGTTCCGGCGACGATGAGCGTCTTGTGTCGCTGGGCCTCATCCAGGCTCACGTATTTCGTCGCGATAGCGAGATAACGCTGCGCCGGATCTCGAATCTGCAGAGTCCTACTGCCCAATTGACGCGCAGCCTCCCGCAGCTTGCCGGTTGCCGCACTAACCACAGCTGCTTTCAGCTCCTGATTTCGCTGTCTCTGAATTTCGGTAATGTGCGCGACGGCCATGCCGTTTTCCAGCAATTGCTCGAATGGCTTCCCTGCCTCTACGGCTTGCGTCTGCTTGATGTCGCCGATAAGCACCAAGCGAGCACCAGCCTTTTCAATTTTTTCAAACAAATCGCGCATCTGATGAACAGGAACAACGCTTGCCTCATCGAGGAAAACGATTGACTTATCGGTGAGCCGACCGTGATCCTGCTTCCGCAACAGGAAGGAAGCCAAGGTTTGCGACTTCATTCCCAGTTCGGCAAGCGCCTTGTTTTGCGAGGCATACGGAGCCAAACCGAACACCTCGTATCCTTGTTCCCGGGCCTGCCGAACGGCCTCCTCCTTGATTGCATCGACGGTTTCCTTGAGCATGTGGCTCTTGCCGACGCCGGCATATCCTTGGACGCCGGTGAAACGATTCTCTGTGGTCAGAATCAGGCGCGCTGCTGCCTTCTGGCCGTCATTGAGCGTACTCGATGCGAACATCGCGTCCACATCCGCTGCGGCCTTGATAGGCGTAACGGTTCTGCGGCCGGCGACTTCCATTGCCAGGACGGTTTTCTCATCAGCAAGCATCGTCCGTGTCGTGAAACGCTCTTCGGTGCGCACTAGACGGCTCGCAGCAATCGAGTCTTGGACAAGCTTTTCGGCATCCGCCTGGGCCATGCCGGTACGCGCCATAGTGATTGCCACCCAAGACGAGGCAGTAAGCTTCAGTGCATCTTCATGCTTGAAATACTCATGCTGAAAGTCTTGCGTGCGAGCTTGAGCATCCCGCGAAAACGACTTTGCGCTTTGATATAACGGCAGCTCAGGGATAATACGGCCGTCGCCGATCGCTCGCGCAACCTCTGTCTCGATCGCGCCTAGAGCGCCAAGCCCCCTCATATAGGCGCGTTCCAGCAGCTCGGCTTTCGTGAAAATTCCCTGGCGCTCCATGAGATGTTCGATGGCGAAGTCCACTGCCCTCCTCGCCTGGTCGCCTTCACTTTCAGCCTCTTTCGCCGCCTTCCTGGCGTCTAAACGCTCGCGTAAGGCATCAGGCATGACGCTACGGCCGATCTCCGTCATTGCCTCCTGAACGCGCTCTTTGATGTTCTCGAAAATACCTGACGGCTTGATTTCGATGCCCGCCTCATGCAGCACGTCGATCCATTCTTGCCGCAATGCGGAACGGTCGGCATCTGTCTTGTTTGGGCGCGTAGCCTGTGTGATGGTCTGCTTGGTCTTGCTGCCTGCTCGGTCACGATCCAAGCCCTTTTCTTCGAGGGCTTTTTCAATCTGTTGACTGCGCTTTGAAAACAGCTTGATTGCCTCTTCCGACACATCAGCCAACTCGAATCCGTGTCGTGTCGCACGGATCTCGTAACCCAACTCCTGCAGCCGCTTGGCGAGATTGGCGCGATAGTAGGCGCCAATGACCTTGACCGCTTTCAGCATCTCATCATTCGTCAACGCAACCCATTTACCATCGTCGCGTTGCGTGAGATTCATGGCCACGGCGTGCGTATGCAATTGCGGATCTTGGGTGCGCGACAGCTCGTGGCGGAAAGTAGCGAACGTGAGATTGCCCGTGTGCTGCCGGAAGCTCAATCCCTTCTCCTTCTTGCGAGCCAGAGCCTTCCCTTCGAGAACGGCCAACGCGGCGCTTACGGCTTCGTCGTGGGCGCGGATTAGTCTCTCATCACCGTTGACCAAGGCGACAATGCTTACACTCTTCGGCGCCGAGAACGTGAAGTCGATGCCTAACCGTTCTTTAGATTTCTTGCCTTCTTTCTGCAGCTTCGGCATGCGTTTGCGAGCCACCTCACCATTCGGCAATTTCCCTTCGAGCAGGCTCTTAAATACCTCGCGATCGACGCCGCCACTCAGCCCCAGCAGCTCAGCGCCCTTCCCTTGCCATATACCTCGATGCCCCTCTTTGGCATAGTAATCGTCGGTATTCTCAAAATAATGTGCGGCGCCGCCCGCGTTCGTGACGAATTTAAAGGACAGCATTAGGCTTTGGCCGCCGCTGCGAAGCGACGGGTCTCAGGTTTGATTGGATCAGTCCACTTGCCCTTAATAATGATGAGCTTTTCCGTCACAGATGGACGCTTCTTATACTTCAGCTTGACACGAGCAACGCCTACGTCTTCGGCAAGCTTCACATAACCCGTCAGAGCTGGAAGATTGTGAACATCAGCAGGGCTGACAAGGTATTCCGTCACGCTATCAAGATTGGTTGTTGCTCGCGCGCCGGCAGTCCCTCCCGATAGCGTTGTGCGGCGACGCGTGACGGTAATTTCGCCGATCGCCTTATGAATCTCATTTGCGGTATAGGTATCCTTGTCAGCGACGCCGAGGCTGACGCTGTTGCGCAAGCTGTTTCGCAGTGTAAGTGCATCGTTCTTGCCGTTCGTTTCGTCGAGCTGGGCATACGACTGGAAGCCGCAGAATAGATGCAGCTTATGCTTCCGTGCTTTCGTCGCAGCCTGCACCAGGTAATTGAGTTTATCGAGTGAGTCAAGTTCGTCGATGACCAAATGCATGTCGTGCGCGCTGTCGACATCGGCCGACAACAAGCTGGCACATATGACGTCGGTCCAGCAGGCGATCAGCGGCTTCAGAGCCGGAAGCATGTCTTCGCGCCAGGGTACCCAAAGGTTGCCCCCGTTCGGGTTATCGAGCCAGCGACGAATAGAGAAGGGGACCTCGCCCTTGACCGGATCTTGTAGGTACTTATGCGCGGTGATGTACCTCGTCAGCACCGTTCGCACAGAGCCCAAGGTTTCATCGGCGCCGTGGAACATACCGGCCGCGGCAGTATCAGCCAGCATCTTCTGCAGCTCGTCATTGCTGGCAATGGTCAACCAGTAGACCAGTTGTTGCGTGGTGTTCTTCCCCAGCTTGCAGAGCTTCAGCATGGTTTCAGCGACGATTGTCCGAGCCATCGCATTCCATTGTTCTTGCTCGGTCGACGGACTTTTAGGAATCAGGCTGACGGAGAACTGTTCCACATCGTAGGGAGTCTGGATCTCGTTGAAGATCGACCATGCTTGGCCGCGCTGATCGAAAGGGTTGAGGATATAGTCGCCCTCCTTGTAGAACTCGCTCATGAAACCGCCGTTCGGATCAATCACGATCGTCCGGTCGCCACGCTCGTGAGCGCTTTCCAGGTAGTCCGCAATGACCTGCGATTTACCCGAACCAGTCGAGCCGACTGCTTCAAAATGCAAATTTTCGAGGCGGGTAGGTACTGGCACGCCCATCAGTCTGAGTTGCTTTTTTCCAAATTCCCGACAAGCGTCTATTAGCTCGGCGGCACTCCGAATGCGCGGGCCGCGCAACTGCATCACGAAGTCAGCGATGCCGAAATGCGTCGTTGTATAAGAGTTAATTACCGCAAAAAGAGCGATACCCCAAAGCAGGGCGAGCAGGGGAGGGAGCCACAATCTGAAATTGTCCGGCGTCGACATGGCCGCGTAATAGAAGCCCCTAAAGAATTGCCCCTCCGGGATTTTGTACGTCTTGAAAATCGCGAACACCCAAGCAGCTACGATTATAAAAACAACAACTAAGCTAAGAGCTGGCTTGTAGCGATCATCATATCGGCGCATTGCTGCACTCATTTTCTTTTCCCCTTGTTAGTGTTGCCAGATAGAAAATGCTCCACCACGGAATAGTCGATGTGCTGGTCGACTTTGGCCTGGACGCTATCATCGACCGAGGGGTATAGGAGGGCGTACAAGCCAGCCAACAACCTGAGTTCCAGATCATCGCTTTTTGCAGTGGCGAGCTGCTGCACGGCCCGACGAAGATGTTCTTGACCCTCGGCAAGCATCTCTAATTGCCTTTTTATTTCCCCGATCTGTACGTCTCGTTCAGAAACATTTTGAAAGTAGACGCGCCGAAAGTGATCAGATCTTGTCCTATCGCCAGCCAAGGCCATCCTCGCAGCAATAGCAGTTTCCTCTTCGTCTGTCGTTCTAAATTGCGCATTTCCCATCAAGCCCTCCGTATACATGTTTTTCGATTATAAATCAGTATCTTACAGAAATGTTCATTACAGAAATTCCGTGTTGTATACAGCAGAATCCAGCAATGGCGCGGTTTTCAAGCACATTTGTAATGTGCGTATGGTGTGTTAAGGCTAGGACGGCCCAGGGAAGGGGGTGCCCGGGGGCGGAATCGACCGGTCGAGCGACGCAGGAAGCTCCCGGGAGAGCGTATCCAACAACCCATTTGTTGCATATTTTCCTCAGCTCACTTGGATTACGGAAACCATTCTGAAATCGGCGGATTTGGTGAGGAAATTATAGGAAATTGAGTGGATACTACTTGCAATTTGTGGATATTAGGTGAAATAATTGGATAACACGGAAATCGACGGGAAATTTTAAAGAAATCGTTAGAAATGCTATGAAATCGAGTGTAATATCGCCGGCAACTAAACCGCGCAAAAGGAACGCTATGCCCACAGCTAAGAACACAGCCGAACCGACCGTAGCCGAACTGAAAGCTGAGCTGGCCAAGTTCTCCAATCATGCCCGTGAGGTGGCAGGGTTGGGCCTCAAATCGAAGGCCGCCGAGATTCGGTTGTTGATGGATCAGATCGAACACATGAACGGCGTCGGCTTCTCGTTGGAAAAATTGTGTGAAGTGATGGGCAGTGTCGGCCTTGACATCA
The DNA here is from genome assembly GCA_035627275.1 of Noviherbaspirillum sp. Taxonomy (GTDB): domain Bacteria; phylum Pseudomonadota; class Gammaproteobacteria; order Burkholderiales; family Burkholderiaceae_D; genus Noviherbaspirillum. The sequence continues at coordinate 59,451 of DASPMC010000027.1, forward strand.
CGCCGCCAGTGCTCAAGACCACGATGGGCCGCGAGCGGGCCAAAGGCGCCAAGGCAGCGCCGAAAAAGAAAGCCTGAGTCGATCCTATGCCGCAAATTGGATCATAGGATACAAAATGGATCATAGGATACAAAATTATGGATAAGACTAAGGCCGAAAATCTTTTGGCCAATCTCGCCCCGGACGTATCCGCCTTAGACAAGGAATTCGATGCGATCTGGCCGGCAACGCAAGAGGCGATGCAGCGAGGCGTTCAACTCAAAGTGATCTGGTCCGAGCTGAAAAAGGCGGGGTTGTCATTCTCGTATGTCACCTTCACAAGGTACGTGCGAAAGAAGC
>DASPMC010000028.1:0-32793 GCA_035627275.1 Noviherbaspirillum sp.
TCGTGCGGTCGATGCCGATCAGGAGCGCGTGCGAGGCTTCGATGCGTTCGGCATTGTTGACCAGCGCGTCCCGGATGGTCTCGCGGTCGTCGGTGCCGATGGCCTGCTTGAACCCATAGTCGGCGGCCAGCAGCCGCGCACCTTGGGTCAGCTTTTGCGCATACTGGTCGAGCAGCCGCAAGAACACGCGCTCGCCGACGGCCAGTTCTTCGCGGATCGCGGCGCGCACGTTTTCCTGGATGCCGGTCTGGATGGCTACAAAGCCGGCCAGCTGCACCGCGAGGATGAGAACGAGGAACAGGATGACGATGCGGCTTTCGAGACTGCGCAAGCGCATGGGGCTTTCCTAGTTGGAGCGTGCTTTGACGTTCAGGTTGATGGTGGTGGTGGAGTCGGCGCCGGACACGACGAGAGGCTGCTCGGCGACCGGCACGCCGGCGGGCAGGCCGAAGTGCCAGGCCTTCAGACGGTACTTGCCCGGCGGCAGACCGTCCAGCTTCGCTTTGCCGGCGGCGTCGCTCTTGGCGAAGTAAGGCGTGGGCACGACATGGATATAGGCTGCCATCTGGTCGTGGATATTGCAGCCGATGACGACGGTGCCCGGCTTGTCGAAGTGCACCGGGTTGGCCGGTTCACCGGAATACAGCTTGAGCTCGAACACTTTGGCTGGCGAGAACGAATAGACGTGGTGGCGGACCGTGTCATTGTTCGGAAACGAAATGTTGGTTCCGGTCTGGATCACGGTCACAGCGGGAAGGAACTTGCGGCCTTTCTGTTCGATTTCCACCGTCTTCGCGGACTTCGATGCGGGTGCGCCGGATTCCGGTTCGGCATAGATGGCGGCATCGGCGAGCGGCTTGCCTGCGGAATCCAGAATGTCGACGGCGACCGAAGCTGCCTGCGAGGATGCGGCAGCGATCAGCAGGGCGGACGCCAGCCCCGTGCGGAGGGCGAGGGCGCTCATCTGGTCACGATGTCGCCCTTCATCGGGGCGAGCATTTGGAGAAGTTCATCTTTTTCGCGCTGCGGTACCTTGAACGCGTCGAGCGTCGCGACAAGCTGTTGGGCAAAGGCGTCGAACTCAGCGGAGGTGATCTCCAGATCCTGGTGCACCTTGCGCATCGTCCCGCCTTCATACTTGCAGGGGCCGCCCGATGCTTCGCAGAGCTGTGCGACGACGGCTTCCTTGACGCCTTGCAGCTTGATGCCTTTGAAGCTGCGGCTGGTACGCGGATCGCGTGCCGCGCTGTCGATCGTCTTGTCGACGACAGCGGTGATGGCAGGCAGACCGCCCAGGCGGTCGTAGAGCTTGGGTTGCGGTGGATTGGCGGCGCAGCCGGCGAGGAAGACGCATACTGCCAATGCCATCTGCGCCCGGCGGATAGGAACGCGGCACATGTCGTTCATGCTGGAAATCCTTTTTTATTTGGCGGCGGTCGCCGGGTAGGTGCGGAGCAATGAATGCCTCGACGACTCTAACATAAGTATTCCTGGACGCAACTATAGCCCTGCACCGGATGCAGGTTGAGGTTCGGGGCGTTGGCAGTAGCCGACATCATTGCTGCGGGTCTGGTGAAGGAGGGTGGCTTGATGCAGGTTGGAAAACTTTTTTAGGGAAAGAACTTCACTTTTTCGTTGAGTGGGTGCTATACTTACGTCTTTCGCGGCCGTAGCTCAGCTGGATAGAGTACTTGGCTACGAACCAAGGGGTCGTGGGTTCGATTCCTGCCGGCCGCGCCATATATAGGGGCTAGATCGTAAGATCTAGCCCCTTTCTGGTTTACGGCTTCCCTTCTCCGATAACGGGTTAAGCCTCTGCAAGTACATCGACGGGTTGGCGCGGACGCCAGCCCGTTTTTCTTTGGCTCGATGCTTGTTGCACGAGCTGTCTCGCAACCAATTCCTGATTTCTATTTCGTGGCGACGCCGTCGAAGACACCCGGAGTGCCGCCGAATGCACGGGTCAGTTCCCGCGCTTGCGTGAAGAGGACTGGCAGGATCCCATCCACCTTCAGTTCCTCGATCCGGTAACGCGGGCCGGAGACGGTGAGTGCGCCGGCCAGTTTCTGATGCAGGCCGAATACCGGACATGACACTGCGGCAGTTTCGGGATCGCGCTCGCCAAAGGATGCTGAGTACATGTCCTTGCGAATCCGATCGTAGCGCTCGCCGGGCTGGCCGTTGAAGGCGAGCAGCACATGGCCGGAGGCACCGACATCGATCGGCAGGCGGTCGCCCTCGCTGATCGCATCGCGCACTGCGCGGCGGGCGTCGACGCGATGCAGGCATACCCGGTGGTCGTTGTCGCGGATGAAGAACGAGGCGCCTTCATGCAATTCCTCCACGAGGTGGCGCAACGCCGGTGGCACGACGTCCGAGGTCTTGAACTGGCGCTGGTATAGCGTGCCGAGGAACAGGGGCTTGGCTCCGATCTTGTAATACCCCTCTTCATCGCGCCGCAGGTAGCCGAACTTCTCCAGCGACTCCGTCAGGCGCAGGGCGGTGCTCTTGTAAAGGCCGGTGCGTTTCGAAATCTCGGTCAGCGTGAGTGCCGCATCGTTCTCGGTAAAGACATCCAGGATCGATAGTGCCCGGTCTACGGCTGCAACGCCTTCATTGTTCATGCTTTCTCCAAATGGTACGAAGTTGCGGCGAAAATTGCTTCTTCGCAAATATTGGCCGATTGTTCTGTTAAGCACAACTCAATTCTATTACTTGGTTGCGTTAGATGGAACCGTGTTCTATTATTTTTGCTCTAGAGGTAAAAATACTGAATTGGCAGCGATGGCAAGGAGCACGCAATGACGCAAGCACTTCACGGAATCCGGGTGCTGGACCTGACGAATGTGCTGGCCGGCCCGTTCTGCGCTTATCAGCTCGGCTTGCTGGGCGCCGACGTGATCAAGGTCGAAATGCCCGGGACCGGCGACCTCGCGCGTCAGCTTGGCGCCGACGCGGCACTCAATGCACGGTTCATGGGGGCCTCCTTCCTCGCGCAGAATGCAGGCAAGCGGTCGATCACCGTCGACATGAAATCCAAGGCCGGCAAGGAAGTGCTGCGGCGCCTTGTCGCTACGGCCGACGTTATCGTCGAGAATTTCCGGCCGGGCGTGATGGCGCGTCTTGGACTCGGTCATGAGGACCTGAAGCAGATCAATCCCCGCCTGGTCTATTGCGCCATCTCCGGCTTCGGTCAGAGCGGGCCGCTGGAAGGCGCTCCCGCATATGACCAGATCGTGCAAGGGATGGCAGGTGTCATGAGCATCACCGGGAGCGCGGATACGGCGCCGCTGCGTGTCGGCTACCCGGTCGCGGACTCGATCGGCGGATTGACCGGCGCATTCGCGATCACCGCTGCGCTGGTGCGCCGCGCGACGACGGGCAAGGGCGCCTTCATTGACGTGGCCATGCTGGATTCGACCATCGTCACCATGGGCTGGGTCGTTTCGAACTATCTCGTTGCCGGACAGGAGCCGACGCCCATGGGCAATGACAACTTTACGGCCGCGCCATCCGGCACGTTCCGCACCAAGTCCGGATTGCTCAACATCGCTGCCAACAAGCAGCAGCAATTCGCCGAGCTTGCACAACTGATCGGGCGTGAGGACCTGCTGGCCGATCCGCGCTTTGCCGAGCGCGAGAACCGCAAGAAAAACCGCGCAGCGTTGACGGTGGAGATCGAAAGGGGCCTGATGGAAAAATCGGCCGAAGAATGGGAAAGCCTGCTCAACGATGCCGGCGTGCCTGCCGGCAGGGTGTTGACCGTGCCGCAGGCACTGGATCATCCGCAAACCCGGCACCGCGGGCTGCTGCGCACCTTCGATCATGTGCCCGGGATCGATCGCCCGGTCACGCTGGCGCGTGCGGGCTTCAAGATACAGGATGCCGACCCCGATGTCAGTGTACCGCCGCCCCGCCTGGGTGAGCATACCGATGCGCTGCTGCGGGAACTCGGCTACAGCGACGAAGAGATCAACAAGCTGAAAGAGGCAGGTGCGGTATGAGCACGAAAGGTACGAAAGGCCCCGAGCAACTGGTGCAGGAAGCGCGCGCCTGGTGGAGCACCGAGATCGTCGACATTCACCCCGGCAAGATCAGCTTTCGCGGCTATCCGGTGCAGGATCTGATCGGTGAGATCCGATTCCCGGAGATGATTTGGCTGATGTTGCGCGGCGAGTTGCCCGCACGCGCGCAGAGCGACCTGCTCGAAGCAGCACTCGTCGCCAGCGTCGACCACGGCCCTCAAGCGCCGTCGATTGCAATCGCTCGCATGGCAGTCACCTGCGGCCTGCCGCTCAATGGCGCGATGGCATCGGGCATTAACGCGCTCGACGACATCCATGGCGGCGCTGGCCAGCAATGCATGCAGATCTACCAGCGGATTGCCGCGCTCGTCGAGAAAGGTAGCGAGCCCGGCGCAGCAGTCGACGCAGTGCTCGATGACTTCATCGCCGAACATGGCAAGATCATTCCGGGCTTCGGCCATCGCTTCCATCCGACCGACCCGCGCACGCCGAAGCTGCTGCAACTGGTGGAGAACGCGCGCGTGCAGGGTGTGATCGATGGCCGCTATGCGCGCATCGGCATCGCAGTGGAAGAAGCGCTGGCAAAACGAACCGGCAAGCGCATCCCGATGAACATCGACGGCGTGACTGCGGTGATTTTCTCCGAATTGGGTTTCGCTGCGGAACTTGGACGCGGCCTGTTCATCCTGTCGCGCGCGGTCGGCATTCTTTCGCACGCATGGGAGCAGACTCGGCAAGGCGGCCGCATCAAGGGGCCGATGCCGAAGGATATTCCATACAGTTATACAGGAGTAGAGGAGCGGCGCCTCGCGCCACGGAGCAGCAGCACCAGGCACACCGAAGACACCTGAATGCGGGCCTTTTTTCAAAGTTTGAAATTAGGTCGCCTTGCGTAAGCGATTCGTAAGTCTGCCGACGTAAAGTGATCTCATCGAAGTACCAAGAGAACTTCGAATCACAATCATCATGCGAGCCTGAGAAGACCACCGTCTTTGAGCTCGTGCCGACAGAACCGCCTGTGTGCTTGTCTCGCAGCCCATGCGAACGACACAGCCGGGATCAGCAGCCCATGCGCCATCGAATGGCTTGTGGCTTTCCAGATCAGGATGCACGGAGAAAGAGATGCGTATTGCTTGCAATATTCGCTGTAACTCGACTTTTCACCGGGTACAGGAGGTGTTGGCGGGGGCCGGATTCGACTGCACTCAGTTCATAACTGAATCGGCGATGATTCGTGCGTTGCGCCGGGAGAGCTATGACCTGATCCTGATCGAGACCTCGGCCGAAGCGCATGACGACCGGAGCGCGTATTCATGGCTGAATTGCCGCACCGGCGAGAGTACCCCGGTCGTCATGCTTTCCGAGAATTGCACCGCAACTCAAGTAGCCGCGGCGCTTGAGGCGGGTGTTGACGAGGTCATGGGCCGCTCTGTCGATCCTGTCTTGTTTGTCGCGCGCCTGAATGCCATCCTGCGCCGCTGCAATCGTGTGAACACACGCGGGGTTGTCGAGATACAGGGATTTATGCTGGACCGGGACGCTTGCATCTTCCTCGACCGCGGCGAGCAGGTCGCGCTGACACGGCGCGAGCTCGACATGGCCTGGCTGTTCTTCTCCTCGCCTGGCATCTACCTGTCCCGCGAAGCCATTAGTGTCGCAGTCTGGGGTGTGGATATAGACATTGCCAGCCGCACGATAGAGCAGCATGTCTACAAGTTGCGAAAAAAACTCAACTTGTGCTCCGAGCGCGGTGTGCGCATTCGAACCGCTTACTCCAAGGGCTATCGCCTTGAGTTGTGTGAAGAGATCGCGCAGCAGGAGAAGCTGGCGGCCGTGCCGCTGCGGAAAACGCATATGGATCTGATGTGCTCTTGATGCGATCCGTCAAATGGAGGCGGCCATGCGATGGCCCCATGTGAAACACCGTCTAAGTGAATGCTGCCTTATTCATGCATTCAGTTTGGAGACCCGGTTTCGGGACCGCCGGTTTTTTCGTTGGCTTCTGATTGACCGGTATCTTCAGGCTGATGACGGGATTCCGGCTGCTTGCCGATGGGCGCCTGACGGCCTGGATTTGTCAACGCTCCGATCGATCGGAACAACTCCGCATTCTCAACAGGGGAACAGATCAGCAGTCGGTCCAGTCGTTCTATGGCGAGCACGTCTTTCGTTTCAAGAGAGTCGACGATGACAATAGTCGGTATCGGACGCATCAGCGTATGTTCGAGATGCTCGATGAGATCCAACCCGGTTTTCCCTTGCGGCAGGTGATGGACGATGGCGAGGTCGGGCACGTGGCCCGAAGCCAGCAGATTCAAGGCTTCGCGGCGTGTTGCTGCCTCCAGGACGGTGAGATGTTTCTCTTCAAGCAGGCGGCGCAAAGAGGCTGACGAGCGTGACGGGCCTTCCATAAGCAGAACGCTCAGCCCTTGCAACATTGGTATATCGGGATTTTTCAGTGCTGGCTGCTTCTCTGCGTTTGCCGGCGCAAGCTTGGCCGTCACGGAGAAACAGGAGCCGACTCCTGGCTCCGATTCAAGCCCGATCCGATGATCAAGAACAGCAGCAAGTTCCGTCACGATAAATAGCCCGAGCCCGGACCTGCCGCTTTTTCCGGGCGGGCGCAAACCTGTGCTGAAGAGGCGATTCCGGGTGGCGGCGTCGATGCCCGGGCCGGTGTCGATTACCTGGATATCGATGGTGTGCCCGGGACGCCTGCGGCAACCGAGCAGGATTCGTCCTGTTTCAGTGTTGTTGATGGCATTCGAGAGCAGATTGCGGAGTATGCGTTCAAGCAAGGCCGGATCGCTGTGTATGTAGGCACGGCAGCCCACGTAGCGCAGCGCGAGTCCCTTGGCGGTTGCCATGTCGCGATACTCGGTGGCGAGTTGGGACAGTAACATGTCGACGGAGAAAATCTGTACGCGCGGAGCCATCACGCCTGCATCGATGCGCGAGACGTCAAGCAATCCGTCTACAAAACCGGAGAGTGTTTCGTTTGCCCGGATCAGCCGGTCGAGGATGCGTCGCGTCGCCGGATCACGAACGTGATTTTGCAGCGCAGCCAGCGAAGCTTCTATTACATGTACCGGCTGGCGCATATCATGATTTATCGTAGAGAATGCTCTTAACCTGGCCGCGGTATGCCGCCTTGCTTCGCGTCGATATATGCGATCGCTGTAGTTGACACGCGCTATCAAATACAGGTCTCGTTCATGAAATCTGCGCAGGATGATCAGACCGAAATAGCCGGCGAACGCAGTCCCCAGGGTGGCTGTCAAGGCGGTAACCACGTCGGATGGAAGAAGATCGAACCAGGTAAAGGCGTAGCTCAGGCAAATCAACATCGCCAGGATGCCGATAACGGCATATCCGACCGCATAACGGTCTTTCTCCAGCAGAGCAATGCCGCCGACAAGCATCACGAATGACAGCAAGGTTCCAACAAGGATCAGGAGATCTTGTCCCAGCTTGTAGTCGAGAAGAATGATTGGCAGAGGCAGCAAGGCGCCGAAAGGAAAAAGCCGTCTCAGCCAGAAGACGGGGCGCTTCTCTTTTCCTGCTCCATGTTCACGCAGCAGGTAATGCAAAAAAAGCACGAGCGAGACCATGATGCTGGTATGTGCGATTTTTGCTGCCGTAACGACGTCGTTGTCCGGGAAAATAAGCGTATGCAACCCCATGATCCAACCGCTGTAGGCGCCGCCAAGCGGAACGAGAAACAGGATCAGCGGAATTGTCTCTTCCCGTGAGGTTTTCCAGAAACTGGATGCGTATAGCAGGGTGAACGGCAGGATCGACAGCATTGCACCGAAGACGAGCAAGTGGAAGGCCAATCGCTCCATGACGCTGTCAATGGTTCGTATCGAAAACAGTGGCGTCATTCCGGATATCGTCTGGTAGCAAACAAAGAGCCGGGTTTCCTGTCCCGCCTCGAAGCGGACCGTGTACGCCGGATTGACATAGAATCCTCCACCCTGCGCACGGCTCTTCGGCCAGCGTGACGCTTCGTGCCAGTTGCCATCGCTCCCCTCGACAAAGAGGCGCGCGGACAAGAGCTGAGACGATTCGACGAGAAAAATGCGCTCCATGGACTCGGTCGCACTGATGCGAAAATGTTGTCCCCAGAAGGCGTTGTCACTAAAGAGAGAGTCGGACTTGCGAATCGGGCTTGTGGAGTTTCCGATGCTGCTGTGTGGTGGAGCAGGGAGTCTGGATGATGCAGTGCAATCGCTGCGCTGGCCATAGGGTGGCACGCGCAACGTATCTACCGATGGGGTGAGCGATTCGGTACGTCCCGATGGCGCCATGAACTGCGAAAAATAAGCGGCTCCCCAAGACAGGGTGCCGAGCAGTGCAGCCAGGACGAGGAGCAGGCGCAAAAAAAATTTGCCGGTCATGCGAGCCTCGGGCTGCATCCTGGCACTCCCCGAAAGCACCGGGAAGCGGTTTTCAATGCATGATTATTGTTCGTTCTGAACAAGGCGGTACGCCGACTGGTGGAGCAGGATGGCTTGCGTGCGGTTTTTGACCCGGAGTTTTGCATAGATGTCATGCAAATGAGTCTTGATGGTCTCCACACTGACGTTCTGTGCCGCGGCAATATCTTGATTGGTTCGTCCTGTCGCCAGCAATCGGAGAATTTCACGTTGCTTCGGTGTGAGGCTGTCGAACCTTTCCAGCATAGGTTCGGACTCGCTGGAATGTTGTTGAACACCGTTGTCCAACCCGCATTGATCGAGCAGCCCGCGTAATGCTTTCGTGAGCATATGGTGCGACAATCCCTTGTGCAGGAATGGGAGCGTCTTGTTCTGGATTTCCGGAATGTCGCGTGCGAGCTCATCATTCCCGCTCAATATAGCCAAGAGTGCTTTTGGCGCCTTTGCGCGAACGGCATCGATCGCTGCACGTCCAGTGATATCCGGCAGGCCCAGATCAAGAAAAACCAGGATCGGGTGTTCGTTCTGCAGAACGTTCACGCTCGCCGAAAACGAGGAGAACGAACGCACCTCGGCGGAAAAAGAATATAGGGAAATCAGATCGCGCAGCGATGCCGAAACCAAAGGATGGTCATCGATAACGATGACCAGCTTTCGCGGAGGTGCTGTGTCGCCAAGGGAGGAATCTGAACTGTACCGCATGGTTTTCCGACTCGATATTGCCACAGTGAAATATACACTGCTTTGAAACACCCGGTTGAAATGTTGATTGGCATATTATCGTTGTCAGATTGTCAGCGAAACTGTGGCTAGTACCTATTGGCCGAAAGTTTTTCCCTCATTGTTTTCAACGCACGCATATCAGCATCACAGGGCGCTTCTTCCGTAGAAGATATTGTCGTCCAAGCCGTTCGTGCCGATTGTTATGCTGCCATTACTTCTTCGCCGCACAGCTCAAGGCGATAGCCCTGGCTATAGGCGGTGCGGATCATGACACCACGCTCCTTGCTCAACTGAAGCTTCTTGCGCAGCTTGTAAATGTGCTGTTCGATGGTTCGATTGGCAATTTCGCTTTCCACACCCCAGACGGCGATGCTGATGGTTTCGCGAGAGAGATAGACGCCAGGCGAAGAGAAGAACAGCCAGGCCATGGTAAATTCGCGCGGGGTAAGTTCAAGTTCAACGCCACGGTCCAGGAAGCGGCCGGACTCTCGGTCCAACGAGAAGCCAAGCACCTCGATCGCGCGATGAAGATTGCGTCGATTGCAGCGGCGCAATACGGCATGCAGGCGAGCGATCAATTCGACAGGGTCGAACGGGGTGGCAATGAAATCGTCAGCGCCCGAGTCCAGCGCGAATGCAATCCGATCCGGGCTTTGCGTTGATGAGAGAAGCACGACAGGCGTACTTTCACCCGTGCGGCAATTGAGCCACGAGAAAACACGCTCGTCGGCCGGCGGTGCAATATTGACGTGGACAAGAATGAGATCGAAATTGCGATGCCGTAATGTTCTTAGCAACGCAGTCTCGGACCTGAAACGTTCACATTCAAAGCCCGCAAGCGTCAGGATCTGTTGAACGTTATGAGAAATAGCGTCGTCAGAAATATAGCAAGCAATACTCATTTTCTCCTCCTCCCTGGTCTGCCTGGTTACTCCATTGCTGGCATAGCGGCAAGACTCTTCGTCGATAAACAACTTTTGTGCATGTAGTTTGCATTGAGAAAGTGTTCGGCGGTATCACCCGAAAGGGGGAATCCATACTTTCCGCCCCCAAATTCTGCTACCGGATCCAGATGCAACTTCATCCCCGAAGAACAGTTTCTCTCCCGGAAAACCGGGATTGCATGAAACGTCTGCTTGAGATCATTAAAGCACCGAGGGCATTGGCCTTCACCAACCGAAAGGATAGTTTTCTTCAGAGAAGAGGATGGTTCGGGAATCCGAAAAGTATGGTGATTCGCCGAATCGAAGAGGAGAGGGGGACGTGGCTACCGTCTCGCAAGAATGGAAGGAGGAATAGTGAAGTACCGGCGTGGGACAAGTCCATGACTTCGCAACTTCACTGCTATGGATAGCTGCAACTTTGTTTGGGATCGCGGGATCCCGATGAGCTAAATTGAAAATATCTGTTGCTCGAAGCGGCTAACATGTTTGTCTACTGAACACTTTGGCCGAGTTCGGGGCTTCGACTGGACACGCCCCGGAAGATCTGCGGCATTTTTCAATCATCATGGCCAACGTAAACCTTGTTATAGAAAATCTGGCTGAAGCGTTTTGCTTGTTGAGCAACAGGGAGCATAAAGATATGTATGTGGCTGCCTTGCATTCTGTAGTCCGCCTGGCGAAGTCCGAATTGCTGCTGGAAATGCAGCGCGACTTCGAACAGGCGACCGATGTTAGAAAGGCGCTGGCGGAAGATTAGAGGATGGCCGTACAGCGTCTTGGCGACTTGGCCTCTTTTGCGCCGCCGTTTATGAAACGAATCCGGATTTCAGGCCGTGAAGTTTGTTGAGAAACGGCTTCCCGGCCCGTTACTACAATCAGGAATGAGCACCCTCTAAGGACGGGCAGATGAGTAACTCCAAGATCCTCTTGTGCAAAAGGCTGGCCTTGTCCACCCTGCTAGCTGCACTGAGCGCGTTGCCGGCGCTTGCCAACGACGTCGACAGGGTGCGCGCATTGCTGGACTCGGGACGGTTGGGTGAAGCACAAGCGATGGCCGATGCATTCCTGGCTCAACATCCTCTCGACGCCCAGATGCAGTTCTTAAAGGGCATGATCCTGGCCGGACAGGAGAGGACTGCGGAAGCGATTGCCGTCTTCGAAAAACTGAACGGGGATCATCCGGATCTGCCGGAACCCTACAATAACCTCGCAGTGCTTTATGCGTCCGTCGGCCAGCTTGACAAGGCGCGAGTGGCATTGGAAACCGCGGTCCGTCATAAGCCATCGTATGCCATCGCACATGAAAACCTGGGCGACGTTTATGCGAGGTTGGCAGGGCAGAGTTATGACAAGGTAACGCAACTCGATCCCGGCCGTGCGAAGGCGAAGTTGAAGCGATCGATGATCCTCGCGTTTGCCGCAACCGCAGACAGCAGCAAGTCGGTGCCACCACCGATGACGCCGGCTCCGATGACGTCAAGCGCAAGTACCAATCCCAGTTCCAATCCCAATCCCAGTCCCAGTCCCAGTCCCAGTCCGGTGGCCAAGCGGGACGGAGAGCATGACGCGGTGCTTGCTGCGGTGAATAGCTGGGCGACCGCGTGGAGCACCAAGGATCTTGCCGCTTACCTCAATTTGTATAGCCCCGACTTCCAGACTCCTGAAGGCGAGTCCCGTGGGCAGTGGGAAGAGAAGCGCCGTTCCCGCATCGAAGGCAAGGGAAAAATCGATGTGAAAATCGAATCGCTGACAGTCACTGTGCGCGGCACTTGGGCAAAAGTGAAGTTCCGCCAGATCTATACATCGGATCGTCTGTCTTCGAAAGACCTGAAGGCTCTGATACTCGAAAAGCGCGGTGACAAATGGCTGATCAAGAAGGAATACTTGAGCATCTGATATGGAATCGGATACCGGCTCGGAGGCATTTTCCCTGGTCGAGCAACTCGGCCTGCATGCCAATGCCATGTTCTTCCATCTCCTTGAAGGTTCCGGTCCAATGGCGCGCTTTGTATTGGATCCGTCCAGACTATCTGCTCGAGCCCTCCCGTCATGAAATGAGCTCTGTAACCGGCACGATTTCCGACAAGCCGGTTGGGGCGGCTCCATCGAAACACGCGGTCAGAACAAACCTGGAAGATAACCTACTCGCAGTAAGGGAGCTGTAAGTAGGCAGGATTATTGTGAATTTACGGAAAGAATTTTCTCTTGCGGGATTAAACAGCCGGGAAGATTTTTCCGAACGATTTTCACTCTTGCCGTTGCCCTATGTGATAGAAGGCAGCGGCACCCTTATTGACCAGATGTTAATGCAGCCGTAGCCGGCAAGAGGCAACTGGTAAATCATGGGAGGTAGTACAGATGAGTATTCCGGTTCGAGCTTTCGGCGAGACGCGGCCGGTCGAAGGGCGCGTCCAGCAACCGGCAAGCGGGGCTCTTGTTTTCAAGCCGGTGGCAATCGGTGTTTTTAAAAGAGAAGCGTCCGCCCAGCCTTCGCCCCTCGTCGAAAAATCTCGTCCTGAAAAGCAGCATATGCTCATCGAGACGAAGACTCTGCCGCCTCAGAAGTCCCTGCACCTCCTGTCGGTGCCGCGGGTGGAGGAAAAATTTGAGGCTGCGCTTTCTCGGCGGTTGATTTCCTTGATCGCGCCTGCGGGATACGGTAAGACTACCACGCTGTTGAAGCAGCGAGCCTTTATCGAGGCTAGAGGCATTCCTACTGGATGGATCAATCTTGATAGCGAAGACAATACGCCGATCCGCTTCCTGCATTACGTGATTTCGGCTATTCAGCGGGCCATGCCGGATTTCGGCCGCGCCGCACTGGCACAGATGAAAGACGACGCGGTGCCAATGGTTGAAACCCTGCTGCTGTCCTTGTGCGACGACCTGGCACACATCGAAGGGGAGCTGGCATTGTTCCTCGACGACTATCACGTCATCCATAACGAAGCTGTGCATGATGTGATGAATTGGCTCATCACGCACAGCACCCATAAGCTGAAATTCGTCATTGCGTCTCGTACTCAACTTCCTTTTCGCCTCAGCAAGCTGCGCCTCGCCCAGCAGATTCACGAGATGCAAGCGGCGGATCTGAACCTGCACCTGGATGAGGCTGGTGATTTCATCCGCACGATCAGTGGAAAAGAACTTACCGCCGCCCAGGTCAAGCTGCTGTATGAACGTACCGAAGGCTGGATCGCGGGGCTGCTGCTTGCGTCCCTCGCGTTGAAGGAAATCCGCAATGTCGATGCATTCGTCGAAGAGTTTTCCGGCAGCGACCGGGATATTGCTACTTATCTTTTCGAAATTGTCGTCAGCCAGCTTTCGCCACAGATCCAGGAGTTCCTCGCGCGTACGTCGCTGTTCAATCGTTTTTCAGCCGAGTTCTGCAGGGACGTCCTGCAGGAGGACGAAGCCGCCCGGCTGATCGAATGGATTGAGGCGCACAACCTGTTTGTATTTGCCCTTGACAGGCGTCGTCAGTGGTATCGATATCACAACCTGTTTGCCGATTTTCTGCGGGAACGTTTCGTTCTTTCGGCGCCGGACGAAGTGAAGTCTCTTTATCGTGAAGCAAGTTCCTGGTTCGAACGGACGGGAGCGATCAACTCGGCGATCCGTTATGCCATGGAGGGCCAGCATTACGTCCGTGCAGCGGACCTGATTGCCAAGTATGCCTACGAACTTACTCAGCTTCGAGGCAAGCACTCGTCATTGCTCAGATGGGCTGCCGCGTTGCCCCAGCAGTACGTCGAGAGGCGGCCGGAAATCAAGCTGCCATGTATCTGGGCCCTGATTTTTACCCAGCGCTATCGTGAAGTCGAGGAGGAGTTCGCAAGAATGGAATGGCTCCTGGCGCCGTCTCGCGACTCCGGTTCGCCCGACGAAAAAGAGGCGGCCGGCATCAACGCGACGCGAAAAGCGCTCATGATTCAAAGTATTTTCTATGCGATGACGGATCGCATTGCGCCGGCCGAAAAGATCGCCAGGGAATGGCTGGCACGATGGGAAAACAGCGAACCCTATGACGTTGCAAACATGCAGGCACTGCTGGGGTACGGGGCCTATATCAACCATGATTACGAAGGGGCCAAGCGGCTCTTCACCGCTTCGAGAATGTCTTATGGACGCTGCATGCGCTATTCGGATGGCGTTGCATGGACCGATACGTTCCATGCCATGGTGGAGCTTGAGCAGGGAAACATAGACGAGGCAGAACGCATTCTCGTGCACGGACTGCAGCTGAATTCGGAAAAATTCAGCGCCTATTCGTATGGCAGTTCCCTGCTGTCCCTGCTGCATGTGCAAGCATGTTATGAGAAGAACAAAATCAGTGATGCGGAACGCATACTGGAAGGAGCATTTCCCTTCGCGAAAGGACATGGCTTTATCGAAACTTCCCAGGCGGCTTACCTGAGCAAAGCGCGTATCCTGTTCCTTCGCGGCCATGCCGACGATGCCGACACATGTCTTGCTGAAGGGATTCATTCGGCCGAAAGACTGGGATTGCAGCGCTTGGCGCGCGTGCTGGGTGCGGAAAGGATCCACTTGCTCATAAAGAGCGGGCAGGGCGTGCGAGCGGCCCAGCTGGCGCGTTCCACCGGATTCATGAACGAGGGAATGGAAGACAGGCGGCCACAGGATGAGCCGGTTGACGACATCGGTATCCGTCTCGTCGATATCAGGCTGCAACTGGCGACCGATCGGACCGAGCGCACGCATCTCTTGCTCGGCGATCTCCTGGCCGAGGCGCGCCGTAATGCACGCAAGACCTGGATCATCAAACTCTTGTGCCTCAGGGCGATGCTGCAGGTCAAACGTGGCAGCCGCGAGGAAGCGCGACGTTCGATCGACGAAGCATTGGCAATCGGTGCCGACGGCGGACATTGCCGTGTCTTCGCGGATGAAGGCGTGGTGGTGGCCCGACTGATCCAGGAAATCGCTGATCGCCGCATGCAGTTGCACGGTAGTGACGCCGGAAGCGTGCCGCTCGAGTATGTGATGCAGGTGCTGCACGCTTGCGGTGAAAGGGCTTCCCAGCCGTACCGCGAACAAGCTGTTGTCGAAGAGGCGTTCGACCTCATCAGAAATGACGCCTTCTCGGAGCGGGAATTACAAGTCCTGAAACTTGCCGAGAGCGGTATGGGGAACCGCGACATGGCCTCGAAATTGTTCCTGTCCGAGGCAACCATCAAATGGCACCTGCGAAATATCTACACCAAACTGGGTGTCAACAAGCGCACATCGGCGATCGCACGGGCGCGCGAATTATCCCTCTTGAGCGCGTAGCAGTCATCCACACGCTCCTCGCCCGCTTGTAATGGACGGGGGCGCGTTTCGCCCGTCCGGGCGGATATCGATCCCTGTCTTGCTGAAATCCTCATCAGGCGGTCGGTTGCGCATCATCAGTCGCGCAGCCGAATCTGTCCTTCTTGTTTCGTACTCCGTGTGAGCAGTTGTTTTCCGCAGTATTGAACATGGTGTTGCATGTAGTGCTTGTGATGTTTATTGAGAAACATGAGCGGCATCCCTAACTACAATTTCATGGCAACCATTTGACTTATCGGCCAGAACTACGGTCAAGCGCGAAGCGAATTTCTACAAGATGGGTGCTCGCTCCGGATTTCGGAGGTTGATTTCATTCGATCGCTCGATCTCTCTTTGTGCGTCCCTGGTGTTGGCGGTGCACGGAACTTCGCAAGGCAATCCCGAAGCGACAAGGATACCGACGTGAATGAGGGGGGAAAGTCGAATGTTACGTCACGGTCTGAGCGTATAGGAGCTTGATAGCGATGATCAATCGCTCCCAGGATTGGTCATCCGCTGGCTATGGCCTTACATTCAAATCCATCCGCCGATTGAGCGAACAGGAGGAATCGCATTTCGTCGCTCTTGCAAAAACAGGCGATCTCCCGGCCCGGGAAAAACTGATTGTGCATCATCTGCCTCTGTTGAAGATGGTTGCGAGGCGTTATACAGAAAGGGGATTGAGCTTCGGTGAGCTGATAAGCGAAGGCATGTTCGGCCTGGTGCGGGCAATAGAACGCTTTGATCGCGATCGCCAATGCCGATTTGGCACGTACGCAAAATGGTGGATTCGCAATGCGATTGAGCAGGCCTTGCTCGACCAGGGACGATTGGTGCGTTTGCCCGCGCATCTGGCGCGCACACGAGCCGAGAAAAGAAAGAATTCCGGAAAAAATATGGGAGGTGCAGTGCCTCCGTATACGCTCGAACTGGTCGAGTGGACGCTTGGTGAAGACACCGAAGAACGAGAACAGATCGCTCATGGCGGTGAATTGGCGCGGATGGCGTGTGACGACACGCGGCTTGATGGCGTCGAGGAAGCGACTCCGGAAACGGCATTCATACACAAGCAGCATCTTCAGCTCCTGAGGCGAGCATTGGAGCAATTGACGGAACGGGAGAAGGAAGTGATCGTACGGCGCTTCGGGCTGTACAACGACAATCCCGAGACGCTTGAATCGATTGCTGCGGATTTCGATATCTCCTGCGAATGGACCAGGAAAATACAAAAGTCGGCCCTGGCCAAGTTGAGGTCACTTCTTGAACCTCACTATCTTGGTGCAGATCGGTAGTCATTGCTTCGAGGAGCGTGGCGATCGATCCGTGCACGGAATCCATATCGTACGTGATACAGCTGATAACCTGGTATCCAATGTCGCGGCAAATTCCCAAAGAGAGTCTCGAGAAAAATTGAGAAATGAATTTGCAGAGGCTGTTGAAACGATCTGCCAAGTTTCCTATGTCTTAAGTAAGGCAGAATGAAACGGTCTTTCCCTGCACATGATCGCTTAGATACTTCAGAAAACGGTGTGCTCGCAAAGCGACTCTTCAAGCAGTCGCGTTTCAACTGTCGCATGGTGCGGGAGGGCTGCGAGGCTTGGCATCGATGGCTTCCTCTTTCTGCAATGGAAAGCTTACAGTTTCCCTATTCAATAACAAAGGCGCAACAGCTATGAAAGAGCCGCGGAAGGTTGAAGAGTATGAAGGCAAGGATGCTGATCGAGAGCGTACATTCCACGGTTTGGAGCCGTCGAGCGCCGGCCCTCAGCAAGGCGATCCGATGATTTCCGATGAGTTGCTCGAGGTTTTCAAGGTTTCGAAGCAGGCGTTGACAACGGCGTGGGAGAAGAGCCGTGTCGACAAAGGAAGTTTGCTTTGACTGCGATTGCACGCCGGCTCTTCATCAGCTGATGCAGGTACTGACCGAGCAGTTCAGTCATCGTGAAAACGCATCAAAGATGGGACGACGAAAAATCCTTGCCTACGGAATCAATTGGCCATGAACGACAAGATGAATGTACCGCTTGCCGCCTATCTGACGGAGATCGAGTCATTGCACTCCCGTACAGAAGGAGCCGTCCTTCGGCTTGAGGACGTTCGTCGTGAGCACTCCGACATACAGCCTGCAGCAGGTAATGACGGCAGGATTACCTGTATTGTGGATGGGAGTGAGAATGGTTATCGGGTGATGATCGAAGCCATGAACGCGGCTGCGATCATGGTGAAGCCGGACGGTACGATTTTGTACTGCAATCCACATTTCGAGAAAATGGTCAGGACCCGTGCCGGCGGGATTCTCGGGAAGACGATCCAGACATTCATTGAGGCGTTCTGTCCGCCCATGACGGAGGCTCTTTTAGAGGGAAGAAGCGTCACCGAACGGGAGGTGACACTGAGCACCGGGGACGGATCCCAGCTGCCTGTTTATCTTTCCGCCAGCGCCTTGCGAAACAGGGGAGGCCAACCGGTCGCCATCTGCATGCTCGCAGTAGATATGAGCGAATTGAAGGAAACGGAAAAGGCTTTGCGGGAAGCCGAGAAGAAGTACAGCAGCATCTTCGAAAATGCAATCGAAGGTATCTTCCAGACGACGCCGGACGGCCGCTATCTCAGCGCCAATCCGGCCTTGGCGCGTATCTACCAGTATGAATCCCCCGAAGAGCTGATCGCCGAAATGAACATCATGGAGCGGCCTTTATACGTCGACCCGGAACGGCGTTCGGAGTTCGTAAGACTGATGCACAAATGGGGGCGCGTGATCAACTTTGAGTCGCAGATCTACTGCAGGAACGGCAGGGTAATCTGGATCAGTGAAAATGCGCGTGCAGTTTACGATGCTGACGGGATGTTGCAGTTTTTTGAGGGCAGCGTCGAAGATATTACGGAACGGAAGAAGTATGAGGCTCAGCTGGAATACCAGGCCAACTTCGATGCATTGACGGGACTTGCCAACAGCCATCGGTTGCATAATCGCCTGCAGCAAGCAATCGCCTACGGGGATCGCTATGGTCATCAGGTCGCTGTCGCCTTCGTTGACTTGGACCAGTTCAAGTTTATCAATGACAGTCTCGGGCATAACGTCGGCAACCATTTGCTAAGAATCGTGGCAGAACGCTTGAAGTCCTGTTTGCGCGAGGGAGATACGGTTGCGAGGTTTGGGGGAGACGAATTCGTTCTCATAATAGATCGCTCGAGTGCGTTGGTAATTTCCCGGCTCATGCCCCAAATACTGGAGTCCATTTCCAGGCCGATCATAGTCGGCGGGCGCGAGCTGCATGTTACCTGCAGCATCGGCTGCAGCCTGTTCCCTGACGATGGCCGCGATGTCGATACCTTGCTCAAGCACGCCGATGCCGCCATGTACCGCGCCAAGGAACAGGGAAGGAATAACTTCCAGCCTTATACGCAGGAGCTGAACGAAAAGATCACTACCAGGCTATGCATTGAGTCGAATCTGCGCAAAGCCCTGAATCGAGATGAATTTTTCCTGGACTACCAGCCGCAGGTTGATTTGCGCACAGGGCGCATTGTCGGCATGGAGGCATTGATTCGATGGAGGCATGGGTCGTCAGGAATCGTTTCGCCTGTCCAGTTCATTCCCTTGGCCGAAGAGCTCGGTTTGATCGTGCCGATTGGAGAATGGGTGTTGCGTGCCGCCTGCGCACAAAACAAGGCATGGCAGGATGCCGGACTGCCGAAGGTGGGTGTTTCGGTCAACTTGTCTGCGCGTCAGTTCCGGCAGAAAGATCTTGCTGCCCTGATTGCGCAAGTATTGAATGAGACCGGACTGGAAGCGAAATATCTCAATCTTGAACTGACTGAAAGCATGGTGATGCACAACGTTGCGTCGGCGGTTGTCACCATGCACGAGCTCAAGGATATGGGTGTGAAACTTTCGATCGATGATTTCGGGACGGGGTACTCCAGTTTGAGCTGCCTGAAGCGGTTCCCGATCGATGTGCTGAAGATCGACCGGTCTTTTGTGGAGGACATCACGAGCGATCTCGATGATGCCCCGATTGCTCCCTCCATCATTACGCTTGCCCACAGCCTGAAGCTGAAGGTTATCGCGGAGGGAGTCGAAAGTGCCGATCAGCTCAACTATCTACTCAGACACCGGTGTGACGAGATCCAGGGGTTTTATTTCAGCCGGCCAGTCTCTGTGGATCGATGTGCGGATCTGATTCAGAACGGGACGTTGCTGATCGGGCACGACAAGACGTAGGACGAGAGATCAACGGCATAACTATAAGGAGGAAGACATACTCATGAAACGATTCAATTCGATCCGGAGGCATGCGGTATCCCTGCTGGGTTGCGGCATTTTCACCCTGTTCTCGGCCGGCGCGCAGGCAAAGATGTTCCAGGCCGAGGATTACACTGGATATCACGATGTCTCGGCGGGCAATCAGGGCGGCCATTACCGTAATGACGATGTCGATATCCAGGCGACCACCGACGCCGGCGGCGGCTATAACGTGGGGTGGATAGAAGCCAGCGAATCGCTGACGTATTCCCGGTTGGTCATCCCTTCGGACGGCCGCTATGACGTTCGTCTGCGCGTGGCCAGTCCATCCGGGGCGAAAGCTTCCGTCAACTTGAATTCAGGTGCCGTCCAGCTCGGCGAGTTCAGGATTCCGGCAACTGGAGGCTGGCAGAAATGGACGACCGTGTCCAAGACCGTCGATCTGAAGGAGGGCGCCTACAACCTCGGTGTTCTCGCGGTGACCGATGGCTGGAACTTCAACTGGATAGAAGTGAAACCGCACGAGGAAGAGGACGACGAAGCCAAGGCAACGGTCTATCAGCACTGCAAATACGATGGGCAGGCGACCTCGCTTGACGCCGGTTCTTACAAGCTGGGCGATTTGAAGGCGCTGGGAGTCAGGGAGAACGACATCTCATCGATACGCGTCGCACCCGGATACGAGGTGGTTCTTTATGAAAACGACAACTTCCGTGGCCGGTCCATCGTCATGAAGGGCAACAAGAGCTGCTTCGTCGGCAATGGTTTCAATGACGCCGTCTCTTCCCTGATCGTGCGCCGCGCCAGTTCCGATTCCCCGCCGAAGGATAGCCCGTCGGATGGTGACTCGGACGACACCGGCGATTGCGGTACCCCGTGGCGCTCCGCCAGGCTCACGAACTATGAATCCTATCCGGATCCGGGTAGCGAGGAATGCATCAAATACAACGGATGCAAATGGGCCGGGCAGTTCTACGGTGTGGACGGTGTCAAATCCAAATCCTGGGTGGCGTCACACAATATCATCGCCGTGCATGAGAAAGACTGGAAACGGTATGGCCTTAAGACGCTCAATCTGCGGCAAGGCTCCAAGCGCATCAAGGCAACCGTGTACGACTTGTGTGGTGATAAAGGTTGCGCTGGCTGCTGTACCCGGAACCTGGGTGGCGACGGGCACCTGATCGATATCGAAAAACACACCATGAAGCGCTTCGGTTCCGGCAGCGGTATTGTGGAGTTCCAGGTATGCGAATAGAGCGGCTAGGAGTATCCGGTGCATAATCTTCAAGCCCCGGCATCGCGCCGGGGCTTTTTCCAAGGAAGTGACATGAACCCTTGTGTTTCTCACTGCGTGTAAACCCCGGTGTGGGTCTTGCACTTCAACCTAGGCAAATGCACAAAAGTCTTTTGACAAAGTGAGAACACCTCATGTTTGCGGGCGGGCGACGACCAAATTGAGGCCGAATCTTTTTCCCCGTCATTCCCGTGAAGGCGGGAATCCAGCGACGTTAAAAGACACTGGATGGCCGCCCCTCGAAACTGCGGCCTTCGGCCTTGTTTTCCCGCCTTCGCGGGAATGACGATGTGCAGGTTTGTCAAAAAATTTTTGAGAACATGCTTAGGTTCATAACACCTCTAGACCCTGTTCTCACGGTAACCCTGTTCTTACTGTTCTCACGTCTTCCTTCGACAGTTTGATGTCCACTCCAGTGAGGTTGATTAAATGCGCTCGAGATCAATTACCTTGCGCTTCGCAGGACTTGCCGTAGTTGCAGCAGGAATATTTTTCTTCCAAACCCGCCCTTCAGACACAGTATCCGCTATTCAGGAAGCAGCGATTTCAAAGGACTATGAAACGCTTGAGGAATTCGTCGACTTTTTCACCTTGCGTACCTCCTTGAAGCAAACCCTTGAGACAAACATAAGCAACAGACTCGAGCTCCAATCTCATAATCTCAATAGTGAGCTAGGGACGATCTTTGGCAATACAAACATTTCTACAATCGTTGAACGTGCCGTTTCTCCAAAAGGACTAAATCTCGTTTTGACTGGCGCCGATCTGGAGACGATTTCCGCTCCGGGTTTTTATCCCGACGCGTCGCTCGAAAGATTCTTTTCCGATAAAGCGAATCATGAGACGGAGTGGAATTCTCTCTCTGAATACTCCATTACGGTTCGGCGTGACGGACAACGGACGGCGCGGCTTTTTCTGCAACGTGATGGCATATTCCATTGGAAGTTGGTTGGAATCGAATTGCTGTGACCGGGCATACATGCAAGTATATGGAGCCAAACTCTGAAGTCTCCCTTCAAACCGCAAGCGCAGAATGCGGATACCCGTTCCTCCGGTGCGATCAAGTATTCCGCGGCCGGATGGCAGCGTGGAGTTGACATATAGTCATATAATTACGGTCTTTGATGGTACCCGCTGTGCTGGCTTAGTTCGGGTTTCCCACGGCAGAAGGCTGCCCGGCATCGAATTTCCACTTCTGCTGCAACCTGTATCGCCTTGATCCGAAACCGGGAAAGTCTCCGAATACTGCTTCGGGTGGGGAAGGCGGAGCGCACTTCGATTCTTGATCTTTGTTAAGGATATTGCGCGGAGAACGCCGTTAAGATGGCCGTACCTGACCTAGCCGGTGTCCGGTAAAAAAAACCGTTATTGAGACGCTGTTGTCATAGTTGCATGTCCATGACCCGACGAACGCACCGATTTGCCGCCTGGCTCGCATGTCTTGCGATCCTGCTGGCAGCGCTCGCGCCGACGGTTTCCATCGCTTTGTCCTCCGCAGACTCGGACACCATGGGCGAGCATTGCGAGGTCATGGGAGCAATGCTGGCCAAGGCTCAAGGCGAGGACGTTTCCGGCGACTCGACTCCGGCCAGGGCGAATCTCGCATTCAAGTACTGTCCATTGTGCCAGGTCTTCGGTACGCAGACAGGTCTGCTTCCTTCCGAGCCGTTCGAGTTTTCTGTCGTTGGCCGCATGCAGCGGTTGGCCTTCGATTCGAGTTTTTCATCTCACGCACAGTCCGTCTGGACTGCAGGGCAGCCGCGCGGGCCGCCTGTCTTCTCCTGACTTCCCATTCCGTACTGATCCTTCGTGCGCTTCAGTCCTTTGTGTCTGAAGGTACAGTGGCGCGCGCCTGATTGCGGCGTTGTGCCCGCAAGGACCGGCCACTGAAAGTATCGTGCTGCCGCCCCGCAAAGCCGGGCTGGCGATGTCCTGCCATCCCGGTGCGCATGGCACATGGGCGCGGCACGTCAAGAGAAGAAGATGAATCGACAAACTCAAATTCCAAGTTGCAGCCTGCTTGCCGTACTGCTGGCACAGCTATGCGCCAGTGCAACGCATGCGCAGGGCGTTGCCACCGACAAGGTGCTGGAAGCCGTGACCGTGACCGGCACCCGCTCGCCGCTCGATCCCAACCTGCCGACGACCACCGAAAGCAAGACCGCTGAGCAACTGCGCGAACAGAATTTCGTCAATGTGGAGGACGCGCTCAAGTACCTGCCTAGCATGACCATCCGCAAGCGCTACATCGGCGACCGCAACTCGCTGATTGGCGGCCGTTCGTCGAGCGAGTTGCAGGCACCGCGCGCGGTGGTGTATGCGGATGGCTACCTGCTGTCGCAATTCCTCGGCCAGTTCAACGCGCCGCGCTGGAACGTAGTGGCGCCGGAGGAAATCGCGCGTACCGATGTGCTGTACGGCCCGTACTCCGCGCTGTATCCCGGCAATTCCATCGGCACCACCGTGGTGATGACGACCCGGCAACCGCAGAAATTCGAAGGCTCGGCGCGTGTCCAGTACTTCTCGCAGGACTTCGAGGATGACGGTTTCAGCGATACCTTCACCGGCAATCAGCAAAGCATCTGGCTTGGCGACAAGGTCGGTGCATGGTCGTACAGCATCGGCGCGAACCGTCTGGAGAGCCGGGGGCAGCCGATGCAATACCTGACGCTGCAGACGCCGTTTACCGGTGCCGGTTCGGCAACACCGGTGACGGGAGCCGTACCCGGGCTGGATCCGAACGGCCGGCCGTGGTTCCTCGCCGGGCCAAACGGCACGGCGATCGAACGCAATCAGCAGGAACAGTACAAGTTCAAGCTGGGCTATGACTTCACGCCCGGCCTCTACGGCGAGGCGCTCTATACCCACTGGCGCAGCGTCGGCAAGCGTACTGGCGCCAGCCTGCTGCGCGATGCCGCCGGCAATCCGGTGTACTCGGGCATCGTGTCGATCGATGGCGTGCGCTTCAGCGTTCCGACCACCGCGTTCTCGCCGCAGAACGTGGAAGAAGTCCACGGCATGCTCGGACTGCAGCTGAAGACCAAGAACAAGACCGGCTGGAATGCTTCCGCCGTTGCAACCATCTACGATATTTCCACTGATCTGACGCGCTCGGCGACGACCGCGCCGCTGGAGGCCATGTGGGGGGGGGCGGGCACCTATGCCGACAACGGCGGTACCGGCTGGAAGACGCTGGACCTGCAAAGTACCTACACGCCGTCCAGGGGCGAGGCGCATGCACTGGCCTTCGGTTACCACTCCAACCAGTACACATTGGAAAACCGTGCGTTCAACACGCCTAACTGGATCAGCGCTGGCCCGACCACGCCGGTTTCCTTCTTTAATGGCAAGACCGGCCTGCAGGCATTGTTCGCGCAGGACACCTGGAAACTGTCTCCGCAATGGATGACCACCCTCGGCCTGCGCTATGAGGAGTGGGAGGCAACCGACGGCCGCCGCAGCACAGCGACATCCTCGGTGGCCTATGCGGACCGTACCGACTCGGCATGGTCGCCGAAGGCGTCGGTGTCCTTCTTGCCCGGCGACGACTGGCTGCTCAAGGCATCGGTCGGCAAGGGTGTGCGCTTTCCCACCGTGTCGGAACTGTTCCAGGGTTCGGTCGTCGGCAGCAACATCGTCAACAACAATCCGGACCTGAAACCGGAACGTTCGCTGGCGAAGGAGTTCACCGTCGAACGCGACTTTGCCTTCGACATGACGACCGGCACGCTGCGCACTTCGGTGTTCGAGGACGACATCCGCGACACCATCCTGTCGCAAACCAATGTGACGGTGGTGCCGAACGTGACCAACATCCAGAACATCGACCGTGTCCGCACCCGCGGCATCGAATTCTCCGTGACGGCCAATGACCTCGGTATCAAGGGCTTCGACCTGACCGGCAACCTGGCCTACACGCGTTCGAAGATCCTGGAAAACGCCAACAACCCCGCCACCATCGGCAAGAACTGGATACGCATTCCGCGCGTGCGCATGAACCTGATCGGTGCTTACCGGCCGAATGAAAAGTGGATGACCAGCCTGGCAGTGCGCCATTCCGGCCGCAAGTACGTCAACCTCGACAACAGCGATGTCAATCCGGATACCTTCGGCGGCGCATCGACCTTCACCGTGTGGGACGCAAAGGCGACCTACCGCGTGGCGAAGAACCTCGAGGCGTCCCTCGGCATCGACAACCTGACCGACGAGCGGTACTACGTGTTCCACCCGTACCCGGCCCGTACATTCTTTGGAGAGCTCCGTGCGACTTTCTGAATACTTTGC
The DNA here is from genome assembly GCA_035627275.1 of Noviherbaspirillum sp. GTDB lineage: Bacteria > Pseudomonadota > Gammaproteobacteria > Burkholderiales > Burkholderiaceae_D > Noviherbaspirillum. The sequence goes on from DASPMC010000028.1 coordinate 25,263, forward strand.
TGAAATCGCCATTTCCCTCGGTATGCTGCTCGTCACCTCGCTGGCGGTTGCGGCACAGGAGGGCGGCCACAAGCATGCGCGTCCCGAACTCGGCACCTCGGCCGCCTTCGATTCGAAGGGAAGGCTGTGGATCACCGGCAAGGAAACAGTGGATGGCGGCGCCTACGTGACCTTGCAGGTATCCGAGAATCTGGGCAAGACCTGGTCCGTGCCCAAGCGCGTGCAGCAAACCCCGGAGCCGCTGGCGGCCGACGGCGAAGCCCGGCCCAAGCTCGCCTTCGGCACGCGCGACGAGATCTACATTACCTATACCAAGCCGCTCTCCAAGCCTTACACCGGTGACGTGCGCTTCGTGCGTTCCACCGACGGCGGAAAAACCTTTTCCGAGCCGGTCACCGTGCATGCGAACCGCGACGTGATCACGCATCGTTTCGACTCGATCTCGGTCGACAAAGGCGGACGGATCTACGTCACCTGGATCGACAAGCGCGACATGGAAGCGGCGAATGCGCGCGGTGAAAAGTATGCGGGGGCGGCGGTGTACTACGCCGTGTCCGATGACGCCGGCAAGAGCTTCCGCGGCGACTACAAGATCGCAGACCACTCCTGCGAATGCTGCCGCATCGCGCTGGCGCCGAGCCCGCAGGGAGGCACGATCGCATTGTGGCGTCATGTGTTCAATGGCGACACGCGCGACCATGCGCTGGCCGAACTCCATGCCGACGGCAAGGCACCGGCGGTGCAGCGCGCCACCTTCGACGAATGGAAAATCAATGCCTGCCCACATCACGGCCCGTCGGTGGCATTCACGCCCGATGGACGGCGTCACCAGGTCTGGTTCAACGTCAAGCAAGGCGAGGGTGGCGTCTTCTATGCATCCGCCGGGCCGGATGGCACACTCGGCCAGCCGCAGCGCCTCGGTTCGGAACAGGCGGCGCATGCGGACCTCGCAACCGAGGGAAACCGCGTGGCGATCGCATGGAAGCAGTTCGACGGCAAGTCAACCGCAGTGATGATGCGACTGTCCGACGATGGCGGCCGTACCTGGCGCGAGGCGGAAGTGGCGCGCACAAAGGGTAGTTCCGACCAGCCGCGCGTCACCGCAGGCAAGCCCGGGATCGTGCTGGTCTGGCGCACGCAGGGCGAAGGCGTGCAGACCGTGCTATTGAAATAAGGAGCCGATGATGAAATCCAGACTCAAGCTGTTGGCCGCATGGGCAATGCTCACGCTGGCCGTCTCGCTGACCCATGCTGGGCAAGGCATGCGTGAATTCACGACAGACAGTCTGCAGCGCCTCGTCGCCGAGCAGAAGGGCAAGCCTTTCGTGCTGGTGGTATGGTCGCTCGACTGCTCGTTCTGCCAGACCAGCATGGACACTCTGGTCTCGGAACAGCGCCGCCGAAAGGATCTGCGCATCGTCACCCTTTCCACCGATCCGATTGGTGACAGCGAGGCGATGGCGGCATCCGTGAAAAGGCTGCAGGTGCTTGGCCTCACCCGCGACGCGTGGGCGTTCGGCGACGCGCCGCCGGAGCATCTGCGTTACGCATTGGATCCCAAATGGCATGGCGAAAAGCCGCGCAGCTACTGGTTCAACGCGAAGGGCGAAAAGACTGCGTATTCCGGCGTGATCACGCCGGCGCTGATCGGCAAGTTCATGCCGGAGCGTTGAGCCAGGAAACATCATGCGCCCCTTGCACGAAACCAACCTCTTCCTGAAACGCCATGCGCCGGCGCTGGCGGTAGCGTTGGTCTTGCACATCGCTGCCGCGGCAGCCATCCACGCAGGCATGCAGGACGTGCAGCAGCCAAACCGGACCGAAGCGCGCAAGGTAGTCGCGGAACTGATTACCTTGCCGCCGCGGCGCATCGAACAGCCGCAGCAGGTTCCGCCGCCGATACCGAAGCAGGCGGTGGCCGCGCCGGCCAAAGTCCAGCCAAAGACTGCGCCACGTCCGGTTGCACCAGGCGTGCAAGCACCGGCGCCGACGCCGAGCGCAGCTCCAGCGGCTGAGGCCAACACGGCGAAGCAGCCGTCCGCGGCGCAAGCTGCCCAGCAGCCTGCCACATCGCCGGTGCAAGCCGCGCCGGTCGCTGCAGCAGCGCCGGCAGCGGTCACTGCCCCGCGTTTCGATGCCGCCTACCTGAACAACCCGAAGCCCGCCTATCCGCTTGCCGCCCGCAAGCTGGGCGAGGAGGGCACCGTGCTGCTGCACGTACGGGTATCGGCCGAGGGATTGCCAGCCAGGATCGAGGTCCGCACCAGTAGCGGATCGGACCGTCTCGACGACGCCGCGCGCAATGCGGTCGCGCAATGGCGCTTCGTGCCGGCGAAGCAGGGCGAGGAACCGGTGGCGGCGTGGGTGCTGGTGCCGCTGGTATTCAAGATGAATGGATAACGAGCAAGGAACCATCATGAACAATTTCAGCATTGCACACGTATGGATCGAAGGCGACTTCGTGTCGCGAACGGTGGCGGTGATCCTGGTCGCCATGTCGCTGCTGTCGTGGACCATCATCGTGGCCAAGTTGTGGCAACAGGCGGCACTGCGGCGCATGGCCGAGACCGGCGTAAAGGGCTTCTGGCGGAGCCATTCCCTGGTCGACGGCATGAGCTTGCTGGGGACGGATCGCGAAGCGAATCCCTTCCGCGCGTTGGCCGAAGATGGTGTGAGCGCTGCCCAGCACCATGCGCAGAACCGCAATGAACTGCAGGGCGCGCTCAATCCTTCGGAGTGGCTGATGAGCACCTTGCGCGGCACGCTTGAAGAAATCGGAAGCCGTCTGCAGCGCGGCCTGCCGGTACTCGCCAGCGTTGGCAGCACCGCGCCCTTCATCGGCCTGTTCGGCACGGTATGGGGGATCTACCACGCGCTGGCCGGCATCAGCGCGGCGGGACAGGCAAGTATCGACAAGGTCGCCGGTCCGGTGGGCGAGGCGCTGATCATGACCGCGCTGGGACTGGCGGTCGCGATTCCCGCAGTGCTCGGCTATAACGCGCTCCTGCGCGGCAACCGCGCCTTCCAGGTCAAACTCAACCGCTTCACCCAGGACCTGCATGCCTACCTGCTGACGGGCACGCGCGTCGGTCAGCAGACCTCGCCGCCGAAACTGGCAGTGACAGGAGGCTGACGTGGCGATGTCCGGATTCGATGGCAATGACGAGGTGATGTCCGAGATCAACATGACGCCTTTCGTCGACGTGATGCTGGTGCTGCTGATTATTTTCATGGTGACCATCCCGGTCATCAACCACTCGGTAACGGTCGACTTGCCGCACGCCAGCACCAGCGCGCAGAAGGAGACGGCAAAGAGCATCAATGTCTCGATCGACGGTACCGGCAGGATTTTCTGGGAAAGCCAGCAGGTGGACGAAGCCGTATTCCGTGCGCGCCTGGCTGAAGCGGCGCGGCAGGCCACCAAGCCGGAACTGCACCTGCGCGCCGACCGCAAGACGCCGTACGAGCAGGCGGCACGCGTGATGGCCGCGAGCCAGCAGGCGGGCATTGCCCGCATCGGTTTCATCACCGAACCGGATGCGTGAGGAGATGGGCATGCCCTGGATGAAAATTTTGCCGTGATTACCGCACTGCTGACCGTGACAGTGCCCGCCCGAGCGTTCGCCGGACTGGTCATGACTTAGGGACCCGCGTTTCGCGGGGCACGCCGAGTGGAATGGCGGGGAAAAGACATGTGAGCGGTTAGATCATAAGCCCGCATGCGACCGAGAGCAGGCTCGCAATTCTGTCAAAAGACGTTTGCGGACCTGCTCAGATCGATTGCCGAGAGAATCAATCGATCTCTCGTAATGTCCTGATCCGCCAATATACGCAAAAGGCCAAAATTGCCAGTGCCATTGAAGCCATGCCGCCGACAATGCCGTTAAAGATACTGCCTTCGAAAGTCATCGCCGGCCGCGTCGTCAACCCAAAAACACTGCCAACTAATCCGGCTGCCAATAAAATCACAATGACCAATGTTTGCTGCATTTGATGCAAACGATTTTTTCTTGTGAAAGCTCGAGGAGTCCGGTGCATCCAGCGAACCAGGCAGATAGCCAGGACGACTAAACCGAGCACGCTACTGAGATGTTGCAAGACTTTGTAGAGCGGCATCTTCAAATCGCCCATGAGGGCGATCGGTGTACGAAGAATCTCGAAATTCTTTACGACAAGCGTATTCCCATGCGTGAAAGCATCCCATCCGACGTGCGTGCCTGCTCCAATTGCAAACGAACTGGCAATGACAAGAATGGCGGATACGCTTCGGGGAATCCATTCGGCTACGGGATTCATTCTTGTCGCGATTGCATCAGGCATGAGCGCAAGCAGTGGTTGCCTCAAGATCAGGTGATAGACAATATAGACGACCATGCTGGCAGGAACACAGAACAGGAAGATTCCCGCCAGGCTGTGGCTGAAGGCGCCGTTGGTGCCAAGATGGAAAAAATAGACGAAGTCTGGAGAGACACTGCCAATCACGAGCGCAGAAAGCGATGTGGATCGTGTAGCGTATCGTCGAAAAGGAATGATTGCTGCGGGGTGGGAGAGAGTGAACGGCATTATTGGATATTCCAAATCAGTGCATGCGGCGGAAGGCGCTTCGCTTTTCCGCCCTACAGTCCTAGCTTGCGTGGACGAATACCGCGAAACTTCGAATAGACAAAAATACGATAACGACTAGAAGGATCAAGACGAGTAGGCCCGTTACGATTTCGCCGCCATATCCGAGCTTGATCTTCGTTCCGAACACTCTGTTCATTACTTTAATGACGAAGCTGCCAAGTAAGGACAACAGCAAATCAAAAATTTCCATACTTTCGTAGCGCCTAGTTTGTCGGTTTAACGTTTTAGATCAGCGACGGCCCGTCAGGGCCGCCTGCTGCAGCGGATTGTCAGACTCGGCGCAACTGCTGAATTCGTATCAGGTTGCCGGCCGGATCACGAACCGCGCAATCGCGAACGCCATAAGGCTGCTCCGTTGGCTCCTGGACGATTTCTGCATCACGGGCCTGCAAGCGCTCGAAAGTGCCATCAAGATCATTGGTGGCAAAAAGAATCATGGCGTAGGTTCCCTTGGCCATCATTTCCATAATTGTGCGACGCTCTTCGTCGGTAATACCCGGTGCAGCGCCTGGAGGGGCGAGGACGATAGATGTACCGGGTTGGCCCGCTGGACCGACCGTAATCCAGCGCATTGCCCCATAAGCCACATCATTGCGCACCTCAAACCCCAGGGTGTCGCGGTAGAAAGCGAGCGATGCTTCCGGGTCGCTATGCGGAAGGAATGTTGAGTGAATCGAAATATCCATAGTGGTAGCCTCACGATTGTTATAAGGAGGCATCAGAATAGCTGTGCTTTTCGGCTGGCGCTTCTTGATTCCTGATCGGTCTCGTCACTTGTTTGGCTACGCATGCTGGGATCCCCGCGGTGGCGTGTGCGGACTGGTTGCGGTAGACCGTGGGCGGTACACCAACTAGTTCAGTAAAGCGGGTGCTGAAAGTACCCAGAGATGTACAGCCAACCTCGAAACACACCTCCGTGACGCTTAGGTCGCCCCGACGCAGCAGTGCCATTGCCCGTTCAATTCTGCGCGTCATCAAATATGAGTAGGGTGACTCGCCGTATGCCAATCGAAACTGACGGCTTAGATGTCCTGCCGACATATGCACGCCTTTGGCAAGCTCTTCAACATTGAGCGGCTGTGCGTAATCCCGGTCAATTCGATCGCGAACGTGACGCAACCTCACTAGATCACGTAGACGCTGTGATGTAACAGATCCTTGTACCATGGAAATGCTCTCTGGCTTTGAACTGTCAAGATCCTAACGCTAAATCAAGCTGAGCCGCGAAGCGCCTTCGGCTCGGGTGACTTGTTAGCTTCGTTACCTCGCATTTGCCGGGAAACACCTTGCAAGCTTAACCGAGGTGATAGTACCCGACGAGTCCGGGAGTGAACGTTACCTTGTCGCTTCCGACTGATTGGAGAATGCCGTTACGAACGGATTCACTCGGGCTTCCGTACACCTCCATGCTTTTAACGACGCAGTACTTCATGACCTCAGTGATATGGGGATCGGATACTTCCCAGTGACGGAGAATAGCTTCAGAATCCGCATAGAGTTGGAAGCTGTAGCAAAGGGACTTTTCATGATCAATGAATACTTGCACCATTAGCTGAGGGGCATTTTTCTCGGCAAACAAGACAGCATTTCGTATAGCCTGTTCAAATTCATCCGCATGCTCGCGGTCGTACGCCATAGTGTTACGGAGCAGGATAGCTCCTTCGGGTTGTTCTGTTTCCATGGCGAAGATTCTCCATTGCTCATTGTTGAAACGGCTGGTGTACTCGACACCTAACGTTTAAGCGGATCGGCGGAGCAAGCCGTCCATGTCCAGCGACAAGTTAAGTACTGTCATTTTTATCGACACCCATCATTTCCCGCCCAAGAACAGGAATTGGAGCCAACAAAGACAGGCCGATTTTCAAATAAACGTGCTCACCAGATCTCCAGAGCCTCCAAATCAGCTATACCGCGACCATTTCGGACATCACTACGACTACGACACGACCTGAAATCCCATCCACAGTCTGTGCCTCTTTAACGCCAAGATGACCGGCACGCCTGCGTGACGGTGCCGATCGACGTGTTAAAAGTTGTCAAGGTGTCCCAAGTATTGCCGCCAATACGCATCCTAATGCTCCCAGCAAAAATAACCACTTTACCTGCGCGGCATTTCCAAACCCGTGTACCTTGGCCCACTCTTTCAGTCGATTTCTTTCATGCAGGGGGCGCCCGCGCATTTGTTCATCAACTCCAATCTCGAGATCTTTTCCTTCTGAATCGAGCCTCTTAGCGTCATAAGCAAGATAGGCAAAAATACCCGCGAGAATAAACAACACTGCCTTAGTCATGTCTTTTAACGACCCAGTTCACCAGCGCGTGGCGCCTGTGTGCAACGTCGAGTTATGCAATTTATTTTCATTAAATTTTTCTAAGCAAAGGTGGTTCACCTGCGATTACATTGAGGCGACCGTTAGCGGTAATAATGAACCACTCGCGATACCAGCCAACAGCAGCGGTTGTATCAAGCATTCCCGCAGTTTGTCGCTCTTGTTCCATCCATCCACCCGCTGCAATTTCAAAAATCGAGTGCTTTCTTGGCGAAAGCTCATCGCTACGCCAATATCGAAGCAAATCCCCTTCATCAAGATAGCGAAAACCTCTTGGACTCGAAAAAAATACTTCCAAATAAGTGTAGCTATCATCGTCCATGAGTCTACCAATCACCACTCGAAGTCCGGATGGCCCCAGAGAAAGCTCGGCAATGTCATCGAGCTTTCCCTCTGTTTCGCTACCCTCAATAGGCAAAGCTTTAATCTGCATAACTAGTGTCCTGTTCCGTTAATTCGTGAGCAAAGTCGCTGGAGTTTTTCGAGAATGGAATCAGCGGTCGCGGTCCATTGGAACGGTTTGCAATTCTGATTATAGGAGGTGACGAAATGATCGATTTTTCGCGTCAACTCCG
>DASPMC010000029.1:0-55012 GCA_035627275.1 Noviherbaspirillum sp.
GGCGGCCATCGCGGCCGATGATGACGGTTTGCTCACCCTTGATGCGGGCAGCGGTGCCGAAGGCCTGGCCGATGTGGCGGGCCACGCCAATGTCGAGGGTCTTGCCGACGATGCCGCGGATGTCGTAGGCCTTGAAGATGGTTTGCGAGATGGATGATTGGGAAGACATGATGAACAAATGCAAATGAATTAAACCATTAGAGAATGCGGAGTGCCGTCAAAGTTCGCGAGCGGCACCCCGTCCTTATTTCTTTTTCTTGCCGAAAAACATCCAGCGCGGCGACCGGAAGCGCACGATACGTGCGTACAGCCACACATAGCTCGTCACAAACAGGAGGCTCAGCACAATGAGTATCCCGCTGTGACGCCAGAACACGGTCGCCGGTACCACTGCCATCAGCGAAAGCAGCCACAGGTAGGGCGAGGTCAACGCATTACGCACATTCAGCGCTCGCGCGTCGCGCCCGCCGACAGCCCACAACACCACGCGACGGAAGATCAGGCTGTGCAGATGGATGCCGTCAGGCGTTCCCGGCGACTGTCCGCGCAGGAACAAGCGCCGGTAGGCAGAGAACAGGGTTTCAAAAGCAGGATAGATCAGCAGCAGCACCGCGTACCAGGTCGATACCTGCGGGTTGCGCATGACCAGCAGCACCGAGAGTTCCGCCAGCATGAAACCGAGGAAGTACGCGCCGCCGTCGCCAAGGAAAATCAATCCGACCGGATAATTCCAGACCAGGAAACCGGCTGCCGCGCCGGCGACGATCAGCGCTGCCACCAGCACGAAGGTATCGTTGACCTGCAGGGCGACATAGGCGAGCGACATCAGCATGCTGATCGTAACGACCGTCGCCAGGCCATTGAAGCCGTCGATGATATTGATCGCGTTGGCGATGCCCGCAACCGCCAGCACTGTCAGCGGCAAGGCAATCCATACATAGGAAATGACCCAGTCCGAAAAAATCCAGTCAATGCGTTCAATCTTCGCGTCGATCAGGAAATAGCCCATCGCCGCTGCCGTCATGGTCAGCAGCAGGCGCCGCGACGGGCTGACCCGCTTGGTGAAGTCTTCGACGATACCGCCGAGAAAGGCGATGGCGGAACACAGGAGCAGCATGAGCACGCCCTGCCCGATCGGCGGCGTACGCCACATGGCAATCGCAGCGCTCAGGATCACTGCGACGAAAATCGCCAGTCCCCCGATCCGCGGCACCGCGCGCGCATGCACCTTCTGCACACCAGCCAGATCATTGTCGAGCGCTGCCCTGTGGCGGGTCGCATGCCGGATCACGAACAAGGTCAGGAGTGCGGAGGCGATGAAACTGATGAGAAAAGACGACATGAATTGTTGTAATGGATCGCCTCCAACCATGTGGATCGCTTTTGGCGAGGACGGGGTTGTTGCCGATCGGAAACCGCCGGAAAAAAGAATGTGACAGTCTAAATTATTGACAGATGTTAATCACGCGTTTGCAAGCATTTTTACCATTTTCGGACAATTTAATTACATTTTCGACAATGCGCCGAAGCGGTCACGCAAGCGGAATGCCTCGCGCCGGTCATCCTGCGCAAGCAATCCGTACCAGGCAATTGCGCATCCTCCCAGAACCGCCAGCGCACATAGTCCAGCTCGCCAGTGCCACCCGTACTCAGGCCCGGAAAACACGCCTGCGAGTGCAATGAACGCCACCCCCACCAGAAGCGGCCTGGCTACGGGACGCGAACTTTCCTGCCCCACCAGGCGGAGCAACAGCAAGCAATCCAGGAATACGCGCAGTACCCACAAACAGGCTGCGCCCGCAATCCCCCATTCCGTCACGGCGGTATAGAGACCAAGCGCGTACAAAGGCAGTTCGACGAGCTGTACCTTGGCCGTCTGATGGGCCCGCCCTACCGCCTGCAGCCAGGCATGCGGCAGATGCGCGATGGCGTAAACAAAAACACCGACCGCCACGATCTCGACCACGCGGTAAGCGTTCACCGCGAAGGCTTCGCCCAGCCACAACCGCAAGCCGTCGTATGCCCCGGCTGCGGCAAGCGCGCAAAGCGGAAGCATGATCGCGGAAATCAAACGGATGCCACGCTGATACAAAGCGGCGAGCAACACTTCGGTCTTTTCGTCGAGGTTGCCGGCGAACTTGGGGAACAAGACACCGGCAAGCGCGGCAGGAATGACCATGGTGCGCAACAGGACTTCCTGCGAGGTGACATACCATGCCACTGCAGCAGGCGCCACCAGGGCCGCCAGCACGAATCGGTCGGAGTACAGCATCAGCGGGCCGATGACGTTGGAGATCGTAATCCAGCCCCCCTCCTGGAAAAACAGGCCCTGCCCCGCCAGCTTCGCCCGCACCGGGCCAACCAGGAGGCCGCGCTCGGTGCGCAGGCATGTCCACGCGTGCGCGACCAACGCCAGCACGCGCCCGACTACGATGCCGATGATCATGCCTTCCAGCGTCGGCAGGATGAGCGCCGCGACGGCCGGTGCGGCATAAGTCCAGGCGCCGAATATGGTTCGCATCAGGTTCACCCGTGCGAACCGGTGCACACCTTCCAGCGCACCGCGCAACCAGTTGGTCGCCAAGGTGACCGGAATGCTGAATGAAATCCAGGGCCAGCTTGCTTCGAGTTCGCGTCCCAACTCGCCGGCCGGCAGGAATCCGGCAAAGACGCTGCGTGACGCAAACAACAACAGCCCGATCACGGCCAGCGCAGGCACCGCACGCCACCAGAAGAAGCCGCGCAAATCAACCAGCTCCTCATTCAGCCGCCCTTGCTCGGCCGCTTGGGCGACGCGGCGCGTGACGACCCGGCTCAAACCGAAGTCGAGGAAACTGAAATATCCCACCAGCGCCCATATCACGCCGAGCGCGCCCAGCCGCTCCACGCCTGCGAAATGTGCGATGACTGGCACCGACACCAGCGCAACCGCCATCGGCAACGTGTGTCCGAGGAGATTGAAGATGAAGAAACGCAAGGTGTGCATGTCGCAGCCCGGCGGAGTAATCGGCCTTACTCGCTCAGGCGCGCGCGCGGCGCCGCCGCATCGCCCTGCCCCAGCAGGCGGCCGTAGAAATCGAGGGAAATCGCTGTCATGTTTTCCCAGGTGAATGCCCGGCTTTGCGCATGGCCGCGTTCGACCAGCCGCTCTCTTGCACCCTGGTCGGACAGCAGGGCTTGCATTGCGCGGACAATCTGGTCGATGTCGTTCGGGTCGACTTGCAGCGCCCCGTCGCCGGCGACCTCGGGCATGGAAGAAATGTTGCTCGTGATGGTAGCCACGCCAGCCGCCATGCCTTCCAGTACCGGCAGGCCGAAACCCTCGTAGAACGAAACGTAAGTGAAGAGCAGCGCGGACTTCAGCAACGCGTGTTTTTCTGTTTCGTTCACGTAACCGGTCAGCACGATCCTGTTACGCACGCTCGACGCGTTCACGTACTGCAGCAGGTTCTCGTAATCCCATCCAAGCTTGCCGGCGATGACCAGCTTGAGGCCGGGATGCGCATCCGCGCAACGTTCGAAGGCCTTCACCAACCCGAGTATGTTTTTTCTCGGCTCGATGGTGCCGACATAGAGTACGAAGCGATCGAGGTCGAAGCGGTGCCGCAGTTCGTCCACCACACGCTGCTCCGCGGGCGCCTCCAGCCGCGCAAGGTCGGCCCCAAGCGGAATGACGCAACGCTCTGCGCTACACCGCGGGAAGTAGCGCATGAAATCATGCATCGTCGATTCCGAGATGAACAGCAGTCCATCGACCGTGGGCAGGCGGCGGATGAAGAACTGGAAAAACACGCGCTTGGCCGGCACATGCAGTTCCGGGAACAGGAAGAAAGACATGTCGCACACCGTCACGATGCGCTTGAACCGGCCGAAAGACAGCAAGGGAAAGCTGTAATGCAACGAGTGCGTGGCATCGATGCCTTTGATCAAAGCGAGCAGTGGCATAAGCACCTGTTCCAGCAGCACGCGAAACAGGAAACGCCGGAAAAGCTTTGCCTTGAGCACGATCGCGGATGCATTTGGAATCGCCCGGATCTCGCGCAACAATTCCGCGTCGTCGTCGAGCACGAGGAAATGCAGATGCATCTGCCCTGCCTGCGCCTGCAGTCGACGGACGTAGTTGACCGCATAGATACCCACTCCGGTGCGCTCCAGCGGAATCTGGGTCAGGTCGATGAGTATGCTCTTCATGGCCGGCCGCCTGTCATTTCCGATTATTTAGTGAAGGCGCCTGCGCGGTGACAGGCTGCGGCTGTTCCAGTGCCTGCAATGCGGTACGGTTCATCGTGCTGCGCTCGGCATCGAAGAACCAGCCCCACTTGTTGAAGTAGCGAACCGCAGACCGGATATGGCGCTTCAACAGGACGCTACTCTTGTAGGAACCCTTCTGATACGCGTGCGTAATCGACACCGCTGGGTAAAACACGGTCCGCGCGATCTGTCCGATGCGCCGTGAGAGGTCCACATCCTCGAGGTACATGAAATATCGTTCGTCGAAACCGCCGGTTTTTCTCAGCACAGATGTCCGCAGGAACATGAAGCACCCCGACAGCGCCGGCACGTCCATGACACGGTCATAGCCGCTCTCCCGCATCTCATATGCGTCCAGTCGTCCGCTGAGGCGGTAGAGCGACGGCAGGAAGCGGCGCACGAACAGGTCCGCCGGATGCGGCAGGAGCTTGCACAAATGCTGCCGCGATCCATCCGGATAGCGGATGTCGGGCATCAACAGCCCAATCTCCGGATGCATGTCCATGTAGGCCTGCATCGCGGGAATCACATCCGAACCGAAACTGACATCGGGATTGACCACCATGTGGTAATCGGCTCCGCTGGCCAGCGCATCGGCAATAGCGAGATTGTGTGCCGCGCCGAAGCCAGGGTTGTCAGGCCGATGGAGATAGCGCGCATCGTACCGGCGAGCGACAACAGCCAGGCTGTCATCGCGCGAATTGTCGACCAGGGTAATCGCAGTGCCCGGCGTCGCAGCCACACTGCGCAACACATCCGCGATCTGTTCGGGAGGATTGTGGTAACTCACCACGGAGCAGCTGATCGACATGGGCGATATTTGTTTCCTTGTACGGTCCGACTTCTGGCAGCAAAGGCTGGCGCGTCAGGCGATGATTTTCTTGTAAACCGCGATTGTCTCATGCGCAAACTTGCGCCAGGTGAAAGCACTGGCGCGCGCCCGGCCAGCCTCGCTCAGGCGCGCATGCAGGGCCGAATCCTCGATCAGAGTCAGCATGTGGCTCGCAATCGAGGCGTCGTCCTTCGGTTCGACCAGAATTCCCGCGTTGCCGACAACCTCCGGCAGCGATGCGCGATTTGACGCGATAACAGGGACGCCGCATGCCATCGCTTCCAATGGCGGCAGCCCGAAGCCTTCATAGAGCGAAGGGTAGACAAACAGCCGTGCGCCGGCGTACAGGATTGGCAGTTCAGCCTGGGCAACATACCCCAGCATCCGAACCTCGCCCCGCGAAATCATGTGCTGCAGGCTTTGCGAAAAACGTTCCATGCCCCATCCGTTCATGCCGACAATGACCAGCGGAAAACGACTGCGCACCTTGTCCGGCAATTGTTCGAAGGCTGCGATCACTGTCGACAGGTTCTTGCGGGGTTCCAGCGTGCCGACCGCAAGCTGATAGTGTCCGTGCTGGAGTCCAAACCGGGCAAGGACCGGTGCGGTTTCCGAAGGGCTGCAAGGCCGGAAATCAGGCGACACGCCGAGCAACACGGTCGTCACCCGTTCCGGCAGCACGCCGTAGTGGCTGATCACCTCGCGCCGCACGAAGTCGGAATCCACCACCACGTGTGTCGCGTGGGCAATGACCTTGGGCATGAACCTGTTCATTTCCCGTACCCGCTCGGCCGGATGAGTTTCCGGGTGTCGTATCCAGGACAGGTCGTGAACAGTCACGACAGAGGGCCCCTTGAATCGGTACGCCAGGAACGCGGGTTCGTGGTACAGGTTGATCCGGTGTGTTCTTGCCCCGGAAGAAAAACGCGTTTGTTTGAGAAAACGCGTGATCAGGTGCGGATGCGGCATGAACCGCTTGATGGCATTGTTAAGCTCACGAGCGCCGGGTGCCGCCGCAGTGCGGATTTCGCTATCCCATGAGGTGCCGTAAAACAGCCAGGGCTTATGTGGCAGGATCTGCTGCAGCTCGGTAATCAACCGATAGGTGTACTGTCCTACCCCGGTTAACGGGGACAGGATCGGCACGGCGTTGATGCCCACCCGCACTCGGTTGAAAAGTTCCATGGATCGATCTTGTAGTTGCTTGCGCTTCCCGGGGACGCATATCCCCGGTACTGCGTTCAGGCGCCGGTTCCAGCCGCGTACATCCAGCGCAAGGTTTCTTCCAGCGGCACCACTTGCAGGTTCGCCACCAGCGAACGCAGCTTGTCCGGCGAGCCCACCAGTGTCTTGACCTCTGACTGCCTGACGAATGCGGGATTGACGCGCACGTCGATATCGTAACCGGCGATTTCCTGCATCGTGTCAAGGATATACCGCAAGGAATAAGGGCGGCCGCTGCAGATATTGACCGTCTCGCCGGCGCAATCCTGCTCCAGCAAACCACGATATGCCTGCGCAACCATGCGCACGTCGGAAAAGTCACGCTCCACGTCGAGGTTGCCCAGTTCGATGACCGGTGCACGCTGCACGAAATGCGACATGATCTTCGGCACCAGGAAGTGCGGCTCCTGGCCGACGCCCGTGTAATTGAAAGGCCGGGTGATTACGATGGGCAACCGGTCGCTCCAGGTTTTCACCATGAACTCCATCGCCAGTTTGCTCACCGCATAGTGGTTGACCGGCTGCGGCGGTTGGGATTCGGCGATCACGCCTGCGGTTGCATTGCCGTACACGTTGGCGCTGCTTGCGATCAGCACGCGGCGTGGCGACAAGCGCGCATCGGCCATCGCTTGCAGCAGGTTGATCGTACCGATTACATTGACCCGATAAAACGCGTCGGCATCGGCATGCTGCACGAAGCTGATCGCCGCGAGATGGATCAGGTAATCAGGCCGCACCTTTTCCATGACACGGCGGCAATTGTCAGGCGAGGTGACGTCCAGCGTAACCTCGTGCGGCCCGCGGGATGCCCCCACAAGCGCACCCACCACGGTATAACCTGCCGCTTCCAGCTCGGCGCGCACATACTTGCCGGTAAAACCGTTGGCCCCGGTCAGAAGGACGCACCCGCGCCGCATGCTACCCTGGCTGCCCTGTTCAGAAGGAGAAGCCACGCTCATTTCTCCGCAGGTCAGCTTGCACCATCATCTGGCACAACTGCTCCAGCGTCGTCTCAGGGGCCCAACCAAGCTTTTCCTTGGCCTTGGCAGGATTGCCGATCAGGAGATCGACTTCTGCCGGACGGTAGAACTTGGGGTTGACGCGGACGAGAGTCTTGCCCGAAGCCGCGTCGATCGCCACTTCGCTTTCGCCATGGCCGCGCCACTCGAGCTGGAAGTCGGCAGCCTTGAAGGCCATCGTCACGAAGTCGCGCACCGTTTCGGTACGGTTGGTTGCAAGGACGAAGGTGTCGGGCTCGCTTGCCTGCAGCATGCGCCACATGCCTTCGACATACTCCTTCGCATAGCCCCAGTCGCGCTTCGCATCCATGTTTCCCAGCTCCAGTACGTCGAGCTTGCCGAGGCGGATCTTGGCGACGGAATCGGTGATCTTGCGCGTAACGAACTCGCGGCCGCGCAGCGGCGATTCATGGTTGAACAGGATGCCGCTGCAACCGAAGATGTCGTAGGACTCGCGGTAGTTGACGGTGATCCAGTGCGCATACAGCTTGGCCACGCCATACGGGCTGCGCGGGTAGAAAGGAGTCGACTCCATTTGGGGAATCGCCTGCACCTTGCCGAACATTTCCGAGGTCGAAGCCTGGTAGAAACGCACCTTCGGATTGACGATGCGGATCGCTTCGAGCAGGTTCAGCGGACCTATGCCGGTAATCTCGGCGGTCGTCACCGGCTGGTCAAAGGACACGCCGACGAAGCTTTGCGCCGCCAGGTTGTACACCTCGGTCGCGCCGGTCGTCTGCAGCAGGCGAATGCTTGCGCTGAGGTCGGTCAGGTCGTACTCGACCAGGTGCAGGTTCGGATCCTTGTCGATGCCGAGTTCTTCGATGCGCCAGAAGTTGACCGAACTGGTGCGGCGATAGGTCCCATAGACCTTGTAGCCCTTCTTCAAAAGAAGCTCGGCGAGATAGGCGCCGTCCTGCCCTGTAATGCCGGTAATGATCGCGGTTTTGGAAGTTGTCATTTTTCGGTTTGGTTGAGTTTAAATCTGGGTATGGAAATCGGCTTGGAACACCTTATTGGGAATAGGCCATCAGGAGCGTTTCCCTTCATGATCGGAAGTAAATCTTTTGACAGCCGTTGGCGCCAACCCATCCGCAAATGTAGCCGCATTGAACATGACTACAGTCAATGGCGTACGGAAGGACTTCGAACTGCTGCCTGTAACTTGTTGCTCTTGGTTCCTTACAATTCGTCTACGATTTCACCGGCATGATTGCGGAAAAGCCGGAGTCCGATCACGCAGAAAAGCGCCGCCAGCACCGCAGGAAATACCAGGCTGCCCCAATCGGGCCATTTGTCATGCACAAAGATATCCTGATAGGCGCTTACCAGCGGCACCATTGGATTCAGCTCGAAATAGGGAGTGATGAATGCCGGCAGGATCGTTGCAGGATAAACAATCGGCGTCAGCCAGAACCAGAATTGCAGCAGGACTGAAAAAAACTGGCCTACATCGCGAAAAAAAACATTCAGTACACCAACAACCATTCCCAATCCAATGGCAAATGCCACCTGAATCAGCAAGACAGGAAACACTGCCACAATGCTATGCACCGGAAAGGTTCCTGAAACCAGCAGAAACAGGAAGAACAATCCGAAAATGATCGCAAAGTTGATCCCCGCGTTGCACACGACGATGATCGGCAGGCAAATGCGCGGAAAATTGATCTTCTTGATCAGGTTGGCATTTTCGAGAAAGACATTCTGCGCGCGGCCGACAATCTCCGCGAACAGCCCCCACGTAAACACGCCGGCACACAGATAGATGCTGTAGGCGAAACCGTTATCCACACCGGGCAACCGCGCACGCATCACCTGCGAAAAGATGACCGTGTACACCACGATCATCGCCAGAGGATTGAGAACCGTCCATGCTGCGCCCAACAGCGAATTCCGGTAGCGCGACTGGAACTCGCGCTTGACGCTGCCTGATATGAAGCCGCGGTAGCTCCATATCGAGCGCAACATGCCTACTGCCATTATTTGACCCTGCCGTATATATCTTCGAAGCGGACGATGTCATCCTCGCCCAAATACGAGCCGCATTGTACCTCTATCAGGGCCAATTCCGTGTCGCCCACGTTGGTCAGGCGGTGCTTGTTGCCGGCGGGGATGTAGGTGGACTGGTTGGCTTCCAGCGCGATCGTCTGGTCGCCGTTGACCACTTCAGCCTTGCCGGACACGACCACCCAATGCTCGCTGCGGTGGTGATGCATCTGCAGAGACAGCGAAGCGCCCGGCTTGACCGCGATGCGCTTGATCTTGAATCCCGGCGCGTCCTGCAGCACGGTGTACGTACCCCAGGGGCGGGCGACGGTGCGATGGATCTTGTGCGCCTCGTGGCCAGCCGCTTTCAGGCGCGCCACGACTTCCCGAACATCCTGGCTCTTGGACTTGTCGGCGACCAGTAGCGCATCCGGCGTATCGACTACCAGGAGATTGTTCAAGCCGATGACGGCGACGAGACGGTCCTGGGTTTCGATGTGCGTGTTGCGGCTGTCAATGACGATGGTCTGGCAATTGTTGCTGGTGTTGCCGTCCTTGTCTGCCGGGATCGCTTCGGCGACCGCTTTCCAGGCACCGATATCGCTCCAGTCGAAATCGCCGGGGATGACCGCGATGTTCTTCGCTTTTTCCATCACCGCGTAATCGATGGAGATGTTTTCCAGCGAGGTGAATGCTGACGGCAATTCCATCTTGTCGCCTTCCGCCTTGGTGCTGTTCCAGACATCGCGAGCGGCTTCCAGCAGCTTCGGATTGTAGGCGGCAAACGCCTCCAGGATGGCACTCGCCCGGAAGCAGAACATGCCGCTGTTCCAGACGTAATTGCCCTGCTCGATGTACTTGGCGGCGGTGACGGCATCCGGCTTTTCCACGAAACGCTTGACGACTTGCGCCTCCGCGCTCACCTGGTCACCCATCTCGATGTAGCCGAAACCAGTTTCCGGTCCGGTCGGCTTGATGCCGAAGAGGACGAGGAAACCGTCTTTTGCCAGGTTTTCGGCGTGACGGACAGCCGTATAAAACGACGGCGTGTCCTTGATGAGGTGGTCCGCCGGCAATACCAGCAGGCAGGCGTCGTTCTTTTGCTCCATCGCCCACATAGCCGCCAGAGCGATCGCCGGGGCGGTATTGCGTCCTGACGGCTCCAACAGGTAGTGCGGCTTCACGTCCTGGCTGGCCAGCTCATCGCGCGAGAGGAAGTAGTAATCCCGGTTTGTGACGATCAGGGGCGCCGTATTGCCCGAAACGGCGAGCGCGCGCTCGTGCGTTTGTGTCAGCAGGCTCTTGCCGTCGCCGATCTTCATGAAGGGCTTCGGATACGCCTCACGCGACACCGGCCAGAGTCGGGTACCCGCACCGCCAGAAAGAATAATTGGGATCAACATGACTGTTCTCGCTTGTTAGGTTTATCGATATTTATGGAAATTCGTTTTCAATTCGCGCCGGGTCGCATCGTCATTGATCACTCCAGGCACAGGCTCAAGGCGTTGTCCCACTTGGGCAACTGGCAAAAAGTGTCGGTCAGCTTCCTGCATGAAAGGACCGAATTGAGCGGTCGGCGAGCAGGCAATGGATAGTCCCTGGTCGCAATCGGCACCACTGGTGGCTTTCTTTGGGTGGATCGGTGGCCGACGATGGCCTGCGCAAACCCGTGCCATGTTATCTGACCTTGTGCGGTCAAGTGGTAAAGCCCGGATTTTTCGTGCCACAGGTCGGCATCGATACCGCCATTCCCTTTACCCGCGCCAAGCCCGGCGATGATATGGGCGGTCGTATCGGCAATGGTACGGCACCACGTGGGGGCACCGTATTGATCATTGACAATACGCAGTTCGTCTCGCTCAGCGGCAAGGCGCTGCACTGTCAGCAGGAAATTCCTTCCCCTGGTGCCGTACACCCAACTGGTGCGCAGGATCAGGTGCGGCGCGCCGCTTGCCTGCACGGCTTGCTCGCCCGCGAGTTTGGTCCGTCCATACACATTCAGCGGAGACGGCGTGTCTTCTTCGGTATATGCATCCGGCTTGCTGCCGTCGAACACATAGTCCGTCGAGTAATGGATCACTGCAGCGCCCAGTTTTCGGGCCTCCTCGGCAATTACGCCGGGAGCCTCGCCATTGATCAGCATCGCGCGTTCCGGCTCGCTTTCCGCCTTGTCGACGGCCGTATAGGCAGCCGGATTGACGATCAGTCCGGGCCGAATGTCGCGAATCACTGCACGAACGGCGTCCAAATCCGCCAGGTCCATCTGCTCCCGGTCGAGCGCGACGATCTCACCCAGCCCTTGCAGGCTGCGCTCGAGTTCGTATCCAACCTGTCCTGTACGTCCGGTAACCAGGATCCTCATGGATACACCTCCGCATCGGCCAGCAGCACAGCGTTCCTGTCTTTTTCGGACAGCAAAGGCGCTTCCGAGATCGGCCATTCGATCCCGATGGTGGGGTCATTCCAGGCGATGCTGCGCTCGTATTCCGGTGCCCAATAATCGGTTGTCTTGTACAGGAATTCGGCCGAATCGCTCAGTACCACGAAGCCATGCGCGAATCCTGCCGGCACCCACATCTGGCGCTTGTTTTCGGCAGAGAGGACGGCACCGGCCCACTTGCCGAATGTCGGCGAGCTGCGGCGAATGTCGACTGCAACATCAAAGACTTCGCCCGCTACTACACGTACCAACTTGCCCTGCGGCTGCCGGAGCTGGTAGTGCAGGCCGCGCAGGACGTTCTTCCCCGATTTCGAATGGTTATCCTGGACGAACCGCAAGGACGCCGGGGCTCCGACCGCCTCCAGAAAGCGGCGTTCGTTAAAGCTTTCGAAAAAGAACCCGCGCTCGTCACCGAACACCTTTGGTTCGATGATGACGACATCGGCAATGGATGTAGACACGAGGTTCATATTCAAAACACGCTTTCAGTCAATATGCGCAGCAGGTACTCGCCATATGTGCTTTTCTTGAGCGGCTGCGCCAGTTTCTCGAGCTGCCCGGCAGTGATGTAGCCCTTGCGGAAGGCAATTTCTTCCGGGCACGCCACCTTCAAGCCTTGGCGCCGCTCGATCGTCGCAATATATTGCGCGGCATCCATCAGCGAATCATGAGTGCCGGTATCAAGCCATGCCATGCCGCGCCCCATGACTTCCACGTTCAGGCTGCCCGACTCCAGATAGGCTCGATTCACGTCGGTGATTTCCAGCTCCCCGCGCGCGGACGGCTTGATTCCCGCCGCGATATCGCATACCCGGCGGTCGTAGAAATACAGGCCGGTCACAGCGTAATTCGACTTGGGGACCGCCGGCTTTTCGACGATGCTTACGGCTCGCCGGTTTTTATCGAATTCGACCACGCCGTAACGTTCTGGGTCGGTGACATGGTAGGCGAACACAGTCGCACCGTCTGCGCGCGACCCGGCCTTGTGAAGTTGCGCGTCGAAATCGTGTCCGTAATAGATGTTGTCGCCGAGGATAAGCGCGGACGGTGAATCTCCCACGAACTCCCGTCCGATAATGAATGCCTGAGCGATGCCGTCCGGGGACGGCTGCACCGCGTATCGAATATGAACTCCCCACTGGCTCCCGTCGCCCAGCAGTTCCGAGAAGCGCGGTGTGTCCTGCGGCGTGGAGATCAGCAGGATGTCACGTATCCCGGCCAGCATCAGGGTGGTCAGCGGGTAGTAGATCATCGGCTTGTCATACACCGGCAGCAGCTGCTTCGACACCGAGGTGGTAACAGGATACAGCCGTGTGCCGGAGCCGCCGGCGAGAATGATTCCCTTGCGTTGCACTGTCATGGCACCGCTCCTTGCGCTGCTCCGCGGCCGCCGTAATTCTTCTCGACCCACGTGAGGTACTCGCCGGACTGCACATCGCGCACCCAATTCTGGTGATCGAGATACCACCGTACGGTCTTGCGAATGCCGCTTTCGAAAGTCTCGGACGGTTTCCAGCCCAGTTCGCGTTCGATCTTGCGGGCATCGATCGCGTAGCGCCGGTCATGTCCCGGGCGATCCTTCACGTAGGTGATCTGGTCGCGATAAGTGCCCGTCTTCGGAACAAGCTGGTCGAGGATGTCGCACAGCGTGTGCACGACCTCGAGGTTCGTCATTTCGTTCCAACCGCCGATGTTGTAGGTTTCGCCCGGGCGGCCGTCCTGCAGCACCCTGCGTACCGCTGCACAGTGGTCGCCGACGTACAGCCAGTCGCGTACATTCAGTCCGTCGCCGTAAATGGGCAGCGCCTTTCCGGCAACCGCATTGGCGATCATCAGCGGAATGAGCTTTTCCGGGAACTGGTACGGACCGTAATTGTTCGAACAGTTGGTTGTCAGCGTGGGCAATCCGTAGGTGTGGTGATACGCACGCACCAGGTGATCCGATGCCGCCTTGGAGGCGGAATACGGGCTGTTTGGGGCATAGGCTGTCGTCTCGGTGAATGGCGCATCTGTCGCGCCAAGCGAGCCGTACACTTCGTCGGTCGACACGTGCAGGAAGCGAAATGCCTTCTGCTCGCTTTCGCCCAAGCCGGCATAGTAGACGCGCGCCGCCTCCAGCAGCACGAAGGTACCGTTGACATTGGTGGTGACGAATTCTCCGGGTCCCAGGATCGAGCGGTCGACATGACTCTCGGCAGCGAAATGGACGACCGCGCGTGGACGATGTTCTTCCAGCAGTTTCGTCACCAACGCGACGTCACAGATATCCCCGCGGACGAAAATATGACGCGCATCCTCCCGAACCGTTTCCAGGTTCGCCAGGTTACCGGCATAGGTCAGCTTGTCGAGGTTGAGAATCGTCTCATTCGCCCCCGCGAGCCAGCCAAGCACAAAGTTCGAGCCGATAAAGCCGGCCCCGCCCGTCACCAAAATCATTCAGGTATCCTGTACGCCGCTACAAATTTTGCTAAACCTATGATTTTACTTGAAAATTGTTAATAAATTTGTACTTGCCTTCAGGGGATTTGTATTAAATCAGGTCTTGGGATTCGCTGCGGTAAGGATTTGTTACCCCGCCGCGCCATCTCGTTCTTTCTCTTATAATGCGCGGCTGCCGCTTTCCCGGCAGAATTGTCAAATTTTTAACATTTTCAAATGACAACTTATGTCATCGGCGACCTGCAGGGATGCCAGCCGAAACTGACTGAACTTCTCGATCGCATTCGCGCCGTCTGTACGCAACCGAAGTTCATCTTCGTGGGCGACATCGTCAACCGCGGCCCGAATTCACTCGCCACTCTACGGGAAGTGCGCGCGTTGGGCGATACCGCGAATATGGTATTAGGCAACCATGATCTGCACCTGCTGGCGGTCGCACACGGGATCCGAAAGCAGCATCGGTCGGATACACTGGACGATATCCTCGCAGCCCCGGACCGGGAGGAATTGCTGGACTGGCTACGGCGTCAGCCAATGGCACTGCTCGAAAACGGCCACCTGCTCGTGCATGCCGGCGTCGTACCGCAATGGACAGCGGAGCAGACAATTGAGCTTGCGCGCGAAGTCGAATCTGTGCTGCGTGGTCCCGACTGGGTCGAATTCCTCCGCCAAATGTACGGGAACACCCCCGATCGCTGGGAAGACGGTCTCACCGGCGCAGACCGCCTGCGCTGCATCGTCAACGCATTGACCCGGATCCGCTTCTGCACGCCCGATGGCACGATGGACTTGGCCGTCTCGAAAGGCACGGAAACAGCGCTCCCCGGCTACCTGCCGTGGTTCGATGTGCCCGGGAGGAAGACGGAAGATACGACGGTGGTATTTGGGCACTGGTCGACGCTTGGCCTGACCCTGCGCCCGAACCTGATCAGCCTGGATACCGGATGCCTGTGGGGCGGCAAGCTGACTGCCGTTTGCCTCGACGACCGCTCCGTCATCCAGGTCGACTGCCCGCAGTTTCAGCGCCCCGGTTCAATCTGATCGGCGAGCAGCCGGTCGCCCAGGACATCGGCAATTGCGTGCCTTGCTGCGTCCGCCAGCTCCCGGCGGTGCGAGGTCTTACCGGTCTCAATCGCCGGCAACACCGTGAGGTGCGCCGTCATCCCCCCCGCCTTTAGCACCGCCACGATGCTTTGCACGAAGGTCATGTCGCCTACGAAATCGGCTGCCGGATGCAGCTTGCCGCCGTCGTCTGTGTAATGCACGGCATAAGGCTGGACCGGCACCTCGGCCTCGATCGCCGCTTCGAACAGGTTGGCATGAAAAGGCAGCAAGCCGCCTTGAGGCGCAGTTGTTCCTTCCGGGAAAAATGCCACATGCTCTCCCGCATGGAGGCTGGTCACCAGCCCCTGATAAATCCGCCGTACATCGCGCAGCCTGCCGCGCGAAATGAAGATCGTTCCGGTTTTCTCGCACAGCCAACCGATCAGCGGCCAGTCGCGGATGTCCGACTTGGCGACGAAGCGCGTAGGATGCAAGGAGTTGATGACGAAAATATCCAGCCATGACACATGGTTGGCGACCATCAGGGCGCGAGGTGCAGGGTGCGCACCATGATGGCGCTCAATGCGGACGGAGACGCGACACAGTCCGAGCAGCTTGATCGACCACGTCTTGATTCGCGCCCGGCGCCCTGCTTCGTCAGTCAGCGGGAACACCAGGGCGCAGGTTACCAGCCCCTGAAAAAGATGGATCAGTACGCGCAGCAGGCGAAAGACGAGCATTCGACCGTCACCGCTCGAACGCGATGTGACCGGAAACGATGGTCGCCTTCACCTGCCCCGCCAATTCATAACCGAGGAAAGGCGTATGCTTTCCCTGGCTGGCGAGCGCCTTTGCATCCACCTTCCAGCGCGTCGACGGATCGAAGACACAGACATCCGCGACGCTGCCCACGGACAGGCGCCCCGAAGCAAGGCCAGCAACACGTGCGGCGTCGGAAGTGACCTTCGCAATCGCCTTGGACAGGAATTGCGGCGAGTCGTCGCGTGCTTCTTCCACCCATCGGAGCACCAGCGGCATCAACAGCTCAAGGCCGGTCGCTCCCGGCGATGCTTCCCCAAATGGCAGCAACTTCTCGTCGTCATCGACCGGCGTGTGATCGGAGCAGATGACGTCGATAGTGCCGTCCATCAGTCCCTGACGAATGGCATCGCGGTCGCGCTGGGCACGCAGAGGCGGAGTCATGCGCGCATTCGGATCAAAGAAGCCGATATCGACATCGGTCAAATGCACATGATGCGCCCCGACGTCACAAGTCACAGGCAGTCCCTCATTTTTCGCAGCGCGGACAAGCTCTAGCCCGGCCGCCGAGGAAATCCGGCACAGGTGAACGCGTGCGCCAGTGGTACGCATCAGTTCGAAGATCGTATGCAGCGCAATGGTTTCGGCTGCCACAGGCACGCCCGAAAGACCCAGCCTCGATGCAATCGGACCACTGTGCGCGATGCCGCCGCGCCCGAGATGCGGATCCTGCGGGCGCAGCCAGACGGTGTAGCCGAAGGTGTTCGCGTATTGCATTGCGCGCAGCAGCACCGTCGTGTCGACAATCGGTTCCTCGGCTTGCGAAAAACCGATGCAACCCGCTTCCGTGAGTTCCGCCATTTCGGTCAGCGCTTGGCCTTTCAATCCCATGGTGAGCGCACCGAGCGGGTAGACATGCGCCTGGTTGAGTCCCTTGGCGCGATGCTTGAGCATCTCGACCAGGCCGGGCTCGTCCAAAACAGGATCGGTATCCGGCGGACACACGAGGCTGGTCACGCCACCCTGCATCGCGGCCTGCATTTCCGACTCCAGCGTCGCCTTGTATTCGTATCCCGGCTCACGCAAGCGGGCACTCAGGTCCACCAGACCTGGCATCACGATCATGCCGGTGGCGTCGATGGTCTTGTTTCCGTTGAATCCGTCCGGCGGCGCGCCGACGGCGACTACCTTCCCTGCCGCAATGTACAAATCCTTTTGCGCATCGATACCGCTGGCCGGATCGATGAGGCGGCCATTCTTGATATGGAGTTTCATTGATTAGTTTCCCGCCAAAATGCTCATCACCGCCATGCGTACCGCAATCCCGAAGGTCACCTGCGGAAGAATCACCGCCTGCACGCCATCCGCGACAGCGGAATCAATCTCAACGCCACGGTTCATCGGGCCGGGGTGCATCACGATCGCATCCGGCTTGGCCAGCGCAAGACGCTCCGGCGTCAGGCCGTAGCTCTTGAAGAATTCCTGCGCGGACGGCAGCAGCGCGCCGGACATGCGCTCGTTTTGCAGGCGCAGCATGATGATCACGTCAACGCCCTTCAAGCCTTCGTTCATGTCGTGGAAGACGCGAACGCCCATCTGCTCCAGGCCGCCCGGCAGCAGCGTACGCGGGCCGATCGCGCGCACTTCCGGCACACCCAGCGTGGTCAGCGCGTGGATGTCCGAACGGGCCACGCGGCTGTGCAGGATATCGCCGACGATCGCCACCGTCAGGTTGGTGAAGTCCTTCTTGTAGTGACGGATGGTGTACATGTCGAGCAGGCCCTGCGTCGGATGCGCATGGCGCCCGTCGCCCGCATTCACCACGTGCACGTGCGGCTGATTCGTGTCGATCAGATGCTTGGCGATCAGGTAGGGTGCGCCCGACTGCGAATGACGCACTACGAACATGTCCGCATGCATCGCCGCCAGGTTGTCGATGGTGTCGAGCAGCGACTCTCCCTTGGAGGTGCTCGAAGCGGAGATATTCAGGTTGATCACGTCGGCCGACAGGCGCTTGGATGCAATCTCGAAGGTGGTACGGGTGCGCGTGGAATTCTCGAAGAACAGGTTGAACACGCTCTTGCCCCGCATGAGCGGCACCTTCTTCACTTCGCGGTCACTGACGCTGACGAAGGAGGATGCGGTATCGAGAATATGGTTGATGACCGCTTTCGGCAGGCCTTCGATGGTGAGCAGATGTTGCAGCTCGCCGTTTTTGTTCAGTTGCGGATTATGCATGGTCCACCGTGAGGGAGAAGCGGCCGTCGTCGGCACGGTGCAGTACGAGCTGCTGGTCATCGGTCAGGGTTGCCGTGTCGGCAACGAAATCGGCTGCGATCGGCAGTTCGCGGCCTCCGCGATCCACCAGCGCCGCCAGCATGATCTTGGCGGGGCGGCCGTAGTCGAACAACTCGTTGATCGCGGCGCGAGTGGTGCGCCCGGTATAGAGCACGTCGTCCACCAGCAGGATGGCCGCGCCTTCCACATCGAACGGGATCTGCGTCGGCTTGACCTCCGCGTGCAAACCCCGCTCCTTGTAATCATCGCGATAGAAGGACACATCGATGAAGCCAAGACGGTCCTTGAGCTGCATTTCCGCCGCCAGGCGTTCCGCCAGCCAGGCGCCGCCGGAATAGATGCCGACAATGGCGACATTCTCGGCGTTCGCGAGGGCGCTCTTGACGCGGTCCGCGAGCGCCTCGTACAGCGCCTCGGCGTCGAAATTAGGATTCGGCATAGTCATTGAAGTATTGTTGCAAAATAATTGCCGCGGATTGTGCATCGATCGATTCGCCGCGCGTCTGCGCAATCACCGCGGAGGAATATCGCTCGTCCACCAGCGCCGTCGCCACGCCGAACCGGCCGTTCAGCTGGTTGGCAAAACGCCGACAACGCACGGTCATTTCATGCTCGGCCCCATCCGGGTGCATGGGCAGTCCCACCACGCAGCGCGCGGGCTGCCACTCGCGGATCAAGGCTTCGATTTCGGTGAACTTGGCGTCATTGGTTGCAGCGGCGATGACGGCCAGCGGCTGGGCTTGCCTGATGAGGGTATTGCCGACAGCGACGCCGATGCGTTTCAGACCGAAGTCGAAACCGAGGATCGTTTCCACGTCTTAAGCATGCCCCGCTTCGCCAGCCAGCATCATCGGGTCGATGCCGAGCAGTTTCATGGCGGCTGCAAATCGTTCCTCGATCGGCAGGTCGAAGATGATGGCCGGATCGGCGCGGACTGTGAGCCAGCCGTTGCGCGCGATTTCTTCTTCCAACTGGCCCGCGCTCCAGCCGGAGCAACCTAGGGTAACCAGCAGCCGCTGCGGCCCGGCACCGATTGCCACCGATTCCAGGACGTCCTTGGATGTTGTCAGTGCGATATCGTCCGTGACTTTCATCATGGAGGAATACGTGCCGTGCGGTGCATGCAGCACGAATCCGCGCTCCACCTGCACCGGTCCGCCGAACATCACAGGCGTCTTGTCGACAGGCAACTGACTGGTATCGATTTCCAGCGACAAGTCGATGCGCTCGAACAGCACATCCATGGTCATGTCGGTCGCCTTGTTGATGACGACGCCCAATGCGCCATCGGCATTGTGTTCGCACAGGTACACGACCGTGCCGCCGAAGACGGGGTCGAGCATGGAAGGCATCGCGATCAGGAAGTGGTCGACAAGGTTGAGCGCAGGGGCGGTCGATTTGCCGGCTGACGCAGAAAAATCGGGAGCATCCGGGCCGGAACCAGGTTGAGAGGAAAACGTGCGGGACTTGCTTGGTTTCACCATAATGAGCATTTTAGCAGTTTTGACAGGACTCCCAGCCCGAATAGCGGATCAAACGGGGAATTCCACGCGTTGCCACAAGGCTTTTGCATGTATCGTTTCGACAAGTCCCTCGTCTGGTTCCGTCGCGACTTACGCCACTTTGACCATGTGGCCCTGAACCGCGCATTGCTGGACAGCCGTGTCGTGTATTGCGTTTTTGTGTTTGACAAGGAAATTCTCGATACGCTGCCGCCGCGGGACCGGCGGGTTCATTTCATTCACTCCTGCATAAGCGAACTGGACGCCGAGTTGCGCAAGTCCGGCGGCGGTTTGCTTGTGCGGCATGCGCGAGCCAATGAGGAAATTCCTCGTCTTGTGGAAGAACTGGGAGTCGATGCCGTCTTTGCCAACCACGATTACGAACCTGCCGCCGTCCGCAGGGATGTGTTGGTCGAGCAGCGTCTGCGTGCGGCCGGACGCGCCTGGATGAGCTTCAAGGACCAAGTGATTTTCGAGAAAGGCGAGGTACTGTCCCGCTTCGGAAAGCCGTTTTCCGTATTCACCCCTTACAAGAATGCCTGGCTGAAAACCTTGCACAGCACGGAGGAGTCATGCCTGCAAGCACATTCGACCGACGCCAATTCCGGCCGGCTCGCAGCGCCGCCGCCCTTCGAGAAAATTCCATCACTTGGTGAACTGGGCTTTGAAGAGAGCGACCTCGTGCAGATAGGCATTCCCATCGGAATATCGGGAGGCCAAGCGTTGCTCGACGATTTCGCGCAACGCATCGGAAGCTACGGTACAACGCGAGATTTTCCAGCAATCAGGGGACCGTCCTACCTGTCGGTACACTTGCGCTTCGGAACGGTATCGATACGCGGGCTGGTGCGTTACGCGGTGAATGCGATGCGAGCCTCAGCGGATAGCGCCGGCGCCGCGACCTGGCTTTCCGAACTGATATGGCGGGATTTTTACTTCATGATCCTGCATCATCACCCGCACGTCGCGCAGCGCGCCTTCAAGCCCGAATACGATGCCATCGCCTGGGAAACCGGCGAGGAGGCCGATGCGATGTTCCAGGCGTGGTGTGAAGGACGTACCGGGTATCCGCTGGTCGATGCCGCGATGCTGCAATTGAACAAGAGCGGCTACATGCACAATCGCCTGCGGATGGTCACCGCGAGCTTCCTGGTCAAGGACCTGGGCATCGACTGGCGGCGCGGCGAGCGGTACTTCGCGGAAAAGCTGAACGACTACGACCTTGCTGCGAATAACGGCGGATGGCAATGGGCGGCGTCAACAGGGTGTGACGCGCAGCCCTACTTCCGGATCTTCAATCCGATGACGCAATCCGAAAAATTCGATCCGGAGGGCAAATTCATCAAGCGCTACCTGCCTGCCCTGTCCGGCCTGTCGGGCAAGGCGCTCCATGCTCCATGGCTGGCGTCGCCACTCGATTTGCAACTGGCAGGCATCACACTGGGGAAAGACTATTCGCTGCCTCTTGTGCAGCACGACGAAGCGCGGCGGCGAACCTTGGAACGTTACGCCATCGTGAAGAAGGTCCGCACGGAAGCCCCCGAAGGGGATTGATCGCCGATTCGAAAAAAAAGCCCGCATATCTGATGCGGGCCTTTCCTTACTCAACAATCACATCAGGAGACCGGTGACTCCCGGCCGACAAACCCGGCGATCAGTTTCAGCAGCAAGTCTTCCCGGTACGGCTTGCCGAGGTACTCATTCACGCCGATTTCCATCGCGTAGTTGCGGTGCTTG
Organism: Noviherbaspirillum sp.; assembly: GCA_035627275.1. GTDB lineage: Bacteria > Pseudomonadota > Gammaproteobacteria > Burkholderiales > Burkholderiaceae_D > Noviherbaspirillum. The sequence goes on from DASPMC010000029.1 coordinate 21,532, forward strand.
GCCGCCGTGCGGGAGGTAATCATGATGATCGGGATATGCCTTGTCCGCTCGTCGTCCCGCACGTTGCGTGTCAGGTCGAAGCCATCCATGCGCGGCATCTCGATGTCGACCAGCATCACCGCAGGCGTGACCGACTGCAACTGCTCGAGCGCATCCACGCCGTCCTTCGCAAGCACCACCTGGTAGCCCTCGCGGGACAACAGGCGTTGCGTAACCCGGCGCACCGTGAGGGAATCATCGACCACCATCACGATGTCCTGAGTCCGCAAGCCTTGCACCGGCGCAGATGCGGGTGTGACCGGCTGCTGCGGCGCCATTTCGGCGACGGCACCCATGGTTGCGGGCACGTCCGAAGACGTGATGCGCGGTGCACGAACGTTTTCGTGCGCAACGCGCTGCGCGAGAGGTACCGGATTCAAGATCAGGACGATATCGCCGGAACCGAGCACCGTCGCACCGGCAATGCCGATCAAGCGCGCAAGCTGCGGGCCGATGTTCTTCACCACGACTTCGCGGTTGCCGACGACTTCATCGACGTGGACCGCGACCCGCTCGTTGCCGCTCTTGAGGATCAGCAGGGGCGAGTAATGCTGCGATACCGGCGAAGTCGATGTGTCGCCCAGGAGCGTCGACAGGTAGTAGATCGGCACCCGCTGTCCCTGCCATACCACCGCGCCCTCGTTGTACGCGGAAGCAAGCGCGTTGGTCTTTAGCTGCTGCACCTGCTCGACCAGCACGGATGGGACTGCATAAGTCTTGCCGCCGGTCGACAGCAGGACGACCTGCGTCACCGCCAGGGTCAATGGCAGGTGGATCGTGAAGTGCGTCCCCTTGCCCGGTTCCGACCAAGTGGAAACGCGGCCGCCCAGTGCAGCCGCCTCGGACCTGACGACGTCCATGCCGACGCCGCGGCCCGCAAGCTCCGTGATTTCTTCGGCGGTCGAGAAGCCGGGATGGAAGATCAGGTCCGTCACTTCCTCGTCCGACATCTCGCTGTCGTTGGTCAGCAGACCGATGCGCTTGGCCTTGTCGCGGATGCGGCCGACGTTGATGCCCTGGCCGTCATCGGAGAACTGCATCACGACTTCGTTGCCCTCTTGCCGAATCTCGACCAGCAGTTCGCCGGTTTCGTTCTTGCCGGCAGCGCGGCGCACATCGCGAGCTTCAATGCCGTGCACAATGGCGTTGCGCAGCAAGTGTTCGAACGGTCCGGTCATGCGTTCCAGCACGCCGCGGTCAATTTCCACCGCGCTACCGCGAATATCAAGATTGACGCGCTTGTCGACCTCCTTTGCAGCCTGGCGCGTGACGCGAAACAGGCGCTCGGAAATACTGGCGAACTGCACCATGCGCACCCGCATCAGGTCCTGCTGCAGATCGCGTGTCAGCCGTGCCTGCAAGGACAGGTCGGTCACCGCGCTTTCCAGCGTCCGGCTCAGGTTCTGGTGCACGGAGCCGACGTCATTGACACTCTCGGCCATCATCCGGGTAAGTTCCTGCAGGCGCGTAAACCGGTCGAATTCCAGCGGATCGAATTCGCGGTCGCCGGCGTGTCCCATGCGCGATGCAATCTGCGTTTCTGCCTGCATTTCGATCTCGCGCAACTGGTCGCGGAGACGGCTGACGTTTTCGGTCAGCTCGGTCAGGGATTGCTTGAGCGTCCCGACTTCGGTCTCCAGCTTGGATCGGGAAATCGACACTTCACCGGCCTGGTTGACGAGGCGGTCAAGGATGTCCGCCCGCACCCGCACCATAGAGGCCGGGGCAGCCGGCATTGTGACCGGACGAGGTTGTAACGGCCGGGGCGCAACCAGTTTCTGGTTCTGCAAAGGCATCAGCGGCGAAAGCACGACCGGTTCTGTCGTTTTCTCCTGCGTGACGCTGCCCTCTTCCGCCGGAACGGCGGACGTCTCCGCTTGCATCGGTTTTGCAGCTTGCGGATTCTGCAGCTGGTCGAACATGTGCAGCGCCTGGTCGTAACGAATCAGCAGGTCTTCGATCGCCAGCGGTGATGGCGAACCGAGACGCATGATGTTCTCGATCCGTGTTTCCATGTCATGCAAATGCTGCCCCAGGCCCATTGCACCCGCCATGCGGGCGCTGCCCTTGAGCGTATGCAGCGAACGCAGCAGGGACTGCGGCGCAACCGGATTGGACGGCTGCTCCTGCCAGCCACGCAACACACCCGCCATTTGCGGGAGAATGTCGCGCCCCTCTTCGAGGAACACTGGCATCAGGTCGGCGTCGAGCTCGTCCTTGAGGATCAGCGCAGGATCTGTCGACGCGTCGGCAGGGTTGCTGTAGTCGGGTTCGGCAAACGGTGTGGTAACGACATTTTCCGGCGTTCCGACATCCGCCTCCGGCACGGGTTCAAACGCGGCGACTGTTTCCTCCTGTTCGGTATCGCCGTTCGATTCCTCGACAGATTCGGCGAGTGCCTCAGGCTCTGCGGAAATCGATTCCAGGCCGAGTGCATCAACCTCTGGCGCCGGAGCCTCCGGCTCCAGCTTCAGTTCAAATCGCGGTTCCACCGCCAGTTCCGGCAATGACTCACTGGCGTTTGCAGGCAGGCTAAGAGCATCCGTCGCACTGGTCGCGGGCATCATGGATATGTCTGGCTCAGCCACCGATTGCACATCATCGTGCGGCGTATCTGCCAACTCCTGCGCACGCATCTCGACATCCTGCCGAAGGCTGGCAAGTATGCGGACATATTCCGGCTGGAACGGTGGCATTTCACCGAGCGCGAACTTCTGCAGCATCAGCTTCATTCGTTCGACGCTCTGTTCAAGGATGTCGAACTCATGGACTGCGAGTCGCACAGGCATCCTGGACAGGGATTGCAGGAACAATTCGAGAGCGTGGGCGACTTCCTGCAGGGACTTGAAACCTACGGTTGCAGAGCTGCCGGCAAGCGAATGCGCCGCGTGGATGGACTGGACGTTGACCACCCGCTCGGGTTCGTGGCGCCACTCGGAAAAATCCTGCGCAAGCAAACGAACCAGCTCGTCGGTTTCGGCAAGGTAGATGTTATGCAGAGGTACGCTGATTTCGACGTCGCCGATGCGCTTGACGTTGTCGTCACGCCGGTTTTCCACCGGTTGCATGGTCGGAAACTCGATGACTTCCGCAATCTTCACCACCGGAGCAGGCTCTTCCTGCAATGCAAGCGAAGCTTCCTGTTCGAACTCGCTTGGCGCAACCTGTGCGAACTCCTTCGCCAGCGTCTCCCTGGCCGGTTCGAACATGGCGAAATCGGCGTCGGAAAGGCGAACCTCTTCGGCCTGCGGCAATGCCGCAATAACCTCCTGCAATCCTTCCGATCCGTCACCCGCCACCAGCGGCTCTTCAGCCTGCAGGGAGTTCAATTCGGCGAGGATGTCATCGACATTGCCGCTGTTGCTGGCACCTCCACTTTCCGGCAAGGTGGAAATATCGAGATCGAGCGACGGCGCGTCGAGGCTCGAATTACCGATGGGCTCGGAGCCTTCAGTTGGGACAAGTGGAACTACCGGTTCCTGTGCCTGCAGGTCCACAATGGTGTCGACGGCCGCCGCTTGCTCGGCCTCCTCGTAGACGAACTGCCCGCCGGACTTGACGCGTTCAGCCGCGTGGACCAATGCATCCGGTGTGCACGCCGATTTTCCGCGAAGCTTGAGATCCTGAACCCATCCACCGAGTACTTCTGTCGCCTTCTCCAGGAGGGCGTACAGTTCGGCGTCCCCGCTGCGCGATTCCGACAAGCGCAGGTTGAGGACTTGCTCGATACTCCAGGCTGCTTCGCCGAAGGCCGCCAGGCCGACCATGCGGCTGCTGCCCTTCAAGGTATGAAAGCATCGGCGCAGCGTGGTGAGATGTTCCTGGTTATGCGGCTGGGTACGCGATTCGGGCAACGTTTGCTTGACGGCTGCAAGGACTTCCTCTGCCTCGGAGAGAAAGATTTCGAGCAGCTCGGCATCAATAGCCTCATCTGTCTCCGGCGCGACCACCGGGGGCAAGGGTTCGCTGATCTGGACTGGGGGAACCGTAGCCGTAATGATCTGCGCCAGGGCCTCGCTCGACTCCGAAAAATCTGCGCGCTCCAGGATGTCGATGCCTGCGCGTGCGCGGTCGTTGATTTCGGGATTGTCGACCAGTGTTGCGTCCAGCCGGATCTTTTCCAGCGATTCCTTCAGTTGCTCCTGCAACAGCTGGTTGTCGGGTTCGGCGGTCAGCGACATCGCGAGTTCCGCGGATTGCTGCTGGTGATATGCAAGTTCGTCCTCGACGGTCGGCATCGCCGGCGTCGACGCTTGCGGAGCCGGCTCGCCGGCAGCAGCGTCGGTAACCGGGACGATGAAATCGGTCACTTCATCCGTCGTGTCTTTCTCGATCAGGCGCGCGTGAAAGGTACCTGTCTCCTCGTCGAAGGTGAACCTCTTCTTGACGCTGCCCGCCGGCAGTTGCAGCGATTCGATGAAGAAGCTGAGCGCGCCGACATTCTGTGCGACCTGCTGGAATTCCTTGTGCTCCGGCGTTTCCTCGTCTTCCGCATCGACAAAGCGTTTGACCGCGGCGCGGGTATGCTGGACAGTGCGCATCGCATCGTCCTGGTCGAGCACCGCCAGCGCACCTTCGATCTGGTGCAGGACGAGATCAAGCTGTCCCAATGCCGCACTTTGAGAGGGATCGCGGAAATACTCGTCGAGCATCTTCTCGACCTGGCGCAGGCTGGACTGCATTTCGCCGGCAAGTGCCGTCATGGTCTGGCGCTGCTGAGCTTCGCGCGACATATCGTCCAGCCAGGACGTGCTTTGCGCAGGTACTTCGCCGGCCACGACAGCCAGCAGGCGGGCGGTCATCGCATCGGCGCGCTCCGCGAAATTCTCCGGCAGGCGCGTGATCTGGTTGAGCGAATTCTCGACGAACAGAAGACTGGTCGCCATTTCGAGTCCGAGCATATCGCCCGGCTTCGCATGAGCCGCGTGCCTGGCGATGCCCTTGAGCTCACGCAGCAGCTTCGACAACGGCGCCGAATTGAGTTTCAGGCCTGCATCGGCCAGCATGTGCATTTCGTGTTCGAAGGAATCGGCAACGCTCGCGTCACCGCCGGCGATGCGATTCCAGATGTTCTTCGCCAGAGTCAGGCGCTCCTTGGCGGCCGCCAACGCATCCATGTCGATCCTGCCATAGCGCTTCGCGTCATAGTCAGGCGGAACAAGGCCATCGAGCTGGTAGGCCAGACGGATTTGTTGGGCACGTGGAGACGGATCACTGATCCTGGCGATGAAAAACAGTGCGTCGCGCAGCAGGCGCTCGGCAATGCTGGACGAACCTTGCGACAGTCGGCGGATTTGCAGGTTGATGCGCGCGAAAAGCTGCTTGACGTAGATTTCGTTTGGAATCTGGCCGTCGGCGACCGCTTCGGCCAAGCCATGCATCACCCACCAGAAGGCACGCGTCTGCTGGTTGCTTTGCACACGCTCGATTTCACCGATGATGTCTCGCATCGCGGCAGCATTGGCCAGTTCGGCGTTGCGTTCGGAACTCCTGAGGAACGGCAGCAGTGCCCGCTCGAAATGCTGGCGCATCACCATGTATTTCGATGGCCGGGCCGCACGGGAGGGTTCCGCAAGCGGCAGCTGCGGGCGAACGGCCAGGTTTGGGAAGAACAGGTCGGCTGGATGGATGCGTTCGGCGCCACGCGCCTCCAGCAGTGTGCGGTAATACGGGAATAGCCGGACCGGCTGGTGGGGCATGCCCGACAAGAGTTCGTCGAGATATTCGATCAGCGCTTGATAGCCGTTATCGATCGCCAGCGCGAGTTCCTTGCTCAGTGCGAGCTGCTTGGCATCGACGCGATCCAGAAGGTCCTCGACGGTTTCCGTAATGAGCGCAATGCCGTCAACGTCCACGATCTGCAACGCACCATGCGCCTGATGCAGGAAGCTTTTTGCGTGGCGCAGCGACGTGATCTGCGCATCCGCATCTTGCGAAACAGCCTCATGGATCGCTCCCTTGGAACGATTGAGCGCTTCGCGGATTTCGCCAATCACCCAGGAAAGCGGCCCCGTGTCGAAACTATCCCGGGCTGCCGGCGTCTGGGCTGGTGATGAGGTGGTCATGACTGCCTCGCGGTCTAAATGGTGGTGCGCCGTCGACGCGGCGCACCACCGGGCAATTCTGGTAGGCCATCAGGCGGAACGCCGGCGATGACTCCGATCAGGCGGTCACGCGGAAGCGGGACACCGAGTTCTTGAGTTCTTCCGCCAGCTTGGACAGTTCACGAATCGACTGCGCGGTCTGCTGCGTGCCCTTCTGCGTCTGTTCGGTCACCGTCAGGATGTTCTGGATGCTTTGCGCCACGCCGTTGGCAGACGTCGCCTGCTGTTCGGTCGTCGCGGAAATGCTCTGAATCAGGTCTGCGAGACGGTTCGAAACGCTTCGGATCTCGGCCAGTGCAGCGCCTGCGGCGTCGGACAGTTTCGCACCTTCGACCACACCCTGCGTCGATTTTTCCATAGCCGCAACCGCGTCGTGAGTGTCGGTCTGAATGGTGCGGACCAGCGCGCCGATCTGCTTGGTTGCTTCACCGGAGCGTTCTGCAAGGCGCTGAACTTCTTCGGCAACCACCGAGAAGCCGCGACCTGCTTCGCCTGCCGACGCTGCCTGGATTGCCGCATTCAGCGCCAGCACGTTCGTCTGTTCGGTAATGTCGGAAATCAGCTCGGTGATTTCGCCAATCTCCTGCGAGGATTCGCCGAGGCGCTTGATTCGCTTCGAAGTTTCCTGGATCTGTTCGCGGATTTCGTTCATGCCCTTGATGGCATCTTCCACCGCCTTGGCGCCCTGCTCCGCTGCCGCCACAGACTGACGCGCCACCTCGGCGGACTCGTTTGCTGACTTGGAAACGTCGGTAATCTGGGCTGCCATGTCGAGAACGGCCTGGCCGGTTTCCGCAATCTCGCGCGACTGCTTCTGCGATGCTTCCAGCAGTTCGTTGGAAATATCCTGGGCCTGGTTCGATGCGGCAGTAACCTGCTCGGCGGTACGGGTCACACGGCTGACCAGTCCGCGAAGTTCTTCCACCGTGTAGTTCACCGAGTCGGCGATCGCACCGGTAATGTCTTCCGACACCGTTGCCTGCACCGTCAAGTCGCCGTCCGCCACCTCCTGAAGTTCGTTCATGAGGCGCAGAATCGCGGCCTGGTTCTGATCGTTGGCCCGCTTTGCTTCTTCTTCCTTCTGCAGTGCCAGCAGGCGCTGTTCGTCCGCTTCCTGGCGGCGCTGGTCCGCTTCCTTGGTGCGGTTACGGCTGTCCTGCAGCAGGACGAGGGCAATGCCGACTGCGGCGACCAGCGCGGCGATGGCACTGGCAAGCATCAGCCAGAAGGTCCAGTGCAGCGAGTCTTCCTCTGCACGATAGGACTTCTGCAGGGCCGTGATACGCTGCTTCAGGGTTTCGTTCTCAGCGAAGATGAGCTGTTCGGATTGCTTCGCTGCGATGAAGTTCTGGAGGTTGCCCAGAATCGTTGCAACCGACTGCTGGTACTCGGCGAAGACGCTCTGCAGTTCGGTGAGTTTTTCCCGGGTGTCAGCATCCTTGGTCGCCGTCAGCCGCAACACGTCGCTGCCGTTCAGGAAGCCTTCGGTAATGTCGCGGAAGGTATTGGTGTCCTTGCCCAGCAGGAATGCCGTTTCCGGGTTCACACCTTCGGAGGTCAGGAACTCGTTCGCGCTACGGCCGAGACGCTGGGTCAACATGACCAGCTGGCCGGCTGCGGAGATCTCGCGCGGGGATGCGCCACCCTGCGCCTTGAGCGTGGCAATCTGTTCGGTCAATTCAAGCAGCACCGGGGACAGCGTGTTCAGTTTCTGCAGCGTGGTACCGAAGCCGGTCAGCTCCTTCTTCAGCTTCAGGATGGTGTCCGCGGCTTTGTCCGAGTTCGCCCATACCTTCTGGGTGTCGCCGAGCATGGCCGCCATCTGATCCGAAGGCGGCGCGATTTCACGTCCCTGGTAATCGCCACCCTTGGAGAGCACGGTCAGGTCGCGGTTGAATTCCTTGCGGCTTTCCTCCAGCTGCTTGAACGCCTCGAGGTTGCCCTGAATCGCGTTCGGCGCCGCCTTACCGATACGCTGCGAGTGCATCAGAGCATCACCGGCAATCTGCGTCTGCGTAGACGCCAGGGTCGAATGGCTGGTATTGAGGGTCACACCGACAACGCCGAGGCCGATGGAACCGAGCAGCATGAACAGCAGGATACGTACCTGTTGCTGGAGCGGCAGGTGGCCAATCAGCGGCAGACGGATGTCGCCGGTCTTTTCGAGTGCGTCACCGATGAACGTCGCATTCAGGCTGGACTCGGATGCGGTCGACATCCTCGTGATCGTCGGGGGATTGTCGGTTGCCTCCGGCTCCTGCACGAGTACGGTATTGGCGGAAACGACCTGCGCATCCGATACGGCCGACATGTCGGCTGCTGCACCGGCGTCGTCGGCAAGTCCGTCGTTTTTTTCCTTGGACAAGAATGGTAGTTTGAACGCCATTACAGACTCTCCTCGTTATTCTGATTGTGTGTCAGGCAGAATCGTCACTGCATATGACACTGCGGTCCTATATGCCTACATGCAGGAATTGCGAATCCTGCACGATTAAAGAAAGGTCGAGTTCCGTCCACACCTGGGACTCTCGATCGATAAAGCGCTTGACTGCCCAGGGTGCGTCACCAGCCGCTTCGTCCTGCTGGAGATCCATTTCGGCGACGTTGCGCAAGCCCATCACGCGCGAAACGAGCAAGCCGCTGTTGAACGACAACGAAGGCGCAAACGCGATAATGCGGCTCTCCTTGTCGATCGGCGTGGGCGGCATTCCCCGGAAATGCGCGAGGTCGATGACGCTGATCAGGTTACCCCGGATGTTGGTAAGGCCCAGGAACCAGTCCTGCGTCAGGGGCACCTTGGTGATTTGCCCGACCGAGACGATTTCGCCGGCTTCCTGAAGATTCAGCAGCCAGCGGGTCTGGCCGATCATTACGCCGAGCTGACTTGCCTGCGCGCCCGTGCCGCTGGTCGCGGCCTGCATGCGCTCGACGAGTTTTGTCTGGAATTCGCGCAGGCGCGTCTTGCGGCCGCCGTCCGTAACGGACAATGCAGTACCAGACGGAAGATCCATTGGTTGCCGGGTCATGGGAGGCGTTTAGCCGAGTGCCGCGATTTTGGACAACAGTTCCTGCGGATCGACCGGCTTGACGATGTAATCACGCGCACCTTGGCGCAAACCCCAGATGCGGTCAGTCTCCTGCCCCTTGCTGGTGCAGATGATGATGGGGACGTCCTGTGTGTCGGGGTCGCGGGCAATCGCGCGGGTGATCTGGAAACCGTTCTGACCAGGCATGACCACATCCATCAAGATCAGCTGCGGCTTGTCCGCCTTGACCTTCAGGAGGGCTTCTTCCCCGTTTTCCGCGGTGGACACGGAGAAACCATTTTTTACCAAAATGTCCGTCAGGAAATATCGCTCTGTCGGCGAATCATCCACTACAAGAACTTTTTGTATGGGCATCTTGAAATTCCAATCCAGAAAAATTACTTCGTAAGCAGCGTGGCGGTGTGCTCGCGAACAGTCTTCAGAAGACTGTCCTTGGTAAAGGGCTTGGTGAGGTAGGCGTCCGAACCGACCATCGCTCCTCTCGCGCGGTCAAACAAGCCGTCCTTGGAAGACAGCATGATGACCGGGGTGGAGTGAAACCGCGCGCTTTTCTTGATCAGCGCGCAGGTCTGGTACCCGTCCAGGCGCGGCATGAGGATGTCGCAAAAAATCAGGGCCGGCTTGTGATCGTTCATCTTGGCCAAGGCGTCGAAACCATCATCGGCAAGGACGACCTGGTAGCCGGCCTGTCCAAGAAAAATTTCCGCCGATCGACGAATGGTACTGCTGTCGTCGATCACCATGATTTTGAGGCTGGCGTTATCCGGCGATGTTGTCATGAAGTCAATCTCAGTAACCGTCCACCCAATATACGGCCCTACTCTAACAAAAAGCAAGATGCTTTATAACAAGCTATTGCCGGTTGGAAAAGAGCCGTGGTTTTTCTGCGAAACTTACTGAAAATATAACATTGACAGGCGGAACATTGCCAGCCGGATTTAGATCTTTCTTACTAGAATCAAATAGCAACCATCTCGAAGTCTTCCTTTCTCGCGCCGCATTCCGGACAGGTCCAGTTCATCGGCACATCCTCCCAGCGGGTGCCCGGCGCGATGCCTTCTTCCGGCAATCCGGCGGCTTCGTCGTAAACCCAGCCGCAAATCAGACACATCCAAGTCTTGAATTCCTCGTTATTACTCACGGTTGACTGCCCTTCAATCAAGTAAAATGCAAAGTCGACTATCTTAATCTACGAGCCGTGCAAAACCAAAATTCCCCGCTGATCCTGACTTTTGGAGCAGCAGATCCGATCGGCGCGATTGGCATCCAGGCCGATCTCGCATCGTTTGCCTCAATGGGATGCCACGGGCTGTCGGTTGTCACCTCGATCCTGATCGCCGATACGGCGCGCATCGAAGACATGCAGGTGATCGATGCGGACTGGGTCGCCGACCAGGCGCGCGTGGTGCTGGAAGACATGCCTGTGGCGGCCTTCAAGGTCGGCGCTCTAGGCAGCATCGAAAACGTGTCCGCGATCGCGGAAATTGTTTCCGACTACGCGGAGGTTCCACTCATCCTCGACCCATTCATTACCGCGATGCCGGACCAGGGCCAGGACAGCGAGGACATGCTGGTTGCCATCCGCGAACTCCTCATTCCGCAAACCACGCTGCTACTGGCATCTGCAGTCGAACTAGCCAGGCTGGCCGAGACCTGGCGCGAACCGACCAATGACGACACGCTTCCCGTCGACGCCATGCGCGTGATCGACATGGGCTGCGAGTACCTGTTCTTGACCGGCACGCCGGGCGATGTGCATGGCGTCACCAATGCCTTGTTCGACGGATCCGGCATGCTGCGCAAGGACAGCTGGCAGCGCCTGCCGGGCTCCTTCAGCGGCGCCGGCACCACGCTTTCCGCCACCATCGCTGCGATGCTCGCCAATGGCATGGATGTGCCGGAAGCCGTCTTTGAAGCGCAGGAATTCACGCACGCCTCGCTTGCAAACGCTCACCGACTCGGGATGGGGAAACTGACCCCGGACCGTTACTTCTGGGCCAGGGATTCCGATCCGGCCTCCGATCAATAATCGTTTTTCTCTCCGTATGACTTCCAAGAACGACACTCTGTTTGCCCGGGCGCAGGTCAGCACGCCGGGCGGCGTCAACTCGCCGGTACGCGCCTTCCGCTCGGTCGGCGGCACGCCGCGCTTCATCACCCGTGCCGAAGGCCCGTATTTCTGGGATGCCGATGACAAGCGCTACATCGACTACATCGGCTCCTGGGGCCCGGCGATCGTCGGGCATACTCATCCCGCGGTAGTCAAGGCTGTGCAGGATGCTGCGGCGCGCGGCCTGAGCTTCGGCGCACCGACCGAGGGCGAAATCGAAATGGCGGAAGAGATCTGCCGCATCCTGCCGTCGGTCGAACAGGTGCGCCTGGTGTCGAGCGGCACTGAAGCGGCGATGAGCGCGTTGCGCCTGGCGCGCGGCGCGACCGGCCGCGACAAGATCATCAAGTTCGAAGGCTGCTACCACGGTCATGCGGATTCGATGCTGGTCAAGGCAGGCAGCGGCCTGCTGACTTTTGGCAACCCGACCTCCGCCGGCGTGCCCGAGGATTTCGCCAAGCATACGCTGGTGCTCGATTACAACAACGCGCAACAGCTCGAGGACACCTTTGCGAAACTGGGCAACGAGATTGCGTGCGTGATCGTCGAACCGGTGGCCGGGAACATGAACCTGGTCCGTGCGACACCCGAATTCCTGCAGACGATGCGCCACCTCTGCACGCAGCACGGCGCCGTGCTGATTTTCGACGAAGTGATGTGCGGCTTCCGCGTCGGCCTCGGCGGCGCGCAAAAGCTGTATGGCATTACGCCAGACCTAACCGTCATGGGCAAGGTGATCGGCGGTGGCATGCCGGTGGCGGCATTCGGCGGGCGCAAGGACCTGATGAAATTCCTGGCCCCGCTCGGCCCGGTCTACCAGGCAGGCACCTTGTCGGGTAACCCCGTGGCTGTTGCTGCCGGCATGACCACGCTCAGGCTGATCCAGCAGCCGGGCTTCTATGAGTCATTGACGGCGCAGACCGGCAAGCTGGTCCAGGGTCTGTCGGCGGCGGCGAAGGATGCGGGCGTTGCCTTCTGCGCCGATTCTGTCGGCGGCATGTTCGGCCTGTATTTTGCCGAGCGTGTACCGGGCAGCTACGCGGAAATCATGACCTGCAACAAGGAGAAGTTCAACGCCTTCTTCCATGCGATGCTGGACCTGGGCGTGTATCTCGCACCTTCCGCATTCGAAGCAGGCTTCGTGTCGGCGGCACATGACGACGGTGTGATCAACGCAACGATTGAAGTCGCGCACAAGGCGTTTGCCGCGGTAGGCTGACAGAAAACCCATCGGGTAAAACAAGAAGGCCAGGTCTGATGAACCTGGCCTTTTTCTTTACTTGAGCCAACCGCGTTTGCGGAAGTACAGGAATGGCGCGACCGCACTCACCACCATCAGGCCGAGGGAGAATGGATATCCCAGGGACCACTTCAACTCCGGCAGGATATCGAAGTTCATGCCGTAGATGCTGGCGATCAGGGTCGGCGGCAGGAAGGCGACTGACGCGACCGAGAAGATCTTGATGATCTTGTTCTGGTTGATGTTGATGAAACCGACGGTGGCATCCATCAGGAAGTTGATCTTGTCGAACAAGAAGGCGGTGTGGCCGTCGAGCGATTCGATATCGCGCAGGATCTGGCGGGCCTCCTCGAATTGTTCCGCATTCAGCAGGCGTCCGCGCATCAAGAAGCTCACCGCGCGGCGCGTATCCATCATGTTGCGGCGGATGCGGCCGTTCAAGTCTTCCTCTTGCGCGATCGCGTTCAACGCATCGGCGGCGTCCTGGTCAGTCAGCTCCTTCTGCAGCACGCGGCGGCTGACATCCTCCAGGCTCTGGTAAATGCCTTCGAGTGCATCCGCCGAATACTCGGCGTCGGTCGCGTACAGGTCGAGCAGCACATCCTTGTAGTCGCCGATGGAACCGGGGCGCGAACGTGCGCGCATGCGCACCAGGCGGAATACCGGGAGGTCATCGTTGTGCACCGAGAACAGCATGTTCTTCGCCAGGATGAATGCCACGGTCACTACCCGCGACGGGCCGTCATCCTCTTCCAGCAGGAAGTCGGTGCGCAGGTGCAGGTCACCGTTTTCCGCCTCGTAATAACGCGCGGAAGCCTCGATGTCCTTGACCTCGTCCTCGCCCGGCAGCGTCACGCCGTAGATGCTCTTGACCCAGGCACGCTCATCGTCGTTGGGATCGGTCAGGTCGACCCAGACCGGCGCAAGTCTTTCCAGGTCGCCCTTGGTTTCGATGTTGACCTGGTTCAGGCGGCCATTCTGCAAGACGAAAACATTAATCATGAGCTCTCCCGGCTGCACTCATGTTGTAAACGCAGCCATCCCCTTGCCGGTAGCAAGAGGTTGATTCAATTCAGGGAACGCGGCCATGAATTCGGCCTGGTCGCGCCCGCCCACCAATGCATTTGGCGAGAGGCGCAGGAGGTGTTTGCCGCCGGAGCGCTATCTCGCCGATCGACCGTGCGATGACGGTTGACTGTGTGTACTAGGACTACCCAAGACGGGTCTCCGGAAACGAAAACAGCGCAAGTGTACTGACATCGATGGCGGCAGGCAAGCTTGAGCCAAGCCATCGGGCAATTGGAGCGGAGTTAGCCTGATTGTACGGGAGCCAAGGTCGGATCGAGAAGCGCAACCGTACGTGATGTACGGTGAGCATCGCAGATCCGGGATTGGCCTCGTACGGTCAGGATAAACCGCTCTATCGGTTGACGGCCTTGTCGATCAGTTTGTCGCGCATGCTGGGCGCCGCCTCTCCTTCCGGAACGGAAGCCACCGGCACCTTCGGGGCTTCGAAACCCTTTGTGTCATGGATCTGCACCTTCTGGCTGGTGGAATTAGCCTTGTCGCAGTCGACATTGGAATAGACCACCTTGCCGTCGATGGAGCACTTGCGGATCGCTGCCGATTCGGGCTGTGCCACAGTGCTGGCGTTCTGCTGCACTTGCTGGACCGCCTGGCCGACCTCGGTCCTGGTCAGCTTCTTCCATGCCTCGGCGAAATAATTGCGCTCATAGCGTGCAGACATCAGCGCCACCATGCTCGCCGCTGCCACCAAGCCGACGACGACTGCGGTCCACAACAGGCTCAACCCCTTCTGGTATTTCCGTTTCACCGTCACCTCCCTTTTGTTATTAATTATCACGGCAGTTCCGCCGCTCCCATACGGCGCAGGATCAAGTCGGTGCGGCGCGCGAGATAGGCAGAGCCTCGGTTCTTGTCGTAGAAGCGCGGCCGGGGAAGCATCACCGCGAGCCGCGCCGCCTGTGCCGGGCCGAGCTGGGCCGCGGAGACGCCGTAATAGTGCTGTGCCGCGGCCTCCGCGCCAAACACGCCGACACCCCATTCGACTACATTCAGGTATATCTCGAAGATACGCTCCTTGTCCATCGTGTATTCGAGCATGTAGGTAATCACGACTTCCTGTCCCTTGCGCAGGTAACTGCGTTCACCCGAGAGGAACAGGTTCTTTGCAAGTTGCTGCGTGATGGTGGACCCGCCGGCAACGACCCTGCCTTTTTTCAGGTTCTTTTCGTAGGCCTTCTGCATCGCATCCCAATCCACGCCTTCATGGTCGGAAAAATGCGAGTCCTCGGCGGCGATAATCGCGCGTTTCAGGTGGTTGGAGATGCGGTTGTACGGCACCCACTTGTGCTTGAGCTGCGCCTTCGGGTCCTTTTCGCGCAGGATGGACAATTGGCGGTCCATGAAACTGGTCGAACTCGGGTTGTGATCAACCCACCACCAAATCTGCACAAGAAAATACAGCTGCACCGCCAGGACAATGGCGATGGGGGCGAGCACAAGCCACAGGATTAACTTGCGCAGGAATTTCATCAGAGCCTGGCGCGCAATTCCGCGTATACCGGCGCAGTTTCCGGCCGCACCTCGCGCCAGACGAAGAATGCTTCCGCAGCCTGCTCGACCAGCATGCCGAGTCCGTCGCGCACTGCGGCGCCGTGTGAAGACGCGAATCGCATGAACACAGTCGGCTCCTTTCCATACATCATGTCGTAGGCGAAGGTCGTATCGCCAAAGACAGCCGGGGAAACGGGCGGCAGGTCGTCCGACAAACTGGCCGACGTGGCGTTGATGATTATGTCGAACCGGCTTTGCAGGTCTTCGAAGCTGCTTGCCGAAATTCGGCCATACCGGGCAAACTGCGATGCCAGATCGGCTGCCTTGCTGACGGTGCGATTTGCAATCACCAGTTCGGAAGGCTGTTCGTCCAGCACAGGAAGGATGACACCGCGCGCGGCCCCGCCTGCACCGAGCAGCAAAACTTTCTTGTCTTTGATGGCAATCCCGGCATTGCGCACGATGTCGGTCACCATGCCGATGCCGTCAGTGTTATCACCGACGATTGCATCGCCGTCAAACTTCAGGGTATTGACCGCACCGGCAGCCTCTGCGCGCGGTGTCAGCGCGGTCGCGAGCGCATACGCCTCGAGCTTGAAGGGAACCGTAACGTTCGCGCCTTTGCCGCCCGAACCAATGAAGTCCCGCACCGCCGGCACGAAGCCGTCGAGCGGCGCGAGCAGTCGCTCATAAACGAGGTGCTGCCCGGTCTGCGCGGCGAAACGCGTATGGATGTCCGGCGACTTGCTGTGCGCGATCGGATTGCCGATAACGGCATAGCGGTCTGGCACCAGGCTCATTAGCCACCTCCCTGCAGCACAGCTTCCACGCCTTCATCGCGAGTGAACTTGAAGCGCGTTGTCATCACCCACACGTCGTCCCGGTCGGACGAGCGCATCTTCTTGTCGAATGCGCCGAACGGTGCGGCGCGGCGAACGATGCGGCGAGCTGCTTCATCAAGTGCGGGATTGCCGGACGAACGCTCGATGACGACGCCTTCATCCCTGTCCCTGGTGTAGATCTTCCCGTCCTGGAAAATGGAAATGGACATGGTCAGTTCACCGTACAGCTTCCTGCCGTCCTTCTGCGGGAAATTCAGCGTGCCGACGTCTTCGATTTTCTTGCGTACGCTGTCGAAATACATCGCGTAGCCGACCTCGCGTGTGCTCGGCGAGATGAAGGTTTTCTTCGGGCGCTTGTTTTCATCATCGATGCGCTTGGAGATCTCCGCCTCACGGCGCAGGATTTCCCTGGCATTTTCGAGGGCATCGCCGATGTCGGCCTGCTGCGGCGCCTCCTTCGGCTTGACCTGGTCCTTGATGGCGGGCGCGGACTGCGCCGATTTCTTGTTCAGCTGCGCCAGCATGCGCTGCTGGCGCTCGAGTTCGTCGATGCGGCGCTGGACGGCTTTCATGCCCTCGCCGTCCTCGGCCCTGCGCATGTCGGGCAGCGGCGACTTCGAGCGACCAGATTCGGCATTGCCGCCGCCGTCGAGATTGGCCTGCGCCAGTGCGTCGGCCTTGATCGGCTTGCGGTCGTGCTTGGCGTTGACGAGGATGACTTCAAGCCCGGGGTCCATGGGCTTGAACTTGAAGGTATCGGGCGGCGCGAACCGCACTGCCAGCATCGCGCCATGCAAGAGGATCGACGCCGCGACAGCAATGGACAACGTGCGGTTTTCGAGAATGAGCATCACGCGGTACTGGACTGACTAGGAGCTTTGAATTTTACGATAAAGCCTGCCGCAAAACGGCTTAGTTTTCATTGTTGTACCGATTCCGCATTCGCCTCTGTCTCGGCGATGGCAATTTCGTCATCTTCAATGACGGCAGCCTCGGCTTCCGCAGTCGCCGTTGTCACTTCTATCAGACGCGCCTCCACCGTCAGGTCGACTTCGTCCCAGCGGATCAGGTCGAGCTTGACCTGGGTACCGCGCGGCGTCTGCGGAATGCCAGGCAGCCGGATGATGAGCGGGATATCGACCAGACGCAGCACTTCATCCTTGAGAACAACAGCGTTGACATGCTTGGCATTCTCCTGCGCCAGCCAGCGCAGGCACCAGTATCTCTCCATGCCGGACTGGAAGTCGGCGTAGGCAGAATAGGCAGCATCGAATGCCGACACGATGGCGAACAGATCGGCGTCCTTCGGCTTGAACGGTGCAACGAGCGGCGCAGTCACACCATGCTCTGCGCAGGCAAGAATCTGCCACTGGTTGACCAGGTCGGTATAGCGGCGCAGTGGCGAGGTGCTCCATGCGTACTGGTCGACGCCCAGCCCCTGGTGCGGCGCGGCATGCGTCACCATGCGCACCTGCATCTTGGCGGCCCAACCGCCTCCACCGCCACCTTGGCTGCGGTAAATACCCGGCACGCCATGGTCATGCATGAGCTTGCCCCATGTACTGTTGGCGAAGATCATCAGTTCGGCAACGATCTTGTCGAGCGGTGCGCCGCGCTTGCGGCGGACGATGGTCACGACGTCGTCCTCGACATAGAAATTGAAGTCGACCCGGTTGGTCTGCTCCGGCTTCAGGCCGAAGCTCTCGCGCTTGGCCATGCGGCCCTTCTCGAGCACTTGCGCCCATTGCCACAGGAATTCGATATCGGCCTTGTACGGGTAGTCGCCCGTACCGGTCGCAAGGTTCTCCTCGGTCACCACATCGTCGAGATCGTTGTGGCGCAGGTTGGCCGCAATGGGAACGGCCTCTGCCTTGGTCTCCGTGGAAACCACGCTCCAGTCCGACGGGTCGAGCGTCGCATACAGGGACAATGCCGGGCAGGTACGGCCCTCGGCCAGCGTGAACGCCTCGACCAGTTCGTCGGGCAGCATGGTGATCTTGTCACCCGGCATATACACGGTGGACAGGCGCTGACGCGCGATGGCATCGAGGGCGTCGTTGCGCTTGATGCCCAGACCGGGCGCAGCGATGTGGATGCCGACGCGCACTTTGCCGTCGGGCAGACGAACGACGGAGAGCGCGTCGTCGATCTCTGTCGTCGTGACGTCGTCGATGGAAAATGCCTTGACGTCGGCGACCGGCAGCGTGGGCACGCCAGGAACCGGGACGGCCGGGAAACGCGTCCCTTTCGGGAAGCATTCGGACAGGAATTTTGACAGGTGCAGCTGCTTGGGAGAAGCAATCCCGCCTACGGCCAGCATCAGGCGTTGCGGCGTCATCTGCATGGCGGCGCTTGCCTCATCGAGCGCCTTGTACTCGATGCTGTTCTTGTCCGGCTTGAACAGGAGCTGCATCACGATCGGCTTGAATGCGTCGGGAAGCTGGTTCGCTTTGAGCTGCTCGACGTACTGCGACTGGATGAGCGCCTGCTGCTTTTTCTTCTCGATGCCAGCAAGCGCCGCCTTCAGCGAAACTTCCGGCGCGGCCTTGTAGCGCCCCTTGCCCTTCTTGTAGAAATAGATCGGGGAGCTATGCAGTTTCAGCAGCAAACCCGCGGCTTCGTGCGGCTTCGGCTCGTGACCGAAATATTCGACACCGAGATCCGTGTAACCGAATTCATCCTGGCCCGCGACTTCCCACAGAAAATCAAGATCCACGTCATCCGCCACGACCTTCGCGTCGTTCAGCAGTTGCACGGGATCGGGCGATGCGAACTGGAACAGAATGTCGCGCGACTTCACCTTGGTGCGCTTGCCGGTCTGCATTTCGACCTGGTAAGCCTCACCTTGCTGGGAGAGTATGGTTCCGGCCTTGAAGTCGCCGGATTCCTCAAAAAATAAGTTCATCGATTGCCAAGCCAGTCAGCTAATTTAAGTTGCTTGCGTGGCGCACCAAGGTGCGCGATCGCAGGCAGGAAGAGCTCGGTCACGAGCAGCACGCCGTTCCTGCGGCGGTACAAGCAGCGCCGAGCAAAGATCGGCGCATCGAATCCGGTGACACCCAACGCGGCGCATGCCCGTTCCACCAGTGGATGCTGAGCGCGCAGGCGCGCATACTGCATCTTGCCGCGCAACACTCGCGGGTCGCCGAAGAGCGTGCTCCCGAGCGAGCGCTCGCCGAGCGTGCCGAAAAATGGCCAGTCGGAGGTCGTCGCACTCAAGGGCACGATCGTGTGCGCAAACACCACAGGGCGGCCATCGCACTGCAACAGCACCTCGCGCTCCTGCACGTAAATCCGGCGCGGCAATTCGACTGCATCCGATTCGTCGGTCAGGCACATTCCGCGTTGCTGCCGCAGGCGGCGGATACGGAAATTCTCGCTGCGCTCTATCAGCTTCATCGTCAGCGACATCGTGTCCGTCAGCCAGCCGCGCATCTCCCGCGTCGCGTTGACGCCGTTGACATGCCAATGCCAGTGGGCATGTCCTACCGAATGTCTCCTCATGCACGCGCCCCCGGATCGACGCCGCAGAACGCAAGAACCTCGTCCACATACTGCGCGAATTCCGAAATGCCATGATCGCTGCCGTCAATGATGTGCTGCCGTGCCCCCGGGTAATGCCCGGCCATCTCGCGCCAGTCAAGAACCTCGTCGCCGGTCGCCGCAATCAGGAAATACCGCTCCGCCTGGCTGATCCGTTCGACCGCAAATTCTTTCAGTTCGTCGATATATTCACGCTTGAATTCAAACGGCGCATCGGAGTGGTAAGCCGTAGTCACGCCGACATACTTTTCCAGGTCGCGCGGCGGCTTCACTGCCGGGTTCAACAATACCGCCCGGCAGCCGAACCTCTCGGCAAGCCAGGTCGCGTAATAGCCGCCCAGCGACGAGCCGACCAGGGTCACGCCGGGATGTGCTTCAATCAGGCACGTTGCAAGAGCGATCGCTTCGCGCGGCGAAGCCGGCAGCTGCGGGCACTGATAATCAGTCCCGTGACCAAGCGCTGTCATGCGATCGCCGATCAGGCGTGCCTTGAACGAGAGCGGCGACGAGCGGAATCCGTGCAAATAGAGAATCATTGCGCAAGCGCATCCAGAAGCTTCTGGTGCACGCCGCCGAATCCGCCGTTGCTCATCACCAGCACATGGTCGCCGGGCTGTGCAGCCTTCACGATCGCCTGTACCAGCACGCCGAGATCGTCATACGCGCTTGCCTTCACGCCGAGCGGCGCCAGCGCCTCTCCCAAGTCCCAGCCCAATGTGTCCTTGCCCGACTTCGCGCCGTAGCCGAACACCAGGTCGGCCTCGGCCAAGCTGGCGGGCAAGGCGCTCTTCATCGTTCCCAACTTCATCGTATTGGAGCGCGGCTCCAGCACGGCGAGAATGCGCTGCTTTCCGACCTTCTTGCGCAAGCCGCCAACCGTGGTCGCGATTGCCGTCGGGTGGTGTGCAAAGTCGTCGTAGACCGTGATGTCGTTGACCACCCCGCGCACTTCCATGCGGCGCTTCACATTTTCAAAGCGGGACAATGCCTCGATTGCGACTGCCGGCGGCACGCCGACATGGCGTGCGGCGGCAATCGATGCCAGCGCGTTGAGCCGGTTGTGCTCGCCGGTCAGCGACCACTTGACCGTGCCCTGCGCTTCGCCATTGAAGCGCACATCGAAGCTGCCGTCCTCGTGTTCCGTGAGCGACCAGCCGTCGTCGCCATTGCCGCCGAACCATTCCTTTTCGCTCCAGCAGCCGCGGTCGATTACACGATGCAAGGATTCTTCGCGTCCATTGACGACCAGCCGGC
The DNA here is from genome assembly GCA_035627275.1 of Noviherbaspirillum sp. Classification (GTDB taxonomy): domain Bacteria; phylum Pseudomonadota; class Gammaproteobacteria; order Burkholderiales; family Burkholderiaceae_D; genus Noviherbaspirillum. The sequence goes on from DASPMC010000029.1 coordinate 42,288, forward strand.
CGACGTTGGGCACGGTGCGGACCAGGTGATGGAACTGCGTTTCGATCGCACCCAAGTCCGGAAAAATATCCGCATGATCGAATTCCAGGTTGTTCAGGATCGCGGTCTTGGGACGATAGTGGACGAACTTGCTGCGCTTGTCGAAGAAGGCTGTGTCGTACTCGTCCGCCTCGATCACGAAGAAATTGGAGTCGTCAGCCTTGCCCGCGAGCCGGGCAGAAATACCGAAGTTCATCGGCACGCCGCCGATCAGGAAGCCGGGATCGTAGCCGGCATCTTCCAGGATCCAGGCCAGCATCGACGAGGTCGTGGTCTTGCCATGCGTGCCGGCCACCGCCAGCACCCATTTATTACGCAGGATATGTTCGCCGATCCACTGCGGACCAGAGGTATAGGGCAAGCCGCGGTTCAGGATTTCTTCCATCAGCGGATTGCCGCGCGAGACGACGTTGCCGATCACAAAGAGGTCGGGGTTCAGGTCGATCTGTTCCGGTCCGAAGCCCTGGATGAGTTCGATGCCCTGCGCCTGCAACTGCGTGCTCATCGGCGGGTAGACATTGGCATCGCAGCCGGTGACTTTATGTCCGGCTTCCTTGGCCAGCACCGCGAGACCGCCCATAAAGGTGCCGCAGATGCCGAGAATGTGGATGTGCATTGTTGATGTTTCAAAAGGAATAAAAAACGCTGACTTAATTCCGGCGCAAAAGGTCAAATACTGCGCAGACGTCCTTGATCAGCAGAACCCGGAATTTTACCTGACCCGCGGTTCTGCGCCTCAGAACCTGTTCTAACGTATCATCGAGGCCCATGAGCAATTTTTCCAACAATACCGAGATGCTGCGCGCCGAAATTGCGACGGCTGCAGCCCGCCTGATCGCGGAAGACGGCGCAGATTATGCGACCGCGAAGAAAAAAGCGGCGAAACAGGTGCTCGGCAACACCAAAGTGCGCGGCGAAATCATGCCAGATAACGCCCAGATCGAAGAAGAAGTACGTGTTTACAATGAACTCTTCTTTTCAGACACTCAGCCGGCGCGTCTGCTGCACCTGCGCAAACTGGCGGTACGGCTGATGGACGACTTGGCAAGGTTTTCACCGTACCTCACCGGCGCCGTCCTGAATGGGACAGCGGGAGAGCACTCGGATATCCATTTGCAGCTATTCCCGGAAAGCGCCAAGGACGTGCAGATTTTCCTTCTTAACAAGAATGTCGATTTCGAGGTGTCCGAGTCGAATCATTTCAGCGGGCGCGGCGAGCCGGTCGAAACCGTGAGCTTCATGTGGCATGACGAGGGCGTACATCTCGCTTTATATGAAGCGGATGACCTGCGCGGCGCAGTAAAGCCCGGGCCGGATGGCAGACCGGCACGCGCAAATATCGATGCAGTTCGGGCCTTGATTGCGGAATCAGAGCAAAAATGAAGAAAAATGCGATTCTTTTCGGCGGCGTTGCGATTCTGTTCGCCGTTTTCGGGATTTTCTACGCTAACCGGCAACTGGCGCCAGCCTCGGTGCAGGCGTCGGCTGTCGGCGCGCTTCTGTCGCAGTCCATGAAAGACGCCAGCGGGCAGGAACAAGCCCTCGGCCAATGGAAGGAACGCTCACTGGTCGTCAATTTCTGGGCCACCTGGTGCGCCCCGTGCGTCGACGAAATGCCCGAATTATCGGCCTTGCAACAGGAGATTTTGCCCCAGAAAATCCAGATTATCGGTATTGGCATCGATTCTGCATCCAACATCGCCGATTTCGCCAAAAAGTACCAAATCAGTTATCCGTTGTATGTCGGCGGAATCAATGGCACGGAGTTGTCGCGCCAACTGGGTAACCAAGGTGGCGGCCTGCCTTACACGGTCGTTATCGGACGCGACGGGCAGGTAAAAAAGACCTACATCGGCCGCCTCAAAATGGACGAACTGCGGAAATCCCTTAGCGGACTGTAGCCGCAAAAGCATCTTTCCCCTTGCCAGTCAGCATCATTTGACGGCAAAATGCGGCCATCCTCGTCAAACGGAGTCGTAACTCCATGGCAAAAAAACTTCTTCTGGTCAATGGCCCGAACCTGAACCTGCTGGGCACACGTGAACCGGAGGTGTACGGCTCGACGACGCTGGCCGATATCGAACAGGCTGCGACCGCCCAGGCGGCTGCCGCAGGCGCGAGTATTACCTGCTTTCAGAGCAATCATGAAGGCGCGCTGATCGACCGCATCCACACCGCCCGCAACGAAGGTGTAGACGCGATCGTCATCAATCCAGGCGGACTGACCCACACCAGCGTCGCCTTGCGCGATGCCCTGGCAGGCGTCGCCATTCCGTTTGTCGAAGTACATATCTCCAATATCCACAAGCGCGAAAGCTTCCGGCATCACTCCTACCTCTCCGCCATCGCCGTCGGCGTAATTTGCGGACTGGGTGTCGATGGATACCCGGCAGCGATCGAGTTCGCACTCAAAAAGCTGTAATTTTCATTATCTCGCCGCAATCCACTTATAATTGTGGCGATTTCAATTGCAATAAATATACAAAACTGAGGAATTTCATATGGATCTACGAAAACTCAAGACGCTGATCGACCTCGTCGCCGAATCAGACATCGCCGAGCTGGAAGTCACCGAAGGCGAAAGCAAAGTCCGTATCGTCAAATCCTCGGGCGTCCCGCAAAACCAGGTCGTCATGATGCCGCAGTCCATGCCGCAAACCGTGACGGCCCCGGCTGCCGCCCCGGTCGCTGCCCCCGCAACCGCGCCGGCCGCTGCTCCTGCTGCCGCAGAACCCGAAGGCCACATCGTCAAGTCGCCGATGGTCGGCACCTTCTACCGCGCTTCCGCACCGGGCAATCCTCCGTTTGTCGAAGTGGGCGCGACGGTCAAGGAAGGCGACACTCTGTGCATCATCGAAGCCATGAAGCTTCTCAATGAAATCGACGCCGACGCGTCCGGCGTGATCAAGCAAATCCTGGTGGAGAACGGCCAGCCTGTGGAATTCGGCCAGCCGCTGTTTGTGATCGGCTAAAAGGCGCGGCGGCATCTATATATAGATGCCGCGCACTTTCCATAATTCCTAGAACGACACAAGCACGCCATCCTATCCGCCATGTTCGAAAAAATCCTCATTGCCAACCGCGGTGAAATCGCGCTGCGCATCCAGCGCGCCTGCCGTGAAATGGGCATCAAAACCGTGGTCGTCCACTCCGAGGCCGACCGCGAAGCCAAGTATGTGAAGCTCGCCGACGAATCCGTCTGCATCGGCCCCGCGCCGTCGTCCTTGAGCTACCTGAATATGCCCGCGATCATCAGCGCGGCAGAAGTGACCGACGCCGAAGCGATCCACCCCGGCTACGGCTTCCTGTCCGAGAACGCCGACTTCGCCGAGCGTGTCGAGAAATCCGGCTTCGTCTTCATCGGCCCGCGTCCGGAATCCATCCGCATGATGGGCGACAAGGTGTCGGCCAAGCACGCGATGATCAAGGCAGGCGTGCCCTGCGTGCCCGGCTCCGAAGGAGCCTTGCCGGAAGACCCGAAGGAAATCATCCGCATCGCCCGCAAGATCGGCTACCCGGTCATCATCAAGGCAGCGGGCGGAGGCGGCGGCCGCGGTATGCGTGTTGTGCATACCGAAGCCGCACTGCTCAACGCGGTCACCATGACCAAGTCGGAAGCCGGCGCCGCATTCGGCAACCCGGAAGTCTATATGGAGAAGTATCTGGAAAATCCGCGCCACGTGGAAATCCAGATCCTCGCCGATGAGTTCAAGAACGCCGTCTGGCTGGGCGAACGCGACTGCTCGATGCAGCGTCGCCACCAGAAGGTGATCGAGGAAGCGCCGGCGCCCGGCATCCCGCGCAAGCTGATCGAGCGTATCGGCGACCGCTGCGCCGAGGCCTGCCGCAAGATCGGCTACCGCGGTGCAGGCACCTTCGAATTCCTGTATGAAAACGGCGAGTTCTACTTCATCGAGATGAACACCCGTATCCAGGTGGAGCACCCGGTGACCGAGATGATCACCGGCGTCGACCTGGTGCAGGAACAGATCCGTATCGCCGCCGGCGAGAAGCTGCGTTTCCGCCAGCGCGACATCGAACTGTCCGGCCATGCGATCGAGTGCCGCATCAACGCAGAAGACCCGTTCAAGTTCACCCCGTCGCCGGGCAAGATCGTTGCATGGCACGCACCGGGCGGCCCCGGCATCCGCGTCGACTCGCACGCCTACGCCGGCTACTTCGTGCCGCCGACCTACGACTCGATGGTCGGCAAGGTGATTTCCTACGGCGCCACGCGCGAGCAGGCGATCCGCCGCATGCAGATCGCACTCTCCGAAATGGTCGTCGAGGGCATCCAGACCAATATCCCGCTGCATCGCGAACTGATGGTGGACGCACGCTTCATCGAAGGCGGCACCAACATCCATTATCTCGAGCAGAAGCTGGCTGACAAGCCCGACCTGCCCAAGGGCGGCGCGAAAGCGGCCAAGTAAGAAAGCATCATCATGAGCTGGACCGAAATCGTCATTGAAGTCGCGCGCGACCACGCGGAGGCACTCTCCGATGCATTGATGGAAGCAGGTGCCTTGTCGGTTTCGGTAGAAGACGCCGACGAAGGCACGGAAGCGGAGAAACCCTTGTTCGGCGAGCCGGGCATGGAGCCAGCCGAAACGGCATGGGACCATAGCCGCGTCGTGGCACTGGCCGACGAGAAAGCCGATTTCGCGGCCATCGTCGCCGAAGCGGCTGCGGAGTGCGGCATCGCCGCGCCTCCCTACACCCTGCGTGCCGTCGCCGAACAGGATTGGGTACGCCTGACGCAATCGCAGTTCGAGCCCATCCACATCGGCAAGAACATCTGGGTCGTGCCGAGCTGGCACGATGCGCCTGATCCGGACGCCCTGATCCTCGAACTCGACCCCGGCCTCGCCTTCGGCACCGGTAGTCACCCGACCACGCGCCTCTGCATGGAATGGCTGGAAGCGCATCCGCCGCAAGGCCTGTCGGTGCTCGACTATGGCTGCGGCTCCGGCATCCTCGCCATGGTCGCGAAGAAACTGGGCGGCAGCCTCGTGTGCGGCGTCGACATCGACCCGCAGGCGATCGAATCGGCGCGCTACAACAGCGAACGCAACCGCTGCGAAATCGACTATTATCTGCCGGAAGAATTCTCTGCCGCCGCACAGCAGAAAACCTACGACATCGTGGTCGCCAATATCCTCTCCAGTCCGCTGAAACTGATGGCGCCGATGCTGTCTTCGCGCGTCGCCCCCGGCGGCCGGCTGGTCCTGTCGGGCATCCTGGAGCGCCAGGCCGATGAAGTGGCGGCTGCCTATGCCCCCTTCATCCAGCTGTCCGTATGGGCGGAGCGTGAAGGCTGGGTGGCGCTTGCCGGCCAGTCCCCGGTCACCGGTTAACCACAATGGCGCTTGCTACCCAGTGCCCTCATTGCCATACGACATTCCGGGTCGCGCATGACCAGCTGAAGCTGCGCGCCGGGCTCGTGCGTTGCGGCGCCTGCAAGCAGATCTTCAACGGCATCGAAAACCTGCTCCGGCCTGAAGAGTTGGAACAATCCGCACCGCGGGCAGCACCGCCGGCCCAGCGCGCACCGGCGCCTGAACCCACGCCCGAACCAGCTCCGCCTGCCGAGAAACCTGCGCCCACTGTAGATTTCGACCTGGGCGATCTCGGCGACCTCGATACCGAACCGGCGGAGAAGACGCGTCCCGTCGAGCGCCCTTTCCCCGACTCATCCGATACCACGCTTGCCGAGGTGGAAAAAGAAGAGTTCGAGGCTCCGCCCGCTCCCACCGAGCCGCAGAAGAACGATCCGCTGCTGCGCATGACGCTCATGGACTTCGCGCATGAGCGGCGCGAGCCCATTATTGAGGGAAGCGCAGCCGAAGGAGCGGCGACAAACGAAGACGACGCAATCGAACAGGCAATCGACGACCTCGAAAGCAAACCCTGGCGGCGCGAACAGGATGAGTCGGTCCCGCCCGAAGGCGATGCACTCGACCAGGCCGAAGCGGCCGAGTATGAAGAACCCAGCTTCGTGAAACAGGGCCGGCGCAAGCAGCGCATCGGACGCGCCGTGCGCATCTTCATGGCAGTCGGATCAGTCATCTTGCTGTTCGCCTTGCTTGCGCAAGCAACCTACGTCTTCCGTGACCAGATCGCGGCTTGGTTCCCGCATACGAAACCGGCGCTGGCCAATATCTGCACCCGCCTGGGCTGCCAGGTCGGCCTGCCTGCGCAGATAGAATCGGTGTCGATCGAATCGAGCGAATTGCAGACCGTGTCGCCCGACTCCGGCACCTTCGCGCTGACCGTCCTGCTGCGCAACCACGGCGCAACCGAGCAGGCATGGCCGAACATCGAGCTGACCCTCAACGACAATAACGAAAAACCGATCGCCCGCCGCGTATTCATCCCGCGGGAGTACCTCACGGAAGCAGGCGATGCGAAAAAGGGTTTCGCCGCGCGCTCCGAGCAGCCGGTCAAGCTGTACTTTGAACTTGCGCAACTCAAGGCGTCGGGATACAGGGTTTACCTGTTCTATCCGTAATACACTTCCGGGTTCCCGGTTCCTGGCGGCCGACAATCCATTTTCCAATCCTTCACTGGCAAGCAACCATGACATCCTTAATCTGCGGCTCGCTCGCTTTCGATACCATCATGCTGTTCGGCGGGCGCTTTTCCGAAGCGCTGCTGGCGGACCAGCTGCACAAGATCAACGTCGCCTTCCTGGTGCCGGAATTGCGCCGCGAGTTCGGCGGCTGCGCAGGGAATATCGCCTACAACCTGAAACTGCTGAACGGCGACCCGCTGATCATGGCGACCATCGGCCAGGACGGCGACCCCTATCTCGAACGGCTCGACCGCCTGCAAATTTCCCGACGCTGCGTGCGCACCATCGAAAGCAGCTATACCGCGCAGGCCTTCATTACCACCGACGCCAACAGCAACCAGATCACTGCCTTCCACCCGGGCGCGATGGCGCTGTCACACCGGAACAAGGTCGCCGATGCCGGCCCAGTCAAGCTGGCGATCGTCGCCCCGGACGGCCGCGACGGGATGTTGCAGCACGCAGTGGACTGTGTGGACCTCGCTATCCCGTTCATCTTCGATCCGGGCCAGGGTTTGCCGATGTTCAACGGCGCCGAACTGGAACACTTCATTGAACTGGCCACTTATGTGGCGGTCAATGATTATGAGGCGGAACTCTTAACCGAACGCACCAACCTGCCGCTGGACCAGATCGCCAAGCGTGTGAAGGCATTGATCGTGACGCGCGGCGAACAAGGCGCCGAGATTTTCACGGATGGGCAGCGTATCGATATTCCCTGCGTGAAGGCAGACCAGGTGGTTGATCCGACGGGTTGCGGCGACGCCTTCCGTGCCGGCCTGCTCTACGGGATCACCAGCGGCATGGACTGGGTGACGACCGGCCGTCTGGCGAGCCTGATGGGTGCCATCAAGATCGCCTCCCAAGGCGGTCAAAACCACGCGCCAAGCCGCCAGGAAATCGAAGACCGGTTCCAGAAAGCGTTCGGCTACCGGTTCTGATAGTTCCAGCCGCAGCCGGACTTATCCGATGAGGGGTTTCATGGGTATTCGACAACCGATATTCGCTGCAGCGCTGACCGCTCCCTTGCTGATCGGCTGCGCGTCAAATCCGCCGGATCCCCTCATGACGACGCAGGGCTCGACCCTGGTGCAAACCGGACGCGTGACCAATGTTCGCGATGTCACCGTGCGCGGCGGCCGCCCCTCTGGAGTAGGTTCCTTCATCAGCACCATCGTAGGCGGTATCGCCGGCAGCAAGATCGGCAGCGGTAACGGCAGCACTGTAGCAAGCATCGGCGGCGCCGTGGCCGGAGGCTTGGCGGGCCATCATGCCGAGGAAGCCGGCAAAAGCAATGCATCGACGGAATTGACCGTACAACTCGATAGTGGTGAAAACCGCGTCTTCACGATCGAACCGGAAGAGGTGTTCAGGGTTGGGGATGCAGTCAGGATCACCACCGTGAACGGCGTGTCCAAGGTCGCCCGCTTCTAATTAAATAGTGATGCGTCGTCATTACTAACCAGAATCGACGCGCACCGATCCTGGCCGCATCAGCCACCGCTTGTCAGCAGCACCCCTTGGGCGTGCGCCACAGTCATTCCCGGCGCGATGACTTCAATCATTTTCCGCTTGTTGGTATGCCCGTGCGTAATCGACACGGCACTCTTGGGTACGCCGAGCATGTCGGCCAGGAAGCGGACCAGTGCCTCGTTAGCCTTGCCTTCGATCGGCTGCGCCTGCAGCCGAATCTTCAAGGCGTCATCCAGGACACCGGTCACTTCACTCTTCTTTGCATTGGGCGTGATCTGCACGGAAATCCTCACGCCGCCGGAAACGGCTGAACACCAGTCGCGCGTCATGCGAGCGACATCACAACCTGTGTCACGAGCATCAGGCCAATCCGCAGGAGGATGAACAGGACAAGGGGCGACAGGTCGATATTGCCGATCAGGGGAACGACGCGGCGCAGGGGACGGAGCAGCGGTTCGTTCAGCGCACGGATGAAGGGCGCAAGCGGTGCATGCGGGTTGACCCAGCTGAAGACGACTTCAATGATGAGCAAGCCCATGAAGCCATAGAAGATCCATTCGAACAGGCGCAGCAGGGATAGCAACACCAGGAATTGCGGATGAAAGCGCGACATCACCGCAAGGTCAATCGCCACGGCGATGAGGATCACGAGGCAGGCGGCAATCAGGCTCGCCCAATCATAGCCGCCGACGCCCGGAAGGACGCGGCGCAGCGGCCGCACCAGCCAGTCGGTCAGCTGGAACGTGAACTGCCCAAGCGCAGCCGGCGGCCGTACCCGCACCACCTGCATCCAGAAACGCAGGAGCAGCACGCCGCCTAGGACGGCAGCGACGGTATCGACGATCAACGTGAGGATGCTGTTCAGCACTATCCGATCTCCAAAATAAAAATGCCCGTCGTGCAGCATAAGCCACACCACGGGCATTTTGCCTGAACTTAATCAGGCATCCAAGCAAAGCTCGGCTATTACGGACGGGTGCCGGTCGGGAACGGCCAAGCCGCTGCCGGGTTCAGCACAGTCTTCACAGCAGGAGCTGCAGCAGCGGCAGGCTTAGCTGCCGGCTTCTTGGCAGCTGCCTTCTTCGGAGCGGCTGCCTTCTTCGGTGCTGCGGCCTTCTTGGGAGCGGCGGCCTTTTTCGCAGCAGGCTTGGCAGCGGCCTTCTTGGCAGCCGGCTTCTTAGCAGCGGCCTTCTTGGGAGCTGCAGCTTTCTTGGCTGCCGGCTTCTTGGCTGCTGCCTTCTTGGCTACCGGCTTCTTGGCTGCTGCCTTCTTCGGTGCTGCAGCTTTCTTGGCTACCGGCTTCTTGGCTGCAGCTTTCTTCGGTGCTGCTGCTTTCTTAGCTACCGGCTTCTTGGCTGCTGCTGCCTTCTTCGGTGCTGCTGCTTTCTTGGCTACCGGTTTCTTGGCTGCTGCTGCCTTCTTCGCTACCGGCTTCTTAGCGGCTGCTGCCTTCTTCGGCGCTGCTGCTTTCTTGGCTGCAGGCTTCTTAGCTGCCGGCTTCTTAGCCGCGGCTGCTTTCTTAGCAGCGGGTTTCTTTGCTGTTGCCATTTGTTTCTCCTTCACGTGATGAGAAAGTTCAAACTACGAGGTTGGAAACCCGCACTGTCCATCGCGATGGGCCAGGCGGATTATTCATCGGCGCAAGCAAACTGCTGTTTGCGCTAATGAATTCGGCACCAGCTGAACTGCTGCATCACCTCATTCATGCAGCACTTCAGCCTCAATTGACTACGCCTCTCTTCTTGAAATCACCGCCGCGCGTCGGCAGTGACGGAGGTCCTTGGTCGCGCGCTCAGGAGGCGCTGCGATCGCCGTAGCCAAAAAAAACGCCGGCAGCAAAGCCGGCGTGGGAATACTGTTTCCGAAAACCCAACAGGATTTTCAAAGAAAAAGCCGCCTTGCCCGACAGCGTCGGGCACAGCGGCTGAATCACAGAAGATCGAATCGTTCGTCTACTGTCCATTAAGTTCGGTTGTAGCCTCTCGGTTTTGCAGTCTCACTTCCCGCTTACCGATGGCGAGTCGACTGCTGTCTCTCCATCCGCTTCATTCTGTCGGCGCGGGATCTGTTCTTCGTTATTCCCAGCTCAGTGCTCCACCGGTCTGGTATTCGATCACGCGAGTCTCGAAGAAGTTGCGTTCCTTCTTCAGATCGATCATCTCGCTCATCCACGGGAAGGGATTCTCTTCCTGCGGGAACAATGGATCGAGACCGATCTGCTGTGCGCGGCGATTCGCGATGAATCGCAGGTACCCTTTGAACATCGGAGCATTCAATCCGAGTACTCCACGCGGCATTGTATCCTCAGCGTAGCGATATTCCAACTCTACTGCACGCAAAAACAACGCTTTGATCTCTTCGCGGAACTCTGCAGTCCACAGATGCGGGTTCTCCAACTTGATCGTGTTGATGAGATCGATCCCGAAATTGCAGTGCATGGACTCATCGCGCAGGATGTACTGATACTGCTCTGCTGCGCCCATCATCTTGTTCTGACGGCCGAGCGCGAGGATCTGCGTGAAGCCGACATAGAAGAACAGACCTTCCATCAGGCATGCAAACACGATGAGCGAACGCAGCAGAGTCTGGTCCGCTTCGACGGTGCCGGTCTTGAATTCCGGATTGGTCAGTACGTCGATGAACGGGATCAGGAACTCGTCCTTGTCGCGGATCGAAGCCACCTCGTGGTACGCGTTGAAGATCTCGCCCTCGTCCAGGCCGAGCGACTCGACGATGTACTGGTAGGCGTGGGTGTGGATTGCTTCCTCGAATGCCTGGCGCAGCAAGTACTGGCGGCACTCCGGGGCGGTGATGTGGCGGTAGGTGCCGAGCACGATGTTGTTGGCGGCGAGCGAGTCGGCGGTCACGAAGAAGCCGAGGTTACGCTTGATGAGGCGGCGCTCGTCTTCAGTCAGGCCGTTCGGGTTCTTCCACAGCTCGATGTCGCGCTGCATGTTGATTTCCTGCGGCATCCAGTGGTTGGCGCAGCCGGCCAGATACTTGTCCCAGGCCCACTTGTACTTGAACGGAACCAGCTGGTTGACGTCGGTCTGGCCGTTGATGATGCGCTTGTCGGCGGCGTTCACGCGGCGGGTTTCTTCGGCACCAGAGGCGACCTGCGGCTTGGTGACCAGGGCCGGGTTCAGTGCGATGTCGGATTGATTGGAGCGCAGAACCGACGGCGTCACGGACGCGAGCGCCGGCTGCGGTTGCGGAGCTTGAGCGGGTTTTGCGACCGGAGTTACTTCGTCATCCCAACTTAGCATGGCTGTTCTTCCTTACAGAGGTATTGTAGTTGTCGTTGCGTGATGTTCAAGGAAACGGCGCGGCAGCATGGCCGCGCCGTTCATCTGCCCGATGTTACTGGCAGGCTTCGCACTCTTCGAAGCCCGGGTCACCCGGACGCATCGTGCACACCGGTCCAGCGACTTCGGTCGGGATCGACATGGCAGGTTCTGCTGCCGATGCGACGGCTGCGGAGCCCATGTTGGCGGATACCGCGTTGAGCGCGCCGGCCTTGGTGGTCGACTTCTCGGCGTGGGTCGCACCGATGGTGCGCAGGTAGTAGGTGGTCTTCAGGCCGCGCAGCCAGGCGAGCTTGTAGGTCTCGTCGAGCTTCTTGCCGGAAGCGCCCGCCATATAAATATTGAGCGATTGCGCCTGGTCAATCCACTTCTGGCGGCGCGATGCGGCTTCGACCAGCCACTTCGGATCCACTTCGAAGGCGGTGGCGTAGATGTCGCGCAGGTCTTGCGGGATGCGATCGATTTTGGCCAGGCTGCCGTCGAAGTACTTCAGGTCGGCAACCATCACTTCGTCCCACAGGCCGCGTGCCTTGAGGTCGCGCACCAGATTTTCGTTGATCTCGGTAAATTCGCCGGACAGGTTCGACTTCACATACAGGTTCTGGTAAGTCGGCTCGATGCAGGCAGACACGTCGATGATGTTGGAGATCGTCGCGGTCGGCGCGATCGCCACGCAGTTCGAGTTGCGCATGCCGTGGGTCTTGATGCGGTCGCGCAGCGAGGCCCAGTCCATGGTTTCCGAGGTGTCGACCTCCAGGTAGCCGCCGCGCTCTTCCGCCAGCAGCTTCAGGGAATCCTGCGGCAGGATGCCGCGATCCCACAGCGAACCGCGGTAGGAACTGTAACGGCCGCGCTCTTCCGCCAGTTCGGTCGATGCCCAGTAGGCGTAGTAGCAGACGGCTTCCATCGAGCGGTCGGCGAATTCGACGGCTTCCATCGACGCATACGGCACACGCATCATGTGCAGGCAGTCCTGGAAGCCCATGATGCCCATGCCGACCGGACGGTGGCGCAGGTTGGAGTCACGTGCTTTCTTGACGGCGTAATAGTTAATATCAATCACGTTGTCCAGCATGCGCATCGCGGTGCGGATGGTCTTCTGCAGCTTGGCGTGGTCGAGCTTGCCGTCCTTCATGTGGGCCGGCAGGTTGACGGAGCCGAGGTTGCAGACCGCGATTTCGGAATCGTTGGTGTTCAGCGTGATCTCGGTGCACAGGTTGGAGCTGTGGACGACGCCGACATGCTGCTGCGGGGAACGGATGTTGCACGGATCCTTGAAGGTGATCCACGGATGGCCGGTCTCGAACAGCATGGACAGCATCTTGCGCCACAGGTCG
>DASPMC010000030.1:0-49806 GCA_035627275.1 Noviherbaspirillum sp.
GCGCGGAACCGGCACGGGCGCAGCGACACGTGCCTGATTCGATCCGGTCATTGCGCCTGGCGCTGGTCATCGGCCTGATCAGACGTCTGCAACGGTGTCCGTGCTGACAACAAAGGAATTTCGTTTTATGACGCAGTAGTACTAGAGTGGCTTGACAGCGCATGCAAGGCAGCCGAGGTCGGGTCGAGAAGCACAACCGTACGTGATGTACGGTGAGCATCGCAGGCCCGAGATCGGCCCCTTTCATGCGTTGGCAAGCCGCTCTAGTATCAGTGATATGAATCGCTGCTGCTCCCCTGCAGCGACGCATCATCCTTCTTCGGCATGCCCTCGTACGGACCATACTCTTCCAGCCGGTTGTACAGCGTCTTCAGGCTGATGCCGAGTATGTCCGCGGCACGCTTCTTCACGCCACCGCACAGCTCGAGGGTCGCGTAGATCAGCTTGCGGTCCACATCGGCCAGCGACGTGCCGACCGGTATCGCCAGCGTCAGGCCCACCGGCGACTGGGTCGTGATGACCGGCGCCAGCGCGCTCGCGTCGATGGTGTGGTCGGACAGGATGAAGGCGCGCTGGATGTAATTGCGCAGCTCGCGCACGTTGCCCGGCCAGTGGTAATTGCTGAGGCAGGCCAAGCCATCGGGCGACAGAACCTTGCTGGTGCCGTGCGCTGCATTGAGCTGATCCAGGAAGTGCTGCGCCAGGAGTTCGATATCCGATCCGCGCTCGCGCAGTGGCGGGATCTTCAGCGGGAACACATTGAGCCGGTGGTAGAGGTCGAGGCGGAGCTTGCCTTCGGAAACGGCCTGTTCCGGATCGCGGTTACTGGCTGCGATCACGCGCACGTCGGTTTCGATCTCCTGGTTGCTGCCGATGCGCATGAAGGAACCGGTCTCCAGCACGCGCAGCAGTTTCACTTGCAGCTCGATCGGCATCTCGGTGATTTCGTCGAGGAACAACGTACCGCCGTTCGCGCGTTCGAAGTAACCTTTGTGCTGACGGTCGGCTCCGGTGAAACTCCCCTTCTCGTGCCCGAAGATTTCGCTTTCGATCAGTTGCGGTGAAATTGCGCCGCAGTTCACTGGCAGGAAGGGATGCTTCTGGCGCAGGCTGAGATCGTGGATGGTCTGCGCCGCGAGTTCCTTACCGGTCCCGCTTTCGCCCAGCAGCAGCACCGTCGCTTCCGTCGGCGCTACGCGAGCGATATGGTTGTACAGTTTCTGCATCGCAGGCGCTGCACCGAGCATCTGCCCGAAGTGGCCAAGACGGCGCAACTCGCTGCGTAACACGCCTATCTCCTCCTTGAGGTCGACCGTGCGCGGAATGCGCGACAACAAGGCCTTCAGGCGCCGGAAGTTGATCGGCTTGGTCAGGTAGTCAGCCGCCCCCAGACGCAAGGCTTCGACGGCCGTCTCCACACTGGCGTGCCCGGTAATGAGCACGATTTCCGTGGTGGCCCGCGATTCGATGTCGTTGAACAGGTCCATGCCACTGCCATCAGGCAACTTCAGGTCGATCAGGACGACATCCGGGCGCTGGTGCATGATCTGCGCCTGCGCATCCTTGATATTTCCCGCCACTGCCGTAGTAAAGCCTTCGGCGGCGGTGATTTCGACGAGCGCTTCTCGCGTGTTGACGTCATCGTCAACGATCAATACATGCGGCATATGAACTGGTCTCTCTATGTTTTTCCAGGATGCCGGCGACATCCTTCTCCAGAAGGTGGGGTATTGCCCCACCGGTTGTTCCATGTGGCTATCGCACTTGTATTCCCCCCGTATGCGGCGCGCAGCATCCTCGCTAACGCCAGCGCAGTGAAACGTGGCGCAGCGACGCGTTGCGTCATGCACGTCGGGGGAAAACGATACTGAGAATGATTGCTACATCGGGATTCCGGTATTACGGCCCCTGTGATTAAGCATAAGTCCCTGACCGCTATTGTCTAGGCTCGCAATGATTGCTCATTGACCCAGAACAGCGGCTGACGATGTTGTAGAACGCGGCGACGCGAGACAAGCAACGGAACGGATGGCTACGTTACGCCATCCGGCAATCCGATGCGATATCCTGCGCCGCCCGGATCGGGAAAAGACAAGCGGACACAAGTCGCCGCTCGCGTTCCTTGAACTGCCTGCCGACGAGCTGCACCGGAAACTGGCGGGGCCGGCGTCTCGCGCTCACATCGCCAGTCCCCTCAAGGAAGGCAATGCCGGAGCGTGCGCTCCGGTATCGGCGAACGCGCTTCGGAGGTTCTTACTTGGAACCGGAGCCGGAGGAAGTGCCCGAACCGGATCCAGATCCAGAGCTTCCACCGGCCGCGCCGGAGGAGCCGGAAGAACCCATTGCGCCCGATGATCCGCTGGAGGAACTGCCAGGTGAGCCGCTTGCGCCGGAAGTCTGGTCGCCTGCGCGACGTTCGCAACCGACGGCTGTCAGGCTGAGTGCGGCGACAACCAACAAGATTTTTGATGTAGTCTTCAGTGCATCCATTCTTGTTCCTTTCATGAAAAGTTAACGGTGTCTCGTACTTGACCAGTTCATTTGCGATAAGTTCTTAACTTTTTCGCAAAATCGGCTTCCTGCAAAACGCAGCTTCCATGCCAGCCGGCGAACCGCCTGTGTTCGTCCCGTGCATCGACGTGGAAAAACCATCCGGAAATAATTCACAGTAAAACTTACAGACGCGACGTAAGCATTACATCGCTCGATTGACCTGCGGCATCCGTCAGGATGAAAGCAATTTTCTTCACAGCGCAAACCTTCGTACATGCGATGAACACGCGCCGCGTATATCGTGTATCTTGAAATGCTCGGTGTTCGATTGTGCGCTCCACCATTGAGGATCGCCCCGTTCCTTAAAGAATGTACTTTTGCGCAATGGAACTGAATTAGCGCAAGGGACTCTTCAGGCATTGGTGTAACAATCATGAACGCGAGCGGGACGCGGCCCTCGGACGCGTTGGTCAAAGCCTGGAATCCTTATGACTCTCGAGAATTTATTCAAGCGCTGTGGTATCCAGTATGGCTCGTCGCCAGTCATGGAGCAGCTGGTCCAGCAAGTGGAGAAGGTTGCGGCGACCGATGCGACCGTACTGCTGGTGGGCGAGAGCGGAACCGGCAAGGAATTGATCGCGAATGCGATCCACCAGGCGAGCGAGCGCCGCGATGAGGCATTTGTTGCCGTCAATTGCGGAGCGATTCCCGCGCACCTCATCGAGGCAGCGCTGTTCGGCCATGAGAAAGGCAGCTTCACCGGCGCCTCGCGCCAGCATATCGGTTACTTCGAACATGCTTCGCGCGGCACGCTTTTCCTGGACGAAATCACGGAGATGCCCGTCGACATGCAGGTCAAGCTGCTGCGCGTGCTCGAGGCGGGAACCTTCCTGCGCGTGGGCGGCGACGAGGAAGTGAAGGTGGATGTGCGCCTGGTCGCCGCCACCAACCGCGACCTCGAATCGGCTGTCAAACAGGGCAACCTGCGTGAAGACCTGATGTACCGGCTCGCCGTTTTCCCGGTACGCGTGCCGCCGTTGCGGGAGCGCGGCAGCGACATCGAGATGCTGGCCCTGCACTTCTTGCAAATGCTGAACGAGAAGGAAGGCACGCAGAAAGTTTTTTCGCGCAATTCGCTCGACGTCATCCGTTCGTACTCCTGGCCGGGGAACGTACGCGAACTCAAGAACGTGGTGCAGCGCGCCTTCATCCTGGCGACCGACACGCTGGATATCGAGGAATGCATCTCCGACCTCGCGGCGAAGAAGCCGACGGTGCATGAGGGTTATCTGAACTTCTTCGTCGGCACGCCGCTAGCCGACGCGCAGAAGGAAATCATCCTTGCCACGCTCAAGCACTACAGCGGCAACAAGCGCCTCACGGCGGAGGCGCTTGGCATCAGCCTGAAGACGCTATACAACCGCTTGAAGGAATACTGATCGATCAGGCATTGATCACCTCGCCGCCATTTGGATGCAGCACCTGCCCGCTCATGAAGGAGGCATCGGCGGAGGCGAGGAAGATGTACGAAGGCGCGATTTCGTCCGGCTGTCCGGGGCGTCCCAGCGGCGACTTCTGCCCGAACTTCTCGACCTCCTGTTCACTGAAGCTGGCGGGTATAAGTGGCGTCCACACCGGCCCCGGCGCCACCGCATTGACAAGGATGCCGCGCTCCACGAGTTGCTGCGAGAGCGAGCGGGTAAATGCCACGATCGCTCCCTTGGTCGAAGAATAATCGAGCAGGTGCGAGCTGCCCCGGTATGCAGTCACCGAGGTCGTATTGATGATGCGCGCCCCCTCTTTCAAATGGGGCAGTGCGGCCTTCACGGTGTAGAACATCGAGAAGATATTGGTGCGGAAGGTCTTGAGCAGCTGTTCTTCCGTAATGTCCTCGATACTCTTCTGCGGATATTGTTGCGCGGCATTGTTGACGAGGATGTCGAGCCGGCCGAATTTCGCCATCGCGGTATCGATCATCTTCGAGCAGAATCCGGGGTCGCCGACATCGCCTGCGATGATCACGCAATCGCGCCCCGCCGCCTCGACATGGCGCTGCGTTTCCTTGGCATCCTCATGCTCGTCGAGATAGGCGATCACGACGTTCGCACCTTCCTTCGCATATCCGATCGCGACCGCACGCCCGATGCCGCTGTCGCCGCCCGTCACCAGCGCCACCTTGCCGAGCAACTTGCCGCTGCCCTTGTAGTCCTGCATCTCCGCCTTCGGGCGCGGCATCATCGCCGTTTCCTTGCCCGGCTGGTGGTCCTGGTGCTGCGGCGGGATGGGTGGTTTTTCCTCCTGGTTTGCCATGGTCGATCTCCGTGAAAGAGGACTGGATATGAAAGTCCAGGATGCAACATGCATCGGCCTTAGAACGGAGGGTTCAGCAGGTTCCGTGCCATCCGGCACGGAACGCAAACGGGGAGGCAGAAAGATCAGGCAGCGAGGGGCTGCGTGCGCGCCAGCGCTTCCATCAGCAGGGCCGGGTCGCCTGCGGCAAGCTTCTTCGAGTCGGACAGGGTCTGGCGGAAGGCACGAGCACCGGGCATGCCGGCCATGAGTCCGAGCATGTGGCGGGTAATGCTGTTGAGCCTCAGGCCCGCGCCGTTGTTGCCGTAGCGTGCAAGCTGCTCATGCACATACGGCAGCATCGCTTCCAACACCTGCGCGCGCGTCTTCGGCTGCGTGTTGTCGCCGTAGTAGCGCGCGTCGAAGGAAGCCATCAGGTAGGGATTGTGGTACGCCTCGCGGCCAAGCATGACGCCATCCACATGCTGCAGGTGCGCATCGATCTCATCCAGCGTCTTGATGCCGCCGTTGATGATGATTTCCAGTTGCGGGAAATCGCGCTTGAGGCGGTACGCATAGTCCACCTTGAGCGGCGGGATTTCGCGGTTCTCTTTCGGGCTCAGCCCCTTGAGGATGGCGTTGCGTGCGTGCACGATGAAAGTATTACATCCCGCATCGGCAATTGTGCCAACGAAGTCGCGCACGAAATCGTAGGATTCCACGTCGTCGATCCCGATGCGATGCTTGACCGTAACATCCACCGACACCACATCGCGCATCGCCTTCACGCAGTCGGCAACAAGCCGCGGTTCGGCCATCAGGCAAGCGCCGAATGCACCCTTCTGCACCCGCTCCGACGGGCAGCCGCAGTTGAGGTTGATTTCGTCATAGCCCCACTGCTCGCCGAGCTTTGCGCTCTTCGCAAGATCCGCCGGTTCGCTGCCGCCCAGCTGCAAGGCAACCGGATGTTCCTCCTGACTGAAGTCAAGATGACGCGGCACATCGCCATGGATCAGCGCGCCGGTCGTGACCATTTCCGTGTAGAGCCAAGTATGGCGCGTGATTTGCCGGTGAAACACGCGGCAGTGGCGATCCGTCCAGTCCATCATCGGGGCGACGGACAGGCGGCGCGACGGCAGGTTGGCGGATGGGGTATTGGAAGTCATGATCAGCCTCTATTTTACCGGCAGCGATGCAGACAGGTAATTACGAGAATTGCCGCGCCCTTGCCGGCGCAAGCTCGTTGAACACCAGCGCGCCGATCACCACGGCCCCGCCGATCAGCGTCTCCGTCGCCGGCACTTCGCCCGCCCACATCCAGGCCCATAGCGGCCCGAGCAAGACCTCGAGCAGGGCGAGCAGCGACACTTCGGGCGCGGACAGGTGCTTCATCGCCCTCACCATCAGCATGCATGGCAAGCCGAGCTGGAAGAATCCGAGCGTGGCGAGAATCGCGATGTCGTGCAGCGAAGTTTGCAGCGGCCACGCGAAGGGCAGCATGAGTGCAGCGGAAAACACGCTGCCCAGCAGCACCGCCGGAATCAGGTCGACGCCGTGCCCTGCCCGCTTGATCGCAATGAGATTGACGGCAGCCGCAACCGGAACCGCGCTCGCGATCAGCATACCCACAAGGTGCTGCCCGCCGACCTCGCTCATGCTGTTCACGAACATCCATGAAATGCCGATGAAAGCCGCCATGATGGCCAGCCAAGTGCGCTGCGCGATGCGCTCTTTCAGCACCATCCAGGCAAGAAAGGCGGTCAGCAACGGCGACACGCTCATCACGATCAAGGTATTGGCCACCGTGGTCCGGGTCAGTGCGAACATGAAGCAGACGAACATCACGCACCACATCATCCCGCTCAGGATGCCGAGGCCGCCGACTGCGCGCACAGTGCGCACCACCCCGCCTGGCCCCTGCTGGAACATGAGTGCGCCGGCCACGAAGATGGCGGAGAAGAAACTGCGCCAGAAGGTCAGCTCGAAACCACGCGCCGAATCGAGATGGCGCGTCAGCACGCCGGCAATGCTCCACAGCGTGGGCGCAATGATCATCAGCAGGATCGCCCGCTGGTGCGATGTGAAATGCGGCATGACACTCCAGAAAAAATCAGCCCGGCCACCCTCGCGGGGAACCGGGCCGGGTAACACTTGCCGGGTAAAACCCGGCAATCAGCTTATGCAGCTTCGCGCGACGCACGCTTGCGTTCATGCTCCTTCAGGAAGCGCTTGCGCAGGCGGATGCTCTTCGGCGTGATTTCGACCAGCTCATCGTCCTCGATGAACTCGACCGCATACTCCAGCGTGAGCTGGATCGGCGGCACGAGGCGGACTGCTTCATCGGTACCGGATGCACGCACGTTGGTCAGTTGCTTGCCCTTGATCGGGTTGACAACAAGATCGTTATCGCGCGAGTGAATGCCGATGATCATGCCTTCGTAGACCGGATCGTTGTGGCTGACAAACATGCGGCCACGATCCTGCAATTTCCACAATGCATAAGCAACGGCTGCACCGTCGTCCTGGGAAATCAGCACACCGTTGCGACGGCCTGCCAGTTCCGGCTTGGTCATATCGACCGGCGCATAGTCGTCAAAGATGTGGCTCATCAGGCCGGTACCGCGCGTCAGCGTCATGAACTCGGACTGGAAGCCGATCAGGCCGCGGGCCGGGATACGATACTCGAGACGCACACGTCCCTTGCCGTCCGGTTCCATGTTCTGGAGGTCGCCGCGGCGGCGACCCAGTTCTTCCATCACGCCACCCTGGTGTGCGTCTTCGACGTCGACGGTCAGGAGTTCGTACGGCTCGCACTTCACACCATCGATTTCCTTGAACACGACGCGCGGGCGGGACACGGCAAGTTCGTAGCCTTCGCGACGCATGTTTTCCAGCAGGATGGTGAGGTGCAGTTCACCGCGTCCGGACACTTCGAACGTGGTGTCGTCGCCGGTATCGGTCACGCGCAATGCCACGTTGGATTTCAGTTCGCGGTCCAGGCGGTCACGGATCTGGCGGCTGGTGACGAACTTGCCTTCACGGCCGGCCAGCGGGGAATTGTTGACCAGGAAGTTCATGGTCAGGGTCGGCTCATCCACCTTCAGCATCGGAAGAGCATCCGGAGCATCGACGGCGCACACAGTGCTGCCGATGCCGATTTCTTCGATACCGTTGATCAGCACGATGTCGCCGGCCTGGGCTTCATCGACGAGCTGGCGTTCCAGTCCCTTGAACTTCAGCACCTGGTTGATGCGCGCCTTGATCGGTGTGGAATCCGGGCCGTTCAGCACAATCACATCCTGCAGCGCCTTTGCGCGGCCGCGCTTGATTCGGCCGATGCCGATCTTGCCGACGTAGGATGAGTAATCGAGCGAGGAAATCTGCAGTTGCAGCGGACCATCCGGATCGTCGTCGCGCACCGGAACGTGTTCCAGAACCGAGTCGAACAGGGGCTTCATGGTGCCTTCGCGCACGGTCGGGTCGAGGCTGGCGTAGCCGTTCAGCGCCGAAGCGTAGACAACCGGGAAGTCGAGCTGCTCTTCCGTCGCGCCCAACTTGTCGAACAGTTCGAAAGTTGCATTGATTACCCAGTCGGGACGCGCGCCCGGGCGGTCGATCTTGTTGACCACCACGATCGGCTTCAGACCGAGGCCGAGTGCCTTGCGGGTCACGAAGCGCGTCTGCGGCATCGGGCCTTCGACCGCATCGACCAGCAGCAGCACGGAATCGACCATCGACAGCACGCGCTCCACCTCGCCGCCGAAGTCGGCGTGGCCAGGAGTGTCGACGATGTTGATGTGGGTGCCTTCGTATTCGACCGCGCAGTTCTTCGCGAGAATCGTGATGCCGCGTTCCTTTTCGAGGTCGTTGGAGTCCATCACCCGGGTGTCGACCTGCTGGTTTTCACGGAAGGTGCCGGACTGACGCAGCAGCTGGTCGACGAGGGTCGTCTTGCCGTGGTCAACGTGGGCGATGATGGCGATGTTGCGAAGTGCGCGCTTGGTATTTGACATGGTGGTCCAATGCTTGAATGCGGGATTCGGAGAACCCAAAAGTATAGCATGCTGCGACGCAAGAAGCCTCAAATTCGCTGGAATTTCAAGGAGTTGCGCGCAGGACAGGCGCCGGGCTCAGCCGGCGCTTCGATCGGTGATGAGGCGCTCCGGCGCCAGGATGCCGTATTCCATGAGATGCGCGGTCCCCAGCAGGCGGCCGCTGTCGCCTGCATACACTCTGGCCCGCCCCTGGTATTGCGGATATGGCAATCCTTCCTTGCCTAGCGCTATGCGCTGCCCGTGCATGAAACGTTTCGCCAGCAGTTCGGGCAAGCGAACGGGCGGGAACGTTGACAGCAAGGCATCAACAGGCGAAAGCAAACGGATACGCTCGGACTCCGCCGTTTCGGCAAGGCCTTCCAGCGTCACGGCGTTCTCGAGCGTGAGCACCCCTACCTGGATACGCCGCAGCGCCTGCAAATGCGCGCCGCAACCTAATGCCGTGCCGATGTCTTCGCCGAGAACCCGGATATACGTCCCTTTGCTGCAAGTCACGCGGAGGCGCAGGTATGGCGCCTGGAAATCGAGAACATCGAGCGCATGGATAACGACCCGGCGCGCCTCGCGCTCGAGCACCACACCGGCACGTGCGTATTCATACAATGGTTTCCCGTCGCGCTTGAGCGCCGAGTACATCGGCGGCACCTGTTCGATCTCGCCGCGGAACTTCGCCACGGCAGCATCGACCTGTTCGCGGGTGACGTTCACTTCCAGGCGCTGCAACACTTCACCTTCGGTGTCGCCGGTATTGGTCGTGACGCCAAGGTGGACCACTGTCTCGTAAGTCTTGTCTGCATCCAGCAGGTCTTGCGAGAACTTGGTCGCCTCGCCGAAGCAAAGCGGCAGCAAGCCGGTCGCGAACGGATCGAGCGTGCCGGTGTGCCCGGCCTTCTGCGCATTGAACAGGCGCTTGGCCTTGATGAGCGCATCATTGCTGGAGGCTCCGGCAGCCTTGTCGAGAAGCAAGACGCCGTCGACCGGCACACGGGGTTTCTTGGGCGGGAATTGCGCCATATCGGAAATTCAGAAATCGCGCCGGGAGGGCGCCGAAGACGCTCAGCCTTCGGCATCCCTCGCGCGCGTCGCGTTGGCTTCGTCGATCAGTTTCGACAATTCCATGCCGCGAGCGGTGGATACGTCATGCACAAAGTGCAGCTCGGGAGTGGTATGGATGGTCAGCCGCCGGCCGAGCTGGCCGCGGATGAAACCGGCCGCCTTGCGCAGGCCCGAGAGCGTGTTCTGCACCGCCTCGTCATTGTCGACGAGCGTCGTGAAAAACACCTTCGCATGCGCGTAGTCGGGTGTCAGCTGAACTTCCGTAATGGTGATCATGCCGACGCGCGGGTCCTTCAGTTCATACGCGATGATTTCGGCCAGATCGCGCTGGATCTGGTCTGCCACGCGTACGCCGCGCCCGGGAATGGATTTGCTGTGTTTGGCCATGATAATGCGCCCCCTAAAATGTAATAGCCCGGATGCCGCAAGGCGTCATCCGGGCTACGCAACCGGACTATGCCGGCATTACAAGGTACGGGCAACCTCCTGGACTTCGAAGATCTCGAGCTGGTCGCCTTCCTTGATGTCGTTGAAGTTTTTCAGCGACAGACCGCACTCGAAGCCGGCCTTCACTTCCTTCACGTCATCCTTGAAGCGCTTGAGCGAATCGAGTTCGCCAGTCCAGATCACCACGTTGTCGCGCAGCAGGCGAACCGAGGAGCCACGCTTGACCAGGCCGTCGAGCACGTAGCAGCCGGCAATCGAGCCAACCTTGCTGACGTGGAACACCTGGCGGATTTCCACCAGACCCAGCGTCGCTTCGCGCTTCTCGGGCGCCAGCATGCCGGACATCGCAGCCTTGATCTCGTCGACCGCATCGTAAATGATGTTGTAGTAACGGATGTCGATGCCGCTGGCTTCCGCCAGCTTGCGTGCCGATGCGTCCGCACGGGTGTTGAAGCCGATGATGACGGCCTTCGAAGCCATTGCGAGATTGACGTCGGATTCGCTGATGCCACCCACCGCAGCGTGCACGATCTGCACGCGCACTTCGTCGGTCGACAGTTTCTGCATTGCATGGACCAGCGCTTCCTGGGAACCTTGCACGTCGGCCTTGACAATCAGCGGCAGGTTCTTCACCTCGCCTTCGGCCATCTGCTCGAACATGTTTTCCAGCTTCGCAGCCTGCTGCTTGGCCAGCTTCACGTCGCGGAACTTGCCCTGGCGGAACAGCGCGATTTCGCGTGCCTTGCGCTCGTCGGCCATCACCATGACTTCTTCGCCGGCGGCCGGCACTTCGGTCAGGCCCTGGATTTCGACCGGGATCGACGGACCGGCTTCGGCGATGTTCTTGCCGTTCTCGTCCAGCATTGCGCGTACGCGGCCGTAGGACGAACCTGCCAGCACCACGTCGCCGCGCTTGAGCGTACCGGCCTGGACCAGCACGGTCGCGACCGGACCGCGGCCCTTGTCGAGCTTGGCTTCGATCACGAGACCCTTGGCATGCGCATCGACCGGTGCCTTCAGTTCCAGCACTTCAGCCTGGAGCAACACGTTCTCAAGCAGATCGTCGATGCCCTGGCCGGTCTTGGCCGACACGGGGCAGAACGGCGCATCACCGCCGTAGGCTTCCGGCACCACGCTTTCCGCGATCAGTTCCTGCGTCACACGGTCTGTGTTGGCACCCTGCTTATCGATTTTGTTGATCGCCACGACAATCGGCACACCTGCCGCCTTCGCGTGGGCGATCGCTTCCTTGGTCTGCGGCATCACGCCGTCGTCGGCAGCAACAACCAGGATGACAAGGTCGGTGGCCTTCGCACCGCGCGCACGCATGGCGGTAAACGCCTCGTGCCCCGGGGTGTCGAGGAAGGTGATGATGCCGCGCGGCGTTTCGACGTGATACGCACCGATGTGCTGGGTAATGCCGCCTGCTTCACCCGCAGCAACCTTGGCGCGGCGGATGTAGTCCAGCAGCGAGGTCTTGCCGTGGTCGACGTGACCCATGACGGTCACGACCGGCGCACGCGGGAGCTGCTCGGCATCCGTATGCTGGCCGGCTTCTTCGAGCATCGCTTCCGGATCGTCGAGCTTGGCGGCGAACGCCTTGTGGCCCATTTCCTCGACCAGGATCATCGCGGTTTCCTGGTCCAACACCTGGTTGATGGTGACCATCTGGCCCAGCTTCATCATGTGCTTGATGAGTTCCGATGCCTTCACCGCCATCTTGTGCGCCAGTTCGGCCACGGTGATGGTTTCCGGCACGTGCACTTCCTTGATGATGGCTTCGGTCGGCACCTGGAAGTTGGATTCACGCTGTTCATCGTGTCCATGCGAGCGGCGGCCCTTCGGACCGCTGCGCCAGCCGTCACGGCCCGTCGTGGTCGCAGCGCCGTTACCGCGCGTCTTGATGCCACCACGCTTCTTGGCGGCGTCGTCCTGCCACGTCGAGGAAACATTGGCCGACTTGATCGACTTCTTGTCGCCGACGGCCGGTTTCTTGTCGGCCGGCTTGTCCGCGGCCTTCTTGTCGGCCGGCTTGTGCAGCGTGCCTTCGGCAGCCTTGGCAACGGGAGCGGGCGCCGGTTCCGGCGCCTTCATCACCTTACGCGGGGCAGCCATCATCGCCTTGATCTGGGCGACTTCGTCGGCAACTGCCTTACGTGCGCGTTCCGTCGCTGCGGCGCGCTCGGCAGCTTCCTTCGCTTCCTGCTCGGCGGCCTTCTTCCTGACCTCCTCGTCGGCAGCGCGCTTGGCTTCTTCGGCGACAGTCATCTCCTTGCGGCTCTGCTCGGCCTTGGCGGCAGCTTCGGCAGCAGCACGGCGCTCGGCTTCCTCGCGCATCGCCTTGGCTTGCTCTTCCTTTTCGGCTTCCAGTCGGGCCAGGCGTTCCTGTTTCTCGCGCAGTTCCGCTTCCTGGCGCGCGATCAACTCCGCCTGGCGGCGTGCCTCTTCGGCACGACGGGCGACTTCGGCCTCGTCGATGACCGGAGCAGGAGGGGCCTTGGGGGCTGTGGCTTCCTCGACGAGCGGTTCATCGCGCTTGATGAACGTGCGTTTCTTGCGCACTTCCACCTGGATGGTGCGAGACTTGCCGGTGGCGTCCGCCTGCTTGATCTCGGTGGTTTCCTTGCGCGTCAGCGTGATCTTGCGCTTCTCGCCTTCCGGCGCGGCACCATGCGCACGACGCAGGTGGTTCAACAACTTGTCCTTGTCTTCCTTGGACAAGGGATCGGACGCCGAACTCTTGTCGACGCCCGCCGCGCGCAATTGCGTCAGCAGCAAATCCGCGGGCATCTTCAGTTCGGTGGCAAATTGGGCTACGTTGGTACTCGCCATTCAGTCCTCTTTTCTATGTGGCATGGCAGATGATGTTGGGGCAGTCTGGCTCATTTGGCCTCGACCAGTTCTCGCGCTTTCGCTTGCAACGCCCGTGCCCGGTCGTCGTACTTGGCGTCGATGAGCCGCATTTCATCATCGGTCACATCTTCAAATTCGTTTTCGATCAGTTGACGCGCACGTTCGATCGGCAGCGCCAGGATCGATCCGAATTCGTCATAGGCCAAGTTGGCAAACTCATCCAGCGTCTTGATGCCAGCCAAGCCCAGTTTGCCCGCAGTAATGCGGTCGATACCATCGAGGTTCGCCAGCGAATCTTCCATGCCCTCAAGACCTTCCTCGGAAGCAATCGCCTCGGTCACCAGTGCATCGCGGGCGCGGTTGCGCAGTTCGTTGACTGTTTCCTCGTCGAATGCCTCGATGTCGAGCATCTCGGTGATCGGTACGTAGGCAATTTCTTCCAGGCTAGAGAAACCTTCGTCGACCAGAATGCTGGCGACTTCCTCGTCGACATCCAGCTTTTCCATGAACAGCGTGCGGGTCGCGGCGCTCTCTGCTGCGGACTTGTCGGCGGATTCCTCGGCGGTCATGATGTTGATCTGCCAGCCAGTCAGCTCGGATGCGAGACGCACGTTCTGGCCGCCGCGGCCGATGGCGATCGCCAGGTTTTCCTCGTCGACCACCACGTCCATCGCATGCTTTTCCTCGTCGACCACGATCGAGGTCACGTTGGCGGGAGCCAGTGCGCCGATCACGAACTGCGCCGGATCTTCCGACCACAGCACGATGTCGACGCGCTCGCCGCCGAGCTCGGCGGTCACTGCCTGCACGCGCGAACCGCGCATGCCGACACAGGTACCGATCGGGTCGATGCGCTTGTCATTGGTGAAGACAGCGATCTTCGCACGCACACCTGGGTCGCGCGCAGCAGATTTGATCTCCAGCAGGCCCTGCTCGATTTCCGGCACTTCCAGCTCGAACAGCTTCATGATGAATTCCGGCGCCGTGCGAGACAAGATCACCTGCGGGCCGCGGGCGTTGCGGTCGATGCGCAGGATGTATGCGCGGACGCGGTCGCCGATGCGCAGGTTTTCCTTCGGGATCATCTGGTCGCGCGGCAGGCGCGCCTCGATCTTGCCGGACTCGACGATCGCATCACCGCGTTCCATGCGCTTGATGGTGCCGGTGACCAGTGCATCGCCGCGAGCCAGGAAGTCTTGGAGGATCTGTTCGCGCTCGGCGTCGCGGATGCGCTGGAGTACGACCTGCTTGGTGTCTTGGGCAAAGCGGCGGCCGAAGTCGACCGACTCGATCGGCTCTTCAATATAGTCGTCGACTTCGATGTCAGGGATCTGCTCCTTCGCTTCGAACAGCAGCACTTCCTGATCGGGCAGCTGCAGGCCGGCCTCGTCCGGGACCACATGCCAGCGGCGGAAGCTTTCGAACTCGCCCGATTCACGGTCAATGGACACACGGATGTCCACGTCGCCCTCGTAACGCTTCTTGGTCGCTTGCGCGAGCGCGTGCTCGAGCGCTCCGAAGACGATTTCTTTATCTACGTTTTTCTCTCGTGCCAGCGCATCGACCAACAACAATACTTCGCGACTCATGCTTTGCGACTCCTAAAGTCCACTTTCGGCACCAAGCGTGCCTTGTCCACATCGGCGAGCGTGAAATCCAGCATCGCCGGCCCATCTTTTCCTTCAAATTCGAGTTTGAGCGTGTCACCTTCCGGTGCATGCAAGATGCCCTGGAAGGATTTGCGGTTCGCCGCCCCCGGCATCGGCATGCGCAGCTTCACCACCGCCTCCTGCCCTGCGAAGCGCACGTAGTCGGCGTGCTTCTTCAAAGGACGATCGAGACCGGGCGACGAAATCTCGAGCCGATCGTAATTCACGTTCTCCACCGTCAGCATATGCGAGAGCTGGTGGCTCACCTTCTCGCAATCTTCCACCGTGATGCTGCCCTTGTCGGCATCTTCCGGCGGGAAGTCGATGTACACACGCAGCAAGCCGCGAGCGGCCTGTTCGAAATCGACAAGCTCGTAGCCCATGCCCACGATGGTTTTTTCAATCAGTTCCAGCAACCGCAAAACAGTTCTCCGTGACGGCCAGGCCGGCTGTGCTTGCGCACAAAGCGTTCAAGAAAAAAAAAATGGGCATCTGCCCATCTCTTTTTTATCGCTCCCGCGCCAGCCCAGATATTCCCTGGACGCTCCCTGGTTGCGAGCCGACCTTTGTTAACTCTCTAATTATAAACAAATATTTGGCGCACCGCAATGAAAAGGCGGCCTCCAGCCAAATCAGAAGGCCGCCAATATTTCCCGAAAGGAAATTTTTAGCCGAGGGCGTACGGCTCAGCCCCTTGTCCGGCGTCGTGCAATCCCTTGCACACCGACACCGCCACGCATTTGCCCGCCGCGACGCCCATGGCCGATATCCGGGAATCCGAGGGCGGTCTGCAGAGGATCGGGCTGGCGGCTGCGCTGCTGCCCCTGGCGTCCGCCATTGTTGCCGCGGGCTTGGCCTCGCTTTTGCCCTTGCGCCTTGTCGAAGCCGTTGCGCTCCGCACCCTGGCGGTCGCCGCGCCCCTTTCCCTGGCCTTGTCCGGCGGGTTTCTCGAGCCCGCTCATGGCCATCAGGTCGCGCACCGCATGCTCGTCCAGTTCCTCCCAGCGACCGCGCTTGAGGTTGCTGGGAAGGGTCAACGCGCCGTACCGCGTGCGAATCAGGCGAGACACCGTCAGGCCAATGGACTCGAACATCCGGCGCACCTCACGGTTGCGGCCTTCGCCGATGGTCACGCGGTACCAGCGATTGACGCCCTCGCCGCCGCCATCCGCGATCTTGGAAAACTGCGCTACACCATCTTCCAGCTCGACACCGGCGAGCAGCTTCTGCCGCATGCCTTCCTCAAGTTCGCCAAGCGTGCGCACCGCATACTCGCGCTCGATACCGTAGCGCGGATGCATCAGGCGATTGGCGAGGTCACCGGAAGTCGTAAACAACAACAGCCCCTCGGTATTGAAATCGAGACGCCCGACGGCCAACCATTTGCCCGCCTTCATGGTCGGCAAGCGCTCGAACACCGACGGACGGCCCTCAGGATCGCTGTGGCTGACGATTTCGCCGGCAGGCTTGTGATAGACCAGCACGCGCGGCGGGCGCTTGGAGATCTTGCGCTGGATGAGCTTGCCATTGATGCGCACCTGGTCCGTAGGCAGGATGCGCTGGCCGATGTGGGCCGGCTCGCCGTTGACGGATACCCGCCCGGCGATGATCAATTCTTCCATATCGCGCCGGGAGCCAAGGCCGGCGTCGGCCAGCACCTTGTGCAGCTTGGGCGCATCGTCTTCCGCCGTCAGGTCGCGGCGGACGGTCTTGACTTGCGCTTGGCGGCCACTACGGCGTCCGTTCGACGCATCGTCCGCAGCGCTGTCGTAGGCATCCGAAGTCACGAAGGAAAAAATATCGTCGGCACTGCCAGCCTTCGCGCCCGGCTTCTGTTTGCCAGTGGCTCCCGCCTGCTTGCCGCGCCCTTTCTGCGCAGGTTTGCCTTTTTGCCTGTCCTCACGCTTGCGGGCAACTCCGCGTTGCGTCTTCTCCGCCCCCGCGTCTTCACCCGCCGGGACGTCGACGGCAGCCTCAACAGGCGCTACCGCCTCTTTTGCCGCCGTCTCGCCATTGTCCTCGCGCGGAGGACGGGTGCGTCGGAGGCTGCGAGGGCCACGAACGCCGCGCTTGGCAGGTTTCTTTTTTCCCTGCTCCTCGGCCGCGTCTCCTGCGGCAGCTTCACCATGGGACACAACCTCGGCCTCGCCGGATTCTGAACGGCTGGCGGCTTCGGTGGCTATGGCCACGCTGGAATCATTGTGGGTTGGCAGATTCATCGTCGAATTCTTGATTATGCTGGCTTGGCGCCGCGTTTTCCTGCACGTCATCGGCGGGCATCGCGCCCTCGGAATTGGTTGGTGCAGTGTCGGTGGAAACGGGCTCTTCGGTCCCGGTGTTCGGTTCAGACCGGGATTCGTCCCCGGCGTTCTGCGTTGCTTCTAGAATTTTGTTGTCTTCGGAGACCTCGGCCGACTCAACGGCAGAAATTTCCGCCACTGGCTCACCCCTCTCCGCCGCTGCCTCGACAGCTTGCTCCTGTCCGTCCTGCACATCGGCAGGCGTTTCCGCACCGGGCTGTTCGCCGCCCGCGAAATCGATTGCCGCCTGATCCAGGCTTGCCTGCATTTCACCTTCCAGCGCCTGCAGTTCCGGCAGCACGCCGCCCTGGACCGCCTCTTTCGACACATCCTGCAACGGCGGCAATTGCTCCAGTGACGTCAGGCCCAGGTCATCGAGGAATTGCTTGGTTGTCGCAAACAACGCCGGACGTCCGGGCACATCCCGATGGCCGATCGCCTCGATCCAGCCGCGGTCTTCCAGCATCTTGATCGTTTGTGAATTGACGGTGACGCCGCGGATTTCTTCAATGTCGCCGCGCGTGACCGGTTGGCGATACGCGATGATGGCCAGGGTCTCGAGCGTTGCACGAGTGTACTTGGGCGGCTTCTCGGGATTGAGGCGCTCCAGGTACTTCTTCATTTCCGGCTTGCTCTGGAAGCGCCAACCGGTGGAAAGGCTCACGATTTCGATGCCCTTGTCGGCCCAATCGCTGCGCAACTCCTCCAGCATCGATTTGATCGTATCGGCACCGACCTGCTCGTCGGCCTCGTCGTTTTCCGCATAGAGCTTTTTCATGTCGTTGATCGACAGGGGCTCGTGAGCGCAAAGCAACGCAGTTTCGAGGACTTTCTTCGCCTCAATGGTGTTCATTTTTATGCGTCTTGTTTACTAGCAATGTGCAGAAGTTATCGTCAACGACAGACATCAGTTGATGCTGCCCGGTTGGAGAACCTGTTGATGCTATTCCGACGCCTGATTTATTGTAGGTCTGATTTAGGCGGGAATTTATAAGACAAAAGACTTGGTTGCGGGGGCAGGATTTGAACCTGCGACCTTCGGGTTATGAGCCCGACGAGCTGCCAGACTGCTCCACCCCGCGTCTGAAGAAAAGAAGTATAACCGGTATCTCCACATAACGCAAATGCAATCGGCAATCTTTCTTTCGCGCGGTGATACACTTGTGCTGGACATTCTCTCAACCGGTCGCAGCGCGCAGGTTTACGCCCGTACGACACATCCAATCATTAGCACGGCTCCATATGAAATTCTGTTCCGAATGCGCGCATCCCGTTTCGCTGCAGGTTCCGCCGGACGACAACCGTCCGCGTTACGTATGCACGCAATGCGGCACGATTCATTATCAGAATCCGAAAATGGTGATCGGTTCAATACCGGTGTGGGAGAAAGATGGAGAGACGCGTGTACTTCTTTGCAAGCGCGCCATCGAACCGCGTTACGGTTATTGGACCCTGCCCGCGGGTTTCATGGAAAACGAAGAAACGACGACCGAGGCTGCGTTGCGCGAGACGTTCGAAGAGGCCGGCGCGCGCATCGAACTGCACGAGCTGTTCGCGCTGTTGAATGTCCCGCACGTCCACCAGGTGCATATGTTTTACCGTGCCACGCTGCTCGACCTCGATTATGCAGCGGGGACCGAGAGCCTTGAGGTGAGTCTTTTTACAGAGAACGAGATCCCGTGGGACGACATTGCGTTTCCGACGGTGGAGCACACGCTACGCTGCTTCTTTGCCGATCTCGCAAGTGACAAACCTCTCGAAAGCCGCTACGGCATCCACACCCGCGATATCCGCACTCCGATGCGACGGAGCAAATAGGCTCTCGCAACAATACGGTATCCGCTCGGGACCGCCCCTTCCCGCCCGATATGAAACGAAAAACCGCCACCTCTTTGCAGAGGATGGCGGTTTCAATCTCCCTGAACAAGTAAAGCCGTGAGGCATACGTGGACGCATTGTCTGCGCCCACGCATAGCGGCGGCGAATTACTGCCGATTAATACTTGTACTCGTAAGCGCCGAGATCGACAGTGCTGCCCTGGGGACGCGGCGTGCCGATCAAGTCGGCCACAGGCGCATACTTCGTGCTGCCGCGGTTGACGGCGGGCGAGGTGCTCTTCAGCTGGTAGTTGCCTGCAGTGTAATCAACAAACTGCGGATTGCTGCTGACCGAACCGCTGATTGCGCTCGAGCCCACGCTGAAGTTGGCGCGCGTATTGTTATACGAGAGGTTGTTCGTATAGGTGTTGTGCGTGCCGTTGTCGCCCTGCTGCCAGATACCCTTGGCGTTGCCGTAGACGATGTTGTTCGAGACGTTGACGTAATCGGCCGGTGCGGAGAGACGGTAGTAGCCGCCGCCGCCCACGGTGATGCCGCCGCCGCTCTTGACGATCGTGTTGTTGGAGATATCCAGGTTACGCGCATCGTGCCACAGGTGGATACCCCAGTTGCCGATCGAGTAGACCAGGTTGTTCTTCACCTTGCCGGACGTGCTGGTGTAAATACCCTGGATGTACTTGCAACCGGTGATGCCGACGTTGTGAACCACGTTGTCGAGGACGTCGATGTGGTAACCGCCGTAGTAGTTGTGGGTGTTGATACCCGAACCACCCTGGCTGGTGCAGGTGCCGCCGGTCGCGACGTGATGCACACGGTTGCCCTTGATCGTATTATAGGAACCTGTCGCTGCCAGACCGTTGCGCCAGACTGCGCTGTCCTTGCCGTTGATCTCGAAACCGATGATGTCAACGTAACTACCGCGATTGCTCCAACCGGTACCTGCAGTGGAACCGGAAGCGGGAACGATCTTTGCACCCCACTTGGTGTCGGACACGTAGCGGATGCGCGCGGAGGCGGTACCGCTGGTCGTGGTCTGGAAGCCGCCGGCGTACGTACCGGGCGCGACGTGGACCGTCGTGCCGGGCTTGGCAACCTTCGATGCCTTCAGAATCGTCTTGAACGGCGCAGCCTTCGTACCGGAGTTCGAGTCGGAACCGGTCGGGGACACGTACAGGTGATAGAGCGACGTGGTGGTCGTTCCCAGCAGGGTCGTGGTCTGTCCGGCAGGTTCTGGTGCGGCCGTTTCGGTTGCAGTGTTGCCTGCATTGGCGACGGCAACGTCGGTCATATCGACTGCGTCAGTGTCCGGTGCCGCAGCGAGGGTCAGCTCCGGCGGAAGATCGGAATCGGATTCCACATCGACGGCAACAACGCTCGACGACTCGGACTCGGACTCGGAACCGGCAGCAGCTTGCTCAACCTGGGATACCTGAGCACCTTGTGCGCTTGCGCCCGTGGCCTGCGTGCCGGAATCGGCACCGCCACTACCGCCACCGCAGGCAGCCAACAACAAAGAGGTCAACAGAAGAGAGGGATAAGTCTTGTATTTCAAGTGAAGCTCCTAGGAGAAAAACCCTGACGGAAAAATCACGTCAGGCGGGAGGAAGCGACGCGGGGTGCGCGGCCCCTCCCGGGCAAACGCTTACTCACGCTAGTACCGCGGGAAAAGACTGTTGCCGCGAGGAATAAGTTCCCCCAGGAATGTTCTCTGCACGAAAGAGTTCGCGCAGGAAAGAGACAGAAGAGAAAGAAACGCCTGCGGCCTGAGATGCAATCAGGGGCCGTTTACGCCCGAAAACGAGCTGCAAGGAGCAGAAAAAACGAATAATTCCTGCGAGGGCGCAAGCGACGCGCATGCGATTGCGTTCACTCTGCGCCCTCGCAAATATATGTAAGAATTTTTTACGGAGAGAAAAAAACTCAGCGCCGCCGGAAGTTTTTCATTCGGGCCAGTCATCAGACGGAGCGTGAAGAGAACCTGTGCCCGCGTCGTCACAACACTTTGAATGCGCCTGTATCGGCTAGAACCACGACGCAAATTCCGCTCTGCGGAACTGAAAAATGGATGGAAGGATCGAGCGGCCGCTCAGGGATAACTGCAGAACAGTGTCCCATTCTTGAAACGGCGTCCCGCTGCAGCGGAATCGTCTACCGCTCCGGATGCGACATGCGGCGGTCAAGGCCGCAGATCGCGGCGAGTGTGAGGAAGATGATTTTCAGATCGGTCATGAAAGTGCGTTCGCGTGCATAGCGCACGTAGTATGCAAGTTTCACGGGAAGCACTTCGTTGATATATGCCGCATCAGGATTGCCTGCACGACCGAGGATTGCGCTTTCGTCCCTGAAGTAGATCGATGCCCAGTCGGTAATTCCAGGTGCGAGCGAGAGAACGATGCGGCGCACGTCTTCCGGATAGGCTGCGACATAGCAAGGCACTTCGGGGCGCGGGCCGACCAGGCTCATTTCACCGCGGACAACATTCACCAACTGCGGCAGCTCATCCAGCTTGTACCGCCTCAGCACGCTTCCCACACGGGTAATGCGCGGATCCTGCCCGACCGTGATCTGCCTGCGCGGCTCCACATCGATGCGCATGGTCCTGAATTTGAGAATCCGGAACGGCACGCCATGGCGCCCTACCCGCTCCTGGCGAAAGAAAACCGGGCCCGCCGTGTCGCCTTTGATCAGGATTGCAATCACCGCGAACAGTGGCGCCAGCATCAGGAGCCCGATTGCCGACGCCGCCAGGTCGAACGCGCGCTTGATCACCCTAGCAATTCCCTCAAGGTGTTGATGACGCGCCTTTGGTCGTCGTCGTTCATCCGTGTGTACAGCGGCAGGCTGACCATGCGCCGGTATGCCTGTTCCGCAACCGGGAACTGGCTCGGCTCGAGATGGTAGCGCTGGCTCCAGTACGGCTGCCGGTGCAAGGGAATGTAGTGCACGCTGGTACCGATGCCGTTGTCGGCAAGCTTCTGTATCAGCTCATCCCTACCGATGCGCGCGTCATCGGTCAGGCGAACCACGAACAGGTGCCATGCATGGACACCGCCGGGACCAGAACGCGCAGGCAGCTCCAGCGCAAGGCCGGACAGTCCGTCGAAATAGCGGCGCGCCAGATATTCGCGGCGCTCGAGGAAGCGGTCGATCTTCCGCAGTTGCTCGATGCCGAGCGCCGCGGCGATATCGGTAAGGTTGTATTTGAAGCCGGGGGCGACCACTTCGTAGTACCAGCTCGGCCGGGTCGACACGAATCGGTCGAACACGTCGCGGTTGATGCCGTGAATGCGCATCGTCCGGATGCGTGCGGCCACATCAGGATCGCGCGCAATCACCATGCCGCCTTCTCCTGTGGTCATGGTCTTGTTTGCATAAAAACTGAAAACCGTGGCATCGCTGTCGAGGGTGCCGACCAGTTTGCCCTTGTAGCGCGTCGGGAAAGCATGCGCGGCATCCTCAACGACGTACAAGCCGTGCCTGCGGGCGCAGGCGATCACCGCGTCCATGTCGCACGCCAATCCGCCGTAGTGCACAGGTAACACCGCCCGGGTGCGCGGCGTAATCGC
Source organism: Noviherbaspirillum sp. (assembly GCA_035627275.1). Taxonomy (GTDB): domain Bacteria; phylum Pseudomonadota; class Gammaproteobacteria; order Burkholderiales; family Burkholderiaceae_D; genus Noviherbaspirillum. The sequence goes on from DASPMC010000030.1 coordinate 22,547, forward strand.
GGCGCGTATTGCATCCACGCTGATATTCAGCGTGTCAGGTTCGACGTCCACCAGCACCGGTTCAGCGCCGAGGTAGCGGACCACCTCGGCGGTCGCGGTAAATGTCAGCGTGGGGACGATGACCTCGTCGCCCGGGACGATGCCGAGCGCCTCCAGCGCAAGATGCAGTCCTGCCGTGGCTGAATTGACCGCCACTGCTTCCGCATCGGTCCCCAGGTACTGCGCGAACTGCGCCTCGAAGTCCTTGGTCTTCGGCCCGGTGGTGATCCATCCCGAGCGAAGGCATTCATTGACCGCATTGATTTCTTCTACACCGATTTCAGGAAGGGCATACGGTAGGAACGGGGGCATGGGCTAACCTTTACGTAAAAACTCATCAGCGGACTGTTGCCGCTTCGGCTTTGGGATCCAGCACAATGCGTGCGTACACAGGAAGGGCATTGCGCTCAGTACGGGATAGGCGCGCGTCGATACGCGCGAGACCCAGCGTGCGAGCGGCGGCGCCAGGGTAATGCGCCGGAACTGTGGTTCACCCTGCGGGAACAGTTCGCGTATCCGGCGGGGAGGGACGCCGCGCACGTCTGCGTTCCTCGGATTGTCGTAACAGAAGTCGTACCAGAGTATCGCGCCGCCGGGGCGGGTCATGTCCCACATCCGCGCAGCGAGACGCTGTTGCAGGTCAGGATCGAGGATGGAAGAAAAGACTGTCGACTGGAACACGATGTCGAAGCTGCCGCAGTCGAGCGTCGATGCGTCGCCTGCAATTACCCGGGTAGCAACCGGAAGCCGCTTGCGTGCCTGGACCAGACGCGCATCGAGCAACTCGTTGCCGACGAGGTTGGCTGGGTCGAACCCCCACTGGATGAGCCGCAGAAGATTGCCGCCACCGCCGCAGCCGACTTCCAGCAAGGTCACCTGATCGAGATTGCGCAAGCCGACGCGGCGGAACAGCTCAAGCAATGCCCTCTCCTTCTCCATCGCAGGCAGGTACATCCCCGGATTCAACCAGGAGTAGCGCCCTGCAGGGACCAGCTTTTGCCGTAGCGCATAGCGGGCCGCAATCTCCCCGAGTTCGGCATTCTTCCGGTCCGAGGCACTTTCCATTTCCTGCAGGCCCTTGTTCATGCCGCCAGCTTTCCGCGCGAATATTCCAGCACCTTCTCCACCACGCGGTGCAAGTTGTCAGAGCCGAGATACGGTCCCATGGGCAAGCTCATTACCCGCGTTGCCAGCCCGGAGGCGACCGGAAACTCGCCGAAGGGGCCGAACCGCGCATAGCCGGGTTGTTCCGGTATCAGCACCGGGTAATGCACGGCTGTGGGAATGCCATGCTGCTTCAAGAACCGCTGCATGCCGTCCCGGTCTTCGACCATCACCGTGTACTGTGCAAATACACTGGTGCGGTCGGTCCGCTGCTGCACACGGGTGACCTTGCCTTGGAACAGTTCGTTGTACAGGCTGCCCAGGCGGATGCGCTCCTGGATCTCCCAATCGAAATACTTCAGCTTGGCAAGGATGATCGCGCACTGCAAGGTATCCATCCTGCCGCCCACGCCGATACGCGAGTGCACGTAACGGCGCTCCTGTCCGTGCGTGCGGATTTCCCGCATCAGCCTGGCCAGGTTATCGTCGCTGGTGAACACGGCACCGCCGTCCCCGTAACAGCCAAGCGGCTTGCTGGGAAAGAAGCTGGTGCACGCGATAGCAGAGAGATTGCAGCTCTTCGCACCGCGATAGGTGGCGCCGAAACTCTGCGCCGCATCTTCGATGACAACCAGCCGGTGGCGCTGCGCGATTGCATTGATCGCGTCCATATCGGCCGGCTGCCCGTACAGCGATACCGGAATGATTGCTCGTGTTCTGGAGGTGACTTTCTCGGCGATGCGCGCGGGATCGATGTTGCAGGTATCTGGCTCGACATCCGCAAAGACCGGGACAGCACCAAGAAGCGCCACCATTTCGGCAACGGAAATGAATGAGAACGGCGTGGTGATCACCTCGTCACCGGGCTGCAGGTCGATGGCCATCAGCGAAATCAGGATCGCCTCGGTTCCGGACGCGACCGTAATGCAATGCCGCGCGCCGGTGTACGCCGCGAGCACATGTTCGAGCTCCTCCACCTCGGGTCCGAGTATGTACTGGCCATGCGCAAGGACCGCCTGGATACGCTGGTCTATGTCTTCGCGAAGCGCGTTGTACTGTTTCTTGAGGTCGATGAATTCCATGCGTTATCCTGCGCTTTCCGTAAGTGATTGATTCACGTCCCGCGTCAAGGACATGAGCCGGCAGATCCCGTTCTCCAATCGATAGCGGTCGCCATTGCCGGGACAGATCGCCAGCCCCTCCCCGCGCATGGGCAAGTCAAGCCGTTCCCCATGACGGCTCATCCAGCCGATCTGCCGCGCCGGCACGCCGGCCATCAATGCGAAGTCGGGGACGTCCTTCGTAATCACCGCGCCGGCGGCGACAAAGGCGTAGCTCCCGATAACGTGGCCGCACACGATGGTGCAGTTGGCCCCAAGGGTGGCACCGCGGCGCACAACGGTCTTGCGGTATTCTTTCTTGCGCGGCACCGCCGATCGCGGGTTGAGCACATTGGTGAACACCATGCTCGGACCGCAGAACACATCGTCCTCGATCACCACCGCGTCGTAGATCGATACGTTGTTCTGGACCCGGACGTTGTTCCCGATCACGACATCATTGGCGACGAAGACATTCTGTCCGAGCGACGATCCGGCGCCGATGCGCGCGCCGCCGCTCACATGGGAAAAATGCCAGACACGGGTGCCGTCGCCGATGATCGCGCCCTGGTCGACCACCGCTGTTGGATCAATGAATACGGCCATCCTAGTACTCCATCGGCAGGGCCACACGCTTGCCGTCGCGCGCGGAATGGTAGGCGGCGATCAGGACTTCAAGGGACTTCAGCCCTTCCCGCCCGTCGGTTTCCGGCTCGGCTTCGCCGCGCAGGGACTGGATCACGTTCTCGTAGTACAACGCGTGGCCGAAGCCGTAAACGGAGTTCGTTTTGTAGCTCGCATCCATCACCGCTTCATCTGTCTGTGTCTTCTCCTCGAAATCCCAATGCTGGATTTCGTTGAGCGCGACGCCACCGATGCGCACCGTGCCCTTCTCGCCCAGGATGGTGATGCTGCCTTCGAAATTCTTCGGATAGGTGAGCATGGTGACATTCACCGATCCAAGCGCGCCATTGCGCCAGCGCACGTTCATCACGCCGGTATCCTCGACTTCGATGTTACGCTGGAGGGTCGCGGTGTATGCCTGCAGGCTTTCCACCGGCCCGATCAGCCAATCGAGCAGGTCGATATAGTGGCTGGCCTGGTTCATGAACGCGCCGCCGTCATACTCCCAGGTGCCGCGCCACCGTGCGCTGTCGTAATACTCCTGAGGCCTGGTCCAGAACACATTGACGTTGACCATGTAGATGCGGCCGAAGCGCTTTTCGTCGATTGCGCGCTTCAGCAGGCGCAACGTGGCGTTACGCCTGTTCTGCTTTACTACAAACAATTGCACCTTGGCTTCGTCGCAGGCGGCAACCATGCGCTTGCCATCTTCCCAGCGAGTGGCCATCGGTTTTTCCGTGATTACATGCCGACCGGAATATGCCACCTCGATCGCCTGCTTCGAGTGCAGGCCGGACGGCGTGGTGAGGATCACTGCGTCTGCGCGCGAATCCGACAGCAGGTCCGCGAGGCTCGAATAAGGTTTCGCGCCCGTCTGGTCGGCTGCACGTTCCAGCGCATGTGACGCGATGTCGCACACGCCCACCAGCTCGCAGCGGTCGGCGTGCACCTTGATCGCCTCGAAATGGTTGGCGGCGATGCGTCCGCAGCCGACCAGGGCAAATCGTATCTTGCGATCGGAAAAAGACCTCACATGGGCAATCATCGATGTTCTTCTCCTTTTCTCAGGACTTGATGACATTCGGCCTGCGTTCTGTATACACGCCGCGGGTATCGACAATGAGGCGCGCGTAGCGCTCGATCAACCCGTAGTTGAAAGCGCTATGGTCCGTCGCCAGCAGCACCAGGTCGAAGCTGGCGATCGATTCGGGGGTGAGCGCAACGCTGCTCAGCGCAAAGTGGTGCTCGCGCAGCTTGGGAAAGACGGGAACATGCGGATCGGAGTAGGCAATCACCGCGCCCTTCTCTCGCAGCAGCTCCATGAGCTTGACCGCCGGCGACTCGCGCATGTCGTCGACATTCTTCTTGTAGGCGACGCCGAGCACGAGGATCCTGCTGTTCTTCACCGCGCGGCCGCGCTCGTTGAGGGCGGATGCCACCTTGTCCACGACCCACCGCGGCATGTCGTTGTTGATCTCGCCCGCCAGCTCGATGAAGCGGGTATGCAGGCCGTACTGCCTCGCCTTCCAGGTGAGATAGAAAGGATCGACTGGAATGCAGTGACCGCCGAGCCCGGGACCCGGGTAGAACGGCGTGAATCCGAACGGCTTGGTGGAGGCCGCATTGATGACCTCATGGATGTCGATGTTCATCTTGTCCGCGATGATCTTCATCTCGTTGACAAGACCGATATTGACAGCGCGGTGGATGTTCTCCAGGAGCTTGGTCAGCTCTGCCGCGCGCGTCGAGCTCACCGGTACAACCTGGTCGACAGCGGCGCTATAGAGTGCGATACCGGCGCTCTGGCAGGCCGGCGTGCTGCCGCCGACCACCTTCGGGATCGATCGGGTATCGTACTTTGGGTTGCCCGGATCCTCGCGCTCGGGAGAAAAGACCAGGAAAATATCCTCGCCGACCGAAAAATCGCGCGATTCGATACGCGGCCGCAATTCCTCTTCCGTCGTGCCGGGGTAGGTGGTGCTTTCCAGGGACACGATCTGGCCGCGACGCAGGTGCGGCAACAGCATGTCGGCCGTGTTCAGGACGAAGCTCAGGTCGGGCTCGCGTGACGCATTGAGCGGCGTCGGTACGCAAATAATGATCGCATCCGCTTCGGCAACACGGGAAAAGTCGTCCGTCGCCTCGAAACCCGCGGCGCGCGCCCGCGCCACCGACTGTGCAGAGATATGCTCGATGTAGCTTTTTCCTGCATTGAGCTTCTCCACCTTCTCGGGATCGATGTCAAAGCCAAGGACGCGGAAGTCGACGCCGGAGTAGCGGAGCATCAACGGCAAGCCGACATAGCCCAGGCCGACGATTCCGATGATCGCGCTTCGATCCTCGATCTTCCGTATCAGACGGTCGAGCGCATCATCGTGCGGGGCGAAATCGCTGGCGGAAAGGCGGTTGATGACCGTGGAGGGAACCTGAAGCGCGTGCATAAATATCCTCGCTGATTGGATACAGTTGTCTGGTTGAGGGGAAAATGCGGATTCGGGACGTCAACCGCTGGTCGATGCAACCGGTCGTTGCGCCAGCGCGCCGGCATGGAGCGGGAAGACGCGTTCCGCCTGCGGCACCGCTTCGGGCGGTCGATACGGGACGTATTCCTTGACGATCTTCTGGACCATGTGCTGGATCATGCCGCAGTCGTTTGTTGCGCATGCCACCATCAGGTAGGCAAGCTGTTGCGCCAGCAGGCCCGGTTCGATCATGTACTCGGTCGTCGTCATGATGCGTGGATGCCGGCTCGGGATTGCGTCATTGCCGGCGAACATTTCCTCATACAGCTTCTCCGCCGGACGCAGGCCGACGTAGGCGATCTCGATGTCGCCGTCGGGATTCCTCGCGCTCTTCTCTGTGTAGCCGCACATGGCGATCATGGTCCTGGCCAGGTCGACGATCTTCACCGGCTTGCCCATGTCCATGACGAAAACGTCTCCGCCCCTGGCCATGGCGCCGGCCTGCATCACGAGTTGCGCCGCCTCGGAGATGGACATGAAGTAACGCACTACCTCCGGATGCGTGATAGTGATCGGACCGCCCTCCTCGATCTGCTTGCGGAACAGCGGCACGACAGACCCCGACGAACCGAGCACGTTGCCGAAGCGGACTATGCAGAACTTCGTCCCGCTCTTTTCCTGCGCGGCAGCGGCCTGGAAGATCAGTTCGGCGACACGCTTGCTCGCGCCCATCATGCTGGTCGGGCGTACCGCCTTGTCCGTCGAGACCAGGACGCAGGTCTTGACGCAGAAACGCGCCGCCACGTTCGCCACGTTCTGCGCGCCGAGAATATTGTTGCGCACGCCCTGTGCCATGTTGGACTCCACCAGGGGCACGTGCTTGTAGGCGGCCGCATGGTAAATGGTGTCGATTCCGTTGGTGCCGACCACCCTGCTGACGAAATCTTCATCGCAAACTGTGCCGAGGTGGGCGTGGAAATCGATATCGGGAAAGCGCGAGCGCAGCTCCTGCTCGATGTTGTAAAGCGCATGCTCCGCATGATCGAGCACGTGCAATGCCTTGGGATTGAGGGTCATGATCTGGCGGCAGAGTTCGCTCCCGATCGATCCGCCGCCGCCGGTGACGAGCACATTCTGCGCTCGCACGCATTTCGAAAACAGTTCGAAATCCGGCTGGATAGATTCGCGTCCGAGCAAGTCTTCGATCTTGATCTCGCGGATGGAACGGGTCGTGATGCTCTCGTCGCCCAGTTCCATCAGGCCGTACATCGTTTTCACCGACACACCGCTGATCCGTGCGCGGTACATCATCTCCCGCCGCTGCTCCGGTGTGGCCGACGGTACCGCAATGACAATCATGTTCACGCCGCGCTCCGCACATACGGCGGCAATGTCCCTCGAATGGTAGATCTTGAGGCCGCCAACAGTACGGCGCGCGAGCGAATCGTCGTCGTCGAAGAAGCAGACCGCACGGTACTGCAGGCTCATGCGCATTGCGGCCCCGAGTTTGGCGCCCGCCTCGCCCGCCCCGTAGATTGCTACCCTGCAGCCTTGTTCACGGCGGCAATAGGGACTCAGGTGGCGGATAAGCGCTCTTGCCGCGAGGCGAGAGGCCAGCATGTAGCCAAGCGCAATCAGCCAATACAGCATCAGCGCGCTGCGAGGCAGTGCGCGGTAACTGAGGAGCTCGACCAGAGCCAGCGACGACACGGCCGCAACCGCCAGGCCGATCGTCGCCGCCGACAGGATTTTCTGGTCGATGAAACGGGTGATCGCACCGTACAGGCCGGAAATGCAGAACGTTCCCACGGCCATCGACACGGCGAGAGCGACAGGCGGCAAGCCGTAGCGGCGCGCTCGTGCAAGGTCGCCTTCCACCAGCAAGGAGGCGAGAAAGAAACACACCGACAAGGAAGCGATATCGATCGCCACCATCAGACTGATCTTTTTCAGCAAGGTCATCTGAACCAGCTTCGAGCCGATCCGTGCAGCAGCCGTGGAACGTTGTAATGACATGAGCATGATTCTTGCGAAGATGGGTCAACTTGACTGGGGCAGCATGGCGTCTTGCTTGGCCGTCTTAACCAATGTACGCACTACCGTTTGAAAATTAAGTATGAAAAATTGATCAAAGGCGTCATATTCGGGCGGCATCGTTTGACAATATCGATGGAACGGGCGGCGATTCCGATCCGGCTAGCGGGTAAGGACTTTCATTGCACTGTTCGGGTGCCGGCTGAACAAGATGAAATCCACCAGCCCCCTCCCAAAGCCTGTCCCGTAGCCAAAATGCATGGAAAAGAGCGCAACCGCCGTCAGAATGATCGGCGGCCGTGCCAGGCTGGCCCTGGCGCTGAATGCGCAAGACAGCGCCGCAACGAGGTACAGCGCGGCAGTCACGGCAAGCAGCAGGCCTGCTTCGGGTATCCAGGGCGCCGCCAGCAGGAGCACGGCAAGTCCCGCGATGAAGCAGAACGGCGCGATATGACGCAGCGATGCGGGTATCCGATGCTTTTTCAGCACCAGCGCTTTCCAGTAGCCATACTGGTGGAACTGCCGTGCAAGGGCGGCAAGCGAGGCGCGAGGCGTATAGACCGAGCGGATCGCTGCGCTTTGCCAGACGGTTCCACCGGCGCGGCGGATTCGCAGGCACAGTTCGTCATCCTGGTTGCGTACGAGATCTTCATCGAACCCGCCGAGGCGTTCGAGATCCGCCTTCCTCCATGCCCCGAGGTATACGGTATCGACCGGCCCGCTGTATTCGCGCCGCCGGGACGCGGCACCGCCAGAGCCGAACCGGCTCTGGAACGCAGCCGCTATCGCGCGCTGGCGAGGCGTCATCCCCTCCGCCACCCAAGGGCCGCCGACACACTCCGCGCCGGTCGCGCGCAACGTTTCCACGCAGCGTCGTACATAGTCGCGTGCATACGATGTGTGGATATCCATGCGGACAATGATTTCCCCTGAAGCGGCGGCAATGGCGAGATTGAGTCCCGTTGACACGATGCGCTGCGGATTGTGGATCACCTTGATCCGCGGATGGTTCGCGCACCAGAGCGCCAGCTTGCCGATCGTTCCATCGTCGCTCATGCCGTCTGCGACGATGACCTCCAATTCAAAGTTGGGGCAATCCTGCTCCGTTACGGACTGCAGGAATTGGTCGATGTGTGCCGCCTCGTTGCGGCAAGGAGAAATGACGGTGACCATCATCGTCAGCCCCTGCCGATTGCGTGGTACTGGAAACCGTTCTCCTGCATCAGGGACGGCTCGTAGATGTTGCGGCCGTCAAAGATGAGCGGTGTTTTCAGCGAAGATCGCATGGCGGAGAAATCCGGACGCCAGAACGCCTTCCATTCCGTGACGATCACCAACGCATCGCACTTGTCGAGCACCGCGAGCTGGTCGTCGTAGAACGTCACACGCTCGAAATGCTCGGCCGGCACGCTGTGTTTCAGTTCGGTCGCCGCTTCCCGAATGGCGATCGGATCGTAGGCCTTGACCGATGCCCCTCTTGCCAGCAGCGACGAAATCACCGAGAGACTCGGCGCCTCACGCACGTCATTCGTGTTCGGTTTGAATGCCAGGCCCCAGATTGCAAAGGTGCGGCCTGTCAGGTCGGCACCGAACCTGCGCACGATCTTTCGGACAAGGACACCTCGCTGGTCCGCGTTGACATCATGCACCGCCTGCAGCAGGCGTAATGGATGCCCCCGGCTCTCGGCGGTTTTCAGCAGCGATTGCACATCTTTCGGGAAACACGATCCTCCGTACCCCGTTCCGGCATAGAGGAAGCTATGGCCGATGCGCGGGTCCGACCCGATTCCCCGGCGGACCTGTTCGATATCGGCCCCCACTTCCTCGGCAAGGTTGGCGAGTTCGTTCATGAAGGAAATGCGGGTTGCGAGCATGGCATTGGCGGCGTACTTGGAGAACTCCGCGCTCTTTACATCCATGTGCAGGAGTCGGTCGTGATTCCGCATCATGGGCTCGTACAGTGCCTTGACCATGGCGCAGGCCCGTGCCCCCGGCGCATCCTGTTTCGACCCGATGATGATGCGGTCCGGGCGCAGGAAATCGTTGACGGCAGCGCCCTCTTTCAAAAACTCCGGGTTCGACACGATGGAGAACATGCTCTCCGGATCGGCAAAGCGGCGCTCGCGCAGGACTCCGGTGACGATGGCGCTGACCTTGTCGGCGGTGCCGACTGGAACCGTCGATTTGGTGATGATCGCCTTGAAATCGCTCATGTACCGCCCGATATTCTCGGCCGCGGCAAACACGTATTGCAGGTCGGCGGCGCCGTCCGCGCCGGCCGGCGTTCCGACCGCGATGACCTGCACGTCGCCATGCGCAACTGCCGCGTCGACATCGGTGGAGAAGATGATGCGTCCCGCCGCTCGGTTCCGCGCGATAAGGTCCTTCAGTCCGGGTTCATAGATCGGCACCTCGCCGCGGTTGAGGAGTGCGACCTTGTCTTTGTCTACATCCAGGAAGAAAACCTGGTTTCCGAAATCTGCCAGGCATGCGCCGGTAACGAGTCCGACGTAACCATTGCCAATGATGGTGATCTTCAAATATGGGCTCCCTTGCAATACATAGCATCAGGCGAGTGACATCCGATTCCCTCAAGAAGGGATGTCTCGCGCGGCGGACAATGTCGTCACGCCCTGCTCAATTTAGGCTGCGCACTGGGAGAAAATAAGTATGAAATTTCGATCCGGAGTGTATGTTTGCAGGGGTTCGCCAGTGTTTTTTTGATAGATATGCCGCGGGATGTACTCCGCCGGAAAAATGTCGCGCACTATTCGCGTCGCTCTGTCCGAATCCCGACCAGGGCAGGCAAAAACATGAGCCGGTACAGACGCGCCTTGTTGCTCGTCGACGACGGCATCAAGTCAGGGTAGTGTTCACGGAGGAAAGCGATTTCCTTCTCGTCCTGCGTCTCCGTCATGGTGTACAGTCGCTCGCCGAGCCGGCCAAGCAGCGGCTGGTGGCGCGACCACGTGGCATAACCCCCGCTGAGAAAAGCGCCGGTCATGCCATAGGGCGCGAAACCTTCCCGGCATTTTCCGCGCTCCGTTCCGTATGCGACCCGGAACCATCCATTGGCGCCGCTCATGTAGTTGGCGAACAGGGGGTACCGTTCGTCGCCGTTCCAGACCCGCACCAGCATGCCATTGGCAAACGCCGCCGGAAGCGACGCAGGCATCAGCTGGTTTTCCCGAAGCGAATAGAGGCGCTGCATGGCCGTCCGGTTACGCTCGAGTGCATCGAGAGCCGGTACGAGCCGGCGCGCGTGGCTCAGGTCCCAGCCGGTATCGTCACGCCGGGGAACTTCGTCCGGCGCGACGTGCACCTCCACTTCTCCCGACCCGCGCCCCCCCTTGCAACTCACCGGAGGCCGCTGCCCCTCGTAACCGGCATACCGGTTATCCGGATACAGCCGCCAATAGCCCTTGTCGAGGTCGGCCGTCATGACGTTTCTCTCCCGGCGACTGTTCGCGCGCTCAAGGGAAACCCTGGCAAGGAAGAATTCCATGAGGGCCTGTATGTGGGGGCTCAGTTCGGCGAGATCTTCCCTGTTTCGCGTCGCCGCCTTGGCGTCCGCCTTCCTCGCGTTGACCGCGCCCGCGAGTTCCGCGTAGATGGCGATCATCCACAGCGGCTTGTCCGTGAAAAACAGGGAGGACGATCCGCTGCCGACGTCGTCCGGCTTTGCCTTGGCAGCGCGACGGAGCTTGTCCACCTCCCGTGTCCCGCCCCATCTTTTCAGATGCTCGGCTGCAATCTGCACGGTATCCGAGACGAAGCGTTCGTCCTCGTCCGTCAACGGCGTCCCGGACGATGCAATGGCGTTCGCGACGGAAGCGGCCAGCCCGAGGAATTGCACGCTATACAACTGGACCTCGTTCCCGGCGTACCTCGAACCGGATTCACACAGGCTGCCGCTGCGGCAAGTCCAGCGGCGTCCCTGCGAGAAGACGCTGCCCTGCTCCAGCCCGCCGTACGCGGCAGCGATCATCCGGCTTATCTGCCGCAGCCTGTCGGTGCGGCCGCAGCGGCGCGCCATCGCGGCGAGGTTGTGGGCGTACATCTGGAAGTCGTACAGGGCGTCGCCCTCGCCGTTCTGCAGAAGCCGCTGAGCGACCACTTTATCCTTGAGGTACTCATGCATGTCCCGGTCCCAGAGCGACCACACCTGGTTTTCCACGTCGCCTCCACAGGCGAAGTTATCCCGGGAACCGGTTGCAGCCTCGGCGGTGCCCGTGAAAGCGGTCAAAAGCAACACCGTCAAAAACCTTTTTCGCATGGCATCCTCCGCGGGCGGCAGCATGAAACCGCCGGGACAGGTTCAGGTCAGGGATAAATAGAACCGTTGAAGCTTCTCTTCCTCGCTCCCCCAGTTGTAGTGTTTCAGGACAGCTTGCCGTCCGTTTGCGCTCATGGCGCGCGCCTCGTCGGGATGCGTGATCAGGTAATCGATTGCCCGGGCGATTTCGCGCGGGTTGCGCGGATCGACACAGATGCCGCAGCCATTGCCTTCGACGATTTTTCGCCACAATGGAAAATCCGAAGCGATCACCGGTATCCCGGCGGCCATGTACTCGAACATCTTTACCGGCAAAGCGTCGAGGTAGTTGTCCTGCGGATGCAGCGTGACCAGGCCCGCCATGGACCGGCCGAGCACTTCCCGGACGCGGTCGCGCGACAGGAAGCCGAGCATGTTGACCTTGTTCCATCCGGAATAGGACCGGACCTCGGTTTCCAGCGCCGGTTCTGAAAAGGCACCGCCGATCGTGAGACGGACAGGCGTCTCGACGAACTCGCAGGCTCGCACGATTTCGCGGATACCACGTCCGGCGGTGATGTCACCCACGTAGCACACCTCCAGTTGCTTGTCCGTCCAGTGCATACCGGCAAACAGCTCGTCCGGAACAGGATAATTATTGACATCGACGGTGCGCCGGTTAATCGGCAGGAACTTGTCGCGGATGGTTGGCGTCGCGGCGACGATGCCGTCAAGCCGGCGGCAGGCATGATGCATGAAGAACCCGGCCGCAGCCGACAGCATGCGCAGCGAAACCGGCCCCAGATAGGGTTTGCTGCGAATCTGGGAAGGCACGTCCTCGTGCGAGTCGAAGATGACGGTCTTGCCCAGGCTCTTCAGCCGAAGCCCGATAGGCAGCAGCTCGGGATCATGCAGGTGATAGGCATCGGCCCGCAAGTCCAGTCCCTTGTGGAAAACACGCCCGGTCGTCTTGAGCATGCGCTCCATCCGTCCACCGGGTCTGCCGACATCGAAGATGGCGACCCCGTCCCTGCTCTCATCCCCCTTGCCGTCGGCAACCACGAGACTGACGTCATAGCCGTGGCGCGCCAGGCTGCGGCATTGCTTGACGAAGATCCGTGTGTCGTAGCGCGGATGCACTGAGGTGAGATGGACGACCTTGCGGCTGCACATGCTTGCTCCTGTAATTGGCATAGACTCCCATCGCGCCCGCGATGACCATGTATGTGAAGCTCTTGGAAGTGAACAGCATCACCAGCGTGACAAAAAGCATGACGAAGGCAAAGATCAGCCCTGCCGGCTTCTCTCGTTGTCCTCGCTGCAAGAGATCCAGGCCCAGGCGCATGGTCGGGATGGCGAGCATCCCGAAGAGGTAGAGGAAACCGATCAGGCCGAGATCAACCCAGGCTGACACGATGTTGTGCGCATAGGAGCCGCTGTTGTTCAGAAGGCGCAGGTAGCTTCCATAGCTGCCGAATACCGGATTCTGGAGGACGGTATCGACTGCAAAGAAAAACAGCCTGCTGCGCGCCTCCCAGGAAGATGCGCCGGACAGGTCGAGCAGCTGTCCGCTGCGGTTGCCCGGGAACAGCGAAACGATCTCGGCAAAGAACATGAACAAGGCGGCACCGGTGACTGCGCTTCCCGCGATCCAGAGGCCACGATGTCTTGAATGGATTCCTTCGATGATCGCCGCGGCCGCCACTGCGACCGCCATTTCGCTGCGGGCGCCATTGATAAAGAACGCCGGTATGCACACGGCATACAAGAGCAGCCTGTGCGGCATTTTCTTCATGAATGCCGCAACGACCAGGAAAGCCAGCAGATAGGAGCGCGCAAATCCCTGATAGGTGGCGAGCGCTTCTTCATTGGACGCACCCCCTTGCAGCCTTAGATAGAACGTGCCGTCGACCGACATGGAAAAGATGATGAGGCTCATGCCAACCACCGTGACCAGGACCACGCGTCGAAACCCGGGGTCGTCGAAACGTGCCAACCGGCAGGTGATGAACACCACCACAAAATGCAGCATCGCGACGAGATGATGCTTGACAACGACGGTGGGGGCGCCCAGTCCGAAATTGAGGGTGACGACAAAAAAGAAGTAAAGGAGAAAGCCGCCGAACACAAGATCGGCGTCATTGATGAAATGCTTCACCTCTGCCGAGCAGGCGAAGAATACCAGGGCGAGGAAAGGCAGGAGCAGGATGCACACCGGCGAAAAATAGCCCCCGAGGATGGCCGGCGCCATCCCGGTTCCGATGGCCGACTGGTAGAAGAAGAAACCCGGGAACAGGATCAGGAACGACCAGTCCGCCAAGGTAAATTGCCGCAGTCTCAGGCTTGCCATCGTTCCTCCGCCGTTTGATGGTTGCTCTTAATTCCGGATGATCTGGCAATACATATCGCGTGCCGCCGCGGAATCGAACGCGGAGTTGTGCCACAGCAGGGTGAAATTGCCGCGCATGCGCACCGCCGCTGCCTTGAGCTTCATCATCTTGGCCAGCGCCTGCTCACCGACGCCATATCCCATGTAACGAAGAACCGAGGCTTCCATGCACACCAGAGGCCGCTGCCGCACCTGCAGCGGCACCCGCCGGTGCAGGTCAAACATCGGGTACTCGTGGCATGTGCCGCAGCGGAAACCCGCATGCTCCGCGTAGCTCAGCGTACTGTCATATTCCAGCCCCGCCGCATCCCAGATCGCAGGCGTGCGGGTCGACCAACGCAGGTAATGATGGCGTCCGCCTATCACTTTCTGTCCAAGCTGCGCCCGGTCGAGGACGGACTGCAGCCGCCGCTTGGCGGAAGCGATGCGGGCACGCGATTCATAGGTGTTGTAGCCCGGATGCAGGCCGATCTCATGCCCCCGCGCGGATATTCTCGCCATCATCGCCAGCACCGCCTTGTCGGTGAGGGGGCAGGTGTCATCGTGGCGCGGGTCGGTGATTTCCGGAATGAAGTAGAACGACACCCGGTTTCCGGCCCGCTCGTTCACGTCCATCATCCAGTCGACGGTGTAGTAGTACGGGTCGTGATCCCAGTTGCCGGTCCGAAGGGCGCCGTAGTTCTTCAGTGCAGTCGCCGCACGCGACAGATCGTTTGTACGAACCAGTTCCCCCACGACCCGTTTGGCGGTTCGTGCCAAGGATCCGACTCCTGGATGGTAAGGATGGTCGACATCGCATGAGACAACGGTACGGAATTGGCGCGACTTGCGTTTCAGGGCCGGCCAGATCTTGCTCATCGCGGCCCAAAGGATTTCGACGTACTCGTCCGCCAAGGGGCGATGCAGGAATCCGCAACGGAATGCAACCGATGCCGATGCCGGGAAGCGTCCGTGGCCATCGCGTTCCAGGCTCACCGCTTCTTCATAACGCGACAGCATGAAGAAGGCCGCGCCAAAGATGTCCAAGCCGAGCGCACCGTTCCCGCTTTCATCAAGCGTAAAGCTGCCTTTGCCGAAGAGTACCGGCGCATCCCGCTCCACCAGTTCGGCACGCAGGCCGCTCGCGGCGACGTTCCAGCTTGGCAGTATGGGCGGCGGATAGTCGAACGCCCCCAGCCATTGGGTCGCGGCAGATTGAAAGAACAGGTCCGGCAGTTCCAGTTTCCGATTGCCGGCACTGATGACGACCTTCGGTGTCGCCGCAAACACGACTTCAACCGATATCCCTAGGAAGTGGCGCAACAGGACATCGGCAATCCACTTCCGCTCTGCCCTGCAATTGTCTGGAAATGTAAGTTTCAACCTCATCGCTTTCGATCGTTGTTCAACATGTTCTTCATGCCCCTCCCGGCCGTGCGCCGGCGCGGCGTACGCTGGAGCCGGACTGCATGATGGACAGCATGCTCCGCCGCAAGCGCAGCAAACGCGACGGGGTCTTGGTGATATTGAAGTAGGGAATCTGCGTGGCCCCGAAGTGCCGGAAGAAGCGCTCGACCGGTTCCAGCATCGAACCGGAGAAGTCGAATCGCTGTGCCAACGTGGACGCATGCTTGATCGCTTCCCAATGGCACAGGCTGTTTGCGCCGCTGTTCCTCAGCGACGGTTCCGCCCCGGCCATCAGCCCGTATGCAGTGTCGTCGTCCCAGACGACATACAGCCCGGCATGCCGCCTGCCGTCGCGGTCGACGGCGATGAAGCACTTGCGGCACGACCGCTCCGCACACGCCTTGTCGATGCGTTCCACCAGCGCATCGGTATACGGCACGTTCATTCCCTGGCGCTGGAAGGTCGCCCGGTTCAGGTAAAGAAAATCGGACAGCGGCAGATCGTCGCGCACGTCCAAACCGAAGCGGCTGACCGCCTTCTTGCAGTGGTTGCGGATATTACATTCGAGCATCTTCCAGATCTGCTCGGTATGCACCAGGTCGTCCAGCACATAGGTGTAACGCGTGGTCTGGCTGAAGCCGCTCCACGAAAACGGCAGCCAGTTGGTATAGGCGTAATGCCAGTTCTGCGAAAAATGATCGAAGGGCGGCAGCTGTTCGATCAGCGAATGCATCATCTCCTTCTCATGCGCAAGCCGCGTCGAGATCTTGCCCGGCGTCTGCCGGATCCATGGCCCGAGCTTTTGCGTCAGGGGCGGCTGCGTCAGGACAGTCATGCCGAAGCGCCGCTGTCGCACATAGGGCATGGACGCCAGTACCGTGGAATCCTTGACGACCAGGGCAACGTCCCACCCGTCCTCGCCGGCGACGGCATCCAGCCACCAGTCGCGGGAAAATATCGGGATCGAAGTCTCCTTTGCGCAGAACTCCCGATATACAGTTTTCGTATCCATCGTAGTTTTCCGTTCTCTCTTCGATTCAATATTGACGTCGAAACCTGCAACTACTACCGATAACTGCTACTGCGTGACGCTCCTTGCCCACTCCAACTGCTGCTTGACCGCAAACCATCCCTGACGCACCTGGAGCAGGCGGGAGGGGGTCTTGCTGATGGAGAAATACGGTAACTGGGTCGGTCCGAAGCCGCGGAAGAACCGCTCCACCGGTTCGATCATGGAACCCGCGAAGTCGAACTTCCGTGTGACCGTCGCCGCAAACTGGATTGCCGCCCACATGCACAGCGTCGCCCCGCCGGTATTGCGGAAGCGCTGGTCCGCACCGTTCATGAGCCCATAGGAACTGTTCCGGTCCCAGACGATATAGTTTCCCGCGTGGTGCCGCCCTTCCTCGTCAACCGCAATGAAATACTTGCGGCAGCCGCGCGCGGTACATGCATCGTCCAGGCGCCGGACGAAGTCGTTCGAATAGGGAGGATCCTTGCCCTGGCGAGTAAAACTCATCCGGTTCAGTGCAAGGAAATCATCGAGCGGCAGGTCATCCCGGATCGTCAGCCGAAACCGGTTGGACGCCTTCTTGCACTCGGCCCGGGTGCTGTTTTCGAAATCGGTCCACAGCTTCTCGAGATCGGACAGATCGTTCAGAACGTAGGTATAACGCGTGGTCTGGCTGAAACCGTTCCAGGAGAACGGCAGCCAGTTGCTGCATGTGTAATGCCAGTTCTGCGCAAAGTGGTCGAACGGCGGCAGCTTGTCGATCAGTTCCTGCATCAGGCTCTTTTCATAGGCCAGCCGCAACGCATTCCGCCCCGAGAACGGCCTCAGCCAAGGCCCGAGTTTCTGGGTCAGCGGAGGCTGTCCGATGACATCCATGCCGTAGCGCCGCGTCCGCGAGTACGGCATCGACGCCACGACCTGCCCTTCCCTTGTTGCCAGCACGACGTCCCAGTTGTCCACCCCGGCCGTCGCATCCAGCCACCATGCCTGCGAAAAGATCGGGAGCGACTCTTCGCTCTCAGCAAATTCTCTGTACATGTCCTTTGCGTTCATCGTTCAATCAGTCCTGGTTCGTGCCATTGGGAAACTTGTTGCGAAGTTTATTGAGATCACAGACCATGTAGTGACGAAGTTCCTTCAGCTCGTCATCGAAATAGGTCTCGACGATGATGAATCCGAGCTTTTCATTCACGCGGCGGGAAGCGCCGTTGGATGCGCTGATGCGGGATGACACGCCGCCCAGCCCCGATGCCGCAAAGTTCGCCAGCGCATGCCGGCGCATGAAGGTGCCGAGACCGCATCCGCGCACGTCCTCCGCAACGCCGCTGTAACCGACATGGATCGTTCCCTCCATGCGGTCCCTCGCGTTGAAGTAGTAATAGGCAAGCCCGACTACTTTGCCGCTTGCCTCGTTGCGCACCACGAGTGCCAGCTTCGACCCCAGCATGGCAAGCAGCAGGCGTTTGTCCGGAGCGAACGGCCTGTGGTTCAGGCGTTCATACAGCCGAGCCATTGCAACCAGCGTGCCGGCGGCAAGCGGCTCGACACGGAACTCGCCGAAACGCGCGACCGGAAAGGAGCGCAGCCGGCGCGCGCACCACACATTGCGGAGAATTGCCGCCGGGAGCGTTCCTATGGTGCGCAAGCGGTGCAACACTCCCCGCGATACCGGTGCGGGCCGTGCGACCAGGTGCGGTGGCAGGCTGTTCATGTGCGGACATCCTCACGTCGGGCATTCAGGAATTCATGCACCAGCATGCCGTCGATCCGGTAGCCTTCGCGCAGCAGCCGCCTGACCTCGTGCTCGGGCAAGTGGCTGACGATGTAGGCATTTCGCTGCTGCCGCGCGCGTATCGCATTGCGCATCGCCTTTGCCCAAACCTGAAAGGGACGCGGCAATCCGGTCAGCAACCTGCGTACCTGTATGCCCGCGATACTGGTCTCCTCGGCATTGCGCAGCGTCTCTTCCACCGGAACGCCCACATGCGCAGCGTACAACTGCCGCACATACTCGTTGTACCAGCGGCGCCCCTGGCGCAGGTGCAGGGGCACGCCCTGCGCAAAGCGCACCAGCCCCATGTCCCATAGCGGCAGCCACCAGTCGTAGCCGAAGAATTCGTAGACGCGTACCGAATTGCAGATGAACTTCGCTTGCCGCTCCTGCCATTCCCATCGCTCATAGGCATTTGCCAAGGCTTCCCAGCTCGCGACCTTGTCTACCCCGGCCGTCTCGCGTATGCGCTGGCGCCAGACGGGAAGATGTCGCTCCGGCCCGTCCTTCCCGACCGACCGGATGTAATGCCGGTCGCGTATCCTGTCGATGAACAGTTCAATGCCGGGTGGCGTCGATATATCGTCGCGTGCGGTGATACCGGTGTTCTGCCGAAAACAGGTGTGCCCCGGGACGAAAACGCAGCCCTGCTCGAGGACGCCATCTTCCTGCATGGAGCGGACTGCAAGCCAGTCCTGCACGTGCGCGAGGCTGCTCCAGCCCGATGCGAAATCCTGGTAGCGCCGGCGCTCTGCGCTGTTCCATGCGGCACGCCATCGCGCCCTGCTGTACTCGACGAAATGCCACTTCAGGCCGAGCGCCTGCGCCACCTGCCGGCTGTACTCCGCTTCCTTGTTGCCAGGCACGCCGTAGGTGAATGCCAGCATGTTCGGATAGCCGATGCGGCAAAGCAGCGTGGCCACCAGGCGCGAGTCATAGCCTCCGCTCAGCGGAATCACGATCTGCCGTCCACCGGCCCATGCTGCGAGCCGGTGGACTGCGGCGTGCAGCCGCTCATCCAGTTTTTCCCGAAGCAATCCTTCATCAGCCTGCACCGATGGGAAGTGGTCATACTGGAAGTAGCGCGCGGTCGCCACGACAGGCCGCCCCTGGGTCGTATCGACCAGCAGCAACTCTCCCGCTTGCAGTTCCTTCACATCGGGATACAGCGTCTGGCTGCCGGTGACATAGCCGGTCAGCTTGAATTCGTCGCGCGCGAGCGGATCCATCTCCTTGTTGCCGACGGCATTCCTGACCCATTCCGCATCGTCGCTGACGTAGGCGCTGCCGTTCGCCACACCATAGAACAAGGGAATGCTGCGCAGATGGTCGACCGCGGCAATCACGCGCCCCTCCATTACCCGGACCAGCGCAAAGAAACCTTCGATCCGGCGCATCGCGTCCGAGCATGCATGCAGGTCGGTGACGCAAGCGACGGGACACCCGGCCAGCTGTTCCGTCGCAAGCGGCATCCCCTCGACCGAGTACACATGACCGCGCACGCTCAGTCCTGTACTCCCGGCACGGCGCCACGCCGGGCTGGAAAGGTGAACAACAACCTTGTTCATGACCATGCCCCCTTCATCAGCCAGGCATACCTGGTCAGGACGAGCAGGAACGCAGCCCCGAACGAAAGCAGCCACAGCGTCCTGTCGATATGCATCACGGTGCCGAATATCAGCGGCGACGCCAGGACAACGGCCCAGGCCAGCGCGCTCAATGCCGGCCGGACGATCCGCCCCCAGCCATTGCCGGTGCAGCGAAGCATCCATGCCAGGTTGGCCAGCCAGCAGGCGGTGCTGCCAAGGGCAAACAATGCCACTGCGGCCATCAGGTCATCCATCCATGCGCCCGCTGCAATCGCCGCTGCACGTACGGACAACAGGACGACCTGGAATGCCATCGCCGAAACCTGCCGCTCGAGGACCAGGAAGATCGACGTCATCGGTGATGTTATGAAAACCAGGTAAAGCCAGGGCGCAAGCCATTGCGCGAAGACGCCGGCCTGCCGCCAGCTCTCGCCGAAGACGACCGCGAATATCTCCGGACCGGCGACCAGCAACACCAGCATCGGCGGCATGCCGATATGGGCCAGCCGCGCGTGCACCTTGGCCACCACAGCACCCAGGCGCCCTTCCCGCATCGCTGCCGGCGCATCGGCGAGGAACACGTTGCCGATGGCCTGGCCGACCAGCTGCATCGGCGCCGACAGCACGCGGTTGGCGAGCAGGTAGATACCGGCAGCAGCGGGCCCGAAGAACGCGGCAAACATCACCGAGGGAAGTTGCGAGCCGACGGTATTGCAGAGCGCGGTCCAGGTGGAATACATCGGATACTTCCGGTAGGTCCGCGCCGCGGACAACACGTCCCGGGCACGCACGCTGCGGACCACGGACCAGTCCTTGCGCAGCACTCGTGCCAGGAGCGACACCGACCCGCCGCCCTGGCCGGCAACCTGCCCGAGCAGCAGCGCCAGTGCACCGAGCTTTGCGCCGGCAAGCTGGATGGCGGCGGCGAAGAAGGCCTGGCTCATGCGGGTGCTGGCAAGCGGAGCGAACGCCTTCCGGCGTACTGCCCAGCGGTTCAAGGTGCTATAGAGTCCGGCAAGCAGCGCTCCGATCGGGACCAGTACCATGTAGTCCGAGAGTGCCGGCGTTTTCAACAGGGCCGCGATCTCGAAGCGCCACATCATGAGCGGGATCGCGGCCAGTCCGGTGATCGCGATCAGCACAAGCAGGCTCAGGACCAACAGGGAAGCGGCTTCCTTGTCATCCTCGGGCATCGGGATCGCCTGCTCGTAGCGCAGGGCGCCGACTACGGAAACCAGCGACAGCAAGGTGACGAACACCGCCATCAGGCCGAAGTCCTGCACGCTGTAGAGGCGCGTCAGGATAGGCGCCACCGCCACGGTGATCGCTTGCGCAAGCACGTTGCCGCCGGCGAGCACGACCACGCGCCGTGCAAATGCATTGGCAGGAAGCACCCGCCGGATGGCCGAATTCAGTGACTGCATGCGCCGGCTCACCCGAAAGAAGACATTCGGCGGAAGCAGGTCATTTGTATTCCCCCGCATAGCCGTACCGCGTGCTTCGCACCCCGTATCGGTGGCTCGCGACCCCGGGTTTCAGTCCGTTGAAAACAGTCCCCGTAATCTTGCGGCCGCCCTGGTTCAGCCGCTTGGCTGCCTCATCGATTTCCTCCATCGTCGTCACACGTGCCCGCACGACATTGAAGACCATGCCCGCCTGGGCCGCCACAGTCAGCGCATCCGCAAGCCCAATGACCGGCGGCGTGTCGATCAGGATGATGTCGTAACGTACCGACAGCATCTGGAGCAGATGTGAAAATTCGGGATGCTCCAGCAGCTCGGCGGACTTCGGCGTGCTGCTGCCGGCCGGCATGAAGTCGACGTTATGCGCCGCCCCGCGGCGGATGGCCGTGGCATAGTTCGTCTTTCCGCTCAGGACATCGGAAAGGCCGCGCTCTCTTTCCTGTCCAAAGTAACGATGCAGGTGGCCGGTGCGCATGTCCGCATCGATCAGCAGGATCTTGCTGCCGACCGATGCAAGCAGCGTGGCAAGATTCGCCGACACGAAGGATTTGCCGACGCCCGGCGTCGGACCGGTGATCATCACGACATTGTTCGGCGCCTCCGGCATCGCGTCACGGATCAGCGTACGCAGGCCGCGCAGGCCTTCCACCGCCTGGTCATACGGTTCCGACTCCAGCAGCAGTTTCGACGGATCCGCAAGCGCGTTCTTCTGGCCCGGGCTGAAGGGAATGGTGGCGGAGACGGGAATGCCGAGCGACTCTTCCACTTCCTGCGGGTAATCGACCTTGCCGCGCAGCCCCTTCTTGAATGCGGCGACGATACTGCCCAGGACCAGGCCGGCCAGGACGGAGAAGACGACAAGGAAGCCCCGCCGCGGCTTGACCTCGCGGTATGAAACGACCGGTTCATCCAACAGCCGCACGTTGGGCGCCTTGCTGGCCGTGATCAGTCGCAACTGGTGTGCAGTGGTCAGCACGGCGGCGTAGACATCCTTGCCAACCTGGACATCCCTCGCCATCCGCACCACATCCTGCTCGACCGCAGGCAGTTTCCTGATGCGGGTTTCCGAACTGGCCAGGTCGCGGTTCAAGGCTTGCATCTGCTGGTTGATCGAGACCACCGCCGGATGTTCTTCCTCGAATCGCACCAGCAGGTCTTCCTTCTTCTGGCGAAGCTCCGCCATCTTCTTCTGCGCATCCACCGATTGCGAAAGTGCATTCTTCGCCTCTTCGCCCAGGTCGATCGTGCCGCGCTTGTTGCGCAACTCGTTATAACTGGCTTCCGATCGCTCCAGATCCTGCTTCAGGATAGGCAGCTGCTTGTTCAGGAACGCAAGCTGCCGCTCCGCAATCTGCGACTTCCTGTCCTCATTCTGCTCGAGGTAGCCATGCCCGATCGTTGACAGCACCTCCGTCACCAGCACCGGGTTCGTGCCTTCCAGGCTGACGCTGATTATGCCCGACTGCTTGCCCTTTTCGTTGACTGTCAGGGCCTCCTGCAACCGGCGCACGACCTCGCCGCGCGAATAGCGGGTCAGCGTGAAACGCGCCCCCGGCTTCGCTTGCATCGATGCCAGCATCAGTTCGACCTGCCCGTTGCCGTGCTTGAAGCGGAGCGGCTCGCCTACCCTGCCGCTTTCCCGTATCCCTTCCTCTTCCTGCTCGAGCGTGTATTGCCCGTCCGGCCCCGCCGTCAGCGTGAAAGGTGCTCCTTCGAGACTGCCCGGGACGTTGAATGCCGTCACATGGGCATCTTCATCGCCCCACACATAGCCGCCCCAGCCGAACAGGCCCGGCTCGGACAACTCGTCATTGAATCGCGCAATGATCTTCCCGATCACCGGGAAATAGGATGGCGTGACGTCGATATAGAGCAGGGACTTGTCGACGGCGGCGGAAACCACCAGGCGCGAGCGCAGGATTTCCATCTCCCTCGAAGCGGCGCTGATGCGCGAGTCCTGTCCATCCATGGATGACGGAAACGGCCCGAACTGCATGCCCGATGCATCCTCCACCTGGACCAGCAGGTTCGATTCATAGACAGGCGTGGCGAGGAAGGCATAACTGCTACCAAGTATCGTCACGGCCAGCGCTATGCCTACGACCAGCCACTTCCTGTCGACGATGGAGCCGAGATATTTTCGAAAATCCGGAGGTGCCTCCGGCGCCAGTCTGGTTGAAACCGGAAACGACTGTACATTCGGAAGGTTCTGCATAACTGCGATCTGTAGGTGATGTGAATGGAAAGCGCTATAGGATCCGATGCAACGTGGTCCTTTGACCCGCCGCAAGGGTGCCGTCTAAATAGATTCCTGATTGGTCGGTTGGCCGGGATGCGGCATGCATCCCGAACACTCTCCATGTTTATTCCACAGGATCCTGCGATAGCTCGGCGCGTACTACCCCGATCGAGATCACGTCGCCGCGCGGATAATTGCCTCCGTTGACGCGGACGAAGCCGACGCGCAGCTGATTGCGCCCGCGGGACTCGATCCGCCGCAATACCTGCGTTGCGGCAAAGCTGATGTTCCCGCCATTGTGATGCGCGGCCTCCACCTCGAAGGGACCGAAACTTCCCAGCAGGTACTGCTCGTCGGGACTGCGGCCTGCAGGTAGCAGGTAGACATCGTAGAAGAAGCCTCCCGCTTCTCCCGCCGGGAGCGTATGCACGTCCTGGAGGGTGATCTGCACCGAGCGATACGAAACCAGCGGCCGGCCGCGGCCCGCCCGCTCCGTGTCCTCGCCCAGTGTCAGTTCGAGCAGGTCGAAATCGCTCGAGCCGATCGCGATAGGTGTAGATATCGAATTTTCATTGAGCCGCACGTTGCGTGCGCCGCCGAGCGAGCGTCTGTTCCCACCCAGATCCCCGGGGGGAGCCACTGCGAAGTCACCAACGCGCAGTCCACCGGAACCGTTCCCCTGTACTCCCACCGTCGCCTGCACCTTCACGAGCCGAGGCGCGATTTGCGCGGCAGGCGGTAACGAAGTCGGCAGGCTGAGGTCCGTGTAAGTGTAGTTCAGCTGGCTGGTGGTGTTGTAGGTATTGCGGCGCGGCATGGACAACTGGGAACCGAATGTGTGGTTCCCCGACCAGTAGGGATCGCTCAAGGAAGGCATTGTCCTTCCGGCACCGGCGGCCACCCAGGACGCCCAGAGCCTGTCGATCATGCCGTGGTGGAGCCAGAAGATCGGATCCATCGGCGAGTCCAGCGTGGCCAGGTAACCACCAATAATGTTATGGAAGGAGCCGTGCGGCCTGTATTCGATCGATGTCTCGAAGGAATTGGTCGTCCCGCGCTGGAAATTCCTGTAGGTCGAGGAGAATGGCGTGAGGGTCAGCGCGGATCGCACATTGGAACTCTGCCGTCCCGAAACATAGAGCGGGTTCCCGGTGGCCGGATCGGCAAATTCCTGCGGCAGCACCGGATTCTTGTAATAGTCCCAGTAGGGCACTACCAGTTGGCTGTTTCCCGAAACCATGCGCAATGTCTCCTGGAAGACATGCAGGTAGCCCCGGTGCCATGCCAGGAAATAGGGTCTTGAGTGGGGACAAGACGACCTGTGGATGTTCGACCAGTAGACCCAGCTTGTGCGGTCGGAGGCATTCGTATTCGCACGCATCGTACGGATCGCGTCGATGAACGAACTGTAATTGGAAGTCTGCCTGAATTCATACCATTCAGGCCTGTTCAAGACGGTCTGGGCCCATGCCATTCCGCCGGGTAGCGAGGCCAATGCCGCGCCTGAAATCGATCCTTTTAGAAATGTCCTGCGTGTAAAGCTACGATGCATATAAGGTCTCCATGAACGACCGGCGTGCAGCGGATCTCGCCTTCGCCGGCACTTCCCCACAATGTCTCGTGCAGCGAGCACAAAACTGCACTGAATTTTCAGGATAGGCGGGGCGCTCGAGAAAATAAGTAGGAAGTTTCGATTGTCGAGCGGGGAATCACGCCGGATATATCGCTGATTCCGATGAATGCAGACTGAACGGGCAACGCGCGCCTGACGTGCCTGACTCAGAAAACAAAAGAGCCAGGCACCGTAGTAACCTGGCTCCATGCGCTGCCATCACGCTTTCGCAGCAGGGAATAACATCGCCTCATTAGCACTTATGGCCGCGCCCTCCTCCCGCACCACCACCGATGCCATTGTTGTGATTGTTCTTGATCCGCAGGGCGTTGTATTTGATGAAGCTGTCCGGCGCGAGATCAAGCGCGGCTTGCGGCAACTTCGACATGACGATACTGGTGATGTATTTCACGTCGCCGCTCTTGATCAATGCAAAGGCGCCTTCGATGCTTGACGGGGTAAATGCAAATGCCGCCGACGATAAAGTCAGTAGCGGAACAGTGCACAACACGACGACAGACTTTTTGATCATGGTCGACTCCTTTTCAAAACGCTGGCCCAATACCAGTAGCGTCTTTTCACGGTATACCAGCGTGAAGCAAAGGGGCGTATCGATTCAAAAATTGATATGCACTCCTCCCTCGGGATCGAAGCGATTCAATTTCCTGATCAAGGAACGGCAAAATTGCTCGAAATGTTGACCTGTGGAGAGGAGAGCAATGTTCCCGGCGGCAGGATTGCGAGCGTCAAGCCCGCGAGACTGGGGGAGAAGGTGAATTGAACGACGTGGCGCAGGACCGCGCCACGTCGGCAACAAGGCAGGAAATTACCAGCTCGTTTCGCGTTCGGCGGTCGCGCTGATGCGATGGATGGAAAGGTCCGCACCGTCAAATTCCTGCTCCGGATCGAGACGCAGGCCGACCAGCTTCTTTAGAAGACCGTAAATGACAACACCGCCCAGCACGGCGATCGTCACGCCCATCAAGGTGCCGATCAGCTGCGACATGAACGACACGCCGCCGATTCCCCCCAGGGTCTTGAGGCCGAAGATCCCCGCGGCAATCCCGCCCCACGCACCGCATAGGCCATGCAGCGGCCATACGCCAAGCACGTCGTCGATCTTCCATTTATTCTGCGTCAGCGTGAACATCCATACGAAGATGGCGCCGGCGATGCCGCCGGTAATCAATGCGCCGAGCGGATGCATCAGGTCGGAACCGGCGCACACGGCAACGAGCCCGGCCAGCGGACCGTTATAGGCGAAGCCAGGGTCGTTCTTGCCGAGCATCACCGCCACCAGCGTGCCGCCGACCATTGCCATCAGCGAATTGATCGCAACCAGCCCGTTCATCTTGTCCAGCGCTTGCGCGCTCATCACATTGAAGCCGAACCAGCCGACCGTCAGGATCCAGGCGCCCAACGCGAGGAAAGGAATATTCGAAGGCGGATGCGCGGCGATGGCACCGTCCTTCGCATAGCGCCCGCGCCGCGCGCCAAGCAGCAGCACCGCAGGCAATGCCGCCCAGCCGCCCACCGCGTGGACGACGACGGAACCGGCGAAGTCGTGGAATTCTTCAGAGAATGCCGCCTTCAGCCAGGCCTGGATGCCGAATTTCTGGTTCCACACGATGCCTTCGAAGAAGGGATAGACCAGTCCCACGAGAAGCGCGGTGGCGGCCAGTTGCGGATAGAAGCGTGCCCGCTCGGCAATCCCCCCCGAGATGATCGCGGGAATCGCAGCGGCGAAGGTCAGCAGGAAGAAGAACTTGACCAGTTCATAGCCGTTCTTCTGCGCCAGCGTGGTCGCGTCCGAGAAAAAGTCGACACCGTACGCGATGCTGTAGCCAATAAAGAAATAGGCAATCGTGGAAACGCCAAAATCGACTAAGATTTTGACCAAGGCATTGACCTGGTTTTTCTTGCGGACGGTCCCGAGTTCCAAAAATGCAAACCCGGCATGCATGGCAAGAATCATGATGGCGCCGAGCAGGATGAATAATGCATCGGCACCGTTTTTAAGCGCGTCCATGAAAAGACTCTCCCTGTAAGTGTGCAAAATTGATGTAATGCTCGCTTATAAAGCAATATTTATTCCATTTTGGTGCAATCTGGCAACCTATTGATTTACAAATGGAAATTTTTTCGACAAAACGGACGCCAACGCACGACGCACTAGCGCGG
>DASPMC010000031.1:0-20339 GCA_035627275.1 Noviherbaspirillum sp.
ACGGAGTTGACGCGAAAAATCGATCATTTCGTCACCTCCTATAATCAGAATTGCAAACCGTTCCAATGGACCGCGACCGCTGATTCCATTCTCGAAAAACTCCAGCGACTTTGCTCACGAATTAACGGAACAGGACACTAGGATAAACGCATCTTCCCTTCACCCTATGCTTGCTGTTGCGCCTGCCAAACCGAAATACGTTCACATAAACCAGCGCATCTATCAAGTGTCTACAGTCGCATGAAATGGCGGGAACAGTGACTGTCAATCCGTTCCCGTTCCAAGAAGAGAGACGATCACTGCAATGCTCGCATCGCCGGGATAGTCCTTGCTCAATCTGCGGGCCAGGTCGATCGGTGTCATACCGTCCTCATCCGCGACCTTGACACTTGCACCGTACTTCAGCAAAAGAGCAACCTTGTCTGGCGAGCGTCCGGCGACGAAGCCGTGCAAGGCTGTCCATCCCCTCGTCTCGACGTCACGCGCATTGATATCGACGCCATGCGCAAGAAACGCTTTCAGCATTCGCTCCGCCAACTTGGGCCGCGCTAACGCGGCTGGCAACCGGGCGCCTGCCTGACGGTTCAGTACAAAGACCTGTTCCTCTGAAAGCGTCACATGACGCAACACCTGCTCGCATGTCCATGCCCGCCAAGGCACTTCCGTCTCCATGCATGCGAGGAGGAGGACAGGACTTTGCTTCGTCATTGAAAAGGCGATTGATCCGTACAAGACGGCAAGAGCACATGTGACGACGCCCAGGAGCGGCACAATACGTGTCCGGATCGCGGCCGTCATGCCCACACCAATTCCACAGGTTTGCCGGCAACGAAAAGCGGTTCCATATATCGCTTCAACGCAATGCCGCTTTGAATCGCATCCATGCGATGCTTCAGATGCAGCGCCAGGCTGCGGCGGACGGATTCGTAAATCTTGACGTCGTCAAGGTCATGGCGGCTTGTGTGCTGCCACCAATGGCGCACGAAGTTGCGCGCCAACTTCTTTGCCAGTTCTTTGATGCCTGACCCAGGTCGTGCGACAGTCCTTCCTAGCGCGTCGAGGAACCCCATTGCATACGAACCCTCGATGGCAGCCACCAGTGCTGCTTGCGCCAAGCGACGAGCCTCATTTCCGATCTCCAGACCGGCGACATCAGCGGCCCGGCCGGGCCAGAAAAAAATGAGTATCTGCCTCGTTTCGTGCTCGTTATAAATCAACTCATGGTCAGCAAGGTCGGGGATCTTCAGCAGGATGCTTCCCATGCCTGTTTTCTCCTGTTTATCAAAGATGGAAACTAGCCGCGTCAGGCCGTCCATGCACATAGTCCGCCTGCTTCGTTGGACTGGATCACTTCGGGAACCAAAAACTATTGACGGGCTTGATCCGCAGACGTCTTACGGGGCAGATCGCAAAATTGCCATTATGACAATTTCAATAGCGAGACGCCAGCAGTATCGGCAATGCAACAAGGGTTCGCACAGTGCCTGCGGTCCCCTGCAGTACATGCCGGTTAGCTCGATTCGCGAAGCTCAGGAGGGCGAGGATTCAAGCCGCGAAGCCTCCGCTCTGCCAAGCAGCGCGCCCGTTCCCGTGACAGGCCGGACGACGGCATGAAAGCGTTCGGCCACAATCAGGTTCGGCACCCAGCTCAACCACGCCACCAGGGGATAGGCAACTTCGAACGGCACACCGGCAACGGCCAGGATCGGGAAGTACAGGCGGAGGCTGACCGCAGCCAAGGTCAGCGCAAGGTTGCGCACCATCCATTTGCGATGCGAGACAATGTCGCCGCGACGGACCGCACGATAGGCAGCCACGCCCGTGCCGATCCAGCATACGGCAAGGGTCGCAAAACCGAGCTTCGCAACGATGCCGCCGAGCGCGTACTGCGACAGGTAGAGGCCGGACAATCCCCCCAGCAACACCCCCACACCGAGATACAGGCGCCCCAGCCAGCGATGCAGCCGCCTGCTTCTTTCCCGCAGGCGCGCGGAAAACTGGAACGGACCGAGCGCCAGGGCGAACACCGAGGCAAAGACATGCATGTAGATACCCGCCGGGCGCAGTTCGAAACTTGCCTTCATTTCGGGACCGACGAGCGCGCCCAACGGCAATACGGCATAGCCAATGGCCGCATAGGCGGCTACACCGAGCGCGAAGAAACGGAACAGGAACTTGTTGAGTGCGTGCATGGGAATCCTTGATGTCCAAGGCCGTGTGCGGAAGTGCCGGCAATGGCGCTATTGTCAAAGACCGGAATCAGGCAAACAATACGCATACAAGAAACCCTCGCATTCAAAAATGAATAGCTCAACACCATCCCCCAACGACCCTGCCCTGCCGGCGCAAGGTTTCATCGACCCGCAAAGGATCGACTGGAACCTGGTGAAGAGCTTTTCCGTGGTGGCCGACCTTGGTTCGCTGACCCGAGCAGCGGCAGTACTGGGCATCAGCCAGCCCACCATCTCAAGGCAGATCACCGAACTGGAGCAACTGGTGGGAGCGTCGCTGTTCGAACGCGGCGCGCGGGGCCTGAGCCTGACACAGGCAGGCGCCGCACTGGTGGAGCCGTCCCGCCGCATGTTGGCGGCGGCGCAGGCAGTCAGTGTCGCGGCCGCGGGACAGAACCAGGAAGCGGCGGGGACCGTCCGCATCACGGCAAGCGAAGTCATGTCCGCCTACATCCTGCCTCCACTCCTGGCCGGGCTGAGGGAGCGGCATCCGGCCATCCAGATCGAGCTGGTCGCCTCCAACCAGGTGGACAACCTGCTGGCGCGCGAGGCCGATATCGCGATCCGCCATGTCCAGCCGGAACAGGGTGCGTTAATCGCGAGGAAGATCGGCGCCTTCCCGATCGGCTTTTATGCGCACCGGGATTACCTGCATGTGCCGGAGCGGCGCGCGGCAGAAGGCGCCGGCGAACTGGAACGCTACGACTGGATCGGCCTCGATCAATCCAGCCGCGTGATCGATGGCTTCCGGCAGGCCGGCTACGTGGTCGACAAGACGTTCTTCGTGTTTCGGTGCGACAGCGATATTGTCGGTTGGCAGGCGGTGCTCGCAGGGCTCGGAGTCGGCATCTCGGCGCATGTCATCGCCCGGCAGTTCCCCCAGCTTGTCCGGGTGCTGGAAAAGCAGCCACTACCGGATTTACCGGTATGGATCACTGCGCATCGCGAGTTGCGGGACACGGCGCGGATACGAGCGGTGTTTGATTTTCTGGTGGAGAAACTGCTGGCGTTGCATGAGGGGGCGAGGTGAAGGGCCCAAGTTCATCATGTAGACCACGATTTCATTAATACGTGGTCTGTCCCCTGTTGAACAACCACGGACTGAAATGCAGTAAGGCATACCTGCTTGACAGCACGCAAAGGCGCTTTCGATTCCTGTATATCTGACAGATCCGGACATGGACGCGTGCTATGTTGAATCCAGCGAACGATGCAGCGACAGCATCGTTCGCTGGATCACTGCTACCGGTCTTTACCTTTTGCGAGGCTCGTATGCCGCTTGTCGATACAACACAGGCAGTCAATCCCAACCTCCTCGATCATGCCGGCTCCAAATGGCGCAGCATGATCCGGATTGATACCACAGGAGGGGATGTCGACGACGTCAGCGATCATATTTTCAGATTCATGCCGGAACGCCTCATCTATGCCGAAGGAGACTCCTGGTTTGACAAGTTCACGCCGCTTCCACACGGCGGCATGAATCTCCTCGACTCCATCCGTCTGCCCTTTGTCTCAGCCGTGGTGGACGTCTCGCACATCGGCGACGAGGTGCGCAGCATGGTACAGGGACATCAGGCACGACAAACGCGCGCCATGTTCAAGCTGTTCGACTTTCACGCGATTCTGCTTTCTGCCGGCGGGAACGACCTCAAGAACGTATTCGCCGAACTGTTTGCAGCCAAAGCGGCGAATGACCGTGGATTTACCTCGGACTGGCAACCACAGGATCTGGACAAGCTTGCAAATCCGCGCAGCTACACGCAATTCTTTGAAGAAGTCATTCATAACATCGGCCGTTTTGTCGATTTGCGCAACAGTTCGGAAAATGACACGACCAGGAAGGCGCCGATCTTCGTCCATGGCTACGATTATTTCCAACCGCGTGACGCGGGGGCAACAGTGTTTGCAGGCTCACGGATTGGAACCGGTCCCTGGCTTTATCCGTCCATGCACGACGCGGGATTGACTCCGGCACAAATGCGCTCGGCCGCAGATGCGGTCATCGATGAACTCAATGATCAGCTGAAGGCTACCGTCGCGAAGATGGCAAACGTGCACGTCATCGACGCACGCGGCCTGCTCACACCTGCGAATCCTGCAGCGACGGGCTCCAATGCGGACTGGATGGACGAGATCCATCCCAATAAACAAGGCTTCACCAAGCTCGCGCAGAACCGATGGGATGTACCGCTGGCACGGAAGCTGGGATGGGAACCGTCGGCCGGCGACCTTGTACCGTCGGTGCAGCCGACAAACTTCTCCACCGCGCTTGGACCGCAACCGATTCAAATGGCCTGATGCCTGCTGCGATGACAGAACGCCGACTGTATACCCTGCCAAGGAGGCATATATGCTGCAGCGCGCGCCAGATGGATTGGACGAAATCATTCAGACATTCGGCAATCTCGATGACCCACGCTTCGAAGAATTGCATATCAAGGCCTTCCAGCTGCCCTATCCCTTGCTTTACGAAGGAATTCCCGTGCACAGGGCTCGTTGCCACAAACTCCTGATCGAAAATTTTCAGAAGGCCTTCGAAAGCATCAAGAAGGCAGGTTTTGAGAACGAGGTGAAGAACTATAGCGGCATCTATGCACGAAGATCGATCCGCGGATTCGGCTCGCATCCTTCAACGCATTCATGGGGAATCGCGATTGACCTTGAGGCTGAGAAGTATCCTCTTGGAAGCACAAAGCGCATGCCGGACCAGATTGTCCAGTGCTTCAGGGAGGCAGGATTCTTTTACGGTGGTGATTTCAAATCGAGAAAGGATCCCATGCACTTCCAGTTCTGCACGAGGTATTGACCG
Source organism: Noviherbaspirillum sp. (assembly GCA_035627275.1). GTDB lineage: Bacteria > Pseudomonadota > Gammaproteobacteria > Burkholderiales > Burkholderiaceae_D > Noviherbaspirillum. The sequence goes on from DASPMC010000031.1 coordinate 5,044, forward strand.
GATCCGGATACCAGTGAACAAGTGATGCGTGTCGCGCTTGTGCTCACAGCCATGTATCTGTCCGCCCATGGCGGAAGTGAAGCAGCCAGCATGAGCATATTTACCCGGCTCAGTTCTCCCCCCTGCACGGCTAGTTCCGGATCGCATCCCGGCGAACCGATCGTGCATCGATGTGATGGGCCAGGCGGATATCGATTGCTTGTTGAAGAGGCCGATTCACGGGTTTCGGTCACCGTCCTGACATCCGCCGGCGGGAAATATCCGCTTCGGTTGGATCGAACTGTTTCAGCAGGATTCATGACACTCGGCACCAAGGCGGAATGGAGAGTCCGACGTGACGCGCGACCGGTTCGCCCATACGCTCTCGTGCTGCTCCTGCACCTGCAGAAAGATCTCGGTGCGGAAACCGTCGAGGAATCCCGATACGTTGTAGTGAAACTGCGTCCCTTCGGCGCCTGTGTCACGGCCAGCATCGATAGCAAACGCGGCGACAGGCAAGCGGTGGCGCGCGAGGCAGATCGCGCACTTGGTGCAAAGTGTCGCTAAGTCGTGGCTGATGAATCGAAGTCCGGATCTATCCTGGAGGTTCGCCAATGATTGTCAGAAGACGTTTCCTTCACCCGCTCTTCCTGAGCGCCTTGTTCATTTCTTCCTGTGTAGAGGCGTCGCCACTCGTTGAATTCGCGGAAATGTGCGATGCATCCGCGGCGGTCAGTATCGGAAAGAGCGGCTTCCTCATCGCGAATGATGAAGACAATGTGCTTCGCCTTTACGAGCGTTCAACGCCCGACAAACCTCCGCGCACATTCGACGTAGGTGCGATTCTGCAGCCGGAGGGCAAGGAAAAGCATGCCGAGGCCGATATCGAAGGAGCAACGGTCATCGGAAACCGGATTTACTGGATCGGCTCCCATGGAAGCAGCGCTGATGGAGAGTCCCGCCCGAACCGGCGCCGCCTGTTCGCAACAGAGATAGGCGGATCGGGAGATGCGGTGACCGTCACTCCCGTCGGCACCCCTTTTCGCGATCTTGTCGTGGCGCTCTCCTCCGATCAAAGGCTACGTAAATACAAATTCAAGGAGGCGGCCGGCAAATCACCCGAATCCTCTGGAGCCCTGAACATAGAAGGGCTTGCGGCAACGCCCGGAAAAGCGCTCCTGATCGGGTTCCGCAATCCCGTTCATGCAGGGAAGGCTCTGCTTGTGCCCCTTGAGAATCCGGACGCCGTCCTCGAAAGTTCAGAAAAGCCGAAACTAGGTAGCCCCATCGAACTGCCGCTTGGCGGCTTAGGAATCAGAAGCATCGAATTTGTTCCGGCAATGAACGCTTACCTGATCGTTGCGGGTCCATACGATAGCCGAAAGGACTTCAAGCTGTACAAATGGAGTGGGAAGAAGAAAGAAGCACCGCAGCTGGTTGCGTCCGATTTCGCTTCTCAGGCGGACTTTCGGCCGGAAGCATTTGTCCAGTATCCGGGGGAGAAAGCCTCCATCGATGTCTTCAGTGACGATGGAGACAGGATCGTCGGAACGAAGGAATGCAAGAAAAACAAGGATGAGGCGAAGAGAACGTTTCGCGGCATAACCGTCACACTGCCCTGACTTGCTGCGCTTCGTTTTACCCTGGCATTTTTCAGGCTACGTGGCAGCGCCCGGTCTCATCTCTGGGATCGCCGCTGAACGGGCAAGTCCCGACATGGCGATTGCGTGTCGGAAGGCAGCCTCGCCGCCGGTGCGGAGTTTATCGAGACCACCAGGCAGGTCCGCAAAAATTTTTGACACGAAGCGCGATCCGGCTCCCGCCCTTTGAAGGGAGGGAACGCTCTCATTACCGTGTCAAAAAACTTTTGCGGACCTGCTTAGGCAACGACATCATCGTCAAGGCTCATCCGGCTTGACCGGTGGTTGCACGGAGAACGATTCATGGGAACAGCGGACAAGCAAAGCTTTTGGAAAGAGTGGAGATTTTCGATCGTCGTAACAACGCTAAGCCTGCTTGCGGCACTGGCCTACGTCTCCCAGCCGAACGATCCGAGGGGCGGCCCCGTCCCCGGCCAGAAAGGGCTGACCTCTGAAGCGGCAGGAGCGGCAGGAGGACAAGCCACCGACAAGGCGAGCGCAATGCCGACAGCGAGTCCGGCGGATATCAAGCAGGCAATACGCGAGTATAAATTCGTCCGATTCCTGTTCAGGCTATTGCTGCTGACGGCGGTCGTGTCTGCATGCGTATGGTTTGCTTATGCATTCACCGGCAACCCTTTCGAGAAGCGCACCGAAGAGGTCCGTTTTGCATATTTCTTCGTGCTCGCATCCTTCGCCTTGCTGACCATTCCGCCGCTCGTGAAAAGCCAGGCGATCGGCACCGAGCCGATCGGCATTATCTCCGGCTGCGTCACGCATACCGATGTCGATCAGCTTCGTTGCACGCGGCGGCCTGAACGGCGAACCGACAACGAGACCGACAGTGCCAATGAGACTCCCGTCGCCAGGGACAAGAAGAACGGGACAGCCGGGCCCGGCGCCGGAAGCGGCAACCAGGTTGCGGCCGAGAAAGCCGGCGACGATCCGGCATACATGAATCAATGGCTCGTCAATATCGGCGGCACCCTTTCCTCCCAGTCCGGGATCGACTGCGCCGCGGAACCGGCCGTGGACTGCAAGTTAGGATCATCAACCAATCGCGCCTTTATCACCGGCGGCGTGGTCGTGCCGCTCCCGTTCGTGATCATTGCGATGTTCGGTGGCGCAATCAGCCTCTCCCGCCGGGTTCCGGAAATCCAGAAGCGCTCGGAACCGGGCTATGTCGGCACGGCGAGCGAACCTGCGCTGCAGGCGGGCGAGGTGCGCGAACAGCTCGTGTTCCAGATATTGCAGTTCGTATCGGCACCGTTGATTGCCATTACCGCCCACCAGGTGATCGAGCCGGAAGGCCAGTCCACTGCGGTGGCGCTCGCCTTCATGTCAGGCTTCGGCTCCGAGACCATCCTCATCATGGTCCGTGGCGTGGTTAACGGCATCCAGCCCAAAGGCCTTGTGCCCGCCGCAGCGCACACCGGCACGGTCGGCGGCATCGTGACGGATGCCGGGCAACCGGTTGCCAATATCGATGTACGCATTGCAGACAGCACCCTGAGCGACACGACCGACAAGGATGGACGTTACGAGATTCGCGACGTGCCTGCAGGCAAACGGGAAGTCATCGTGGACGAATCCAACCGAAGCGCGAAGGTGCCGGTCACCGTCGTGCCAGGGCGATCTGCACAATGCGACGTTCCGCTCGTCCACACCGGCTCGATAAAGGGAATCGTTGTCAATGCACAAGGCGCTCCGTTTCCAAATGCAAAGGTCCATGTGCAATCCCAACCCGTTATCAACGCAAAGACAGGCAAGGATGGAACATGCCGGCTGAACGGTGTTCCTGTCGGCGATCAAGAGGTCAAGGTCGAGGGCACGTCGGGCAAGGACAAATTGAACGGGAGCGCGAAAGTTACGGTCGAGTTTGGCAAAACCGTGGAATGCACCATCGCGTTGAAGTGATTCACGCTTCAGCACACATTGTCTGCACGCGGCATTTGCGGTGTTGCTAACCGCAGGGGTTCATCGACCCGCAAAGGATCGACTGGAACCCGGTGAAAAGCTTTTCCGTAGTGGCAGACCTTGGCTCGCTAACCCGTGCGCCAGCAGTGCTGGGCATCGTCATGTCCGCCTACATCCTCCCCACTCCTGGTCGGGCTGATGGAGCGGCATCCGGCCATCCAGATCGAGCTGGTGGAAGGGCTGCTTGCGTTGCATGAGCGGGCGGCGTGATGCGTCCCCGATCACGCCTTGGGACGGCAGGACGAAGAAGCGAAGCGCCTTCGGTCGAATACCAGCCAGTATTGGATATGCAGGGAGCGATTCCTGTGGCGGAAGGTGCTCCGCTCTTCCGCCCTGCTGAACTGCAACCCTTTTCGTTTTCACCCGTACAATCAGGAATCGCCTATTTCGATGGAAGCAGGAACACGCAGATGAAAACGTTCCAGGTCATTCCCAATCCCGTCTTGCATCCTTTCATAGATCGCTTCTGGGGATGGAAGAGCACAGGTGATGAAATCGTTCGACTTCCTACCGTGCTTCCCGGAACGGGAGCCGAGCTATATCTTCATTGGGGCGACCCGTTCCGGTATGTGCTCAATGACGGTCAGCGGGCCAAATGCGCATACGGACACCTGTTTTGCGTTCGGCAGAAACCGATCCGGCTCGCGCCTTCTCCGAATATCAGCTTCATTGCTGTCCGGTTCAGGGCGGGCATGCTCCACCGTTTTACGCCAATTCCCGGAAGAGAACTGTTGGACCGTGTACTTTCCGTAGAAGAGATTTGGGGTTCGGAGGGCACGGCTCTTCTCGGCAAGCTCTCCTATGCCAAGTCATCGGCTGAAAGGCTATTGCACATCCAGTCCTTCCTGGAGCGGCAACTGAAAAATCGGTCATTGGACGTATTGGTCGAGAGAGCCATTCCAATGATCTACAAGCAATGTGTCTCCATCTCCGTCGATGGCCTTGCTGAAAAATTGCACCTCGGTCGCCGGCAGCTCGAGCGGCGGTTCATGGCCTTTGCCGGACAATCCCCCGGCGAAGTCAAATGCCTGAGCCGGTTCCAGCATACCGTCAGAAAACTGGTTCTGGACGCCTCGGCAGATCCAACAGATATCGCACTGGCCAATGGGTACTATGACCAGGCGCATTTCATCCATGACTTTCAGCGGAGGGCAAGCACAACGCCCGGCCGGTATCTAGAAGACGCGCGGATGAAGACGCATTTTTACAATACAAGCCGCCGCGCGGACGGCACTCTACGTACTCCAATCACTCATCAGGAAGGAGTACCTTATGCTCGTGCTGGTTGTCGAACTGGAAGCGAATCCCGCGTTTTGCGAAGAACTTGAAAGCATGTTGCGATCAATGGTCGACGCGTCCGGCCAAGAGGCGGGGACCATTTTCTATGCGGCTCACCGCGTCCCGGAACGGAATAATGTTTTTGTCTTGTATGAGCGGTACAAAGACCGCGCGGCGTTGGATATGCACCTTCAATCAACCGTGATTCAACACGCACTGAAGCGCTTTGAAACGATGCTTGCGACGCCGCCGAAAATCACCTTCTGCGAAACCATCGCAACAACCGCACTCGGACAAAGCTGCGTTTGATCCGCCCGATCCTCGTTCGAACGAGGATCGGACCAGCCGCGCAATGTACGCGGCGGTGGATGGATTGAGCTGTACAACAGGGACTTCGACTTCTGCGGAAGGTGCTTCGCTTTTCCGTATATGGCCCCCTCCCGGTTTGCAGGTCATTTGAAGTTTTGGCATGAGGCGCAACTGCGTCCGTATATCCGGCCTCGCCATCGAACAAAGCTGTGCCCGGGCCATAATGGAATTCGCTCGCTTGCGCCAAATCGCCCTAGCGGCCTCGCCTGGCTAACGGCAGTGGGCCCATGGAAAAAGGCTGGTGTGTTCTCCGAGCGTCGACACCAAGACTGACAGAGCCGCACAACACCGTGATCAGGCAGCGACCGTCGCACCCCAGGTATCCTGCAAGATCGACAGCATCCCGACTATTGCTGGATCAAACTCTGCTGCTACCGGATACAGGAAAGACAGCTGCGTATCGACTGAGGTATGGCTCCAGATCGCAATTTCACCCTTTTCGGCGGCTGCGAGAGCAAGATCTTCACGCATCAGCGACAAGCCCACACCGGCGCGAACCAGGCTATGCGGCGATGTCAACTCATCCGTTTCCATCACGATGTTCGGTTGTAGTCCCTGCCGGCCAAACATGCCAACCAAAAGGTGATGGATATGGCTTTTTTCCGGCGCCCCGATCCAAGGCATTGCCGCAATCTCTTTCCAGCCGCAGCTTAACAGGCGACTGGCGAATCCGGACGGTGCCACGACACGATAACGAACTCCACGCAAAGGCAGGGTAGCCACATCACGGTTGCTGACTGCTCCGATATAGAACCCGGCCGCAAATTCACCGCTCGACACACCATCCAGTATTGCGCCTGCCAATGTGGATCTAGTCTTGATCTGGAGAAGTGGAAGTGCTGCCAGCAAGCCGTTGAGGAAGCTTCCAAGCCGGAGGAAGTCAGGGTCACCTAGAGTACCGATCAGCACGCGTCCGGTAATTTCGCCCTTGATCTCCTTTGCTTTCGCCAGCGTCGCATTGAAGACGCTCAGCGTCTTTTCCACTTCCGGCAAAAGAATCTCGCCGGACTTGGTCAATGTTATTCGACCATGACTGCGATCGAACAGCGCAATGCCGAGCTCCTGCTCCAGTGCTTTGATATGCCCGGTAACGGCTGGCTGGGTGACATGAAGCGCATCGGCCGCTTTCGTGATGTGCCCAAGTTTCGCAACTGTCACGAAAGTACGAAGCTGGTAAATTTCCATTTAGAAGACAACCCCTCCCTTACTACGCCCATCCGATTCGCATCAGATTGGCGGCCCCACGTGTACCGAAAGGCATACCCGCTACCATGACGAAGGGGTGGCCCGGTTTCGCAAAACCCTCGCGGTGGGCCGCTCCGACCACGTTCTCGACCATCACCTCGACCGAGGACGCGTCCTCCATGCATACCGGATGCACGCCCCAGACCAGCGTAAGCATGCGGGCAGTGACCAGCGAAGGCGAAAATCCAAGTATAGGTGACGGTGGACGAACTCGCGCAACCGCAAGACAGGTTGAACCGGATTCCGTCCAGGCCGCCGTAAATGAAAGCGGCAGCATGTCGGCGGTGGTTCGAATTGCGGCACTGATCGCGTAGGCAGAATCATGGCTGTTGAGTGCCGGCACAAGCGACTCCATGCCTTGGTTGTACCCCGGATCGCCTTCGATACACCGCACGATTCTGCTCATGATGACCACTGACTCAACAAAATACCGACCGATTGCCGTTTCAGCAGAGAGCATGACAGCATCGACGCCGTCGTAGACCGCTGCTGCGGCATCACCTGCCTCGGCCCGTGTGGGCGCAGGATTATTCACCATGGAATCGAGCATTTGCGTGGCGATGACTACGGGCCGGCCACGCGCGCGACATGCCCGGACAATCCGTCGTTGCGCAATGGGCATTTCCTCGATCTCCAACTCCACGCCAAGTTCGGCCCGGCACACCATGACGGCGTCTGCGACATTGACTATCTTTTCAAGATGCTCAAGGGAAGACGGTTTCTCCACCTTGGCGATGATTTTCGGGGCATTACCTGGCCCGATCCTCTCGCGTAATGCCAACACGTCCTGCTCATTTTGGACGAACGCAAGCGCCACCCAATCCACGCCGAGAGTCAGACCGAAATCAAGATCGTCCGCATCCTTCGTAGTCAGGGAGGCAATCGGCATGTGCACATTTGGCGCCTTAATGCATCCTCCATCCCGTACAAGTCCTCCGATTTCGACCCGCGAGACAATCGTCTCCGCCTCCACCGACTCGACACTTAGCCGGACCGGACCGTCATCCAGAAACAGCACATTCCCCACACTGACGGCCCGAAATACTTCGGGATGCGGCAAGCTGACACGGTTGTGGTCCCCCAGCCCCGGTGACGAATCCAGCACAAATCGTTGCCCGGGCACGAGTTCAACCCCGGTTTGCCGGAAACTGCCGATCCGGAGTTTGGGTCCCTGCAAATCCATCAACACGCCAATCGGCCGTCCCACCTCCTGCTCAACCTCCCGCACCAGGCAAAATCGAGCATGATGGTCGGCGTGCGTGCCGTACCGCATGTCCATGCGGAACAGGTCGGCGCCCGCCTCAAACAGATTGCGTATGTCCTGCCGGCTTGCCGTCGATGGCCCGAGCGTTGCGATAATCTTGGTATTACGCTGCCGCCGCATGGCTGACTTTACATCGTAAGGTAGCGAATCTGGGTCGCATCGACGCCCAGGCGCACCGATGCCGATTCGGCAAAGGGCGCCATCCCCGAGAAGTGGGCCTGGTCGGCCGTAATGATCGCCTCACCGACGCGAACGCGATAGCGCGTAAACTCTCCGAGGAATTCGCTGTGTTCCACTGCACCGTTGAGCCAGACGTAAGCGCCGTCGCGTACAGCATCACCGACGGTCATCCTGATGGTATGCGGCCGGAAACTGAGGGCGACGCGTCCTGCACGGGCTTCAGGATGCTTCGGCAAGACGATCTCGCCAATACCAGGTGCACGGAACCGGACCGTATCACCCATAATCTGGTCGATGTCTCCCGTCAGGAGGTTCGTCGTGCCGACAAAATTGGCCACGAACGGATTGGCCGGATAGTCGAACAGGGCCGCCGGCGTGCCGAGTTGCTGCACCAGTCCCTTGTCCATCACTGCCATACGGTCGGCCGTCGTCATTGCTTCTTCCTGGTCATGCGTGACGAATATCGTGGTGATTCCCAGCGTACGCTGCAGCGAGCGCAGTTCTTCGCGCATCTGCACCCGCAGTTTCTTGTCGAGGTTGGACAGCGGCTCGTCCAGCAGCAGCACCTGCGGCTCGATGACAATGGTTCGGGCCAGCGCGACACGTTGCTGCTGACCGCCGGACAATTGGTTGGGGCGCCGATTGGCGTATTGGGACAATCCCACCAGATCCAGTGCGGCGCCGACCTTCTGCTTGATGGTCGCCTTGTCCATGCGGCGCTCCACCAGGCCAAACGCAACGTTATCCCAGACCGTCATGTGCGGCCACAGCGCGTAGCTCTGGAATACCATCCCGATGTTGCGTGCGTGCGGAGGGACACCGGTGATGTCCTTGCCATCGACCAAAAGCTGGCCACGTTGGTGCTGGTTGAAGCCGGCAATCAGGCGCAACAGTGTAGATTTGCCGGAACCAGAAGGTCCAAGCAGGGCGAAGAACTCACCCGGTTCGATGCGCATGTTAATGTCCTTCAAGACCTCGGTCTTGCCGCCATCGTAGGACAGGCCGATATTCTTGCACTCAACAGCGATTTTCTTGAGTTGTTTCATGGTGTCACCTTGGCTTCGTTGGTACCGATCATGCCCGCCACCTTCGACGAATGATCATTCTTTGCTTTTGTCTGTAACGGTTCTGGGTCGTCGTCCACGTGGCGCGACCGCATAAGCGTCGATGTTCTCTCGACGATGAGATGGGAGGCGTATGTCCCGAGCGCGACAATGACCACAGCCAGAACACCGAGAGCCGCACCGGGGCCGCGGCCCGCGACGCTCTGCATGTAGAGGTAGATGCCGTAGCTCATCGGGGCCTGCGATTCCGATGTGGTCAGGAGGATGGTGGCAGACAGCTCGACTGCCGCGGTAATGAAACTGGTCACAAACCCTGCCAGGATACCGCCCGCCATCAGCGGAATCACAACCCGGCGAATGGTGCTGGCCTTCGTGGCCCCGAGACTTTCGGCGGCTTCCTCCAGACTGATATTGACCTGCTGCAGTGCAGCCATGCAGGAGCGCAATGCATAGGGAAGCCGTCTGACCGCGTATGCAATCATGATCAACACCCAGGTCTGCGTGAACAGGATATCGGTGAACGGAATAGTCACGTCCTTGAACAGACGGAGAAATCCGATCGCCAGCACCACGCCGGGAATCGCCATCGCCGCACTCGCGCCGTAGTCCAGCCACTGCCGCGCAGGCAGCCTGGTGCGCAGGATGAGGTAGGCAATGGCGGTACCGAGCACAACGTCGATCAGCGCAGAAAGTCCGCAATACAGCAAGGTGTTGGACACCATGCCGCCGGCATTGGACACCACGGCGGTGTAATGCTGGAGAGTATATGCATCCGGCACTACGGAGAAGCTCCAGATGCTGGCCAGGGAAAGCAGCAGGATGCCGAGGTGGGGCGACAGCACGACGAGAAGGACGATGCCGATCCAGCCGTAGGCAAGCAGTGCCTGTCCCGTGCTCAACTTGCGGCGCTGGATCGAGCTGCCGCCCTTCTGGGTCGTGGAGTAGTCCTTTCCTTTCAGGACCCGCGCGGACAGCCACAATGCCACGATCGAAAATCCGATCATGATGAAGGAGATAACGTAACCTAACGGGTCGTCGATCCCGACGGAAGTGATGCGCAGGTAGGCCTGCGGGGCAAGCATGTTGGTCGTGCCGAGGACAAGTGGCGTGCCCAGGTCATCGAACACCTTCACGAATACCAGGGCCGCGCCGGCGATAAAACCGGGCATCGCCAGCGGGAAAATCACCCTGCGGAACAGCCGGAACCCTTTTGCCCCGAGGTTCAACGCGCTCTCTTCCATGGCCCCATCGATGTTGCGCAGCGAGACGACGAGGTTCATCAGGATGAACGGAAAGTAGTGAATGCTCTCCACGAACACCACCGCAGTCAAACCCTCCATGATCGGAATCTTGAAGTCGAACCATTCGCTGAGCAACAGGTTGAGGCTTCCATTGTTGCCGAAGATGAGCTGCAGCGCGACCGCGCCGACAAATGGCGGCATGATCAACGGAAGCACGCCGAGCGTCTGGATGAGAATGGCGCCCCGGAAGTCGAATCGAACCGTGAAATAGGCGAGCGGAACCGCAATCAGCGACGCAAACAGGACCGACAGCAGCGAGACTGCAAGGCTGTTCCAGAATGATTCGCGCAAGAGCGACTGCTCGAAAAACGACACGAAGTGATGCAGTGTAAAGTGCCCGTCGGTGCCGAACGCCGACAGGATCACCGTCCCCACCGGCAAGATCAGGAACACGAGCAGCAAGGCGGCGATGCCAAGCGCGATCAGTGCAGGCACAAGAGGAAGTCTTGGTTTCATATTAAATCCTTCTCGCCGCTTCGGCGGCGAGAATGTCATTGCGAACAAATTCGGTTGGATGAAGGGCGGAGGCCAACCCGCCCGGAGAGCCGGCACGTTATCTACTTGATGGCCGCCGATGCTTGCTGCGCCAGCTCAAGCGCCTTTGCGTAATTTGCCTTTGCCTTCGAATTCCATTGCTCTTCCAGGGCGTTGAGCTGCTTGTCGACAAATTCACCCGCTCCCTTTTTCGAGACCGACTTGGCGAACAGATCGAGGAAGGCCGGCTTCTTGAGCATTGCGCCGTCAACCACCGGCGTATACGCCAGATCGCGTGCCTGCTTGATCAGCGCGGCAGCTTCAGGAGACGATTTGGCTGCCAGTTTTTTCTCGGCTTCGTGAATGGCTTTGGTCGCGGCTTGAAGTTCTTTGTGGCGGAACGTGACGGTTTGGTCGAACATGGATGTCACGACGTGATATCGAGCTTGCGCGAGGTGCGAATCGAACTGGACTTTCGATTTTTTTGCCACCTCGAAGATGTTGGGATAACCGGCCGGCACCTTGCCCTGCAATTTTTCGTAGGAGACAATCGGCATCCTGGAAATCTTCGGATCAAGCAGCAATTCCTGCCCTTCATTGGAGAGTGCGAAGGCGATGAACTTCCTGGCGTCGGACGAATTCCTGGCACCTGATACCAGGCCAATGCTGGCCGGGACCACGGAGGTCAGCGTCGGATAGGTAAAGTCCACCGGGAAGCCGCTGTACTTACCGGCCAGACCGAAGAAATCGATGACCAGACCAATGCCGTACTGGCCGCTATTGACACCGTCCGGTACGCCAAAGGAACGGTCGGTAATCTGCGCGCAATTGCCCGCGATTTCGATGAGTTGCGCCCACCCCTTGTCCCATCCCTCGCCTTGCAGAATCGTCTCGATCGTCAAATGGGTTGTGCCGGAACGCGAAGGTGCGCTCACCGCAATGTGACCAAAGTATTCGCTCTTCGTCAGTTCGCTCCACTCCTTGGGAACAGCGAGCTTGTTCGCCTTGAGATAACGGGTATTCCACATGATGCCGTAACCTGACAGCGCCTGTCCGTAGTACAACCCGTCGGGATCGTTCATCGGATAGTTCCCGATCTTGTCTGGTGCCGCAGGGTTCAGGACATCGGCCGCTTTTTCCAGCAGCTTCTCGCGGGAGAGCACTTCAAACGCATCCGGAGCAGAAGCCCAGAAGACGTCCGGCCGCTGCCCCGGGGAGTTTTCCTTGATGAACGCCAGGGACGCGGTCGTGTTCTTGTTCAGGACCTCGACTTTGACGTCCGGGTACTTTTTTTCAAAGGCTTTCTTGTATGCGTCGGTGATCTCCTTCGGGAAGGAGGTAATCACCGTGATGGGAGCCGCGTGGGCGCAGGCAAAGGCGGATGATAAGGCGAGCGCGACAAGCGTTGGCGCAAAACGGAACTTCATTTGATCTCCTCTTTCTCTGTTTTTCGGAATGTCCGTGATCGCAATATAGCGGCGTGGAAAATTAATCTCCAATCACAAATCTTGATGCCGCTGTATCGAATCCCTTATGGTGCGAAGCACAATGCCCCCCTGACCTCCTAGAGGGTGTTATGAACTAGGGAAGGGGGCGCGCAGCCCCGAGAACCGGCCGAATGCAAGGCGCAGCGACGCGACGTGGTGGTTCCACGGCAAGGAGCTGCAACACGGCAGGCGGCCGGTTATCGGGGCTGCCCGGAGGGTTCGGTCGAGAAGGGACGCATTGCGGTGTTGCGACGCTTGCGCAGACGCCCAGTCTGAGCGGCGCGGCGCGGACTCGGCGCCCCCCCGCACTGCATCCCTTCTCGACCGAACGCGCCCCCTTCCCTAGTTCATAACACCCTCTAAGCAGATACGCAAAAGTCTTTTGTCAGGATTGAGTCCTCATCGCTCAAAAATTTCGTCATTCCCGCGAAGGCGGGAATCCATGCTGAGTCCATAAGAGCACATGCGGTGGCATATGGGAGTCACTATGGATTCCCGCCTTCGCGGGAATGACGGGGAAAAGATAGGTGAGCGATTCAGACCATAAGCCCGCATTCGACCGAGAGCGGGCTCGCAATTTTGTCAAAAGACTTTTGCGGACCTGCTTAGTCGCCTAGGGCCAGGGCGGTATGCCGCATTCACTTCAACCCGAGCACCGCGCGCAGCTCGCTCCGCGCCTCGGCGTAGTCGGACTGGTAAGCAGGATTCTGCTGAATCAAAGCGGCAATCATGGTGGCAAGGTGTCGGCCGGCGTCGATGTCGCTTGGATAGTGGACGCCGCCGATGACACGGTTATTGCCGAACTCGATGGCACGCTGAAATATCTGTTCACGTTTTTCCGGAACGATCTCGGCCAGCACGATGGCGGAGAGATAGGCAAACGTCGCATGGCCGCTCGGGTAAGAGCCGCTGGAAGAATATTTGGCGACAGGCTTGATGCGTGCATCGGCCAGCGGCGGGCGAACGCGGTTCCATTTCTCCTTTCCTTGTTTGTTCAGGGCGCTTTCAGTGTTGTACAGCGTCTCGAACAGCTTTGCGGTTTTCGGCAGATTGTCCTTCTTGAACTTGTCGCCCATGACGTCGGCGAAACGGAAAATGCTTTGCTCCAGATCTTCGACGGATCGCTTTGCCTGCTCCGGCGTGCGATTCTGCTGCAGGGTCAGCATGTGCTCGATTTCGCGCTTGGAGGTCGCTTCATCGGGCGGCGGCTGGAGGAAACGCGTGGTATCTATCTGCGCTGGGTCGAGATAGGTCTTCTTCTCTTTTTTGGGCGCCTCGCTTTTATTATCGCTGACGATCGGGTTACTGGTTGGTGCCGGGCTTTGCGTCGCGCACGCGGTGAGGATAAGGATGAGAGGCAACCAGTGAAGTTTGCGAACAATGTGCATTGCGTGTCTCCATTGAAGTGTTACGCGGTTCTACCGCTGGCTTTTCGACTGTCCGCCCCCGCATGATCAATAAAGACGCCTGTCGATTGGCGAAATCTTCGGTTCCACCATGCTGACGGGAAGCGGTCCTGTCAGGCATGCGCCTGCAGTGGCCGAAAATTAACAGCATCGGCTTCATGCTTCCAATCACGTATCCTGATGATCGCCATAAGCGCGGGAACGGGGCGCCATGGAAGCACGGCCTGCGAGCGGCCCGGCATAACGAATGCTGATTTTGAGAATCACGAAATACGATTAGTCCCGTCGAATCTTTGCGCATATATTCCTCCACGCTCAATAAGAGCTCTTGAGCACCCGCGGTCCAGACGCGAGACAGTCGCTGCAGCGACATCAACTCATCACTACCAATAATCAGGAGGAATGAATGGAGAAAAAGATTCTTGCAGCGGCATTGCTGAGCGCAATTGCCACCGGCGTATCTGCACAGTCGAACGTGACTATCTATGGCGTGCTCGACGTCGGCATTTCACGTGAAGACAACGGCTCTGCCGCCGGCAGCGTTTGGCGCATGGATAACGGCATCCTCTCGGGCAGCCGTCTCGGGTTCAAAGGAAGCGAAGATCTGGGCGGCGGTTTGAAGGCCAACTTTGTGCTCGAAAACGGCTACAGCGTGGATGCAGGAACGCTTGGAAATGGTGGCCGGCTCTTCGGACGCCAGGCGAACGTCGGTCTTTCCGGATCGTTTGGCGAAGTCAAACTCGGCCGTCAATACAATTCCTTGTACAAGGTGATCGATGCATTCGAGCCTTTCGAGACCGGCCTTGCAGGTGACGCGTCACGCCTGATCAATACTTACGGCACGCGCATGGACAACGCGATCAGCTATGCCCTCCCGAAGCTGAACGGTGTCTTCGGCGAAGTTGTCTATGCCTTTGGAGAAGTGCCTGGCGATATGTCGGCTGCGCGGCAAACAGGACTCAACGCCGGTTACCGCGGCGGCCCGCTTGCAGTCGCGCTTGCTTACCACAATCAGGCGAACGCCACCGGCACGGATAATGCAAAAACCACTCTACTGGCCGGCACATATGATGCTGGCCTTGCCAAAGCCCACCTCATGTACGGGGTCAACAAAGGCACCGGCACGCTGGACACGCGGGATGCGCTCATTGGCGTCACCGTGCCTGTCGCCTCCGGCACGGTTATCGCCGACTACATCCGCAAATCGGATAAATTCAGGGCGAATGCCGATGCGGACCAGGTCGCAGTGGGGTATGTACATCCGCTGTCCAAGCGCACCACCCTTTATACCTCGTATGCTCATATGTCCAATGAAGCGGCGGCCGCATACAACGTCGCAGCCGCAGGACGAAGCGGCAAGTTGTTCAATGTCGGTGTTCGCCACCGCTTCTAAGCATAGGTACAAGTCAGTTACCAAGGATTGACCGTCAAAGACTGCGAACCACGGGGCCAGGTCTTGCAATCACCTGACCCCATCCCGCAGTGGCAGCCATTATTGATCCGGCATAGGTTTGTTCAACTCCCTAACAGTCATGCAGCGTATTTCACTAGCGGATGTTGAAAGTACTTTTTCACGCGGCCGGGCAACTTGCCAATCCTGCGCAGATGGCTGATGACAGCCTTTTTCAATTC
>DASPMC010000032.1:0-5301 GCA_035627275.1 Noviherbaspirillum sp.
GCCAGCCATCCCTTGAAGCCATCGCCGAGCAGCGTCAGCGCGGCTGCAGCCTTGTTGCCGCTGCGCAGGACATTGGTGGCGCCCGGGTTCTTCGATCCGTAGGTGCGCGGATCCGCAAGCCCGAACAGGCCGCTGACGACAACGGCAAACGAGATGGAGCCGATCAGATAGGCGGCGACCGCAAACAGCAGTGTAGACATTCTCTCCCTTTCAGATGGAATTTGGCGGCGGACTCAATCTTCGAGTGCGCAATGGACCGCCGTGACCGGCAGCACGCTGGCAAGGATTCTCGGATCGATACCGACGAGATAACCGCGCCGGCCGCCGTTGATATAGATCTTGTCGAGCGCAAGAATGCTTTCCTCGACATACACCGGCATGGCCTTTTTCGTGCCGAACGGCGAGGTGCCGCCGACGAGATAACCGGAATGACGATTTGCGACTTCCGGCTTACAGGGCTCGACCGACTTGCAACCAATCTGGCGCGCGAGGTTCTTGGTCGAGACCTTGCGATCGCCGTGCATCAATACGACCAGTGGCTTGGCCGCTTCGTCCTGCATGATGAGCGTCTTGACGACGTGGTGTTCATCCACGCCGAGCTCGCGCGACGAAACCCCGGTGCCGCCGTGCTCCTCGTAGGTATACGGATGCTCGGAAAATGCGATGCCCTGCTTGCGCAGGAATTGCGTTGCAGGCGTTTCCGAGATGTGTTCTTTCTTTGCCATGGAGCGAGCCAAAAAATTTGGCCACATTATGCAACAAGAACGGGAGTAAGAGCGGAATCAGCCCTTCCTGCCCTTTTGGCATGCGAGCGCAATCGGTGCTACGACAGATGGCGCAACGTATCCCCATACTGCCGATGCGCTGGGTTTGCTTACTGCATACATCTTGTCCCCGGCGTCTAGTCGCCGCTGTGCATCGATCATCGAGGGAAGGCGCTTATCTGTATTTTCATCTACGAACTGCCTCCCATTTGGAAGAGAGTTACTGCAGCCCGATTGACTATTACCCATCTTGCAAAAGCAGTTTGGCTTGGAGTGGATTTTCGAACCAGGACCATAGTTACCAGAAAGACAAGTGTCGTCGTGCGTCCCTCCATTTGAGCGGAGTCAATGAACCGGCTAATTTGTCTTGGCCCCCGGGGTCGCCATTCCGCGCCTGTGTTAAAAGATCATTCACAAATACGCTGCGGCCACCGGAACTTTGGCCGCAGCGCTTCACGGACCGAGTCACACCGGTTTTGCAGTCGTATTGCTGATCTGTCCCATACCCGCAGGAAGGTTTTTTGTGCGTCGCACAAAAAATTGCTTGACTTTGCCTGACGTATCCATAGAATATGAATTGTTGCGGCGCACAATTAATTGCCTGACCCCGTTATCCAGCATTTACCCAAGGAGCGATCCATGTTTACCATCCCCGAACAGTTTTCCAACGTCGCCAAAGCAAACCTCGAGGCGCAGCTGTCCCTGTTCACGAACCTGACCAGCAAAGCTTTCGAAAGCGTGGAAAAGGTCGTCGACCTGAACCTGAACATCGCCAAGGCTTCCCTCGAAGATTCCACGATCACAGCACGTCAGTTGCTGACTGCAAAGGATCCGCAGGAATTTTTCTCTCTGAGCGCAGCCCAGGCACAGCCGACCGCAGCGAAGGCAATTGCTTATGGTCGCCATCTCGCCGGCATCGCCACCAGTGCACAGGCAGAGTTCACCCGTGCCGCCGAAGAGCAAATCGCGGAAACCGGTCGCAAGATGTCCGCACTGGTCGACGATGTGTCCAAGAACGCACCGGCCGGTTCGGAAAACGTCATCGCCATCGTGAAGTCCGCGATCGGCAATGCCAACGCCGGTTACGAGCAGCTGAGCAAGACCACCAAGCAGGCAGTCGAAGTCATGGAAGCCAACATGAATTCGGCAGTGAACCAGTTCGCACAAGCCGCTGAGAAGACCACCAGCCGCGCACGCAAGTAATCCTGCAAATCACAGTAAAATTTGCAGCAAACAAGAACGGGCCGCATCGCGGCCCGTTCTTTTATCGTTGCATTTGGAAAGACAGTTCAAGGGAGAGTGCGATACGGCGGCTTGTCACGTGTCCCGGTCATGACGTTCACCAGCACGTGCTCGACATTTGGCAGCGATTTCACCTGCGACTCCAAATCTGCCGTCTGAGCCGGGTGCGCGACACATCCCTCCACCCATACGAACCTTCGCTTGACGGTGATCCACAGGCTGGTGTCGGCACCGGCGCGCAACCGCTCGCGCACGCCCCGGGCAATCTCCTGATCGTACATATAAGCGTTCGGCTGGCTGCACGCGCCGGACATCCAGCAACTCGTGCCCCGCTCCGCGCGCGAATGCGACTCGCTTTTCATTTCGGATTCGGTCAACAATGGGCCGAGCGGCCTGGGGCAACCCGCAATACCGTCGCTGACCTGAAAGAACGGGTCATCAAACCAGTTCTTGAGGCTGGCATCATCCGCCACGCAAGTGGCCCCCATTATCAGCAAGACGAGCGGACCAACCGCCGTGCGCATGAATCGATGCAGGTCTGGAGATATCAGATATGAGCAACCAGATAAGTAGCCGCAAAGGTAGCGGCAACCAGGATGAGGTATGAAATCGTGCGAAAGCTTTCCATGGCTGACATCCGGAATCGAATAACCGTCCGATCAATGTAGCAAGATCCGCCGCCGCTCAAATTGAGATTAAGCAAGGGATTCCAGCCCTGATTCTCATCTATGGAAGAAAATCCCGGCTCGCACCGCTCACTCGCGCTTCCATTGCGGCGGCGGCACGATCGTGTCGAAATGAGCGGAAGTCGTATCGAAACGCGCCAGAAGTGCACGTGCCATGACCGGAACGACAGCGGTTTCGTAGTGCGGGCCTGAGAAGGCCTTTACCGCCTCGATGGAGTCGAACTACATGATCGTCGAGAACTCGACTTCATGGTCCACATCCCTGCGCAGCAGCGACACACCCTGGTATCCGGCGATGTTACGGGCGGCAATCCCCGGAAAGATCTCGCCGGTCAACAAGTCCTGGTAGGCCTGCGCGTTGTGCTGACTCGTCCAACCTCGCCAGATGCGGGTAATCATCGCTTCCTCCTGAAAATTGTTTTTGCTGAAAGAGTGCGTTATGAACCAGAGTGGGAGTCACTTTCCGCCCTGCTGGTTTCCAGCGTTTTCATGCGCAGGATCATGATCGTCACGCCGGTGGCGATCGCGGCCAGCATGATCCTGAGAAGCAGCGCCTTGACGATGAATATCGAATACGCCATCGATGTCCAGAGCATGACAAGCGTGACGACTTTTGCGCGCAGGGGAAGCGCCCGATTGTCTTCGAAGTTCCGCAAGTACTCGCCAAACAGCCGATGATTCCGCAGCCATCGGTGCATACGCTCGGAACCGCGCAGATAGCATGCAGACGCCAGCAGGAGGAAGGGCGTCGTAGGCAGCAAGGGCAGGAAGATGCCGAGAATCGCAAGCACGACGGCGATGCTTCCGATGACGTTCAGCAGGATCTTCATCGCCTTCCCCTATCCGCGCGGGTGATGCAATGCATGCAGCTTCTTCAACCGCTCACGCGCGACATGCGTGTAGATCTGCGTCGTCGAAATGTCGGCGTGCCCGAGCAGCAATTGCACCACCCGCAGGTCCGCACCATGATTGAGGAGATGCGTCGCGAATGCATGGCGCAGCGTATGCGGCGACAGGGGCGCATTGATCGCTGCACGCTGCGCGTGCTTCTTGATCAGCGTCCAGAACATCTGGCGCGTCATTGCACCGCCGCGCGCCGTGACGAACAGCGCATCGTCGACCTGTCCGTTCAGGATCGCCGGACGCCCCTCTTTCAGGTAGCGTTCAATCCACGAACGGGCCTCCTCTCCGAAAGGGACAAGACGTGTCTTGTTGCCCTTGCCCGTAATGCGCAGCACACCTTCATTCATCCCAAGTTCGATTGTCTTGAGCAACACCAGCTCCGAGACGCGCAAGCCGCTTGCATACATCAGTTCGAGCATTGTTCGGTCGCGCAAACCGAGCGGTGTATTGATGTCAGGAGCGGCAAGCAGGGCTTCGACCTGGGCTTCGGACAAGATCTTGGGATAACGCGGCGGCTGCTTCGCCGACTTGATCCTGAGACAAGGATCGGTGGTGATGCGGTTCTGGCGCAGCGCGAGCTGGTAGAAGCGCTTGAGCGCAGCCAGCCGGCGATTGGCGGAGGTGGCTTTAGTGTCGCCGTGCCGCGCGGCGAAGTACGCGTTGATGTCGGCGTCGACGGCCGCGTATAACGTCTTGCCCCGCTCCGAATCAAGCCAAGCCGCGAACAGCGTCATATCGCGGCGATATGCATCCAGGGTATTCTTCGCCAAGCCGTCCTCTAGCCACAATGTGTCGCAGAATTCGTCGATGGAAGACTGGTTCGCTGTCAACACGTCGGCCATTAATAAGCTTTGACACCCTCATGGGCAAGCAACCAGCGCTTGATTCCAAGATGAAAGCCGGTCTCGTCGTCATGGTTGGAGAAACCTCCAAGGCCGCCCGATGCCGTTACCCGATGACACGGAATAATCAGGGGAAACCAATTTGCACCGCAAGCCTGCCCAACCGCGCGCGGGGCAGAACGGATCAGTTTGGCAACTTGTCCATATGTCAGCACTTCACCCCGTGGAATACCGGAGATGACATCCCACACCCGGCGCTGGAACTGCGTGCCAACATCGGCAAGAGGCAGATCGAAGCGGAAATCCGGTTCTTCGAGATAACGTTCCACTTGGCGTGCAGCGCGTTCGGACAGTTTGTCGGCAGGTTCTTTTTCGTTGAAGCTTCGCGGCAGATACACCAGTTCGCGGATCACACCGGCTTCGGTACGAATGCCGACCGCGCCGAACGGCGCTTCGACGATGGCGGAAAACAAATGACTGTTCTGGGAAGCGTGCATGGCGCTAGGATAAATCAAATCCGCCGACTTTTCCGCATCCCCCGGCAGCACTACCCTCGTTCAACCGCTCAAAGAAAATCGGCGTGTCCGTTTCCGGAACACGCCGATTGTCTGGATGTCATTAAGTTCTTGCCTACTCTTCGAATGCTTCCTCACGCTTCTTGCGCAGGTTCGGGCTCAACACCACCATCATCGCCAGCGCGGCCAGCACCAGCATGGTGGCCGAGATCGGCCGCTGCAGGAAGACCATCGGATCGGAGCGCGACAAGAGCAGCGCGCGGCGCAGGTACTCTTCCATCATCGGCCCGATGATGAAGCCCAAGAGCATCGGCGCCGGCTCCATTTCCAGCTTGGAGCAGATGTAGCC
>DASPMC010000033.1:0-31321 GCA_035627275.1 Noviherbaspirillum sp.
GCTGGCGGTGTTTGCGGACCAGGCGACCACGGTGGCGCGCGAAGTGGGTGTGGAAGGCAAGCTGGGCGGCCAGGCGTCGGTGCCGGGCGCGGCCGGCACCTGGAAGGACCTGACCGAGAACCTGAACCAGATGGCGGCGACCTTGACCACGCAGGTGCGCGCGATTGCGGAAGTGGCGACCGCGGTGACGCGCGGCGACTTGTCGCGATCGATCCAGGTGGAAGCCCGTGGCGAGGTGGCGGACCTCAAGGACAACATCAACGAGATGATCCGCAACCTGAAGGAGACCACGCAGAAGAATGCGCAGCAGGACTGGCTCAAGACCAACCTGGCACGTTTTACCCGCCTGCTGCAGGGCCAGCGCGATCTGTCCGCAGTGACGACGCTCATCTTGTCGGAACTCGCGCCGCTGGTCAGCGCGCACCATGGCGTGTTCTACATGATGGATTCGCAGGAAGCGGATGCACGCTTGCGCATGATTGCCAGCTACGGATACCGGTCCAGCCGCAAGCTGCCGACTTCTTTCCTGCCGGGTGAAGGCCTGGTCGGACAGTGCGCGCTGGAGAAGCAGCGCATCTGGCTGACCAACATCCCGCGCGATTACATCCAGATTTCGTCAGGCCTGGGCGCGGCGCCGCCGACCAACATCGTCGTCCTGCCTATCCTGTTCGAACAACAGGTCAAGGCGGTGATCGAGATCGCGTCGCTGGACCGCTTCACCGAAACCCACCTGTCCTTCCTCGACCAGCTGATGGAATCGATCGGCGTGGTGCTGAACACCATCGAGGCCAACAGCCGGACCGAGTCGCTGCTGACGCAGTCGCAATCGCTGGCGCAGGAACTGCAGCAGACTAATCTTGAGCTAGCCGAGAAGGCGCGCCTGCTGTCCGAGCAGAACATCGAGGTGGAACGCAAGAACCGCGAAGTGGAACAGGCGAAGTTCGCACTGGAAGAGAAAGCCACCCAGCTCGCGCTGTCGTCCAAGTACAAGTCCGAGTTCCTGGCCAACATGTCGCACGAGCTGCGCACGCCGCTCAACAGCTTGCTGATTCTCGCGCAGCAGTTGTCCGACAACCCGGAAGGCAACCTCAGCGAGCGTCAGGTCGAGTACGCGAAGACCATCTACGGCGCCGGCAGCGACCTGCTGACGCTGATCAACGATATCCTCGACTTGTCGAAGATCGAATCCGGCACGGTGACGCTGGAGGTCAGCGAGTATCGCTTCCGCACGCTCTCCGGATATGTCGAGCGCACCTTCCGCCATATGGCGGAAGCGAAGAAGATCGACTTCTCGGTGGATCTCGCCGACACCCTGCCGGTCGCGATGATGACCGATACGACGCGCCTGCAGCAGATCCTGAAGAACCTGCTGTCGAATGCGTTCAAGTTCACCAGCCGCGGCGAGGTGTCCCTGAAGATCGGCATGGCCAGTGCCGGCTGGTCGCCGGACCATCCGAACCTGAACCAGGCGGACGCTGTCCTCGCGTTCTCCGTCACGGATACCGGCGTAGGTATTCCAGGCGACAAGCTGCAGCTGATCTTCGAAGCGTTCCAGCAGGCCGACGGCAGTACCGCGCGCAAATACGGCGGCACCGGTCTGGGCCTGTCTATCAGCCGCGAACTGGCTCGACTGCTCGGTGGCGAAATCCGGGTGGAGAGCGAAGTCGGCGTGGGCAGCACCTTCACGCTCTACCTGCCGTACAACCGTGCCGGCTTTGTCAACTATGACCTGCAGCAGCCGCCGGGCAAGACAGCCGTCGTCAAGTCGACCGTCGTTCCGGCCGTGGAACGGCCTGCCGATGCCGGTGAACAGCATCTTGCACATGTGACCGATACGGCGGACGTGCCGTACGAAGGTACCTCCGACGACCGCGCACTCATTGCGCCTGGCGATCCATCGGTGCTGATTGTCGAGGACGACTTGCGGTTTGCCGGCATCCTGCTGGAACATGCGCGGGAAAAGAACTTCAAGGGCATCGTGACGCACAGCGGTGACTCCGCGCTGACGCTGGCGCGCGATTATCTGCCGGCGGCCATCCTGCTTGATATCGACCTTCCCGATATCGACGGCTTCACGGTCCTCGACCGGTTGAAGCGCGACCCGAGCACGCGGCACATTCCGGTGCACGTGATGACCAACCTGAAGGAGCGCGAGCGCGCATTGCGGCAAGGGGCGATTTCCTACCTGCACAAGCCGGTAAGCCGCGAGCGCCTGCAGGAGGAGTACACACGCATCCAGCAGTTCCTCGTGCGCGGCAAGCGCAGCCTGCTGGTAGTGGAAGACGATCCGATGCAGCGCGACGCCATCATCAACCTTGTCGGTCCCGGCGACGTGAACATCGTTGCCGTCGGAACAGGCAAGGAGGCACTGGAGCGCCTGCATGCCGCGCATTTCGACTGCATGGTGCTGGACCTGAACCTACCCGACATTACCGGCTTCGACCTGCTCGACAAGATCGGCGACGACATCACGCTGCGCGACCTGCCTGTGGTGGTGTATACCGCGAAGGAACTGAGCCGCAAGGACGTCACCCGCCTCAAGCGGATCGCCAAGACCATTGTGGTCAAGGATGCGCGCTCGCCGGAACGCCTGCTTGACGAGACGGCGCTCTTCCTGCACCGTTCGCCGACCAGCCTGCCGGAGTTGCAGCGCCGCATGCTGGAGGACATCCATGTGGAAGACGGCGGATTGGCGGGACGCAAGGTGCTGATCGTCGACGATGACCTGCGCAACATCTTCGCGCTGAGTTCGGTGCTCGAGCGGCAGCAGATGAAGGTGCTGTTCGCCGAGAACGGCAAGGACGGCATCGAAGTCCTCGAGAAGGATCCGACGATCGAGATCGTGCTGATGGACATCATGATGCCGGAGATGGACGGTTATGACACGATGCGTGCGATCCGCGCGATTCCGAAGTTCAAGTCGCTGCCGATCATCACGCTGACCGCGAAGGCGATGAAGGGCGACCGCGATAAATGCCTGGCCGCGGGTGCGTCGGACTACATCACCAAGCCGGTGGATGTGGCGCAGCTGCTGTCACTGATGCGGGTATGGTTGCACCAATAGGTGATGCCTTGATTGATCCGTTGCAAAACGTCGAGGATCTGGAGATCGATCTCCTGCTCGAGGGTGTGTACCGCCTGTTCGGGCAGGATTTTCGCGGGTACCGGCGGGAGAGCGTCAGGCGGCGTTTGCATGCCTTGATGCGCGGTGCGGGATTGAACACGGTATCAGCCTTGCAGGAGGGGGTACTGCACGATCCTGCAGCCGCCGATCTCTTGCTGCGCGCGTTGAGTATCCAGCCTGCGGCCTTGTTCGACGATCCGATGTACTTCCAGACATTGCGTGAGGTGATGGTGCCATGGCTACGCTCCTGCCCGTCGCCCAAGGTCTGGGTGGCGGAATGCGTCGCGCCCGAGGAAGTGTGTGAGCTTGCCATCCTCCTCGCCGAAGAGGGCTTGTATGAAAGGACGCAGATCTTCGCAACGGCCGCCAACGAGTCGTTGCTGGAAGAGGCGCGGGCGGGCGAGTTTGCACTCGACCGCTGGCCCGAGTACGCGGAAAACTATCGCAAGTGCGGCGGCAAGGCGGACCTCGCGCAGTACTGCCACGAAGACCACGGCAAGGGCGTGTTCAGCAAGGAATTGCGCGCCAATGTGACGTGGGCACAGTACAGCCTGGCTACTGATGCCTCGTTCAATGAATTCCAGTTGATCGTGTGCCGCAACGCGCTATCCGACTTCGGTACGGCACTGCACAGACGGACCCTGCAACTGTTCTACGACAGCATGCCCTTGTTCGGCATCCTGAGCGTGGACAGCGAGGAAGGCTTGAATGCGGTCCCCTTTGTTTCGCGCTACAAGGCGATTGCGGAGGGGCAGGGGTTGTACCGGCGGGTGGTGTAGGCAGTGCGCGAAGAGAGGAGAGCGCGCACGGGAATGTCCCTGCGCGCTCTTGTCAGGCTGCGGCGCCTTGCGGCACGTAACCGAGCACGGCCGAGATCTGGTTGGCGGTGCTGACCAGGTCTTCTACCCATTCTTCCTGCAGGCGGTCGGCCGGGGCCGAAATCGACAGGCCGGCAATCAGCTTGCCCGAGTCGTCGTAGATGCCGGCGGCCATGCAGCGCACGCCGAGTTCCAGCTCTTCGTTGTCGCGCGCATAGCCGCGCGCGCGTACCAGGCTCAATTCCCGCTCCAGCTTCGCGAGATCGGTGATCGAGTTCTTGTTGTGTCCTGCTAGCCCGGTGCGGGTTGCGTATGCACGTACCTGTTTAGGGTCGTCGACCGACAGGAACAGCTTGCCGGTCGATGTCAGGTGCAGCGGCGCACGGCCGCCGATGGCACGCACCACCTGCATGCCCGAGCGCTCGGAGAAGGAGCGGTCGATGTAGACGATCTCGTCGCCCTGGCGCACCGACAGGTTGATGGTCTGGTGGGTCTTGCGGTGCAGCGCACGCATGAAATCCAGTGCGGCTTCGCGCACGTTCAGACGGCTCTTGACGATATTGCCCAGCTCCAGCAAGCGCATGCCGAGGCGATAGGAACCGGCTTCCGCGCGGTCGACGAAACGCTTGACGACCAGGTCGTTGAGGATGCGGTGGGCGGTGGACGGATGCAGGCCGGTCACGGTCGACAGCTCTTTCAGGCTCACCGGATCGGGATACTGGGCGAGCGCATCCAAGAGCGAGATCATGCGTTCGATCACCTGGATCGAAATTTGACTGTTCTCGGAGGTCTGTTCAGGTTTCATATCGTGGTTGGTGCGTTGCAATAAGCCTCTTTATATCACAATGTGAAAAAATGAAAAAGTCGTGCGAAAAATATTTGGAGAAAGTCTCTAAATTATTTCATCCGTATCGGGCGGTCTTTTGACGGTTATCGGCGCACATAATGGAACCCTCGCAAACTTGAGGACAGCTTGATGCGCGTCGGATTTTTTCATACTTGCCTGATCGACATGATGCGGCCGGAGATCGGTTTTTCCGTCATCAAACTGCTCGAGGCCGCCGGCTGCGAAATCGTGGTGCCGGAAAACCAGACCTGCTGCGGGCAGCCCGCCTACAGCTCCGGCGACCGCAAGGCTGCGCGAGCATTGGCGGAGAAGTTCGTTGCGGAATTCGAAGAGTTCGATTACGTCGTAATTCCGTCCGGCTCCTGCGGAGGCCATGTGAAGACCCATTACACCGACCTGTTCTCCGACGACCCGGCATGGCTGGCACGCATGCAGCACCTTGCGCCACGCGTCTTCGAACTGACCGACTTTTTGTACAACGTGGTGAAGATCGAGAAACTGCCCGGGGAAGGGAAGAACAGCCTCAAGGGACCGGTGACCTATCACGACTCCTGCTGCGGACTGCGTGAGCTTGGTGTGCAGGAGCAGCCGCGCGCGCTGCTGGAAAAAGCCGGCGTGGCGGTGACGGAGATGAAGGACCACCGCCAGTGTTGCGGCTTCGGTGGCACCTTCTCGCTCAAGTACGGCAATGTCTCGGCCGCGATCGTGGATGAAAAGTGCAAGAACATCCAGGATTCCGGCGCGGAAGCCGTCGTGCTCGGCGACCTCGGCTGCATGCTCAACATCGAAGGCCGCCTGCGCCGTACCGGCGACAACACCACCCGCGTGCTGCATGTCGCGCAAGTGCTGGCAGGAGACGCGTGATGCAGGTCCATTCGATGCACTTCAAAGCCCGCGTGGGCGAAAAGCTCGCCGACAAGCGCCTGCAGCAGAACCTCAAGAAGCTGTCCACCAAATGGGTCAGCGGACGCGCCTCGGCCATCCTGGAACTGGACGATTTCGAAGGTACGCGTAACGCGGCGAAGGAGCGCCGCATGCGCGCGATCGAGAACCTTGATGTCTGGCTCGACACCTTCGAGAAGAAAGCGACGCAACAGGGCGCGACCGTCTTGTATGCAGAGAGTGCGGAAGACGCGTCCCGGCTCGTCGTCGAAATTGCGAAGAAGCACGGCGTGAAGAAGGTCACCAAGTCCAAGTCCATGGTGTCCGAGGAAATGGCGCTCAACAAGGCGCTGGAGGCCGCAGGTGTCCAGGCGGTCGAGACCGATCTCGGCGAATACATCCTGCAGATCAACAACAACGAGGCGCCATCGCACATCGTCGCGCCCGTGGTGCACAAGGACAAGGACGAAATTTCGGACCTGTTCGCCCGCGTGCACAAACGGCCGCGGCTGACCGATATTCCGCAGATGACGCGCGAGGCGCGCGAGATGCTGCGTCCGCAGTTCCTGTCGTCCGACATGGGCGTCACCGGCGGCAATTTCGTCATTGCGGAAACAGGTTCGGCGGCTATCGTCACCAACGAAGGCAACGAGGGCATGTGCACCATCCTGCCGCCCAAGGTGCACGTGGTCGTGACCGGCATCGAAAAGGTGCTGCCGACGCTGGAGGATTTCGCCACGGTGCTGCGTCTGCTGCCGCGATCGGCGACCGGCCAGTCGATCACCAACTATGTTTCCCTGCTGACCGGGCCGAAACGCAAGGAAGATGCGGAAGGGCCGGAGCACATGTACTTCGTGCTGGTCGATGCCGGCCGTACCAGCCTGGTCGGCACCGAGTTCGAGGAAATGCTGCGCTGCATCCGTTGCGGCGCATGCATGAACCATTGCCCGGTGTACCAGAAGATCGGTGGGCACAGCTATGGATGGGTGTATCCGGGGCCGATGGGCAGTGTACTGACGCCTTCGTATGCCGGCATCGAAAACGCTGTCGACCTGCCGCAGGCATCGACGCTGTGCGGCGAATGCCATGTCGTATGTCCTGTGAAAATCCCGCTTCCCGACCTGTTGCGCAAGCTGCGCGAAAAGCAGGTGGAGCAAAACCTGCGTCCGGCGGCCGAACGGTTCGGCATGCGGATATGGGCGTTTGTGGCCAGGCGGCCGGCGCTTTATCGACTTGCCACCAAAATCGGTGTACGCTTCCTGCGCATGATGGCGGGCAAGGGGAAGACGATTTCGAGCCTCCCGTTCGCCGGCGGATGGACAGACCACCGCGAAATGCCTGCGCCGAACGGCAAGACATTCCGCGAGTTATATAAACAGCGACGATGACTGAGCACCAACAACAGATAAGCGAGTTCAAGAGCAAAAGCGGCGTAAAGCGGATTTACGCCGCTTTTTTGTATTCGATGCAGGGATTCCGCATGGCGTGGAAGAGCGAGCATGCGTTCCGGCAGGAGCTGATGCTGGTGATTCCCGGCGTGATCGTCGCATTGCTCCTGCCGGTTTCCCCGCTCGAAAAAATCGCGCTGATTGCTGTGCTGGTTCTTGTACTGATTGTCGAACTGATCAACTCCGCAATCGAAGCGGTGGTCGATCGCATCTCCTTCGAGCGTCACCCCTTGTCGAAGAATGCCAAGGATTTCGGCAGCGCAGCGGTGTTCCTCGCGCTGTCGCTCGCAGGGCTTACCTGGCTGCTGATCGCGGGACCGCTGTTTATCCGCTGACGGTATCCTGTTACAACTTTTCGTCTTTCAATCTTCCCTAGCAGAGCCAGGGAAAAATCCCGCACATGATCGTCGCTGAAGAGCATCTGCGCGGCGTAGGAACCGACCGGGATGATGTGTTCGCGCTGCAGATTCCTCAGCGCGGTGCACAGTGATGGAACTCACATCGAAGCTGCTGCCCAGCACGCTTTCCCTGACTGTGTATATAACCGGAGCGGCGATAGCTCGGTGATGCACAAATTCATTGCCTCTGCTCCCTGCTGTCATGACAGGTTATGACCCGCAAGATGCGGTGATCTTATGCAGCAGCAGAGGGAAAGAGAACGAAGGCTTTCGCGTTTGCATATTTGGCCGCGTCGCATATTGATAGGCGAACGGCAATGTTAAGCAGACGCAATACGGTAATCCTGCAATGGTGCATACTATCCGGCAGCTAGCCGGATTTCCCGGGGCGCCATGTCACGCATATGGAGGAGCCATCATGAGAAATGCCGCATCGAACGCTGCGACGGATGACCTGGGGAAGTTGATTCTGCGCGCAACGCTTGCCATCCTGATTCTTTTCCACGGGGTCGCGAAGCTCATCGGCGGTGTCGGTCATATCGCCGGCATGCTGGAGAAGATCGGTCTGCCGCCGGCGCTTGCCTATCTCGTTCTCGTCGGCGAAGTGCTTGCACCGGTCCTGATCCTCATCGGCGCATGGACGCGGTTAGCGGCGCTTGTTGTTGCCGGCAACATGGTGGTCGCTATCGGGCTGGTCCACATGGGCGAGCTGATGACGCTGACCAAGACCGGCGGCTGGGCGCTGGAGCTGCAAGGCATGTTCCTGTTCTCTGCTATCGCGGTCGCATTGCTTGGCGCCGGGCGCTACAGCTTAGGCGGCGTCAACGGACGGCTGAACTAGCCGGAATTTGCGTCCCGGAAGGCTTTCCCTCGTTCACTGCTATACTTTGCTCCAGCGAAAACCGGGGCAGGGCGGACACCAGCGCCTGCCTCCCCACGTAACACGAAGTTTTGTTTGGTGCTGGAATGAATGCAGTCATCAGAGCCGCCACGCAGGAGGATGCAGTCCCGGCCTGCCACTTGTTGTGCCGCTCGATTTCAGAATGTTGTACGGAAGACCATCGGAACGATGCCGCCATCCTCGCCGCCTGGCTGGGCAACAAGACCCCCGAAAATGTTGCGTCCTGGTTTGAGTGCGCGGCGCATCATTCCATCGTCGCTTGCGCAGGCGATACAGTCGTCGGTGTGGCGATCCTGACAAGGCAGGGGCGAATTGTCCTCTTCTATATAGCACCGGAAGTGCGCTCCACCGGCACCGGCAAGGCCTTGCTGGACGCGCTCGAGGCGCAGGTGAAGGAATGGGGCCTGCGGAGCATACAGGTGGCCAGCACCTTGTCGGCGCGCAATTTCTACGAGCGCAACGGTTTCGAATGCTGCGGCGCGACCAGGACTGCCTTCGGTACCGATGCCGTGTCCCTAGCAAAGAAGCTCCCGGGTTCCGGCGGTTGCGGCTGCGGCAAATAGCCGGGCGGCCTGTTTTCTGTACGAAAGCCGTGCAAACGCGGCTTTTCTTATCTGTGTCTCCTCCATATATGCATATCGCATAAAGAAGCGCAAAAGTATTCGTTCTTTTTCCATAAGCGCTTTATTAACCTGTCGACTTCCGAAACCAGATTCCTTCAGGGAGAAGACAGATGTTGCTCAAGAAACTTATCCAGTCCGCGCTGGCGCTTGCCTTGATCGCCCCGGCCGCCTACGCCGCCGACGTGTCGCTGCTGAACGTGTCTTACGATCCGACGCGCGAGCTGTACCAGGACTTCAACAAGGCCTTTGCGGCGCAATGGAAAGCCAGGAACGGCGATAACGTCAACGTGAAGCAGTCGCACGGCGGCTCCGGCAAGCAGGCGCGTTCGGTGATCGACGGGCTGGATGCGGATGTCGTGACGCTTGCGCTGGCCTACGACATCGACGAAATCGCCGACAAGGGCCTGCTCGTCAAGGACTGGCAGAAGCGCCTGCCGCACAACAGCTCGCCCTATACCTCGACCATCGTGTTCCTGGTTCGCAAGGGCAATCCCAAAGGCATCAAGGACTGGAACGATCTCGCTAAGCCCGGCGTAGCCGTGATCACGCCGAACCCGAAGACTTCCGGCGGCGCCCGCTGGAACTATCTCGCTGCATGGGGCTATGCACTGAAGCAACCGGGCGGTTCCGACGCCTCTGCCAAGGACTTCGTGGCGAAGATCTTCAAGAACGTCCCGGTGCTGGACTCGGGGGCGCGCGGATCGACCACCACTTTTGTCGAACGCGGCATCGGCGACGTGCTGATCGCGTGGGAAAACGAAGCCATCCTCGCCATCAAGGAACTCGGTCCGGACAAGTTCGAAGTCGTCGCGCCTGCCACCAGCATCCTCGCCGAACCGCCGGTCGCCGTCGTCGACAAGGTCGTGGACAAGAAGGGCACACGCAAGGCCGCGGAAGCTTACCTGCAATACCTGTACACCGATGAAGGCCAGGAAATCGCGGCGCAGAACTACTACCGCCCGATTTCCGACAAGGTCGCGAAAAAGTATGCCGCACAATTCCCGAAGGTGAAGCTGTTCACCATCGACGAAGTATTCGGCGGCTGGACCAAGGCACAGAAGGCTCACTTCGCGGATGGCGGCACCTTCGACCAGATCTATCAGCCTGGCAGGAAGTAAAGAGTAAGCATAGGCCGATCACGCCAGGAGCCATCATGTCCATCCTCCTGCTCGCTGGCAGCCCGTCCCACATGCTTGCGCTCGACCCCGCCATCACCCAACGCGTCAGTGACGGCGTGGCGCACTTGTTCGCCAACCTGCATGCACTTCGCGTCACGCGTTCCTCTGAATTTGCACCCGTACTTTTTTCCCAGGTGCGATGTAGCGTCTGACGGGAGCGCGCGCTCCCGATCCGTGCCGTAGCACCCCGGTTTTCCCTTTCGCTTGAGGCAAGCCGTGTTGTCGCGCGTGTTCAAGCATCCCGTATCCCTGGCCTGGCCCATCATTGGGCGACGTGTTTCTTCTGAAAACCGTGAATCAGGTCGCATGGGCAATCCGAACTATTTTTTCATCCGCTCACATAAAGGAGAAACCATGAGCATCCAAGCCATCAACGTACGCAACCAGTTCCGCGGCAAGGTCAAGGCCATCATCGACGGTCCGGTCGTGTCCGACGTCGATGTCGAGACGCCTGCAGGCATCGTGACGTCCGTCATCACCACGCGCTCGGTACGCGACCTCGGCCTCGAACCGGGCGTCGAAGTGGTCGCATTGGTGAAGGCAACCGAAGTCTCGATCGCCAAGATCTGAGTTTTACAGAAATGGAGGCCCTGCCATGTCCACTGCAACCATCGCTGGTGTTCCGTATGCCGGACTGGAACAGTATCTTGTGCATCTCTACAGTACGACCCAGGCCGGCACGCGCGTGTGGGCCGATGCCGAAGGACGCGCGACGGGACGTTATTTCAACTCCACGCTGACGAGCGCGTTCCAGCCTGTCCGCGTGTTGGGCACGGACCGTATCGTCGGTTATGAAGGCTTCGCGCGCAGTTATTCGCGCAGTTCTTCCGATAGCGACCAGGGCCTGTGCCTGTGGAAACTGCTCGACCATGCAGCCAATGACGACGAGTCGGTCGAACTCGACCGGCTGTGCCGCATGCTGCATTCGATCAATTTCTTCAGGCAGCCGGAGTCGGCAGGCAGCGACCTCTATCTCAGCGTGCATGCGCGCCTGCTGGCGGCAGTCGATGGCAACCACGGCACGGCGTTCAGCCGCATCCTCAAGCTGCTCGACTTGCCGAAGGAACGCGTCGTGCTGCAGTTGCCGGTGATCGTCGAACACCAGGGCTGGCTGGCGAACTATGTCGCGGACAACTACCGCCGCAACGGTTTCCGCATCGCGGTCAACGCCGTCGATTCGCTCGAAGCGCTGGCGCTGGTCGATCACGTCCGTCCGGAAGTCGTGAAGGTCGATACCCGGCAGACCGTCCACGACGGTCCCGCACTGCGTCTTCTCGACAAATGCGCGGCGCGCAACGTGCGCGTGATCTTCAAACGCGTCGAGCATGCCGACACACTGGACGCTCTGAACCGCATCGCCGCCGTGAGCGGTTTGCCCATCCATGCGCAGGGCTTCCTGTGGGATCTGCCGAACGCGTCGATCGCGGCGGTTGGGCGGAAGGAAGTGGTGCTGGCCGGACAGCAGGAAGCGCCGCGACGCCTCGGAGTTGCCTGAGATGGCCCACTCCATTCCCGCCGACTTCCGCGTGCTGGTTGTGCCGGGGCTGCACGGCAGCGGCTCCGGTCACTGGCAGACACGGTGGGAGCGCCTGTTCCCGCGCTTCGAGCGCGTGGTGCAGCGAGACTGGGATGTGCCCGACTTGGCCGAGTGGTCGGGCAGGGTAGGGGACCAGCTGCGCAAGTCGGACCGGCCTACACTGCTGGTCGCGCACAGCTTCGGATGCCTGGCGAGTGTGCACCGGGCATCCCTGGGTGTGCGCAACCTTGCCGGCATCTTGCTCGTTGCACCGGCGGATCCAGTCAAGTTCGGTGTGGACGACTGCCTCCGGAATGTCGTTCTCCCGTGCCCGTCCATCGTGGTCGGCAGCCGGGATGATCCCTGGATGACGAAGGAGCGTGCCGCCCGATGGGCTGCTCAATGGGAAAGCGAGTTCGTCGACGCCGGGGCGCTCGGCCATATCAACGCCGATTCAGGACTGGGCGACTGGATGTTCGGACAGACATTGCTCGGCCGGCTCGCCGAGGCTCCCGGACGAGCAATGTCCACACTGGACGCGTGGGGGGATCGTCGACCTGTACAAACAATGGTTATAACAAAGTAGTTACTGGTAAAACAAAGTTCTTACATTGGCCGATGGTGGAACAAAGTTATTACATTCGGCAAGAATTGGCAGCGATTATGTAATTCATTGTTCCATAAGCAAAAAATCGGCTATTTGACTGTGTACATCCATCCTGTTGCCTTCCGTGTGCCGGAAGCAATATCTGAATTCGTACTATGTACATGCAAAAATAATCGTTCTGTTTATAACGTTTGAATGCAATTATTGCGCCTCAATAGCTGATTTTGTAATAAGGGGGGTGCATGGCGGGCGCAGTCGCAATCGCACAAACAGGAGGACGTAGCAGCGCGTCCCGGGTCATTCCGGGATTCCAGCTGTCGCTGGGCTTCACCCTGTTCTACCTGGCGCTGATCGTTCTGATCCCGCTGTCGGCGGTTTTCCTGAAGACATTCACCATGACCTGGGATGCCTTTTGGACGGCGGTGACGAACGAGCGGGTGGTAGCGTCGTACAAGCTGACCTTCGGCGCTTCGTTGATCGGCGCAAGCTTCAATGTCATCTTCGGCGGCATCGTGGCCTGGGTGCTGGTGCGCTACCGTTTCCCGGGCAAGAAGATCATCGACGCACTGGTCGACCTGCCGTTCGCGCTGCCGACGGCGGTGGCCGGCATCGCGCTGACTGCGCTGTATTCAGCCAACGGCTGGATCGGTCGCTATCTCGACCCGCTCGGGATCAAAGTCGCGTTCACCCCGCTCGGTGTGATCGTTGCACTGACCTTCATCGGCTTGCCCTTCGTGGTCCGCACCGTGCAGCCGGTTCTCGAAGAAGCCGAACGCGAACTGGAAGAGGCAGCAGCCAGCCTCGGCGCCAACCGCCTGCAAACCTTCGCCAAGGTCATTTTCCCAACCATCCTGCCCGCGCTGCTGACCGGCTTTGCGCTGGCTTTCGCCCGCGCCACCGGCGAGTACGGTTCGGTGATCTTCATCGCCGGCAACATGCCGATGGTCTCGGAAATCACGCCGCTATTCATCATCACCAAGCTGGAGCAGTACGACTACACCGGCGCCACCGCGATTGCCGTGGTGATGCTGCTGGTGTCCTTCGTCCTGCTGCTGACGATCAACCTGTTGCAAGCCTGGACCCGCAAGCGCGGCCGGGCGGAGAAAGTCTGACCATGGCCGGAGCTGCTGCCACGTTACCGATTATTGCCCAGCCGCGAGGTGAATCCGTCTATGCGCCGGCTGCTACCGTTGAGCCTGTCTGGGTACGCGCGCTGCTGATCGGCATCGCGCTGACATTCCTGACGCTATTCCTGTTCATCCCGCTGGTGGCGGTGTTCTCGGAGGCTCTGAAGAAGGGATGGGATGCCTATCTCGCCGCCATTGTCGAACCGGACGCTGTCTCGGCAATCAAGCTGACGCTGATCACCGCGGCGATTGCCGTCCCGCTGAACCTAGTGTTCGGCGTCGCTGCTGCATGGACCATCGCGAAATTCGATTTTCGCGGCAAGAACGTACTGCTCACCCTGATCGACCTGCCGTTCTCCGTGTCGCCGGTGATCTCGGGCTTGATCTACGTGCTGTTGTTCGGCGCGCAGGGCTGGTTCGGCGACTGGCTGCGTGAGCATGACATCAAGATCCTGTTCGCCGTGCCCGGCATCGTGCTGGCGACCATCTTCGTGACCTTCCCCTTCGTTGCGCGCGAGCTGATCCCGCTGATGCAATCGCAGGGCACGGAAGAGGAAGAGGCCGCGCTGGTGCTCGGCGCATCCGGCTGGCGCACCTTCTGGCATGTGACACTGCCCAACATCAAATGGGGCCTGCTGTACGGCGTGATCCTGTGCAACGCCCGCGCGATGGGCGAGTTCGGAGCGGTATCGGTGGTATCCGGCCACATCCGCGGCGAGACCAACACCATGCCGCTGCAGGTGGAAATCCTCTACAACGAATACAACTTCGCGGCAGCGTTTGCGGTGGCTTCACTGCTCGCCTTGCTCGCACTCGTCACGCTGGCGCTCAAGACCTTTGTCGAATGGCGCGCGCAGGACAGCAACCTACAACCGCTACACGAAGGACAGTAATCATGGGGATCGAGGTCAGGAACATCAACAAGCGCTTCGGCAATTTCGTCGCGCTGGACAACGTCTCGCTCAATTTCCCGCCGGGCGAACTCACCGCCTTGCTCGGTCCTTCCGGCTGCGGCAAGACCACGCTGCTGCGCATCATCGCCGGGCTGGAGCAGCCGGATGCCGGCCAGGTCTTCCTCGACGGCGAGGATGCATCGGGCAGCCATGTGCGCGAGCGCCAGGTCGGCTTCGTGTTCCAGCACTATGCGCTGTTCAAGCACATGAGCGTCTTCGAGAACATCGCCTTTGGCCTGCGCGTGAAGCCGCGCAACCAGCGCCCGTCCGAATCCGAGATTCGCAAGAAAGTGATGTCGCTGTTGGAACTGGTGCAGCTCGACTGGCTGGCTGACCGCTATCCGCCGCAGCTCTCCGGCGGCCAGCGCCAGCGTATCGCCTTGGCACGCGCACTGGCGGTCGAGCCGCGCGTGCTGCTGCTGGATGAACCCTTCGGCGCGCTCGATGCCAAGGTGCGCAAGGAATTGCGCCGCTGGCTGCGCCGCCTGCATGATGAGCTGCACGTCACCAGCATCTTCGTCACCCACGACCAGGAAGAAGCGCTGGAAGTGGCGGATCAGGTGGTGCTGATGAACAAGGGCAAGGTCGAACAGATCGGCTCGCCGGACCAGGTCTACAACCAGCCTGCATCGCCGTTTGTCTACGGCTTCCTCGGCAACGTCAACCTGTTCCACGGCCGTGTGCATGAAGGCGTTCTGGATGCGGGCGGCATCGCGCTGGAAGCACCCGACCATGCGGAAGCCAAGGATGCGCAAGGCATCGGCTTCGTGCGCCCGCACGATATCGAGGTTGAGCGTTATTCCGCCGACGCGGAAGGCATCATTGCCCGCCTGCGCCGCGCGCATGCCATCGGCCCGCTCGCGCAACTGGAACTCGAGCGAGCCGACAATGCGCAGCTGATCGAGGCGGTCATCTCCACCGAGCGCTACGCACAGCTCGCGCTGCAGGAAGGCGAGACCCTCATCGTCCGACCGAAGCGCCTGCGCGTGTTCGTCGACGAAGCGGTTTGAGCGGAGACCGGCATGAATTTTCAGCAATTACGTTCCGTCCGTGAAGCAGCCAGGCGCGGCTACAACCTGACAGAGGTGGCGAATGTCCTGTTCACTTCGCAGCCGGGTGTGAGTCGGCAGATCCGCGAACTCGAAGAGGAACTGGGCGTCGAGATTTTCGAGCGCAACGGCAAGCGCCTGACCGGCCTCACCGACCCGGGCAAGGGCATCCTGCACATCATCGAACGCCTGCTGCTGGAAGCGGAAAACCTGCGGCAGGCCAGCCGTGAATATGCGGGCGAGCGCAACGGCACGCTGGCGGTGGCCACGACGCACACCCAGGCGCGTTATGTGCTGCCGAAGGTGGTGCAGTTATTCCGCAGCTCGTTCCCCGATGTGCGCATCGCCCTGCAGCAGAGCTCACCGGAACATATCGCGGAGTGGGTCATCTCCGGCAAGGCCGATGTCGGCATCGCCACGGAAGGCCTGAGCCAGTTCGAGGACCTGGTGTCCTTCCCGTGCTACAGCTGGAGCCACATGATCGTAGTGCCGGAGGGGCATCCGCTGGCGGCGTTGTCATCGGTATCGCTCGCGGATCTCGCAGTGCATCCGCTGATCACCTATGACGTCGGTTTCACCGGCCGCAGCCATATTGACGACGCCTTCGCGCAGACTGGTATCGCCACCGATATCGTGCTGACCGCGATGGATTCGGACGTGATCCAGCAGTATGTGTCGCTTGGGCTTGGCGTCGGCATCGTCGCATCGATGGCAGTGGAGAACAATCTCGCCGGCGGCTTGCGCGCGATCGAGGCATCGCACTTGTTCGCGCCTAACGTGACGCGGCTCGCCGTACGCCGCGGTGCCTACCTGCGTGCGTACACCTATGAATTCATCCTGCGGTTCGCGCCGGGGCTGAAACGATCCGATATCGAAACGGCGCTTAGCGCGGGCGGCTGACCCAGTCCGACAGCGAGATCACGCTGGCGGTGGACGCCGGCACGAGCTGTGCGATCCGGTCCGCGGTGACCGGATATCCAAGATGGAATCCTTGCACTTCGTCGCAGCCATTTGCCCGCAGTATGTCCAGCTGGCTGTTGGATTCCACGCCTTCCGCCGTCACCTCCAGCCCCAAGTTCTGGGCAAGGGCGATGGTCGCGCGTGCGATCGCCTCATCGTTGGCGTCCTTGTCGATGTCGGTGATGAAGGATCTGTCGATCTTGAGGCGATTGATCGGCAGCATCTTCAGGTAGGAAAGGGACGAGTAGCCGGTGCCGAAGTCGTCGATGGCCAGGGTGATTCCCATTTCCCGCAAGGATTGCAGGACACGGATCGCTTCTTGCGGATGTTCCATTGCGGTGGTTTCGGTGATCTCCAGTTCCAGCAGTTCCGGCGGCAAGCCGGTTTCCGCAAGCGTCGCCGCGACGGTGTCGGGGAAGCTCTTCTGGCGAAACTGCCGTGCCGACACGTTGACCGACATGCGGATCGGCGCCATGCCGGCGTCCAGCCATTCCCGCAGCTGGCGGCAGGATTCCTGCAGCACCCATGTTCCGATATTGGCGATCATGCCTGTTTCTTCCGCAATCGGGATGAACTTTTCCGGTGCCACCAATCCGCCGCCGCGCGGCCGCCAGCGTATCAATGCCTCGACACCGACGATGCGCTGGCTCGCCATGTCGTATTGCGGCTGGTAGTGAAGCTCGAACTCCCGGCGCGTGAGCGCATGCCGCAGCTTGTTCTCCAGCGCCAGCCGTTCATTGGCCGCATGGTTCATCGCTGGGGTGAAGTACTGGAAGTTGTTCCGGCCGAGCGCCTTCGCGTGATACATCGCAGTGTCGGCACTGCGCATGACGGCCTCCACGCTTTCCCCGTCGTCAGGGAAAACGCTGATGCCGATTGATACCGAGGTGTGGAACTCATGAGCGCCGACATGCAACGGATCAGCAAAGGAGTCGATGATCCGGTTGGCGGCGATCGAGATATCCGTCGTTGAGGCAAAATCCGGCATGACGATCACGAACTCGTCGCCGCCCAGGCGCGCCACCGTATCCGATTCGCGCACGGTGCCGCTGAGGCGCTGCGCGACCTCGATCAGCAGGCGGTCGCCGACGGCATGGCCGAGGGAGTCGTTGATGGTCTTGAAGTGGTCGAGGTCGACGAACATGACGGCGACCCGGCTGTCGTACTGCCGCGCATCGTCCAGCGAATGCGCCAGCCGTGCTTCCAACGTGTAGCGGTTAGGCAGCCCGGTCAGCGCATCATGGTGTGCAAGGCGGTGGATGCGTTCTTCCGCTTCCTTGCGCGTCGTAATGTCGGAGAACATGCCGATATAGTGCGAATGTCCACCGGAGATTTCATCGGGGACCGCATTGATCGTCAGCCATTTCGGATAGGCCTCGCCGTTCTTGCGCACGCCCCAGATGTCGCCGCTCCAGCGGCCGCACTCGCTAAGCGAACGCCACATGTCCGCATACACGGCTTCGCTGAGCTCTCCGGACAGGAGCATTTTGGGATGCAAGCCGACCACTTCCTCACGCGCATATCCGGTAATTTCACTAAAAGCCGGATTGACTGAAATAACGTAGCCTTTCCGGTCACAGATGACGATGGCGCAGGGGCTGTTCTCGAATACCTTTTCCGTCAGCCGCAGCCGTTCTTCCGCGCGCTTGCGTTCGGTGATGTCGGTGTAAATGGTGACCAAGCCGCCATCGGGCATGGGCGTTCCGCGGATTTCGATTACCGTGCCGTTGGGGCGCGTCCGTTCCCATGTCCGGGTCGCGCAGCCGCGCACCATCTTTGTCACGGCCGTCAATTGCTTCTCCACATCGCCGGTGCCGTATTCGCCACGCAGGGCGTTGTAGCGGATGATGGATTCGAGTGCAGGCATCGCGGGTTGGAACAATTCGTCCGGCAAGTCCAGGATCTGCTTGTACTGTTCATTGCAGGTGACAACCTGCAGTGCTCCATCGACCAGCGACACGCCTCCCGGGATATTGGTGAGGACGGTTTCGAGTATTGAATGCTTGTAGCGCAGCGCTTCCTCGATCTGTTTGCGTTCGGTGATATCGGTGTAGGTACTGATGAAACCGGCGACGCGGCCGTCGTGATAAAGCGGTTGGTCCTGGATAAGCAGGGTGCGTCCATCCTTTCCGGTATGGTCGGCGCTGCGCGGCTTGAACTGCGCGGCGAGCTCGGTTCGCACGCGCACATGTTCTTCAATGTCGCCTGGCCCGTAATCTCCGCGTATGGCAATGATGCGGATGACGTCCTCGAAGCGTGCACCGCAGTACACGGACTCCACCGGGAAACCAAACACCTCGGTAAAGT
Organism: Noviherbaspirillum sp.; assembly: GCA_035627275.1. Taxonomy (GTDB): domain Bacteria; phylum Pseudomonadota; class Gammaproteobacteria; order Burkholderiales; family Burkholderiaceae_D; genus Noviherbaspirillum. The sequence goes on from DASPMC010000033.1 coordinate 18,739, forward strand.
GCCTGTTCCATAATCGCAGGCGAAGTTGTTCATCAAACACGGCGACGCCTTGCGGCATGTGATCCAACAATGCTTGCAATTGGATGGACGGGCGGTGCAGGTCGCTTTCGGCCGGCTGTTTACCGGCTGAAGGTTCCAGGTCCTGCGGAAGGGAGGTGCTATTCACGTGAATTTCACACAACACATGAGGAATGAGAAGCGGGAAGACGCTGCCGCTTCAGGCAGGCTTCTGGCTACGATCAACCGCACGCGGCTGCAAGGTATGAGCGGTCACGCCGGTAGGACAGTGTCCGTCCGTCTGTACGGATGGAGGAGATATCTGCTGTAGGACATTATCACCAGCAGACTTACGAAGACCTTACATCACCGCCTTGCATGGCGGCAATGAGTCAAACTGGATGCGGAACGTCGTACTGAATTGAAGGAGGCAGGGAAACGGTGTGCGATCTTCGCACACCGCGATGTCATTAGGATGTTGACGAAAGGAAAGAAGGCTTGATTACGGCATCAGCGGCTTCTTGCGCGCCTGCTTGGAACGGATGTCCTTGAGTGTCTTTTCCATCGCTGCAACACGATAATTGGTGGATGGATGGAGCGCGGTGTAGCCATTCAGCACATTGGCCGGATACTGGCTCGCCATGCGCTGCCAGAACGGCACGACCTGGTCGATGTTGTAGCCTGCGCGCGCGAGCATGTAGAGCGACAGCTTGTCCGCCATTGCATCGAGGTCCTGCGGCATCGGACGCAAGCCCGACATTCCGCTTATTGCGCTCATGTCCGGGCGGATGCGCGTAAGGTTGTCGATGATGCCGCCGACGGTCGCGCTTGTGCGTTGCTTGGTTGCGTGGGACAGCGCGTTGTGCGCCATTTCCTTTGCCAGCACGTAAGCGAGTTCGTCATCGGTACGCGTCGCATTCAGCATGCCGCGCGTGACCAGGATGCGATGGCCGTCCGCATAGGCGATCACGTTGTCGGTGTTGCCCAGTTCGATCCCGAATGCGCAGGCGTAGGTGAGCGGCACGTTCAGCGTGACGCGGGAGCCGTCGCGCAAGACGGTCAGGGCGATGTTCGAGCGGCCGGTCATCATCGGGGCGAGGATGGTTGCGGCTTCGCGCTCGGCGGTTTCGCCTTTCGGCAGGGTCTTGTCTTCGACGGCCAGCAGGATGTCGCCATGCTTTACACCGGCGCGCGCCGCACCGCTGCCGGCGAGCACGCCCATCACCTGGAGACGGTCGTCAAGGTTGAGTGTCCTCTGTGCTGCGATCGCGAATTCGTTCGAATACGAATACCGGTTCTTGGCTGTGAAGCCCAGGAGGTTGCGCGCGTTCTTCTTGCACAGCTCGGTATTGTTGACCAGCAAGGGCGCGGCGACCCGGTACAGGCGATCCTGCATCGATACCATGGTCTGCAGGGCCTGCATTTCTGCGCCCGCCGTTGCCGGCCTCGAGGGGGCAGCGGCGGGACGCGACGGTTCGGCGGGCTGCGCATCGGTCGAAGGCTGAGACACAGGTGTGGCACAGGCGGCCATCAACAATGCGGCCGGCAGCAGCAAGAGGCGCTGTCGCATCGAGTGCTGCTCCAGTCGAGTCAATGCATTGCGAAAAATACCCGCCATCCGATTCTCCCTCCTTCAGTGTTTGCCCGTGCTGCCGAAGCCGCCGGCGCCGCGTTCGCTGGTGTCAAACTCCTCGACGACATTGAAGCCCACCTGCAGGACCGGCACGATCACCAGTTGCGCCAGGCGCTCCATCGGGTTGAGCGTGAATTCCGTCTGTCCGCGGTTCCAGGTGGAGACCATCAGCTGGCCCTGGTAGTCCGAATCGATCAGCCCGACCAGGTTCCCCAGTACGATGCCGTGCTTGTGGCCCATGCCGCTGCGCGGCAGGATCATCGCCGCATAGCCGGGGTTGGCGATGTGGATCGCCAGTCCGGTGGGAATCAGGTGAGTCTCGCCAGGCTTGATGGTCAGCGGGGTGTCGATGCAGGCACGCAGATCGAGGCCGGCGCTGCCAGTGGTCGCGTAGGCCGGCAATTGCTCCTTCATGCGCGGGTCGAGGATTTTGACGTCGATTTGTTTCATTGGCGATAAGGATAAAGTGATGCTCCCGCCATGCGGGACGGGCATTACAAAAAGATACAGATCAGATTCGTGTGGCGATCTCGGCGATGAGTTGCCGCGCAAGGTCCTGCTTTGCCGCGCGTGCGATGCGGCGGTTGCCGTTGTCGTCGAACAGCACGAGCTCGTTCTCGTCCTTGCCGAAGGTCTGATGCCCGATATTCCCGACGAGCAGTGGAATGCCTTTCTTCTTGCGCTTTTCTTCGCCGTACTGCAGCAGGTTTTCCGACTCGGCGGCAAAGCCGACGCAGTATGGGCGCTTCGGCAGGGCGGCGACCGACGCGAGGATGTCCGGATTTTGTTCGAATTGCAGTTGCGGCACGTCGCCCTTGCCGTTCTTCTTCAGCTTCTGTTCGCTGGCGTTGGTCACGCGCCAGTCGGCGACGGCGGCGACCGCGATGAAGACGTCCTGTCCGCTTGCGTGCGACATCACCACATCATGCATTTGCTGCGCGGTTTGCACATTGATGCGATGCACGCCGAAGGGCGTGTCCAGTGCGGTAGGACCTGATACGAGGCATACATCCGCACCGGCTTCGCGCGCCGCGCGGGCAATGGCATAGCCCATCTTGCCGGACGAGAGGTTGGTGATGCCGCGCACCGGGTCGATAGGTTCGAAGGTCGGGCCGGCGGTGACGAGGATGCGTTTGCCTGCAAGGCGCTTGGGCTGGAACGACGCAATCACTTCTTCCAGCAACTGTTCCGGCTCCAGCATGCGGCCCATCCCGGTTTCGCCGCAGGCCTGATCGCCCGCATCGGGGCCCAGCACGGCGACGCCGTCGGCCTTGATTTGCGCGAGATTGCGTTGTGTTGCCGAGTTCTGCCACATCTCCACGTTCATCGCGGGGGCGATCAGCAGCGGCACGGTCATCGGGCGTGCCACGCAGAGCGTCGACAGCAGGTCGTCACACGCCCCGTGGGCCAGCTTGAACATGAAATCGGTGGAGCAGGGCGCGATGACGACTGCATCGGCATCGCGTGTCAGGTCGATGTGCGCCATGTTGTTGTCGATGCGCGCATCCCATTGGTCGGTGTAGACCGGGCGGCCCGACAAGGCCTGCATCGTGATCGGCGTGATGAACTGCGTTGCCGCCTGCGTCATGACCACCTGCACTGTTGCGCCTGCCTTGGTCAGGCCGCGGGTCAGTTCCGCGACCTTGTAGCAGGCGATGCCTCCGGTCATTCCGAGGACGATCTTTTTTCCGGCGAGATCCATGGGGCCTCCTGATTTGACCGCGCTAGTGTAGCAGTTGCGGAAGGGATTTATTTCCCGACGCGACGCAGTTCATCCAGGATGAACAGGCCCGCGCCGCCGACGATCGCCATGTCGGCGACGTTGAAGGCCGGCCAGTGCCATTTGCCGACGTAGAAATCGAGGAAGTCGACCACGTAGCCGTACATCACGCGGTCGATCAGGTTGCCGATGGCGCCGCCGAGGATCAGCGCCAGCGCCCAGCAGAAGAGCTTCTGCCCTGCGTGGCGCTTCAGCAGATAGAGGATGAACACGACTGCCGCGACGGCAATGCCGGTGAAGAGGTAACGCTGCCAGCCGGACTCGGCGGCGAGAAAGCTGAATGCGGCGCCCTTGTTGTGGGCACGCACGAGGTTGAAAAACGAAGTCACCGCGAGCGATTCGCCGTAGCTGAAGATGCGGGTGATCGTGACCTTGGTGATCTGGTCGATCAGGACGATGATGGTCGCGATGCCCAGCCAGGGCGTGATGCTGGTGCTCGGACTGGCGGAAAGGTTCTTGAAGCTCTTTTGCTTTGGCATATGTGGTCTTCTATAAAAATCATCCCGCGCAGGCGGAAATCCAGCGGCGTCGAAAAGTCACTGGATTCCCGCCTGCGCGGGAACGATAAATTCAGCTTAAGCAAACTTCCGTGCTTCGCCCTGGCCGAACAGGTTACTCACACAACGGCCGCAAATGCCTGGATGGTCGGCGTGCGTGCCCACGTCTGCACGATAGTGCCAGCAGCGCTCGCATTTCGGATGTGCTGACGGCGTAACGGCGATGGCGTAGAGCGACGGTGTATGGTCGAGCACCTCGCCGACACGGGCTTGTTCGACTTCAACTGTAATTCCAAGGGCATCAAAGCGCGCCTTCGTCTCGGCATTGCCGAGGTCGTGTACTGTGCAGCGCGAAACGATCAATGGAAACTTTACGTCCTCCCCGAGGCTGGACAAGGCCTGGTAATAATAGCTGTCGGTGTAGACATCTACTTCGGCCTCGAGCGAGGAGCCGATCTTGCCTGCGGCGCGAATATCTTCCAGCTTCTTTAGTACTTCGCTGCGCACCGTGCGAATCACGTTCCATTTCTTGAACAGATCCACTTCGTTGTCGAATTTCGGCAACGGATAATAGGTCTGCGTGAAAATGGTTTCGTCGCTCTCCGCATAGCCTTCCTTGCCAGCAAAGACGGCCCAGGCTTCTTCCGCGGTGAAGGACAACATCGGCGCCATCACCCGCAGCAGCGCATGGGTGATGTGCCAGATCGCGGTCTGCGCGGAACGACGCGCTTTGGAGGTCGTGCCGCAGGTGTAGAGACGGTCCTTCAGGATGTCGAGATAGAAGCCGCCAAGGTCTTCCGAGCAGTACATCTGCAGCTTGGCGACCACCGGATGAAATTCGAATCCTTCGAAGTGCTTCAGGATCTCGTCCTGCAACTGTGCCATGCGCGCGATCGCGTAGCGGTCGATTTCGAGCAGTTCGGCGACCGGCACCGCATCCTTCTTCGGATCGAAGTCGGAGGTATTGGCCAGCAGGAAGCGCAGCGTGTTGCGGATGCGGCGATAGGCTTCTACCACGCGCTTGAGGATCTCGTCGGAGATAGACAGTTCGCCGGAGTAATCGGTGGATGCCACCCACAGGCGCAGGATTTCCGCACCCAGCGTGTCGGACACCTTCTGCGGCGCGACCACGTTGCCCTTGGACTTGGACATCTTCTTGCCTTCGCCGTCGACGACGAAGCCATGCGTGAGCAATGCCTTGTAGGGCGGCTGGCCGTCGGTCATGGACGAGGTCAGCAGCGAGGAGTGGAACCAGCCGCGGTGCTGGTCCGAGCCTTCGAGATAGAGGTCGGCCGGGAAGTGCGATTCATCGGCGTGCGAGCCACGCAGCACGGTCTGGTGGGTGGAGCCGGAATCGAACCACACATCCAGCGTGTCCTTGTTCTTCACGTACATGTCGGCATCGGCACCGAGCAGGTCTTTTGGATCGAGCGCCTGCCAGGCTTCAATGCCGCTCTTTTCGACGAGCTTGGCGACGGCTGCGAGCAGTTCAGGCGTGCGCGGATGCAGTTCGCCCGTTTCCTTGTGCACGAAGAAGGCCATCGGCACGCCCCACTGGCGCTGGCGCGACAGGGTCCAGTCCGGACGGTTGGCGATCATGCCATGCAGGCGGGCCTTGCCCCAGCTCGGGTAGAAGGCAGTCGCCTCGACGCCGGCCAGCGCAGTTTCGCGCAGGCTCTTGCCGCCATCCTTCGGCGTCACATCCATGCCGGCGAACCACTGCGAGGTCGCGCGGTAGATGATCGGCGACTTGTGGCGCCAGCAGTGCATGTAGCTGTGGTCGAACATCACCAGCTTGAACAGCGAGCCGACTTCTTCCAGCTTGGCGCAGATCGGTTTGGAGGCTTCCCAGATGGTCATGCCCCCGAAGAAGGGTAGCCAGGACGCGTACTTGCCATCGCCCATCACAGGCTTCAGGATCTCATCGTCCTTCATGCCGTGCGACTTGCAGGAGATGAAGTCATCGAGGCCGTATGCCGGAGCGGAGTGCACGATGCCGGTACCAGTGTCCAGCGTTACGTACTCACCGACATAGATCGGCGAATAGCGGTCATAGCCCTTGTCGGCTTCGGCGAACGGATGCCTGAACTTGATCATCGACAGCGCTTCGCCGCCGCAGGTCGCGATGATCTTGCCTTCCAGTCCGTAGCGCTGCAGGCAGGAGGCCACCAGTTCCGCCGCGAGCAGCAGCAGGATGGTTTCGCCGTTGCGTTCGGTCTGCACCAGCGCGTAGCGGTGGTCCGGGTGCACGTTCAGCGCCTGGTTGGCAGGGATGGTCCACGGGGTGGTGGTCCAGATCACCACATAGCCCTTGTCGGTTGGCAGCTTGTCGAGGCCAAAGGCGTGCGCGAGCTTGTCGTGTTCGGCAAACGGGAAGCCGACGTCGATCGCCGGATCGCGCTTGTCCTGGTATTCCACCTCCGCTTCCGCCAGTGCGGAGCCGCAGTCGAAGCACCAGTTCACCGGCTTCAGGCCGCGATATACATAGCCCTTCTCGAGGATCTTGCCCAGCACGCGGATCTCATCGGCTTCGTTTCCGAAATCCATCGTCTTGTACGGACGGTCCCATTCGCCGAGCACGCCGAGACGGATGAAGTCTTTCTTCTGGCGTTCGATCTGCTCGCTCGCATAGGCGCGCGATTTGGCCTGCACTTCGGCTGTGGGCAAGTGCTTGCCGAACTGCTTCTCGATCTGGATCTCGATCGGCATGCCGTGGCAGTCCCAGCCGGGTACGTACTGCGCGTCGAAACCTGCCATATTGCGGGCCTTGACGATCATGTCTTTCAGGATCTTGTTGACTGCATGGCCGATGTGGATATCGCCGTTCGCATACGGCGGGCCGTCGTGCAGGATCCACTTCGGACGTCCCTTGGACGCCTTGCGGATGCGCTGGTAGATCTTCTTTTCCTGCCATTCCTTGACCCACTTGGGTTCGCGCTTGGCGAGGTCGCCGCGCATCGGGAAGGGCGTGTCGATCAGGTTGACCGGGTACTTGTTTTTTTGCTCGGACATGATGGTTTCAGTCTTAAAAATCGATGGATCAAACAGGTTGGGGAACGAGTCTGATCGTCAAATTCGGTCGGTCGCGGAAATCGCCTGGCCTTCGCGTGCCTTGAAGAAGTCGCGCGCCTGCTGCGCGTCGCGTTCGATGGCGGCGGTCAGCGTCGGCAGGTCGACGTATTTTTCCTCGTCGCGCAGCTTCTTCAGGAATTCCACGCGGATCACCTTGCCGTAGCACTGCTCGCTATAGTCGAACACATAGGTCTCGAGCAGCACGCGGCCTTCATCCTCGATCGTCGGTCGCACCCCGAGGCTGGCGACGCCGGGCAGCGGCTTGTCCGCCAGTCCGTGCACCTGCACCACGAAGACGCCCGAAATGGCGGGCCGCTTGTGGGTGACCCGCAGGTTCATGGTCGGGAAACCGATGGTACGGCCGAGCTTCTTGCCATGGGCGACGTGGCCGGAAACCGCATAGGGATGGCCGAGAAACTGCGCGGCGAGCGGGAAATTGCTGTCAGCCAGCGCGGCGCGTACGGCGGACGAGGAAATGCGCGTGCCTTCGTTCATCACGGTCGGCAGCGCCTCGACGTGGAAGCCGTACTTCTTGCCGGCTTCGATCAGCGTGGCGAGATTGCCGGCCCGCTTTGAACCGTAGCAAAAATCCTCGCCGACCATCAGCCATTTCACATGCAGGCCCTGAACCAGCACCTTCTCGACGAAATCCTGCGGCGACATCGATGCGAAATGGGCATTGAAATGCTCCACGATCACGCGGTCGACACCGGCATTTTCCAGCGATTGCAGCTTGTCGCGCAGGTTGGCGATGCGAGTGGGAGCTTTCGACAGGTCGCCGGCTAGGCGGGCGAAGAATTCGCGCGGATGCGGCTCGAAGGTCATGACGGCGGCTTCGACACCGAGCCGGGTCGCGGCTTCGCGCACGCGCGCCAGCAGCGCCTGGTGGCCGCGATGCACGCCGTCGAAATTGCCGATGGTCAGGGCACATGCCGCCCGCGACTCGGCGTTGGGAAGTCCGCGAAATACCTTCATGCAGGTCGATCCGGGGTTTTAACGGAAAACCTATGATTATAAATGCTTTCCGGGGGTTTTCTTTGTCGCAAGAGGCCGCAATGCGTTGACCTGCCAGCCCAAGGGATCGAGACGGTAATACTGCGACAACAAGCGATAGACTTCCGGATAGTCCTCGGCCAGAGGCTCGGGGAGCACGAAAAAGGCTTCTGACGCGACCGCGAAGAATTCCGCTGGATGCCGGGCAGCGTACGGGTCGAGCGGCAGGTCGCCGACCAGCTCGTCGTACAGAGCAACATCCTCCGGATTGTCGTCGTCGAAATCTTCGGGCAGTCGGGACTCGAGCACGTCCACACGCCGGGCAAAGTCTTCGTAGGCCTCAGAGAATGCCTTTTTCCATTGCGCCGGGCTGATGCTGCCGTGGAAAGGCGCCAGGAAGGGCGGGCAGCCGTTGGCCGCGCCGCGCACCATGTCGATCTTGTGCGCGAACTCGTGGATGACTACGTTGTAGCCGGGAGCATCCGAGGCCTGGGCGTCTTCCCAGGACAGGACAACCGCGCCGCCCGCGTGCACCGCCTCGCCGGAGGCAGGCTCATGCCATTCATGCACGACGCCGGCTTCATCCATCTCGCTCTGCGGGATCATGAACGCCGACGGGTAGACAATGATGCCCGCCATGTCATCGTACAGGTCGAGCGTCAGGTTCAGGACTGGCAGCGCCGCCTGCGCGGCGATCAGGACGGCGACTTCGTCGGTCAGTTCGAATCCCGCGGCGCCGGTGAATGTCTTTCTGTCAAGCAGGTCTTCGCTCAGGGATTTCAGGCGCGTCAGATCCTCGGCGTTCAGGAACGCGAGAAAGGGCAGCCGTTCGACACAGTCCTGCCAGAGCGGCGCTGGAATTGTAGGCTTCTGCCGGTTGAACAGTTGTTTGATCCATTGCATATCGCGCATTGTGGCGGAAATTTCATCCTCGCCACAACCCGCATCAGTGGTAACGGCCGAGGAAATGGTCAAGCAGCGCGCTCATGTTGCCCAATCCGCCCGGCGGCACGTGGCCGGCCGGCGTCAGTTTGTCCACGAGATCGGGCAGCATGTCGCCCAGCTGGTTGGCGGCTTCCGGCTCGGACAGGCCGGTGTCCTCTGCGATCCGGTGGATCTGGCCTTGGTCCAGCACTTGCTGGATCTGTTCACCCGTGATCGGCACATTTTCCCCGCTGCCTATCCAGGAATGAATGACATTGCCGAGTCCGGCACGGTCGAACTGCTCCACGAGGCCGTTCAGGCCGCCGGCCTGGCCGTTGTTTGCAAGCAGCGAGAGCGCCGCCTGCATCAGCTTCGTTCTCGTATCCATCATTGGCAAATGGTTGCCGCCGAGCATCTCAATCGCCTTGTCCAGAATTCCCATCTTGCGCCTCATCTTGCGACAGGTAAAACCGTCAACATAGAAGAAACGGAGACATACCGGGAAGGAATTCGCGCGATGTTTGATGCGGATTGAAGGAAGCTTAAATTTCCCCCCAGACAGCATTCAAGGCGGCTAATGCGGCCAGGGCAGCGGTTTCTGTGCGCAGTACTCGGGGACCAATGGACAAGGGCAGGACGCCGTTTTTGACGGCGGCCTGTTCTTCCTGCTCGGTGAAGCCGCCTTCGGGGCCGATCAGCAGGGCGACGGCCTGCGGCGGATGGTGCCTTGCCCAATCGGAGAGCGATTGATCTGCGCGCGGCGAGAGCATGATGCGCGGGTGCAGGTTTTTCTGGCTGATCCATTCATGAAAATCGACCGGCTCGGCTACGTGAAGAAGCCGATTGCGCCCGCTTTGCTCGGCAGCCGAGGCGACGATGCCACGCCAGTGTTCCAGTTTCTTTGCGGCACGTTCTGCGGAAAGCCGCACGACGCAGCGTTGGGCGGCGATCGGCTGCATGGCTGCGGCCCCCAGTTCGACGGCTTTTTCGATGATCCAGTCGATCTTCGAACCTTCCGGCAGCGCCTGCGCGATGGTGACGGAGTAGGGTAATTCGACTTCGCGCGGTGAGAACGTCTTGACCTCGGCCGATGCGCGTTTCTTGTCGATGGCAACCAGTGTGGCGAAATATTCCCCGCCTTCGCCGTTGAAAAGCGTGACCGAATCGCCGACCGCCAAGCGCAGGACATGCATGTGGTGCGCGATCTCGTCCGGCAGCGCCGTGACTGCGCCAATGGCAAGCGGGGTTGGGCAATAGAAACGCGGCATGCTCAACTCCGTCCGGAATGCGGCTCACCGAGACGCGGTTCTGTTTCAATATTGGCTATGCGAGACGTGATATTGGCGGCGCGCAAACTGGGCAGCGACAAGGGCGTGCATGATTTGTGGCGGACGTTCATTGGCGGGTTGGCAAGAGGGAATTCCCCGATTTTAATTCCGGTTGGATCAGTCTGGTAAAATAACGGGCTTTGCACCTCCCGGTTCCCTGCGGAACTGGAACCCGCTCCAAGACCCGCCATATACCAGATTTGACATGACTTCTTCTCTCCCCACCAGCACGATGGCCAATGCGATCCGCGCACTGGCGATGGACGCCGTCCAGAAGGCAAACTCCGGCCACCCTGGCATGCCGATGGGCATGGCGGAAATCGCCGTTGCCCTGTGGGCCAAGCACTACCGCCACAACCCGGCAAACCCGCAGTGGGTCGATCGCGACCGCTTCGTCGTCTCCAACGGTCACGGTTCCATGCTGCACTATGCGCTGCTGCACCTGACCGGCTACGACCTGCCGATGGAAGAGATCAAGAACTTCCGCCAACTGCATTCCAAGACCGCCGGCCATCCGGAAGTGCATATCACTCCGGGCGTCGAAACCACCACTGGTCCGCTCGGCCAGGGCATTACCAATGCAGTTGGCATGGCGCTTGCCGAGCGCCTGCTGGCGGCGGAATTCAACAAACCGGGATTCGACGTCGTCAACCACTACACCTACGTGTTCCTCGGCGACGGCTGCCTGATGGAAGGCATCTCGCATGAAGCCTGCTCGTTCGCAGGTGCGCTGCGCCTGAACAAGCTGATCGCGCTTTATGACGACAATGGCATTTCCATCGACGGCCACGTCGAAGGCTGGTTCATCGACGATACCCCGAAGCGCTTCGAAGCCTACAACTGGAACGTGATCCGCGACGTCGATGGCCACGATGTTGCCGCCGTGGACGCAGCGATCGAAGCCGCGAAGAAATCCAACAAGCCGACCCTGATCTGCTGCAAGACCGTGATCGGCAAGGGCAGCCCGAACAAGGCCGGTACCCACGACGTGCACGGCGCGGCGCTGGGCGACAAGGAAATTGCCGCCACCCGCGAAGCGATTGGCTGGCCGCACGCACCGTTCGAAATTCCGGCCGACGTCTACGCCGCATGGGATGCAAAGACTTCCGGTCAGAAACTGGAAGGCGAGTGGGACGCACTGTTCAAGGCCTACAGCGAGCGCTATCCGCAGGAAGCAGGCGAACTGCTGCGCCGCATGAAGGGCGAACTGCCGGGCAACTTCAATGACGTAGTCGATGCCTACGTCAAGACCTGCGTCGAAAAGAAGGAAACCATTGCGACCCGCAAGGCCAGCCAGAACGCCATCCAGGCGCTGGCACCTGCGTTGCCCGAATTCCTCGGCGGCTCCGCCGACCTGACCGGTTCCAACCTGACCAACTGGAAGGAGTGCGTTGCTGTTCGCGCCGACAAGGCGGGCAACCACATCAACTACGGCGTGCGCGAATTCGGCATGAGCGCGATCATGAACGGTGTTGCGCTGCACGGTGGCTACATCCCGTTCGGCGGTACCTTCCTGACCTTCTCGGATTACAGCCGCAATGCGATCCGCATGGCTGCGCTGATGAAGATCCGCTCGATCTTCGTGTTCACCCACGATTCCATCGGCCTGGGCGAAGACGGTCCGACCCACCAGTCGGTCGAGCATGTGTCCAGCCTGCGCCTGATCCCGAACCTGGAGAACTGGCGTCCCTGCGACACTGTCGAATCGGCAATCGCTTGGAAACACGCCGTTGCGCGCCGTCACGGTCCGACCACTTTGATCTTCTCGCGCCAGAACCTGCCGTATGTCGAACGCACGCCGGAACAGATCCTCGCAATCAACCGCGGCGGCTACGTGCTGCGCGATGCGGAAGGTGCCAAGGCCATCCTGATCGCGACCGGTTCCGAAGTCGAGCTGGCACTGAAGTCCGCCGACGAGCTGGCCAAGCAGGGTATCCCGGTACGTGTCGTGTCGATGCCGAGCACCGACCTGTTCGACCGCCAGGATGCTTCGTACAAGGCGAGCGTCCTGACTAAGGGCCTGCCGCGCGTCGCCATCGAGGCCGGGGTCACTGATTTCTGGTACAAGTACGTCGGCCTGGAAGGCGGCGTAGTGGGTATCGACACCTTCGGCGAATCGGCGCCGGCGGGTGTGCTGTTCAAGCACTTTGGCTTCACGATGGAGAACGTCGTCGCCAAAGTGAAATCGGTTTTAGCTTAAACACGTTCAGGAGAAAACCATGACCATTCGCGTCGCAATCAACGGCTATGGCCGCATCGGCCGCAACGTCCTTCGTGCGTTTTACGAAGGCGGCAAGAAGCAAGACATCCAGATCGTTGCCATCAACGACCTGGGCAATGCCCAATCGAATGCCCACCT
>DASPMC010000034.1:0-36851 GCA_035627275.1 Noviherbaspirillum sp.
AATTGCGATTGCTCCTCGGCGCTCAACATCAATTCAGCTTTCGGGCGGCCCATCGGCATGGCGCTTCTCCTCTCTATGACGAAGGGGGAGTTTACGCCTCGCCTTTATATATGTCGCGAATTAACGGAACAGGACACTAGATTTAGATAGAAAAATTTCTGTATAACTCGGCTACCCCTGTCCGTATAACCTGGAGCACGAAGTCACTAAGCCCTTGAAAATATAAACCATTTTGTTATCCACGCCAGGTTATGCAGACCTAACCGGGCATGAAATGCGGACAGGTCATTCCCTGCGCACTGTGGCGCCGGCAGCCGGTCGACAGGGGAGTGTACGAGACAGTGAGCAAGTAACTGATCCAGTGCAGACGTTGATGATGCCGATCGGAATCTTGGCTTGGAGTTGTTGGGTGGTTTGTAAAAGATATTACGTCATGTAGACTACTCTACATGACTAAACAGCAACAACCCGCCTGGCACCTCCTCATCGTCAGCGTCCCCACCTCCGGCGCAACCCTGCGCATGCGCCTCTGGCGTTCCGTCAAGTCCCTCGGCTGCGCATCCCTCCGGGACGGAGCTTATCTCCTGCCCGACATCAATAACCATAGCGAAGCTCTGACCGAGCTTGCCGAGCAGACTAATGCCGAGGGCGGGCAGGCATGGGTTGTCGATGTCGTCCCTCGCTCGTTCGAAGATCACGAAGCGTTTCGGGCATTGTTCAGCCGCAAGGAGGGCTATGCGAGCCTGGCTGGTCAGCTGACACAGGCGAGAAAGGAGCTGGGCATCCAGTCGCCGGCCGAGACCGCCAAAACGCTCAAGCGCCTGCGCAAGGAGCGGGACGCGATCCGGCACATTGACTTCTTCCCGGACGAGGCGTCGCTTGCCGCCGAAGCCGCCTGGGATGACTTTGAAGACGCGGTCAAGGCGGCACTGGTGGCAGATGAGCCGCAGGCCGAAGAACGGCCGATCCCGCAGCTTCGGATTGCGGACTACCAGGAGCGCACCTGGGCGACGCGCCGCAACCTTTGGGTAGACCGGGTGGCGAGTGCCTGGCTGATCCGCAGCTTTATCGATCCGCATGCACGCTTCCTGTGGCTGGACAGCCCGTCGGCATGCCCCGAGGATGCGCTCGGTTTCGATTTCGACAACGCGGCATTCACGCATATCGGCGACAGGGTCACCTTCGAGGTGTTGCTTGCCAGCTTCGGTCTCGACAGCGACCCGGGGCTCGTCAGGCTCGGTGCGCTTGTCCATGCGCTCGACGTCGGCGGTCCGGTGCCGGCGGAGGCGAGCGGTTTCGAAGCCATCATGGCCGGCGCTCGCGCCCGGCTGGCCGATGACGATGCGCTGCTCGCGGAAATCGGTTCCGTACTTGACTCCCTTCATTTTCACTTCAACAAAGAGCGTTCGCAATGAGCAATTCCACCACGACACCCCCTTACACGCTTTGGCAAATGGTCCTATACATGCTGCGCCTGGGTACGCTCGGTTTCGGCGGCCCGGTGGCTCTCGTGGGCTACATGCACCGCGACCTTGTCGAAGAGCGCAAGTGGGTCAGCGAAGCGGACTACAAGGAAGGTCTTGCCTTGTCGCAACTTGCGCCGGGGCCGCTTGCCGCTCAGTTGGCGATCTACCTCGGTTATGTGCACTACCGCATCACCGGCGCGACGCTGGTCGGGCTCGCCTTCGTCATCCCGTCCTTCCTCATGGTCGTCGCGCTGGGCTGGGCGTATGTGCGCTTCGGCGGGATTTCATGGATGCAGGCGGTGTTCTACGGCGTCGGCGCCGCTGTCATCGGCATCATTGCAATGAGCGCCAAAAAGCTGACCGAGAAAAGCGTCGGCAAGGACAAGCTGCTATGGGCGATCTACCTGTTGCTGGCTGCGGTCACCGTGATCACCGAGTCCGAAATCGCGTGGCTTTTCATTGCCGCCGGCGTGCTGGTCTGGCTGCTGCGCGCGCCGCCGAAGTGGCTGGGCAAGGGAGGCTTGAACAGCGTGGCGCTGACCCAGGTGCCCATGGCCGGGAGCCTGTTCGGGACGACGGATGTGTCGCTGCTCACGCAGATCGGCCTGTTCTTTGCGAAGGCGGGCGCATTCGTGTTCGGCTCGGGCCTTGCGATCGTGCCCTTCCTGTATGGGGGCACCGTCACCGAGCACCAGTGGCTGACGGAAAAGCAGTTTGTTGACGCCGTTGCCGTGGCGATGATCACGCCCGGACCGGTGGTGATCACCGTGGGTTTCATCGGCTACCTGGTCGCCGGATTGCCGGGAGCGACCGTGGCTGCGGTGGCCACCTTCCTGCCGTGCTACCTGTTCACCGTCATTCCGGCGCCGTACTTCAAGAAGTACGGCAAGCTACCTGGGGTGATTGCGTTCGTAGACGGTATCACCGCCGCGGCAATCGGCGCCATTACCGGTTCGGTGATCGTAATTGCGAAACGGTCGATCGTTGATATTCCGACCGCTGTGATTGCGCTGATCACGGTTGCGCTGTTGTGGCGGTTCAAGAAGCTGCAGGAGCCGGTCATCATTGCCGCGGCAGCAGTTGCGGGGCTCGTGCTTTATCCGCTATTGCGGTCGTGATGGAAGACTCTGTCCAGGGGGCGTGTAATTCTGCGTTTTCTTTCGTCAGGTGGCATACCCGGTACTACGCCTTATCGAATTTCTGTCGTGCTTCCGACAGCTTCGGATGATATTCCTCCGCCCAGCGATCCACCGCGGACAGTACTTTGCTCAACGAGCTTCCCAACGTGGTCAGGCGATATTCCACATGGGGCGGAACGGTTTGATAATCGATCCGCTCGACCAGCCCATTGCGCTCCAGTTCACGCAAGGTCTGCGTGAGCATCTTTTGAGAAATTCCCTCGATCCTGCGCAACAACTCATTATTGCGAACCGGCCCTGACGCCAGCACGGGCACGATCATCAGCGACCATTTGCTCGACACCAGTTCCAGCGCCGCACGCGAGGGACAGCTCGCGCTCAACACGTTGCTTTCAGAAGAATTTCGGGAGTGACGATTTGCCACAGGCACCTCCAGGTACGTACTTGTCTCTTAGTGAGTATCTCTTCAAACTGTGCCCGTATCAAGCTCAAAGGAGAAGATCATGTCGTGGTTATTACTTGTCGCCGCCGGTGTAATGGAAATCGTGATGGCGGCAGGTCTCAAGTCGGCGGCGGGTTGGACGAGGCCGCTGCCCGGTTTGATTGGTGTGCTGGCCGGGCTGGCCAGCATCTTCCTGCTCACGCATGCCATTCGTTACTTGCCGACCGGGACCGCATACGCTGTATGGACCGGTATCGGTGCGGTCGGCGTCACGATCCTCGGCATCGTCACCTATGGCGACAACCCGTCGCTCCCCCGCCTGGCATGCGTGGCCTTGATTGTCGCCGGGATCATCGGCTTGCGCTGGATTGAGAATTGAAAGGTATTAGACATGGCAAATCTACTGTACATCGAAGCATCTCCTCTGAAAGACGGATCGCATTCGATCGCGGCTGCACGCGACTTCTTGTCTGCATATCGGGAACGTCATCCCGATCACATCATCGACACCATCGATGTGTGGGACATCGACTTGCCGCAATTCGACGCAACCATGATCGGCGCCAAATTCGCCGTACTGCGCAAGCAAAATGCGACCGCAGAGCAAGCGGAACTTTGGGAGAGAGCCGTTGCGATTTCGCGGCGCTTCAATGCCGCGGATACCTATCTCTTCAGTCTGCCGATGTGGAATTTCGGAATTCCGTACCGGTTGAAACACTTCATTGATGTCGTCACCTTGCCGGGGCAGAACTGGTCGTGGTCGCGCGACGAAGGCTATCGTCCTTTACTGAAAGACAAGCGGGCAGTTCTGGTCTATTCGAGCGCGAGCGAGCATACGGACGACACGGATTTTCAAAAGCCGTACATGAGGCAGTGGTTGCGGTTCGTCGGAATCGATGTGGTCGACGAGATCGTCGTCGCTCCGACCTTATCCAGCCCGGAGGCTCTCGCCGCATTGAAGCGCGAGGCAGGCATGAAGGCAGGTGCCGCTGAAACCGTCGAGGCGTTGTGCAGCTCTCCCATGGCGTGAAACGACCCGGAAATAACAAGCCGCCTATCGACAACCGCTTTCGGCCGTCGCGGAGCAGCACCGGAGTCCCGCGTCCGGCCGACTGCCTTCAGATTGCAACGGTTTTCGAATGACCGCTATGTCGTCCAATCCGGTCATGGCGATAAAACCGAAGTAACCCTCGTTTTCTTGTCTGTCCGTCCATTCCTGGCCCACAAAGTTAATTTTTGGCCTGCAAAGTCAATTTTTTGACCCTGTTTTTCCTCGGGGCAATGTCCTAACATGGGTTTTGTAGCCCTAGAGAAATGTTTTCAACGGGCAATCAGACGCCCGTACCACGCGGAAGTCACCACTAAACCACCATCCGGAGGCCGTATGAAATCAATCAAGAAAACCTTGGCTGCCGCTTTTCTTTCGGCCTTGAGTATGTCGGCATTCGGAATGACACCGGTCGGTGACGACGAGCTGAGCCAGGTCGCGGGGCGGAGCGGCGTGTCGTTCGTGTCGCTCGTGAACGCAAGCGTCGGCACCTTCACGTTTACCGATACTGACCCCAACGGCGGTTCGATCAAGTTCGGCGGACTCGGCGCCTTCGGTCTCGTCGGCGGCGCCATCGATATCATCAACCAGTCGACCTTCGAATCGAACATGAAACAGTACGGCGTCCAATTGCCGGAGAGCTTCTACAAGGGCGGGGACGTGATCCAGATGGCTTTTCCGAAGGACATCGTGATGCCGACGGCCATGCTGATGGATGTATGGGCGAATAGCATGCGCATGGGCGGCAGCCTGGCGTCGTTCGGAAAGGTGCAGATGACCGATGTGGATCTCCGCGGTACGACGGTGTGGGTGTGGAAGCACTAACGCCAGGACGCGGACTCGTGCGAATTTCCTCGCACGGTCCGCTCATCCATCAGGTTCCCTATCGACGGCAGACGCGTCCGGCCTGTCTTCCGCCTCGCCGCGGCAGCGTCATGCCGCTTGCGATGCAATCCGCGTCTCGAGCACCACGTTCTCCCACGCGGCAAGATCCTTGAGCAGGTTTTCCGAATGGGCGCGTACCGCGGCAACGGCATCGGCGCCAAGCTGGAGACGCAGCGGCGTGTTCGGAGAGCGGAGCGCCGTATCGATTGCTGCAGCAGCCTTGGCGGGATCGCCTTCCTGCGTGCCGTGCATGCCATGGGCAAACTCCCGCGTGCCGCCGACAATTTCCCGATAGGCATCCATGACCGGCATGTGCTTGAGCGCGTCCGCCGCAAAACCGGTGCGGAAGGCGCCGGGTTCAACGATCAGGACCTTGATGCCGAAGGGGGCGACTTCCTGCGCCAGTGCTTCCGACATGCCTTCCAGCGCAAACTTCGATGCGGAATAGGCGCTGAACCCGCCGAAGGAGAGCTGGCCGCCCAGGCTGGAAATATTCACGACCGCGCCTGAACGCTGGTTGCGCATGACAGGCAGCACTGCCTTGGTGACAGCCACCGCGCCGAAGAAATTGGTTTCCATCTGCGCGCGCAGCTCTTCCTCTGGCGTTTCTTCCAGTGCGCCGACGATGCCATAGCCGGCATTGTTGATCAGGACGTCGATGCGTCTGAAACGCTTTACCGCCGCTTCCACGGCTTTTTCGGCATCTCCGCGCACGGTGACATCCAGCGCATGTACAAGCAACCGGTCCGGCGCGATGTCAGCGAGGCTCTCCAGTTTGGCCGGCGTGCGCGCAGTGGCAACCACGTTGTAACCTTGCTCAAGTGCGTAACGCGCGAAAGCCATGCCGAAACCGGACGATGCGCCAGTGATGAACCAGGTGGGTTTATTCGCTGCCATGATTGTTCTCCTTGTTTGGTGGGGTTCGATTGCGTCGTATGTGTTGCGGCTTGGGTGAACTATGCGCCACTTTCGATAATTCGATAAGACGGTTCATTTCGAATGCACTATGCGATATAGTTCATCAATGGATCGCGACCTTCTCTCCCATCTTCCGATTGTCCTGCGCGTGGCGAAGCTGCAAGGCTTTGCTGCCGCCGCCGCATCCCTGAACATGAGCCCGTCGGCCATCAGCCATGCTGTCCGGGCGGTGGAAGACCGGCTCGGCGAACCACTTTTCCTGCGCACGACCCGCAGCGTCTCGTTGACGGAAGCGGGTGCCAGGCTGATAGCGGCGATCGGACCGGCGTTCGACGACATCGGCCAGGCGATCGAGGGCATGGCGGCAGAGCGGGGTACGGTGACCGGCATCCTCCGCGTCAATACTTCCCGCGTGGCGGCATTGATGGCGCTGACGCCGATCCTTGCCAGACTGGCACGGGTTCATCCGCAACTGACTGTCGAAGTGCAGACCAACGACGCGCTGGTGGACATCGTCGCAGAGGGATTCGATGCAGGCATACGCCTGGGGGATGCCGTGCAGCAGGACATGGTGACCGTGCGCCTGACGCCACCGTTCAAGGCGATCCTTGTCGCTGCCCCAGCCTACTTGCGGGAGTGCGGCACGCCGCAATCCCTTGCCGAGCTCGCGACGCACAATTGCATCGGCTTTCGCCTGCTCGCTTCGGGCAGCATTTACGAATGGGACCTCAAAGACGGCAAGCGCGCCGCGAAGGTAAGGACGCATGGGACTTCCCTCATCACCGACGCAACCTACGCCAGGGAGCTGGCCCTGGCCGGCGTCGGCATCGCTTATATCTTCGAACCGCTGGTACGCGCGGATATCGCCAGCGGGAAGCTGCGCTGCATCATGCCGCAGGCGGCTGTCGAGGAGCAGGGATTCTTTCTGTATTTCCCGCGTCGCGCGTCGCTTGCGCCGAAGATGCGGGCCTTCATTGATGTGGCGAAGCTTGCCGCTGCTGAGTAATACCGGCGGCGTACGTTATGGCCGCTTCTGCCCTGGGCGGTGTTTGACAAACTACTGCGCGGTCCGCATGCGGCCCCTGCACACGTGCAACGCAACTACACAGTACCCATCCCCAGCAGAAGACGCAGTAATTCCTCCGGTTCGCTGACCATCGGCATATGGCCGGTGGCGATCTCGACCACTTGCCAGCCGGGCTGTTGCCGTACGCGCTCGCGCATGACGGCAATAGTCGCCAGGGCAGGCGCGGTACAGTCGATGAAGGTCCGAGGCAGGGCCACGACGCGGGTGGGATCGAAATGCAGCGGATCGTCATACACGCCGCCGGGCTGCGGTCTCTGGCGGCGCGCAACCCATTGTGCATCTTCGCCGATCAGGCCGAACATGGCAGGATCGGCAGGCAGTATGCTGCCGGTGCTGGCGATGGACTGGCGACGCTGTTCCTGTACTTGCGGCGGATGCGTACTCGACCAGCTTTCACCGGGCTGTGGGACGACGGCATCAAGGTAGACGAGGCGTGCGATGCGCTGCGGCATCCGGCCGGCGAGCCCGGTGATGACCATGCCGCCGTAGCTATGACCGACGAGGATCGCGTTCTGTAATTCTTCCGCCTCGACGACTGCGGCCACATCGTCGATGTGCGTGCGCAGCTTGATGTCCGGCGGTAGCTGGTGCGCGCGTTCTCCTGTGCCGGTCAAGCTGACGGGGAAGGCGCGATGGCCGGCTGCCCACAGGCCGGGCAGGATTTTCTTCCAGCTCCATGCGCCTTGCCAGGCACCGTGTACGAGAACGAAGTCAGCCATGTCTTGCCTCTCTTCCAGTCATGGTGGCGCCGGTAACGGGCCTTCCGGCGGTTCGCTACTTCAGGTAGTGCAAAGGAAAGTACATCAGCGCGATCAGTCCCAGCGCCCCGAGACAGGTCACCACCGCGACGATAAACCGTGAAAGGCGGTCCGCCTTGGTCTCCTTGGTTTTTTGTTGTGCTCGGTCAGACATCGTTCATTGAACTGCCCGACGTTCCTGCTGACGACGGGGAAGGGTGGAAGTTCGTTTCAATGCTTTCGGATCGGAATGCTTAATGCTCGTTCCATGGCTGCAATTTCATTTCGCTTTCTCGCAATTGCTGCCTGTTCTTCGCGTTGCCTTTCCAGCTTCGCATTTCTTTCAGCCTGTTCGCGCTCACGGGAGAGTTGCGCTTCCGTACGCTGCGTTCGCTCGTGTGTTACCTGCGCCTCTCTGCGTAGTTGCTCGCGTTCCCGGAGCTGCCTCTCTTGCGCAAGCCGCTCTTCCTGAAGCCTTTGCTGCTCAAGCCGTGCTTCTTCGGCAGCTGCACGCTTTGCCTCGCGATCCGCTTCTGCCTTGGCCTTCTGGGCCGCCAGGGCTGCTCGTTCAACTTCCGCCTTGTTGTTCTGTACTTTATTCATGTATAGCATGCCGCCGCCCAATAACAGGACCGCTGCAAACATGACTTTCAGCCAGGGGAAGTTGCCCGATTCGACGACTTCATAGGTGACGACTGGCTGGCGGGCGTCGAGCTTGGCGTCGTACGCTTGCCGCCTCGCAGGTGACGAGAGTACCGCATATGCTTCTTTGATCGCTTTTGCCCGGAGGATGGCATCCTCTCCGAATTCCCCCTCCTTTTCGCTGAGGAGTGAATCCAGGCAAAATTTATGAGCGAGTTCCAGCTGCTCTTGGGATGCTTGCCGACTTACGCCAAGGACGTCGTACAGGGTCTTCATGCGTCCGATTCCATAAAGAAAGTTGGCGTTTTTATAACATGGGTGACGAGGAATCACATCCCATATTTATGGCGATGCCATGAGGAAATTCGTGGTGGCGTTCAGGTATTTGTGGCGGGCCGCTTGCGATGGAACACCAGCGGGCTGTACGGCACGGCCGAGGGCGGCGGCGAGTTCAGGATGCCCGGCTTCATCGCGCCGACGACATGCATCTCGCACGGCTTGCAGTCGAAGCGCAGGGTGTAGCGTTCGTTGCCGCTCACCAGTGTCATCGGCTCGGCGCGCACCTGGCCCTGGACGCCTTGCACGCCTTTGGCCTGTTTGGGGCAGAGGTTGAATGAGAAACGCAGGCAATGCTTGGTGATCATCAGCGACACTTCACCCGCTTCCTCGTGCGCTTCGTACGCTGCGTCGATCAGCTGCACGCCGTGCTTGTGGTAGAAGGCGCGCGCCTTTTCGTTGTAGACGTTGGCCAGGTAGGAAAGCTGCGTTTCGGGATACGCGGGGCGCGGCTCCGCGGGCGCCTTGCGTTGCGGGCGCTGCCAGGCCTTCAGGCGTGCGGCCTCGTGGGCGGCAATCGCGTCGCGGCGCAGTGCGTTGATGGCTGCGGCTGGTACGAACCAGGGCTGGGACAGGGCCAGTGCCACGCTGCCGGCCTCGAACATCGTGTTGCCGAGCTTGCCGAGGCTGGTTCGTAGCGACGCTTCCGCCTGCGCGGCCTGCTGTGCCGGCTGCAGCGCGATGGCTGCATCGGAGGTGCTGGCAATGCCGTCCTCGTCGAGGAGGGACAGGCGCAGGCCGCCGGTATGTTCGGAGAGCGTCAGGTGCAGAGTTACCTTGCGTTCCGCCGATTTCTTCTGCAGCGCAGCTTCCCACTGGTGGTCGCGGTTGCGGTGGATTACCGTGCCGGGCTTCAGGCCGGGCAGGGCGCTCAGCTGCTCGTTGGGGAAGACGCGCCAGCGCTGGCCTTCCGCATCCTCGCCGAGTTTTTCCGCGCGGTTGGCCTGGATGCCGACCGTGTCGCGCTTGTGCATGTAGTTCAGGCCGTCGCCGTTGGCCATGGCCGCATTCGTGACCAGGTCGAAATAGTCGGCACCCAGGCGGCTGACCGTGCCCAGTTCCACGCCCACGTACTTGGGCGAATCGAAGGCGCCGATGTCCTCCTGGCGTCCTTGCGCAAAGTAGTCGGTGTGGCCGCGGTGGAAGTTCTTGTCCACGTCCGGTGTGAACTGCAGGCGCGTGCGTCCGCTGGAAGCGCGCACGAATTCCGGCCGGCGCTCGAGGATCTCGTCGAGCAACTGGCGGTAATGGCCGGTGATGTTCTTCACATAGCCCATGTCCTTGTAGCGGCCCTCGATCTTGAACGAGCGGATACCGGCGTCGATCAGCGCTTCCAGGTTGCGGCTCTGGTCGTTGTCCTTCATCGACAGCAGGTGCTTCTCATAGGCGACCACGCGGCCTTCACCGTCGGTGAGGGTGTAGGGCAGGCGGCAGGCCTGCGAGCAGTCGCCGCGGTTGGCGCTGCGGCCGGTGTCGGCATGGGAGATGTAGCACTGGCCGGAAAACGCCACGCACAGGGCGCCGTGGATGAAATACTCAAGCGGCGTATCGGTGGCCGCGCGGACGGCTCGGATCTGTTCCAGCGTCAGCTCGCGTGCCAGTACCAGTTGGGAGAAGCCGACCGCGCCCAGGAAGCGCGCCTTGTCCGCGGTGCGGATGTCGCATTGCGTGCTTGCGTGCAATTGGATCGGCGGCAGGTCCATTTCGAGCAACCCCATGTCCTGCACGATGAGCGCATCCACGCCGGCGTCGTACAGCTGCCAGATCTGCTTGCGCGCAGTTTCCAGTTCGGCATCGTGGAGGATGGTATTCATCGTCACGAAAATGCGGGCGTGGTAACGGTGCGCGAATTCCACCAGGGCAGCAATGTCCTCAATCGGGTTGCTGGCGTTGTGGCGCGCGCCGAACGACGGGCCGCCGATATAGACGGCATCGGCACCGTGCAGGATGGCTTCACGGCCGATCTCGGCGGTCTTGGCGGGCGACAGCAGTTCGAGCTGGTGGTCGAGGAGAGACATGGGAGGGATCCAAACGGGGAAGGCCAAGATTATAGCTAAAGCTGGAGTGCATCTGCGGGGGAGAAGTTCCGGTGACGATTGGCTGAAATGGAAACAATTCGGGCCACCCCAAATGCGGCTTTCTCGCCACGCCGCCGCCATATTTGCATCTTGGAAACAATTTGATGCTATGATCAGGAGCTTCCTGAAGTGCCTTCTCAAGAAGTGCGGTTATGTCATTGATTTAGAAGCCGGAGTTGCATTGTCATTTTTTCAACGCAATGTATACGGCTCAAGCTCAAGCTATGGACACCACGGTTCCCGACATCCAGTGCCGCCTGATGGCTGCCGCCCTGCCTGCCTTGCCGCAGGTGCTGGTGCAGCTCGTGAGCCATTGCGAGTCGGAAGATGCCGGTATGGGGACGCTCGCCGAGCTACTTTCCAGGGATGCCGCGCTCGCCGCGAAAGTGTTGCGCGTCGCGGCCAGCCCCGCCTATCGCCGCGGTCCGGTGCCGGCCAATCTCGAGCTGGCGCTGACCACCATCGGTATCGACATGGTGCGCACCATGCTCCTCACCGAATCGGTCTACCAGACCTTCAACGGCTTCGCGGCCACACGCGGCCTTGACCTTCGCTCGTTCTGGGCGCATTCCATCGCTACGGCAATCTCCGCGCGCGCCATTGCTGAAAAGCTCGGCTACGCGCAGGTCGAGGAAGCCTATCTCGCCGGCCTGCTCCATGATATCGGCCGGCTGGCGCTGGTCACTGCCGCTCCCGACGAGTACGCGGCCAATTTTCATGCGGAAGAGGGCCAGGCGCTGTGCGCAACGGAAGAGCGCACGCTGGAAATCACGCATCCGGAGGCCGGCGCCATGTTCATCGAAGGTCTTGCACTGGATTCCTTCCTTGCCGACAGCATCCGGTATCACCACGAACCGCTGGAACGCCTGCAGACTGCGCATCCGCTGGTGCGCCTGACCGCGCTCGCGGATGCCTTCGCCGTACACGCCGCCACACCGGACGGCATTCCACCCGAGGTGGCGCGCATGGCCGGCTTCTCGCCGGAGGAAGCGCGTGAACACGCGAGAGCGCTTGCGGAACAGATTGCGCAGCTGGCTGCTTCACTGGGCATCGAGCTGCCAGACGAAACGCGCCTCCCGCTGCCGGCCCCGCGCGTCGCAGCGTCGAAGGCATCGATCCTCGGCAGCGACCGGCTCAACGAGAAAATGCGCGACCTCATCCTCGTGTCGAAAACGGCAGAAGAACTGCGCAAGTTCCAGGAGGCGGACGCATGTACGCGGGCCATCGTGAAGTCGTCTGTCATCCTGTTCGGACTCTCCGATGCGATCGTGCTGACCGGAACGGCCGGCGGCGATACGCTCACCCCCGCCGCGCTGGAAGACGGCCGCATGCGCTTGTCCGGATTGTCGCTGCCGCTGGACGAAGACAACATCGCCGGCATGGCGGCGCTGCATGGCACGGCCGCATTTCATATTCCGCCTCGCGTCGCATCGGTGGTCGAGGATCAGCTGCTGCGCTATTTCAGGACCGACGCGCTCGTCGCACTGCGCCTCTCTCCCTTGTCGGAAGAGCCCGTGGTCTTGCTCGGCGCGATGAGCGCGGGGCAGGCCCGGCTTCTGCAAAGACGGCAGCATCTGCTCGGCGACTTCGGCCGCGAGTCCGGCGCCATTCTCGGCCGGGCGCTGCAGCAAGGTGGTGAAGCGGGATTGCCGGACGCAGCCCTCGCCACTGAATTCCAGCTCGCGGCGCGGCGCGTCGCGCATGAAGTCAACAATCCGCTGTCGATCATCAAGAACTATCTCGCCCTGCTGGACCGCAAGGCGGGCAGCATGCAGTCGATCGGCGACGAATTGTCGGTCGTGGCCGAGGAGGTCGACAGGGTGGCGCAGATCGTCAACGACTTCGCCAGGGAACAGCAGGCAGTGCTGGACGACAGCGCCGACATCAACGGCGCGCTCGCACACGCCGCCCGTATCTTCTCGGAGAGCGGTTCGCTGCATCCGGAAGTGCGCATCGCGCATCACGCTTCGCGAGAGCCGGTCCGCGCCGCCATCGATCCGCGTGTCCTCAGCCAGGTCCTGGTCAACCTGGTGAAGAACGCCAACGAGGCCATGGCCAACGGCGGACGGATCGACCTGCGCAACGCCGGACTGGTGCCGCGAGACGGCCGTCACTGGATCGCCATCAGCGTGGCCGACACCGGCCCGGGAATCCCGGACGCATTGAGGTCCAGCCTGTTCGCACCGGTCGCCAGCAACAAGGACGGACCCAATCGCGGTCTCGGACTCTCGATCGTGCACGACCTCGTGACCAAGGCAGGCGGGCGGATCAGCTGCCGCAGCAGCAATGCCGGCACGGTGTTCGACATCCTCCTGCGCCCTGCGCCATTCCATGCCCAGCCTGAATCTGGAGAACACGGATGAATGTACAGAAGGCACCGCTTTTTGATCCCGATTTTGCCGGCCCTGACGACACGCCGTCCATCGCGCCCGCCACGCCACGCCTGCTGCTGGTGGACGATGAGCCGCGCCTGCTGTCTAGCCTGGCCGCCTTGCTCGACGGCCACGGCTACGACCTGACGACTGCCAGCGGCGGGCACGAGGCGATCGCCATGCTCAACCGCTTGCATTACGACCTCGTGCTGCTCGACCTGCGCATGCCGGGCGTGAGCGGCCATGACGTCATGGACTTCATCAACGAGCGCGGCATCGACACCGACGTCATCGTGCTCAGCGGGGACAGCGGGATCGAGGCGGCGATCGGCGCAATCAACCGCCGCGCCTACGGCTACCTGCGCAAGCCCTACCGGCACGACGAGCTGTTCAGCCTCGTGCGCAACGCGCTCGAACGGCGCCGGCTGGAGGCCGAAAACCGCAACTTCGCCTGGCGGCTCGAGTGCTCGGAGAAGCTGTACCGCTTTCTCGTCGACAGTTCCCCCGACATCATCTACACCCTCGACCCGGAGGGCCGGTTCACCTACATCAACCGCCGCGTGACCGAGCTGCTCGGCTTCGACCGCAGCCAGCTGATCGGTGCCTCCTATACCACCATCGTGCACGATGACGACCTCGAGCGAGCACGTTATGTCTTCAACGAACGCCGTGTCGGCGAGCGCGCCACGCGCAACGTGGAATTGCGCCTGAAGTGCGCCGACCCGATGAAGGCGCGCACCTTCGAAACGGCGCTGCGCACCATCTCGTTCAACTCCGTCGGCATGTACCTGAACAACGGCAAGGAGGGCGCGACCGAGTACACCGGCACCTACGGCATCGCGCGCGATGTCACCGAGAAGCGCCGCAGCGAAGAAGTCATCGCCTACCAGGCCTACCACGACATCCTCACCGACCTGCCGAACCGGGCGCTGTTCCGCGACCGTCTGGAACTGGCTATCGTTCAGGCCCTGCGCAAGGAAGAACAGCTCGGTCTGATGTTCATCGACTTGGACCGTTTCAAGACGGTAAACGATTCGCTCGGCCACCTGAAGGGCGACGAACTCCTGCGGCAGGTTGCCGCCCGCCTGAAGAGCTGCATCCGCAAGGGAGATACCCTGGCACGCCTCGGTGGCGATGAATTCGTGGTGCTCATGCCGGAGCTGCGCGACCGCGCAGCCGCCGCCACAGTCGCAGAAAAATTCCTGCAGGTGCTGGCGGTACCCTTCGTGCTCGACGACACGACGCTGCACGTCTCGGCCAGCATCGGCATTGCGGTCTTCCCCGAAGACGGTGAGAAGATCGACGACCTGATCCGCCATGCGGACATGGCGATGTACAAGGTCAAGGGGGAAGGCAAGAACGGCTTCGGCTTCTACGACCGTTCGCAGCTC
The DNA here is from genome assembly GCA_035627275.1 of Noviherbaspirillum sp. Taxonomy (GTDB): domain Bacteria; phylum Pseudomonadota; class Gammaproteobacteria; order Burkholderiales; family Burkholderiaceae_D; genus Noviherbaspirillum. The sequence goes on from DASPMC010000034.1 coordinate 14,542, forward strand.
GACGCCGCGCACGACAAGGTCCTGCTGGAACAGGATCTGCGGCGCGGCTTCAAGGCGGGCGAGCTCGAAATGTATTACCAGCCGCAGGTCGACGCCAAAACCGGTGCGGTGGTCGGCGCGGAGGCGGTCATGCGCTGGAATCATCCCCAGCGCGGCGTGCTCGCCGCGGGCGAGTTCCTGCCGCTGGCCGAGGAGGTCGGCCTGATGGTGCCGTTCAGCGACTGGTTGGTGGACAGGGTGTGCGGTGACATCCGGCGCCTGCAGGATGAAGGTAAGGAAATCGTGCGGGTGTCGATCAACCTGTCGCCGACCTGCCTGATGCGGGACAACTTCTTCAGCACGTTGACGACCGCGCTCGATGCGCATCGGATACCGGCAACCCTGCTGGAAGTCGAGATCACCGAAAACGTGTGTATCCGCGATCCCGAAACCGCCGCCAAGCATCTGAAAGCGCTGAGCAGCCTCGGCGTGCGTATCGCGATCGATGATTTTGGCACCGGCTATTCGTCGCTGGCCTACCTGCAGCGCTTCCCTGTCGACACCCTCAAGATCGACCAGACCTTCGTCCGCGAGATCGGCCATGACGACGGCCATTTCCCCGTGGTGCTCGCCGTCATCGCCATTGCGCGCGGCCTGAAGATGGACCTGATAGCGGAAGGCGTGGAATCGGAACTGCAGGCACGTTATCTCAAGCAGGCCGGATGCCGGATCATGCAGGGCTTTCTCTACCACAGGCCGCTCAGGCTGGAGCAGTTCAGCGGACTTCTGCATGAGCAGGCTTCTGCGCGCAGGATCGGAGCGGGATGATGCACCCCGCGGCAACCGCAGACCGGGTTGAGGCATCGGCGCAGAGCGGCACGCCTGAGGCGCAGTTCGCGCTCGCGCTCATGTATCTGGTCGGACGCGGCGTGACGCGCGACGAGCAGCACGGCCTTGCATGGCTGGAGAAGGCTGCCGAGCAGGGCCATGCAGAAGCGCAATTCCATCTTGGCGCCCGGCATGCCAACGGGCAGGGTGTCGGGCAGGATCCCGGCAAGGCGGCAGCCTGGTACCGCAAGGCTGCCGCACAAGGACATGTCAAGGCCCAGTACAACCTGGGCGTGCAGCTATACGGACGCAAGGGCGCAAGCGCCGAAGAGAAACGGGAGGCCTTCGCCTGGTTCGAACAAGCCGCCAACGGCGGCCACGCCGGTGCGCAAAACAACCTCGGCCTGATCTACGCGAACGGCGCCGATGCGCCGCGCGACTACCGCAAGGCGATGGACCTGTTCGCGCGCGCCGCCGCGCAGGGCGATGCCGCCGGACAGAACAACCTCGGCATTTTGTACAGTACAGGCAAGGGCGTACCGCAGAATCATGTGCAGGCCGCCGGTTGGTATGCAAAGGCGGCGGCGCTCGGCTATGCGGCCGCCCAGTACAACCTGGCAAACCTGTATGAAACAGGCAAAGGCGTCGGCCAGAACCTGGGCGTTGCCGCCAGGTGGTATCGCAAGGCAGCCGAACAAGGGCATGTGAGGGCCCAGTACAGCCTGGCGCAAATCCTGGTCCGCGACAGCCATGCGCTCAAGGACATGGCCGAGGCCTTGACCTGGTACCGCAAGGCGGCCGAGCACGGCCATGTGGATGCGCTGCTTCAGCTGGCACGAATCCTCGATGCGGGGGACGGCGTCGAGCGGGACACACGGGAGGCGCTGGGCTTCTATGAGCAGGCCGCACACCAGGGAGTGGCGGAAGCCCAGCTCCGCCTCGGTGTCTACTACGATTGCGGTGTCGATATCGAAAAGAACGACGAAACGGCTTTCCACTGGTACGGCAAGGCCGCCGCACAGGGAAACGCGCGCGCGCAATTCAACCTTGGGCTGATGCTCGCCTACGGACAGGGCACGCCGGCCGATCCGGTGAAGGCCTGGCAATGGCTGAACCTCGCCGAAGCGGCCGGACTGCAGCGGGCAGCCCGCCATCGCCGCGCTGTCGAAGCGCGGCTTTCGGAGCGGGAACTCATCGCGGCGAAGACCGAAGCAGCAGAGTGGGAGCCTCAGCCGAATCAGCGGATTGACCGCTGAACCGCAGGCATTCTTCAAGATACCCCGTAGCACGCGGTACCGACCGGTTTGGCGGCACCATGCGGCACGGTACCGGTTTCGATAAAACTTTTCATCCGCATCGAGTCGTCGCCCAAGCACTGCTTCGGATTGGCGCGAAGCAACTTCTCAATTCCATGGCCCAGTATGCCCGCCGGCGGATTATAAGACCGTCGCACGTGAATGCGTGCCAACAATACTTGAACATAGTGGGTACTATGTTAGGATAGTGGTGTCTATGTTGAAGAGGTGAGAGACCATGCACTACGGTAACCCCCGTCGCGTCGCGGTTGTCGCCGCAAACCGCATCCCGTTCGCGCGTTCGAATACCGCGTACTTTGAACTCGGCAACCAGGCCATGTTGACCGACACACTGCGCGGCCTCGTACAGAAGTGCAACCTGCAGGGCGAATTGCTCGGTGAAGTAGCGGGCGGCGCTGTCATGAAGCACGCGCGCGACTGGAACCTGGTGCGCGAGTCGGTACTGGGCAGCGGCCTGCATCCCAATACACCGGCCTACGACATCCAGCAGGCGTGCGGCACCGGTCTGGAAGCGGCGATCCTGGTGGCAAACAAGATCGCGCTCGGGCAGATCGAGGCGGGCATTGCATGCGGCACCGATACCACGTCGGACGCGCCGGTAGCGGTGAGCCGCGGCATGCAGCGGACCCTGATGAAGGTGAATGCGGCGCGCTCGAACGGCGAAAAGCTGAAGGCCGCGCTCGGCTTGGCCAATCCGGCCAACCTGATACCTGAGCTGCCCATGAATGCGGAGCCCAGGACTGGCAAATCGATGGGGCAGCATGCGCAAATCACCGCGCACCGGTACGGCATCAGCCGTGAGGACCAGGACAAGCTGGCGCTGGCCAGCCACCAGAATCTGGCCAAGGCCTACGACGAAGGATTTTTCGATGACCTCGTCATGCCTTACCATGGGCTGGTGCGCGACAACAATCTCCGCCCCGATTCCTCGCTCGAGAAAATGGGCAAGCTGAGTCCCGCTTTCGACCGCAAGGACGGCACGATCACCGCGGCCAATTCCTCGCCGCTGACGGATGGCGCGTCTGCCGTCCTGCTAGCGTCCGAAGACTGGGCGAAGAAGAAAGGCTTGCCCATCCTCGCCTACCTGACCGCAGGCGAAGTGGCGGCGGTGGATTTCATCGACGAGCGCGAGGGATTGCTGATGGCGGGCGCGTACGCGATTCCCCGCATGCTGCAAAAGCGCGGGTTGTCGCTGCAGGATTTCGACTTTTACGAGATCCACGAAGCATTTGCATCGGTGGTCTTATGCACGATGGCCGCCTGGGAGTCGGCCGAGTTTTGCCGCAGCAAGCTTGGCCTCGACAAGCCGCTCGGCAGCATCGACCGCAACAAGCTAAACGTCAAGGGCAGCTCGATTGCGACCGGGCACCCGTTTGCCGCTACCGGAGGGCGCATCGTCGCCACGCTGGCCAAGATCCTCGACCAGGCCGGCGGCGGACGCGGCCTCATTTCGATCTGCGCGGCCGGCGGCCAGGGCGTCACGGCAATCATGGAGAGGTAGGAGCATCATGTCTGACCTGTTAATGAAGCTGAACCGCAACCGGGCCACCGCACCGATCGTCAAGGCGCTCGGCTTGCCCAACCCCGTGCAGCTTGCGCGCGCCGAAGGCGGCTACGAAGCGCGGCCGTTCAGCGGCAAGATCGCGCTGCTCGGGCGTACAAGCAACGGCTACGCAGCCGAAAGCCTTTCCGCCGCATTGAGGAGCGCCGGCGCCGAGGTGTTGAGCTCGCTTGAGGGCGCGGACGGCCGGCATGCCGACATCGTGGTCATGGATGCGACCGGCTGCCGCTTGCCCGCCGATTACCGCGCGCTATACGACACCTTCCACCCGGTGATGCGCAGGATGTCGCGCAACGGACGCGTACTGATCGTTGCGGCAACGTCTGAAGACGCAGGCAACGCTGTCGCCGCCGCGGTCGCAAGAGGCATCGAGGGATTCAGCCGTTCAGTCGGAAAGGAGCTTGGCAAGAAGGGCATTTCCGTCAATCTCGCGTATGCCGCGCGCGACGCCGTCGACCGGCTTGAGGGTGTAGTCCGCTTCTTCTGCGGCACGCAGGCGACTTATGTGTCGGGGCAGTCCTTCCATGTCACATCCCGGGTAGCCAGGCCGGAAGCCTTGCCTTACTCAAAGGCGTTGACGGGCAAAGTTGCGTTGGTCACCGGCGGCGCACGCGGCATCGGCATGGCGACGGCGGAGCGGCTGGTGCAGGAAGGTGCGTGTGTTGTGTGCCTGGACGTCCCGTCCGCCGCGGACGCATTGCACGACACCTGCACCCGGATTGGCGCGATCCCGTTGATGATGGACATCTCGTCCCCCGATGCGCCGGCACGGCTGGCCGAATTCTTCCGGGACAAGTTCGACGGACTGGACATCCTCGTGCACAACGCCGGGATCACGCGCGACCGGACGCTGGCGAACATGAAGGAGCATTACTGGGACATGGTGGTGAACATCAACTTTGCCGCCATCGCTGCGATCGACGACCATTTCCTCGCCGCCAAGGTCTTGCGCGACGACGCACGTATCGTCTGCCTGTCCTCGATCAGCGGCATTTCCGGCAATGTCGGCCAGACCAATTACGCGGCATCCAAGGCCGCGCTCATCGGCTATGTGGCCGCACGGGCACCGGAAGTGGGATCGCGCGGTATCTGCATCAACGCCGTCGCGCCGGGATTCATCGAAACGCCGATGACCGACGAAATGCCCTTCATCCCGCGCGAGGTGGGGCGCCGGCTGAATTCAGTGATGCAGGGCGGGAAGCCGCGCGACGCGGCCGAGCTGATTGCCTTCCTGTGCACGCCGGGTGCGTTCGGGATCAGCGGCGACACGATCCGCGTTTGCGGGCAAGGGTTGATGGGCGCCTGATGCTGCCAACGGCCCAATCCGCTACGCGTCCGTAATGGGGGCGAGGAAGAGCTTTTTCGCGAAAGCCAGTTGTCTCTTGCGTGCCTTGTCATCATTGACTTCCCATAATATTGCCTGGGAAAGCTGAAAGCTGTACACAAGGAAGGCCCTGTTGGATGCCTCTGCCTTGCTGAAGCCGAGCTTCTGCAAGGCAGCCGTGTAGTAGGCGATTCGCTGTTCATCCACCTCTTTTACCGCCTGGCGCGCCATCTCGTCCCGGCGTGCCCAGGCGCGTATCGCAAACTCCACCATCGCCGCGCGGCGGGCCGTCAATCCATGGAAGGGCAGGGACAGGATTTCGTTGACGGCCTGGTCGATCGGCAGGTCACCATAGGAACGCACCACCTGCGCCGTTGTGTTCTCATGCCACTTGTTAAGGACGCTGACCAGCAGGTCGTTGCGGTCCTTGAAGTGGTAGTAAAAACTGCCGATCGTGATGCCGAGTTCCTTGGCCAACGTGGCGGGGTGAATCGCATCGACGCTTTTGCTGACCAGGATCTCGGTCGCGGCATCGATCCAGTCGTCTCGCGTCAGAAGGCGGCGGGGTTTCTTGTTGGGAACCGGCTTGAGCTTGTCGTTTTTATCTTGCAATTTGCACCTTCCACGATTGCCGTTAGCCATGGATGAAAGCTGATGCGCCTGGATGACCACCGGGCGCATTGCTAACGCGCGTGCCGTCGATTATAAGGGACGTTTTCGCTTGGGCATCTGTCGCAAGAGCCGGCGCTGCTCGAGGCAATCGTTTGCATTAATATGCAAGGGCAACGCGCATTGCCTCCATTCCCATAAAGGTAGTACTTTGGTTCAATCAAGCCGAGGTTTCCTCCTGACCCGCCACTGGCGCGACGCGGCTGCCGGCACGGAAGTCGACTTCTGGCTGGCGACCGATGACGGCCCGCGCCATCTCCGTTTGCCGCCGCAGCCATCGGTGGCCTTCATTCCCGCCGAGCAGCGCGAGCAGGCGGAAGCAGTGTTGCGCGGCGAACGCGGCTGCGAGTTGCGCCTGCTCGAACTGAACGATTTCCACCGCCGCCCTGTGCTGGGCTTGTATTGCCGGCAGTACCGTCATTTGCTGAAGCTGGAAAAACGCTTGCGCGACAACGGCATCGACGTCTACGAAGCTGATGTGCGCCCGCCGGAGCGTTACCTGATGGAGCGCTTCATCACCGCGCCGGTGTTGTTCAGCGGACAGCCCGGATCCGCGGGGGAAGGCCTGCTGCTCGACGGCCAGCTGAAACCTGCGCCGGGCTACCGTCCGCACCTGCGACTGGTTTCGCTGGACATCGAAACCAGCCCGCACGGCGACTTGTACTCGATCGCGCTGGAGGGCTGCGGCCAGCGGCAGGTGTACATGCTGGGGCCCGCGAATGGCGGCGGCGAATCGCTCGACTTCGACCTGGAATACTGCGACAGCCGTGCACAGATGCTGGAAGAGCTGAACGGATGGATGGAGCGGCACGATCCCGACGCCATCATCGGCTGGAACCTCGTGCAGTTCGACCTGCGTGTGCTGCAGCAGCACGCGGACCGCTTCCGCGTGCCCTTGCGCCTGGGGCGCGGCGGCAGTGCGATGGAATGGCGCGAGCATAGCAGGCACGAGCACTTCTTCGCGGCCGCTGCCGGCCGCCTGATCATCGACGGCATCGAGGCGCTCAAATCGGCGACCTGGAATTTTCCCTCATTCAGTCTGGAGCATGTGGCGCAGAGCTTGCTGGGCGAGGGCAAGTCCATCGATAATCCCTACGACCGGATGGCGGAAATCGACCGGCGCTTCGTCGAAGACAAGCCCGCGCTGGCGCACTACAACCTGAAGGACTGCGAGCTGGTGACACGCATCTTCGCGAAGACCGACCTGATGGCCTTTCTGCTGGAGCGAGCGAGTGTGACCGGCCTGGCCGCTGACCGCAGCGGCGGCTCGGTGGCGGCATTCGAGCACCTGTACATGCCGATGATGCACCGTCAGGGTTACGTCGCGCCCAACCTCGGCGACGTGGAGGGTGAGAATAGTCCGGGCGGCTTCGTGATGGATTCTCGCTCCGGGCTGTACGACTCGGTGCTGGTGCTCGATTACAAAAGCCTTTATCCCTCGATCATCCGCACTTTCCTGATCGACCCAGTCGGATTGGTAGAAGGTACCGGCAATTCCGACAAAGACGCGACGGTGCCCGGGTTTCGCGGGGCGCGTTTTTCCCGCGACAAGCACTGCCTGCCAGCCATCGTCACCCAGGTATGGCAGGGCCGCGAAGCGGCCAAGCGCGAGGGTAACCAGCCGCTGTCGCAGGCATTGAAGATCATCATGAACGCCTTCTACGGGGTGCTCGGATCCAGCGGCTGCCGCTTCTTCGATCCACGCCTGGCATCCTCGATCACGCTGCGCGGCCACGAGATCATGCAGCGCACGCGCCAGCTGATCGAAGGACAGGGTTATCAGGTGATCTACGGCGACACCGACTCCACCTTTGTCTGGCTGAAGCACGGGCACACGGAAGAGCAGGCGCTCGAGATCGGCAATGCACTGGTCAGCCATGTCAACCAGTGGTGGCAGCAGCATTTGCGGGAGGAATTCGGCCTCGAGAGCGCGCTTGAACTCGAGTTCGACACGCATTACCGCCGCTTCCTGATGCCGACCATCCGCGGTTCCGACGAGGGCAGCAAGAAGCGCTACGCCGGACTGGTACTCAAGCCGGGCGGCAGCGAGGAAATGATTTTCCGAGGACTGGAGTCGGTGCGCACCGACTGGACGCCGCTGGCGCAGAAGTTCCAGCAAGGGCTGTATCAGCGCATCTTCAAGGGCGAGGCCTACCGGGACTATGTGCGCGACTATGTCGACCGTACCCTCGGCGGCGAATTCGAAGCGTTGCTGGTATACCGCAAGCGGCTACGCCGGCCGCTGGCCGACTACCAGCGCAATGTCCCGCCCCATGCGCGGGCAGCGCGGATTGCCGACGACTACAACCGGCAACAAGGACGTCCCTTGCAATATCAGAACGGCGGCTGGATCAGCTACGTGATGACCGTTGCCGGCCCGGAACCATTGGAAACCCGACGATCGCCTATCGATTACGAACACTATCTGACGCGCCAGCTGCAACCGGTGGCGGACGCCATCCTGCCATTCCTGGACGACGACTTTACGGCGCTGACCAGCCGGCAACAAACCTTGTTTTGATACGCCGTAGCACCTATATGGCTTCAGACCATGCCCGTCTCGCGCATCTGCGCGGCGCGGCAATGCTCCTGTGCATCAGGTAACGCGTACCAGGCAACCAAAGCGCACCGGCAAAAACGAGGTCTCGCAATAATCCATTCCCATCCGCCTGAAAGCATGGCGTCAGCGCTTTGCTGAGGAATTGATAGGCGCGCACGGCAAACAGGCGGCCGGCGGAATACCGGAGCAAACCGTCCACCGGACCGAATTCATCGACCCTGGAAGCTAATGCCAAGGCATCCTGGACGGCCAGCGTACTGCCCAAACCAAGTTGCGGGCTCATCGCATGCGCTGCGTCGCCCACGATGCATACAGGAGGCTCGGCCAAGCGTTTAGGGCGGGCGTGGTAATAGCTGGCAAACGCAAACTGGTCGTGTGTGCGGATCTGTTCCACTACGGGTGCCGATTCGGGCCACAGGTCGAGCAGTTCCTTCTTCCAGACATCGATTGGCGTCTCGCGCCATTGTTCGAACCCGTTGCGCGGAAGGCTCCAGAAGAACGAAACACGCAGTTTGCCGCCCACGCGCTCGGTCGGCATGATCCCGTACATCTGCCGCGTGCCTCGGAAGCGTTGCCCCAGAATCTTCTCATCCGGCCAGGAATCCAAGTCGATGAGGGACCACAAGGCACCCCATTGATACAAGGCCGAGCGCACCGCCAATCCGCTATCCGCGGGCAGGCAGGAGGAAGCGCCGTTAGCAATGACGATCACGTCGAATAGACATGGCGAACCGTCGACCCAAAGTACCCCTTGGTCGTCGACGGCGCCGACCCGTTCTACCGGCGAAGAAAAATGGATGCGTACACCGAGAGAGTCGCAGGCTCGCTTGAGGACGCCGCCCAGCGCCGACCGGCTGACCGCCCGCGCCTGCAGGTCGGAGTAGGGAATGTCCACCAGCTTCCATCCGCGATGGCAGATGCCGACGAGGCGGTCGATCGGGACGCTGATCGATTCGAATTCCCGGCCCACGCCCAGGTCGGCCAGCGCGGCGACTCCCTGGGGCTGGATCAGGACGCCGGCGCCGAGGGTGGCCAGCGACGGGTGCTTCTCGAAGACTTCGACCGCATGGCCACTTCTGGCGAACGCTATGGCTGTTGCCAGACCTGCGGTGCCGGCGCCAACGATTCCGATGCGGTATTTATTCATTGGTGTTGTGTTGGAGCCTTTTCCGGTGTTTCTTCCCTCGCCAGCAAATGCCGAATGAAGAAGTCGGCGATGCGCGAATTCAGTTCCGGAATCGTCCGGGCACGATCAAACGACGGCGGATCACTCAATAAATAACTGCCGATGCTACCTGGCGCCAGGGGAGGCAAGGGCGAAAGCATCGCTCCATGGCTGCCTTCCGGCAGGTTCATGACAACTTCGCAGTTCGGTCTGCATGCGTTGAGAATTGCCTCGGCGTGAAAGCGTGGTATCTGGTTGACGTCTTTCGCTGCGACGACAAGGCCCAGTGCGGTTTTGGGTTGCGCGAGTGATTCCGGAGCAAAATCAGCCGCAAATGGCACCATGGCGACAGCGGCCTTGATGCGAGGGTCAAAATCCCGGTGCACAGTTTCATTGGAAAAACGCGAGGCAATGATGCGTTTGGCGATCCAGATCTTCAATCCATCGAGCCAATTCCCGTGTAGCAGGGTTGTGAAACCGACGCACGAGGAGAAATCGTATTCGATGTTCTTCTCGCAGTGGTCTCTGAAGCGCCAGTCCGACCATTCGCCCCCGGCTAGCGACAGGGCCGTATGGCCTCCGGCAGAACCGCCGAATACACCGATTGAATCGAAAGACAGATGAACGGCGAGCGGTGCGTATCCTGCAACGATATCAATTGCTTTTGAAACCTCTTGCGGCCGCTTCCGCCAACTTGGTGGACCTGGCTCCGCCGGATCCTGGTAGTTGTCTCCATGATGCTGGGGTAACGCAACCGTAAAACCGCGCTGAACCAGGGTACGGGCCAAGTCGGTATGTACCCAGGGCGAGCCGCCGGAGCCATGGGAAATCACAATCAGGTGACTGTTGCCTTTGACGGGCGGGCCATTGGATGCCCAAGACAAGCTGAATGGCCCTTGTTTGACCTCCGTCTCGACGCCGGTGGAGGGGTAGAAGACTGTCACCTTTCCACCATCTGGCTGTGGCAATTGAGTGAAGCCCATGCTGGGCGTTTGGGCATGGATTTGCGGGGCCGCCGTAGAAACAACCGCAATCGCAATGCTTGCCAAGATATGCCGGACGGTGGTGAATGTGGCGTGGAAGTGGTTTGTACGGCAGGGCATGGTTATGTTCTAACGCCTGAATTAAGCCGTGCCGCGAAGCGGCGTCGGTTTGAATGGATTGTTAGCCGCGTGCGCGCCGGTAGTGCATAGCGACCGCGCCGTTGCAGAGCGGCGTCGCCGAGACCATCTCGAGCCGTCGCGTGCTGGGCAGCCCGCCCTGGTACAGGGTTGGGCCGTGACCGGCGATCCTGGGGTGGACGAGGAACTTGTACTCGTCGATCAGATCCAGCCGGTCCAGCTCGGTCGCGAGCTTGTCGCTACCGAGGAGCACGCCGGTCGGGGTCGCGTCCTTGAGCTTCCGCACGCTCGTGCGCAAGTCGCCGGCGATGTGGTGGCTGTTGGTCCACGGGAAGTCGGTTCGCGTCGACGACACCACGTACTTCGGCTTGGCCTCCAGCTTGACCGCCCACTCGCGCATCGCCGCCGGCGCCTCCACATCGCCGCAGGCGACCGCCGGCCAATAACTCTCCATCATCTCGTAGGTGACGCGGCCCCACAGCATCGCCCCGCCCTCGTCCATGAGGCGGGTGAAGAAGGTGTGAGTCTCGTCGTCGGCGATTCCCTCCTGGTGGTCGACGCAGCCGTCCAGGGTGACGTTAAGGCAGAAGGTCAGAAGTCCCATGCGAGTCTACTCCGAGTTGGGCGGTCCGCTGGACAGTCGTTTATCGACGAGTGCCTCGCAGCGGCTAACTTATTTATATGGACAACGACTGTCTGATTAACCAGGCCCGCTGTCCGTCTAACTTGGAATATGAATTGGCTAAGTCTTTGAAAATATATACCATTTTGTTAACTGAGCCAGGTTATACAGACCTAACGGGTCATGAAATACGGGCAGATCGGTAAGGCGAAGAACTGAACGAGGCGGAGTTTCGAGGGGGAGGCTGGAGTATTGCTGCCGTAACGAAGCGCAACTGGCCGTTGCCGACTTCTTCATGTCGAGGCGGACGAGGCCGCCAAGGCACTGGCAACCTGTATCGCGCTGTAACGGATGACAAGCCCCAGTGCCAGGACACCAAGCAGCCCTGCCAGCAGGAAATGCCCCTCATACCCAAACCATTTCGCTGACAAGCCGCTGAGAGAGCCGACGACGCCTGCCAGCACAACCTGCGCGCAGGCCTGGATGGTGAAATCCGCTCCCTCATGCTCTGCACGGCACTGATCCATCATCACCGCAAATAGCGCAACGGTGGACATGCCATCTGCGATCTGCTCCAACAGGGCAATGCCGTAGACAGCGTTGAAATCGGCGCTGGTGAGCGCGAGCCAAGCCATGGCGCCAATCCCGAGCGCTTGCAGCAGGCCGAAAAGGATGAGCGAGCGAAATGCTCCCAGGCGCGCGTACGCCAATCCGCCAAGGAAGGCACCCGCGATACCCGCGACGCTGCTGATGAGCGTGAGCTGCCCCAGCGCCGCCGATGTCCATCCATGATCCACCAGCAAGGGCTTGATCATCGGCGATCCGAGCGAATCACCGATCTTGAACGTCAGGACCACCAACATCCAGGCACCCATGCCGGGGCGGGCGAGGAAACCGCGATAGTGCCGCCATAACAGGCGCGGCCCCACAGGCTCGGCATGCTTCGGTTCATATGGCAGGCGCTGCTTCTCCGGGAACAACAGGACCGGTATGCCCATGAGGGCAACGAGGGCGGCGATCAGGCCGATGGATGTTTTCCAGCCCCACGGTTCGATGACCAGCAACAGCAGGCTGCCGCTGACGATCATCCCGATCTTGTATCCGCCGACCTGCAGGCTGTTGCCCAAGCCCCGCCACCGTTGTGGCAGCAGCCGGACGGCGAGGCCGTCGGTCGCCACGTCCTGCGTGGCGGCCGCCAGGTTCACGCAGAGCAGCAGTCCCAATAAAACCGGCAGATAAGACCCGAACAAGGTGTCCGGTGGCAGCAGGGCCACGGCAATCAGGATGGCTAGCACGATTCCCTGCATCGGCAGAATCCAGCCGCGGTGGTGTCCGAATCGTGCCGACGCAATCCGGTCTATCCACGGTGCCCACAGGACCTTGAGCATCCAAGGCAAGGCCAGCAGTTTGAGCAGCCCGATCATCGCCAGGTCGACGCCGTGCTGGCGCATCAGGACCGGCAGCGAGTGCGCGATCAGGCCCGAAGGCAGGCCCTGTGCACAGTACAGTGCAGCCAGCAGCACAATCGTGCCGCTGCCCAGTGGCTTGTTGTCGGTGAATGGGGGCGTGGATTGCATGTGTCCTCGTTGACGCAAGCGGTTGTGGCGTATTCAAGCAGGAATGAACGTGTTCGCAAAGCCAAACCGGCCTCATTGTGGACGAAATCCGGCGCTTTGGCTTGCTCGCTTGCTACGCGCATTCTTGCTTTCGAGCGGGGCCCGATACAGGGCTGGACAAGCGGCCGTGCATGGTTTCTGATCCCGATCCGGGGAGTTTGCAATCAGGCCATTATAATTTTTGCGATGCACATGTCGATTTCGCGCCGTCTCGTTCGTCGTGAGGATGTAGCGCGAATGTTCCCAAACCAACCGAAGGAGACCAACATGCGATTCATGATCATTGTCAAAGCCACCCAGGACAGCGAAGCAGGTGTGATGCCCAGCGAACAACTGCTTGCTGATATGGGGCGTTACAACGAAGAACTGGTAAAAGCCGGCATTATGCAGGCCGGTGAAGGCTTGCACCCCAGCTCGAAAGGCGCCCGTGTGCGCTTCTCGGGCAAGGACCGCACAGTGATCGACGGACCGTTTGCCGAAACCAAGGAGCTGGTCGCCGGCTTCTGGATCTGGAAATGCGCGTCGCTACAGGAGGCGATCGACTGGGTGAAGCGTTGCCCGAACCCGATGCTGACCGATTCGGAGATCGAGATCCGTCAAATCTTCGAGGCCGAGGATTTCGGTGAAGCATTCACGCCGGAGCTGCGCGAGCAGGAGGAGCGGCTGCGCGAGGAGGTTGCCAGGCAGGCGGATGCGATGCGCTGAAACAAGGACTCGTGCCTTTATCGTGCCTTTATCCACCCGGAACTCGGGATGCATGCGGCAGTCCACCTCAATTCCACTACTTGTGTAAATTGAAAGGCCGCAACCATGATTGCCTCGACTGGATACGGCGCCACCAGCGCGCGCGAACCGCTCAGCAAACTGGATTTTGAGCGTCGAGACCCGCAGCCTGACGATGTCCAGATCGACATCCTGTACTGCGGCGTTTGTCACTCCGACCTGCATACCGCCCGAAATGAATGGGGCAACACCGTGTATCCCGTTGTCCCCGGGCATGAAATCATCGGCCGCGTGACGCGGGTTGGCGACCAGGTTACGCGCTTCAAGGAAGGCGACCTGGTCGGCGTCGGCTGCATGGTGGACTCTTGCCAGCGTTGCAGTGCCTGTGCCGAGGGCCTGGAGCAATACTGCGAAAACGGCTTCGTCGGCACCTATAACGGCGAGGAAATGCACAGCGGTGGCATGACCTACGGCGGCTACGCCAGCAATATCGTGGTGCGCGACAAGTTCGTGCTGCGCATTCCGTCCAACCTCGACCCGGCAGCGGCTGCACCCTTGCTGTGCGCGGGGATCACGACCTATTCGCCGTTGCGGCAATGGCAGGTCGGGAAGGGGCATAAAGTCGGGATCGTCGGCCTGGGCGGCCTCGGCCACATGGGCATCAAACTGGCGCATGCGATGGGAGCGCACGTCGTGCTCTTCACGACTTCGCCGGGCAAGCGCGAGGACGCGATGCGGCTCGGCGCCAAGGAGGTCGTCGTGTCGAAGAACGCGAGCGAAATGACGCCGCACCGCGAATCCTTCGACTTCATCCTGAACACGGTCGCGGCCCCGCATCCGCTTGACCCCTTCATGGAGCTGCTCAAGCGCGACGGCACCATGACGCTGGTCGGCGCACCGGCCTCGCCGCACCCGTCGCCGCAAGTGTTCAACCTCATCATGAAGCGGCGCCGCCTCGCCGGATCGCTGATCGGCGGTATTGCCGAGACGCAGGAAATGCTCGATTTCTGCGGCGAGCACGGCATCGTCTCCGATATCGAGATGATCCGCATCCAGGAGATCAACGAGGCTTATGAGCGCATGCTCAGGAGCGATGTGAAATACCGGTTTGTGATCGATATGGCGTCGCTGAAGCAGCAGGCCTGAGCGCGCACGGGGACAGGGAACTTTCAGCGATCCTCGACCTTCCGCTGCCAGATCAGCTCGCCGTTGCGCCAGACTTCCCGCACACGGTGGAATGGCACCATGTGCGTTCCACCGTCCTCATCCTCGACGTCGAATGAAAAGTGCTCCCCGCGTGCGAGATGTACCCGGCGGAACGGGACCCGGACGATGCAGGCGGCGAGCCGGTCGTAGTATCCGATCATGAAGCTTGCGTTGCCGAACCCGCCATCCCACTGGATGCGGTGGAGCAAGTCCTGGATAGGTGTCATTGGCGGGTGAGGGAGTGCTGTGGCGACAGCAGCTTGGACTGCCCGGCAGCCGGTGGTTTCCCGTTCACTTGCGTGGGGCCTGTCGTCCCGGTTGTTATTGCCGGTGGTAACGCTCAAGACTCGTACTGCACCGGAATAAACGGTGCTGCAGGATGGAACTTTTCCTTCAATACCCTCAACTCGTAATGGGCGCCGCGTCAAGGAGCGTCAGACCGGCGTGCCGCAATTAATGCAATTGCCCTTTGCCGCACCAGAGAATTTGCCCCATCTATCCGCGGACCCCTGGCGCCCAGACGGCATAGGGCGCATGCGGGTGGGGGCAGGGAGTTCGCGTCGGCCTGGAGCCGCTGGTCACACCGTTTCTCCAAAGCGGACCATTCCTGTATATCGCTATGTTATAAATTCAATACTTTTCTGCCGCTTGTCACAGCACGTAGAGGAACTCAAATGCAACCTACCGTTGAAGAACGCCTTCGCTCGATGGGACTCGAGCTACCCGCAGTCACCAAGCCACGCGGCACCTTCCGCGCTTACGTGACTTCTGGTTCGATGCTCTATCTCTCGGGGAAGGGAGCTCCGCTGCGCGAGGACGGCATGCCCGTGCCGAAAGTTGGAGCGGAGGTCACCGTTGATGAGGCGCGCGCCTATGCGCAGGAGGCCGGCCTGTACCTGTTGGCGCTCATCAAAGATGCGCTTGGCAGCTTCGAACGGGTGCAACGCATCGTGAAGGTCTTTGGCATGGTGAACGCCGATCCCAACTTCACTTCCCACACGGAGGTGATCAATGGCTGTTCTGATTTGTTCGTCGCGGTACTTGGCGAACGAGGCGAGCATGCTCGTTCCGCTATTGGGGTTGGCTCCTTGCCCAAGGGATTTGCCGTGGAAATCGAGGCAGTGGTCGAGTTCTCACCCGGTGATGTCTAGGTTTTGCAGACAGGCTAAAAGTTGGCTTTAGCCTGCTGTGGATCGTCATCGTTGACTGTCCGCTGCTCATCGGGCGCTTACCGCTAAGGCCGGGCGTAGCATCTTTCAATACAGTCGCCATATCCTTATCAATGTCCCGCAAGGACCCGGCAGGTCACTTGGGTCGGGGCTGTTTCAATTCACGATCAGGCGCACAGAGCCGATTCTCGCGCACAAGCTCGACCGCATGCGCAACCGCGCGCGCAACATTGCGGACCTCTTCCTGGACCGCGCTATCCCTGTCCAGCGCTTCATGGCTTCTGGCGTAGGATTCGTAGTACCCGATGTAGCGGTCAAGCCTGGCCTGTGTTCCGGCATCGATCAAGCCCATCCAATCGAGCCAGTCCGACAAGGCCCGCCGCGTCCCTTCGATCCCCGCCACGTCGCCATGGACCACGAGGCCGTAGGCGCGTCCGGCAAGATGCTTGGGATACGACCAGCCGGCTTCTTCGAGGGCCTTTGCCTTTTCCGGATCTTTGCCCGATGTCGTGGTCGGGTCAGGATTGCCGCCGTCGGCGCATACCAGCCGGTCGATCATGAGCTTGAGTGCGCTTGGCGACTGGTACCAGTAGACCGGCGTGAATATGATGATGCCGTGCGCGGCGACCCATTTTTCGTAGATCTCGCCCATCCAGTCGTTCGTCTGTCGCAGCGCGTGGTTGGGATAGCAGCTACAGGGCCAGTGGCAGAGCGGCATCGCGGTCGAGACGCAGCCCTTGCACGGGTGGATGTGCCTGTCGTAATCGGAGACGAGCATGCTCAGGTCGAGGACATCCACCTCCAGTCGCCGGCCTCCGGCAGGAGCGGCATCGAGGAGTTCGCGCGCAATCTGCATCAGGCGAAAGGTCTTCGACATTTCGCCGGGACAGGTTCCGTCGTTGCGGTCCGCGCCGCAGATCAGGAGGATGCGCGACGGTGCGTCCGGGTTCTTTTGCTGCGCTTCGGCCGCGACCAGGCGGTCGCGCGTGTGCTTCCATTCGAGGGACAGGTCGTACGAGGGATCGGCGAATTCGCTGCCGGCCTTGATCGTGTGCGCGGTTTTCTTCGTGTTGGTATACACGTCCCAGGCAACCGCCTCGACTTGGGCGAGGGCGCCGCTGATGGTTTCAAACTCCGGATGGCTGAACGATCCGTAGAAGCGAAGCCGGAACTCGTCGCGGGAAAGCATCCCCCCATATTGCCCCTTGCGCGGCTTGGCCATGGCACGCGTCTGTCAGGGAGCCGCAGTGCCGGCTTGCGGTTTCAGCTCCACCTTCATCCACCCCGGCTGCCGCGTATCGAATGCCTTGTAGGCGTCGATCACCGAGGTGAGGGGTTCCTGCTGTGTCACGATGCCGGTCGGGTCGAAGGCGCCGGTACGCACCAGTTCGATCAGGTGCGGAATGTACTTGCGATGGTTGCAGTTGCCCATCCTGATGGTGAGGTTCTTGTTCATCGCCATGCCGATGGGGAACGAGGTGTCGCTCGGCGGGTAGACGCCGATGATCGAGAGCGTGCCGGCTTTCGCCAGTGCCTGGATCGCCCATTGCTGTGCTTGCGAGGGCGCTTGGCCCGGGTGCCAGTTATCGCCGGACGGCCGCTGTTTTGGCGCCACCTGCTGGACTTCCTGCTGGAAGGCCTGGCGGTTCTTCTGCGCATCTGCGGCCGCGGGGCCGTGGTGGGGGCACTCGGCATCGACGCCGACGGCATCGATTGCCCGATCCACGCCGATGCCGCCGCTCAGCTCCTTGATCGTCTTGACTGGATCTTCCTCGTCGAAGTTGATGATTTCCGCGCCTTGGCTGCGCGCCATGTCCAGCCGATCCGGCCTGTTGTCAACCGCCAGGATGCGCCCGGCATCCATGAGCTTGGCGGACGCAATGGCGAACTGTCCCACCGGGCCGCATCCGAATATGGCGACGGTATGGCCAGGTTTGATGTCGGCCAGGTCGGCGCCGAAATAACCGGTGGGGAAAATGTCTGACAACAGGATGGCCTGGTCGTCCGTGACATCGTTGGGAAGCTTGACGAGGTTGACGTTGGCAAACGGAATCCGCGCCTTTTCAGCCTGCAGCCCGTTGAAGGGACCGCTTTGCGGCGGCCCGCCATAAAAAGCGGTGCCGGCCGCCGCTCCGTTCGGATTGGCGTTGTCACACTGCGCGTAATATCCCTCGCGGCAATAAGAGCAGTATCCGCAGGCAATCGTCGACGGGATGACTACCCTGTCACCCACGGCGATGTTCCGGACCGAGTCGCCGATCTGTTCGACGATGCCGACGCCTTCGTGGCCGAGAACCGTTCCAGCCTTCATGCCCGCAACGGTGCCGCGCACAAAATGCAGATCCGTCCCGCAGATCGCGCTGGCCGTCAGGCGGACGATGGCGTCCGTTGGTTGCTCTATCCTGGGTTCAGGGACGTCCTCGAGGCGGATGTCGCCGACATCATGGAAAACGACTGCTTTCATGTTGCCTCCAGATATCTCCGGATGTTGCAGTCACAAGGCCCGGAGCGTGGGTTTGCAGTAGCAAGATGATTAACGCCGTCGCCAAAAGGTTCCCGTTCCAAGATGGCAATATTTTTCCTTAAGGAGAGGCAGGAGTTGTCAGCATCAGGGCGGGAGCGCGGTTACAGTAGCTGCCGGGCTCAATCTCTTGCCGGCAGGGGTGGGACGATCATCGGACTCAAGTTACCCGTATACGAAAGTATTCCGGATTCGCCGGCGGATAAGCGAGCTTCATCTCATCCAGTGTCTCGACCATGATGGATGCAATCGCCAGATTGCGATGTGTCTTGCTGTCGGCGGGGATCACATACCAGGGGGCGGCGTCAGTGTCGGTTTTTTCGATCACACTCTGGTAAAAGGCCCGGTACGCATCCCAGTATTTGCGTTCCTGCAGGTCGTTCGGATCGACCTTCCAGTGCTTGTCTGCTTGCTCGAGCCGGGCCTGCAGCCGCTGCCTTTGCTCTTCCTTCGAAATGTGCAGGAAGAACTTCAGGACCACGGTGCCGGTCTCGCACAACATGCGTTCAAAGTCGCGGATCTGCTGATAGCGGCGCGTGCATTCCTTGTCGTCGATCTGGCCATGCACGGCCGGATACAAAACGTCTTCGTAATGGCTGCGATTGAAGACGACAAGCTGGCCCTGCGCCGGAACCTCGCGGTGCACCCGCCACAGATAGTCGCGTTCGCGTTCGTCGACGCTCGGTGCCCGGATGGCAACGCAGCGCACGCCGAGCGGATCGAGGCGGCCGAATACGCCGCGCACCGTGCCGTCCTTGCCGCTGGTGTCCATGCCTTGCAGGATGATCAGCAGCTTCCGGCGGCGCTCGGCATAAAAGATGTCCTGGCAGGCGGCGATGCGTTCGGCCTGTTCCGCGACGCGTGCCTTGTCCGCTTCCTTGTTGCCGGAAGAGAGCGGTTTGGCGCCGGCGCCGTCTTCAGTCAGCTTCAAGGGATGCCTGGCGCGGAACTGTTCTCGGACGTTCATCCTGATGCCTTCTCGTATCGGGGGATGGATCCGATAGCATAGCCTGCCGGCGAAAACGCGTTTTGACTTTTCCGGCAAGCACCACTTTGCCTCGCGGGAAAGGGACGCTTCGCTCATGGAGCGAATAGCACATCGCTGACCGTTATTTCGTTCCGTACCCCACATTCACGGCGTTCAACAAACTACTGCCAGGCATTCGCCGCTGTCCTTTGATGCACGTCTAATGGCTGCCTTGGCACCCAAGGGGGGCCATAAATCTGACCTACATTGAGCACACCGTCATGACCCCCAGGTTCACTTTCCGCCTTGGGGATACAGGTCCTGACGGTTACGGCTCGCATTCATGCGCGTCGACATTTGACCGACCTGTTCATAATCATTGGGATGCCTGACGACGGCGAGATGCCGGTTTGCCTGCGAAGAATGAGGAACTGTGAGGTGGCAGCGGAAGGCTCAACACGCCGGGTAGCCCGATCTCTGATGATGAGGTGCAATGATGGCTGATTTGTATAACCGGCTGTCCAAGGACAGCGCTGCCCTTTTGCTGGTGGATCACCAGGCCGGGCTGCTTTCTCTCGTTCGCGACTTCGTTCCGGACGAATTCAACAACAATGTTCTCGCCGTGGCTCATCTCGGCAAATACTTCAACCTGCCGACGATCATGACGACCAGCTTTGAGAACGGTCCCAACGGCCCCATCATGCCGGAGTTGAGGGAAACGTTCCCGGACGCAGCATTCATTCCGCGTCCCGGCCAGATCAATGCCTGGGACAACGCCGATTTCGTCGGCGCCGTCAAAGCCACCGGGCGCAAGCAACTGCTGATCGCCGGCGTCGTCACGGAAGTCTGCGTTGCCTTTCCGGCGCTTTCGGCCTTGCAGGAGGGCTACGAAGTATTCGTCATCACGGATGCATCCGGCACCTTCAATGCCACTACGCGCCAGGCCGCTCTGATGCGCATGCAGGCTGCAGGAGCGCAGTTGGTTAGCTGGTTTGGCGTAGCGTGCGAATTGCATCGTGACTGGCGCAATGATGTGGAAGGCCTGGGCAAGCTTTTCTCAAGCCACATCCCCGACTATCGCAATCTGATCACCAGCTACAACGCGAAGAAATAAGTTATCCGCCTCCGAGTCCGGCCGGCCTAACCCAACCGGCCATGCGGAATTCCCGATCCTGCGGCGAATCCAAAGATGGTTCTGCAAAAGAAAAACAAATGGAGCCAAACATGCATTTATCTAGGATAAGCGCCGTCTTCCTGACGGGCATGCTTTCAAGCTGCGCCCTGCACGATTCTCCTGCTTTGCCGGTGGAAGCCGGCATGGGCCCGAACCCGCAGCTTCCCGCACCTGAAAAGAATCTTGTTCCAACGGTCAACATCGCACCTGCCAAAGGCTGGCCATCCGGCGCCAAACCCAGTGCACCACAAGGCTTCACCGTTTCCGCCTATGCCAACGGCCTCGACCACCCGCGCTGGCTGTATGTGCTGCCGAACGGCGACGTGCTGGTGGCGGAAACCGATGCACCGTCCAAGTCGGACGACAAGAAAGGCATCAAAGGTTTCGTGATGAAGGAAGTCATGAAGAAGGCGGGCTCGGGCACGCGTCCGAGCGCCAACCGCATCACGCTCTTGCGCGGACTGAACGCCGACGGCTCGGCGGCGATGAAAAAGACTTTCATGACAAACCTGAATTCGCCATTCGGCATGGCCTTGGTCGGCAACAACTTCTACGTCGCCGATACCGATGCCATCCGGCGCTTCTCCTACAAGGAAGGCCAGACCGAGATCAGCGAAGCGGGCGTAAAGGTCGCGGACCTGCCGGCCGGTTCGATCAACCACCATTGGACCAAGAACATCATTGCCAGCCCGGACGGCAAATTCCTGTATGCCACCGTGGGATCAAACAGCAATATCGGCGAGAACGGGATGGATCAGGAAGAGAGCCGCGCATCTATCCTGCAGGTGGATCTTTCGACAGGCAAGTCGCGAGTCTACGCCTCCGGACTGCGTAATCCCAACGGCATGGACTGGCAGCCGCAGAGCGGCCAGCTCTGGACCGTGGTCAATGAGCGCGATGAACTCGGCAATGACCTCGTGCCTGATTACATGACCACCGTGAAGGAGGGCGGTTTCTACGGCTGGCCTTACAGCTATTACGGCCAGCGTGTCGACGAGCGCGTGAAGGAAAAGCGGCCGGACTTGGTCGCAAAGGCGATCGTGCCGGACTATGCGCTCGGCTCCCACACGGCCCCGCTCGGCCTGGTTTTCTACAGCGGCAAGCAGTTCCCCGCCGAGTATTCTGCCGGCGCCTTCATTGGCCTGCACGGTTCCTGGAACCGCAAACCGCATAGCGGCTACAAAGTCGTATTCGTGCCGTTTTCCGGTGGCAAGCCGAACGGCCTGCCGAAAGACTTCCTGACCGGCTTCCTGAGCAATGAAGGAGATGCCTACGGCAGACCGGTCGGCGTGGCGGTCGGCAAGGACGGTGCGCTGTTGGTGGCGGATGATGTCGGCAATGTCGTGTGGAGGGTTGCGGCGAAATCTGAAAGGCAGTCGAAGTAAGCAGTGCGGTCCTAGTAGTTCGACACACTTCGATTTTCGGGTTGTGCTTACTTGCTTGCGGGGGTCATATCTTGAAATTTCAGATCCCTGTCCCCGTCGTTCCACTCGGCGTGCCCCCGCGGAGGCGGGAACCCATAGGCCGGTTGATGGAACAAACTCACTATGGGTTCCCGCCTCCGCGGGAACGACGGGGAGACATTTTTCGCGTACTACTGTATCAGCCCGCACGCAAGCGTAATCCGAAAATCAAAGTGTGACGCTCTACTAGTGTCCTGTTCCGTTAATTCGTGAGCAAAGTCGCTGGAGTTTTTCGAGAATGGAATCAGCGGTCGCGGTCCATTGGAACGGTTTGCAATTCTGATTATAGGAGGTGACGAAATGATCGATTTTTCGCGTCAACTCCG
>DASPMC010000035.1:0-24723 GCA_035627275.1 Noviherbaspirillum sp.
TACTCCAATGCGCAATAAGACGCCTAACCTTGACGACAAATCCACACCCTGCCCAACTGGATGTACAGCAATGCATTCGTGCAACCCGTGCACGCCCGCGCCCCTATTCGCTTTCAAGACTAATGACGCAGTAGTACTAGGGCCTGTCATCAATTGAACTCGGACCTGCTTGCCCGGTCATTTGAACGTTTGTCCGCTCCCGGTTTGGTACGGCCGGAAGTAATCCCCATCCCAGCATCTGCAATTTAACGGATAGCCGGCGATCGACTGTTTCGCACAACTAGCCGGAAACGAGCCGACCTTCGCTTGTCGACTGGATTTGAGGCTCGATCAAATCTGACATTGGCTGGAAGATGAAGCCTGAGTCACTACACCTTATGTCAGCACCTGCTCTAGGAGATATGACTGTCGTTTGGAACACGACCCCTCCGGCATCTGTCGAAAACCCCTCTCCGTTGATGAACAGCACGTTATCCGGCTTCATGCCGCGTTACGCGACGCCGCTATTTCCCGGTATTTCGAAGGATTGACACCAGACGAACGCAGAAACGCCTTTGAGAAATGCGCGGAATCAAAAAAGCCTGCCTCTTGCGCGATTTCTGTCAGCGTCATTCCGCTCGAGTGCAGGAAACGGGTGGCCTTGAGCATGCGGCACGCGCTTCTCAAATTCGGATAGGTCAGGCCGATATGATGTAACGCGCGCTGGACGCTGCGGACCGATTGATTGAGTGTTCCCGCTGCCTCGGATATCGTCATTGAGGGATTCTCATCAAGGGCGAATAACAGGTCGTGGTGCAGGTGATGCTGGAGGCCGAGGTCCTGGCTGAGCGACAGGAGCCCGTTCATGTTGCGCTGAGGTATACCCTTTGCGTCTTGCCCGTCGTGTCGTGATGCGGCTCCCTTGCACAGTTCCTCGATGAGCGCCTGGATGACTGCTTCCCGGACCGGCTCCCCCATCGTCTCCTCGGCACGCCGCGTGCAACGCATGCGGCCAATATCATCGAACGCCAGCTCCGTGACGACGCTGATGTTCCATTGCTGATGCAAGGCATTCCACGTACCGGAAAAGTGCACCAGGCTCTTGCTGTTTCTTAGCAATTCAGCGACCGGATTCAGGTCTGTGAACAGGGCCAGTTGCGCATTGGCCCGCATTTGCTGCGCAAGCCGAGGCGCGCTCGCTTTTTCCGCGCAGGCGTGCCAGTAGGCTTCCGCGGGCACGAAACCTCGTATGACACTGTGGACGCTGCTCCTGAACAATGCGTCCGGAGGTATCGCGGTCGCACGCAAGGTGCGCAGCAGTGTCTGATAAGCGATTCGCCTTGCCACATTCACCTCACCGGTTGGCTGTCTGGTTCCGATTCATACCGCATGCGACGGGGCCGGCGCTTGTATTTTTCCGCCAGCAGCCTCCTTTCTGACAGAGAACCGATCCGCGCCGATCGAGTTTATAACAAAGTCCCGCCCCTGAATCCTTCATCCCTCCGCTGTGCGCGGCGGCGTCTTTTTACAAGCCCGCTGCGGAATCCGTATCCACAATGGGCCCGTCGCAAAGACAACTTCAATGATAGGGATGAGAGGACTCAGACATGGCTTTTCAACAAAAACTTCCGGCAAGGATAGCGCCGGCTGTACTCGCAGGCGTACAAGGCGTGGCAATGGTAATCGGGTTGTCTGCATGCGGCGGCGGGGCCGATTTGCAAGCGGGTACAAGCACGGCCGGGACGCTTGCTTTCTCGGTGATGCGAAACGCCCAGGGGATTCCCCAGATCGAAGCGCCGTCGCTGGCGGGTGCGGCGGCTGGCCTTGGCTTCTCCTACGCGCAGGACAATTTCTGTCTTCTGCAGGACTATCTGATGACGGTTAACGGCGACCGCTCGCGCCACCTTGGCGCATCCGCCTCCGTGCCGAGCCAGAATGCCAGGTCCAGGACCAGCAACCTGTCCAGCGACACG
Organism: Noviherbaspirillum sp.; assembly: GCA_035627275.1. Lineage (GTDB taxonomy): Bacteria > Pseudomonadota > Gammaproteobacteria > Burkholderiales > Burkholderiaceae_D > Noviherbaspirillum. Next base: position 1,953 of record DASPMC010000035.1, read on the forward strand.
TTCTATCGCTTCTACGTGACCGATGAGCTGGCCAATGCGCTCTATGGAAATATCGACAAGGAGTCGGCGCAACTGATCGAGGGATATGTCGTCGGGGTCAATCGCTACGTGGCCGAGACCCCGGCGGACAAGATCGACCAGGCATGCCGTGGAAAGCCGTGGATTCGCGCCATGACGCCGGCCGACATGCACAAGATCCTGATCGACAAGGCGATCCTGGCAAGCGGCGCCAACTTCCTGGATGCCATCGTCGCCGCAGCGCCGCCGTCCTCCGTCCAGAACGCGCGTTTGCGCCGATCCGGCACGGCAACGCCCTCGGATGACGATCTTGCGCGCATCTCCTTGCCGGAACCGCCTCTGGCAAGTAACGCATGGGCAGTCGGCAGGGACGCGGTGGAGGGCGGAGGCAGCCTCCTGCTCGGCAATCCGCATTTCCCGTGGACGACCTCGAGCCGCTTTTACCAGGCAAAGATGAAGGTACCCGGCGTGCTCGATGTCGGCGGCGCTGCGCTGGGCGGCTTCCCGATTATCCAGATCGGCTATAACAAGGACTTTGCATGGACGCACACGGTCTCGACAGGCAAGCGCTTCACGCTCTATGAGCTCAAGCTGAAGCCTGGCAATCCGACTGTCTACGAAGTGGACGGTAAAGAACGCGCGATGCAGGCAATCGACGTCGCCGTGCCGGTGCTGGACGAAGGTGTGGCAAAGACCGTCAATCGGCGGCTGTACCGCACCGACTACGGCCCCGTGCTCGTCATTCCATCGGCGGGGCTTTCCTGGACGGCTTCAAAAGCTTATGTTCTGGCGGACGCCAACATCGACAACAATCGCATGGTAGGCACCTGGCTACGTCTCGGACAGGCAAAGTCGGTACGGCAGGCGCAGGCCATATTGTCCGAAACCATCGGCATTCCCTGGGTCAACACCATCGCATCGGACTCCGCAGGCGAGGTAATGTATGCCGACATCACGCCCGTTCCCAATGTTGACGCTTCCGACATCGCTAGGTGCATGCCCAGCCCCGCCGCTGCCGCGCTGGCAAAAGCCGGCTTGATTGTCCTTGACGGCAGCACGAAAGCCTGCGGTTGGCGCGCGGAGGCGGGCACGTCCGCTCCGGGACGCATTCCGCCCGGCCGGCTTCCGTCCGTCATCCGTACCGATTACGTCGCCAATTCGAACGACAGCTTCTGGCTGGCAAACCCGGCACACACATGGCCGGAATTCTCGCCTTTGATCGGCGCAACACAAACCGCGCAACGCCCGAGAACCCGCGCGGCCCTGGCACTGTTCGACAAGCGGCTGAGCGGCAACGACGGATTGCCGGGCAAGCGGTTCACCGCGGAGAATCTCCAGGCCCTGATGTTCAACAACGAAAACTTCATGGCGAACGCGGTGCTGGGAGACTTGTTACCGCTCTGCCAAGGCACGCCATCCGTCACCTTGGCCGACGGGACCGTCGTACCCACCGTGGCCGGCTGCCGGGCGCTGACGCAATGGGACCGAAGAAGTGATATCCATTCGCGAGGAGCGCATCTCTTCCGCGAGTTCTGGAGGACGGCGTCAGCGATCCCCAACGTGTACCGCGTTCCTTTCGATGCCAAGGATCCTGTGAACACGCCTCGCGGACTCAACACGGATGACAGCGGCGTTCGCACCGCACTGATGCAATCGTTGGCGAAGGCAATCAGGCTGTTCGACAACGCTGGCATCGCGGCCGATGCCGAGCTTGGCTCGATCCAGTTCACATCAATCAACGGCAGCCGCGTACCAGTGCCCGGGGGAGATGAGTTCGAGGGTGTTCTGAACAAGCAGGAATTCGCAACCTACGGCAAGGACTTCTATCAGCCCTCCTATGGCACCAGCTATGCCCAGTTGATAAGCCTCAATCCGCATGCCACGACTGCACGCGGCATCCTCGCTTACAGCCAGAGCACCGACCCGGTGTCGCCCTATTTCGGGAATCAGGTATGGGCGTACTCGGAGGGGAAATTGTTCGACCTTCCTGCTCCGCAACGCTGACGACGCAGCAGCCGACAGGGGTTTTCAAGTCGTGGGATGTTCTCCCGTGGCTTGAAGAGGGCAATGTGGGCGGATAGTTTTGTTGGACATGAGCGGGATGTCCACTTTGCGTTTCCTGTTTACGGATGGACAAGCACGGTTCTCCTCTGGATTGTCCGGCGCCGGGGAGTTGCCGCGTCACGTGATTAGGCCTCGCGCGGCAAATGCATCGCCCTGAGCTCGGAGGTCAGTGCCGACAGATCGGGGAACAACGAATACTTCCGCACCCCGAGCAAGGTCAGTTCCTCGAACAGCTTCGGAATGTCGGTGCTGGCGATGACGAGCCTGCACAGCCACTGGTCCGCGCCATCTATCGCATCGATGGGCACGCGCGAGGAATGGACGGTGAACGCGCCCTGCTGCAGCTGGATACGGGAATCCTGCTCGATGGCCATGGCCACGCCGACGGTGTTCAGTTCCTTGCGGTTCTTGAATGCCGGCACGATAAGCGGCTCGTAGGACGAGGCGTCGAGCGGAAAGATCAGGGGTTCGAAGCCTTGCGACTCGTTCAGTTGCCGGGCATCCAGCGCCCAGATACACGCGTTGCGCTCGTCATTGCACGCGGGCGGCACATAGTCGGGGTGCAAAGCGAAGAAGGCCGCCACCAGCGGCGAGTAGGTCCAGTCGAGCAGCCGGGTGGGAAGGCCGTAGTGCTGCATGAGCGCAAGCCAGCCGGGATAGTCGTTGCTCATCGGGCACGAGAAATACCGGCTGCGCGCGCGCACGCGGAATTCGTTGGTGAGGTAGCGCTCCTGCTGCGGCGTATAGCCGCGGTGCACGCTCGGCGACAGCCTCCACCCGGCATTGGCCTGTCCTCGAAACAGCCAACGCTCGCTGGTCCCTGATAGCCTTTTTACTTCTTCGGCCAGATCTCCTATCGAACGAATCGCGACTTCTGTGATCGGCATGGTTCAGTCCGCCATCATTGCCTGCATTTGTCCTCCATTGCGGGCGCCGAATTTACACGGCATGACGAAAATTTACGCGCCCCCATCCATGGGCGGGACTCCCGGGGAAAGTCCGTGCCTTGATTCATCCCGTCACGGCAACGCGCTCAATCCGGCCCGGCTCTCGCTGCTGCGCAATACCCGCGCCTCCTGGTCGAACTCGCTGACGCGCCGCACGTTCGAGATTACGAAACGGCTTTTCGGAATGGCCGGTATCCGTGCGAGGTCAACGCGCAGGTCCTGTGCCGGCACGTCGTATTCCATCACCCGCACCAGCAGACTCACCGCGCTCTTCACCAGTTGTACGGTCAGCCGCTCCCCGGCGCACCGGTGGCCACCCTCGACGTCGCCGCCGCCCTGTGGAATGAAACTGTGAACGTTATGCCTCCCGTTGCGGAATCGTTCCGGGCGAAACGACAGCGGACTGTCCCAGCTGCGCGGATCATGGTTGGTGCCGTAGATGTCGAGCATCACCCACGCGCCTTCCGCAAAACGGATGCCTCGCCAGGTGAAGGGCTCGCGCACGCGCCCGGCGACGGACGGGAAGAAGGGATAGAAGCGCCGCACCTCCTGCACGAACCATTCGAGGTAGTCGCCGTCGACGGCGCGTATCCTTTCCCGGTATTCGGGATACTGGTACAAGGCCAGCGCCGCGAAGGTCACGTAGCGCGCCACTGCCACCGTGGGGCGCAGCAGGTTGATCAGCTCGACGGCCGCGACTTGGCTGTCGAGCGGCTTGCCCTCCACGTCGCAGCTGGTGGCAATGACATGCGCGGGGCTGTCATCCGGCACGATCATATGACGGGCACGGATGCCGTCGATGATGCTGCGCACCCATTCCTCGGTGCGCGCACGCAGCAGCATGCCCTTCCAGCTGCGTGGACCGATCGCGCCTGCGCCGTCGATCATCGCGGAGAATTCGCGCGTGCGCTGCAGGACCGCCGCTTCGGTCAGCGGTACGCCGGCCCACTGGCATACGGCGCCGCACAGGATCTGCTCGACCTCGTCGTGCAGCACGACCTCGTTCATGTCGGCCCAGATCGCGATCCGGGCCTGCCAAGCTTCCTCAAAGTCCGCCACCAGCTTCTGCACGCGCTCGCCCCCGGTCAGGGACAGGAGCATCCGTTTGCGATGGCGATGTGCTTCGCCATCCAGCTGCTGGGCGCTGCCGTTATCCTGCAGCAGCATCAGCGCCGTCTGCGGCATCGCGTGGCGCCGGGTGAACCGGCCCGGCTGGTAGAACATCGCGGCCGCTTCCTCACCCATCGTGCAAATCACCCTGCTCAACATGAGCCGGGTCTCGAACATATCCGTCTGCAGCTCCCGGCAGCGGTTGGAGATGAAGGCATAGCCTTCGCGCAACATGGCCAGCGTACTATCCGGACGCCTGTCGCGCGGGATGGACGTCATCGGACGCCCCATCCCTGCCCTGCACGCCGCCGCGCGCTCATGGCTGCTTCGGCACGTCGATGCGCGTGACGCCGCCACCCGAGACCGGGTCACTCGCCGGGAAAGTCAGCTCGACGGCATCATCGAGCAATTCCTGCTCTTTCTCGTCCGGATCGGACGAGCAGATCTTTCTCTCGGTCACATCCCGCGATGCGGCATCCTGCGGTCTGACATCCTTGGGAGTTTGCGCGACGGAATTGTCGCCGGGCGACGAGGTTTCTTTCGCTTCCTTCTGTTCGTCCTCTGCGGAACTTCTCTTCGGGTTCGACATGACGTTTCTCCAGTTGAATCGCAACATGACGGACACAGCGCCATACACTTGCGATGGTTACAAGGTGCAAAAGTTCAGCATGTGCCATGCCAGTCAGCGTTTCGCACGCCGCGTACGCACCTCGATCACAAGGTAGACGACGGTAGCCAGCGCCAGCGGCAGCAGGTAGTAGATTCCACGGTAGGCGAGCAGACCGGCCAGCAATTCGCTGCGCGGCAACTGATGCGAAAGCAATACGACGAACACCGCTTCCAGCACGCCGAGGCCGGCCGGGACGTGCGTGATAACGCCGGCGACCGCCGCCACCAGCAGCACGGCGAGCACCGTGGGGAAATCGATCTTCTGCCCCAGCAGCATGTAGACAGTGGCGGCAATCATCAGCCAGTTGACGGTGGACATGCACAGTTGCAGCAGCGCAAGGCGCAACGAAGGCAACTCGACCTCGTGTCCGCGAACGGACCAGACCCGGCGGCGCGAGAACGCGCACAGCGCAAGGTAAGCGACGGTCGTGGCAAACAGCGCGACACCGAGCACCCGCAAGCCGGAAGTGTCGAGCCGCCAGTCGGGCGGCGGGGCGATCGGCGCCCACCAGAAATCCAGTCCGGCAAGCAACAGGTAGCCGAGCCAGTTGGTGAGCATGCTCATCGCCAGCACGCGGGTGGTCGTCGGCGTATCGAGGCCCAGCCGGGAATAAAGCCGGTAGCGGAAAGCGACACCGCCCACCAGCGCGCCGAAGTTGAGGTTGAATGCGTAGCTGACGAAGGTCGTCGTCATCACTTGCCGCGCCGGCAGTCCATGTCCCGTGATATGCCGTCCCAGCAGGTCAAAGCAACTGTAGAGGACATAGCTTCCCGCGGCGAACGCCAGCGCGATCAGCAGGTCGGACGCCGGACGCCGTCGTATCGCTTCGAATACTTCATCCCATTCGATCGAGCGCGCCTGGGTATACAACAGATAAGCGACGGCGGCGAAGAACGCCAGCGTCAGGAAGCGCTTCACACGCGGCCACCAGGCGCGCGCAGTCAGCTTCTGCTTGCCGGTGCGACCGCCTCTCATCTCTGCATGCGGCCGGGCATTCATGGGTAAGCCCGCTTGTCGAGTTTGTCAGCAGCCATGCCCGAAGGTTGCAGCGGCGCCAGCCGCGGCGCATGCGCGGGCAAGCGCCCGGCCCAGTACGGATAGCGGCGCAACACATGGAACAGGAAGAAGCTGCGCAGCTTGCGCCAGGTATGCCACTCCTTCAGGTCGGCTGCCTCCACCGGCTTGCAGCTGTTCCGCATGAGCCGCTGCAGGCTGTCGCCCACGGTACGCGCGAACTCGCGGTCATAAATCATCAGGTTCGCCTCCAGGTTCAAGGCCAGGCTCAGCGGATCGAGGTTGCTCGAACCGACGGTCGTCCATTCATCGTCCACCACGGCAACCTTGCCGTGGAAGGGACGCTCGCAATATTCGTAGATGCGCACGCCGCCATGCAGCAGGTGGTGGTAGAGCATGGCGGCGGCGGTCTGTACGATCGGCATGTCAGGGTTGCCCTGCAGGATCAGCGACACCTCGACCCCGCGGCGCGCCGCCTTGCGCAGGTCCCGCAGGAAGGCATAGCCCGGGAAAAAATACGCATTCGCGATCATTACCCGCTTGCGCGCAAGACGGATCGCCAAACGGTATTGCCGCTCGATGTCGTTGTTATGGTCGCGGTTGTCGCGCCAGACGAAAAGTGCGTCCGCGCTGCCCGCCCGTGGCAGGTTTTCCACCGCCGGACCGGCGTTCCGCCGGAAAAACCAGCGCCGGCCTCGCTTGCCTTCAGCAATGGCGGCGAGCATGAAGTTGCGGATATGGGCGACGATCGGCCCTTCCGCCTCGACCGCATAATCCTGCTTCGCCAGCGGGCCGAAATCGGCAAGATGGTCCGCCGAGAAATTGATTCCCCCGACAAATGCCCGTGCACCGTCCACCACCACCAGCTTGCGGTGCATGCGTCGGAAATAATTGATACGCGCAAACAGTTTCGGCGCCGGGTCGAAGACATGCATGCGCACGCCTGCCGAAGTCAGCGACGAGATGAACTCTTCCGACAGGTCCGGCGAGCCGAACGCATCCACCGTCACATCGATCTGCGCTCCATTCCGCGCGGCCTCCAGCAGGGCGGCACGCAAAGACTGGCCGACCTTGTCTTCCCAGAGGATGAAGGTTTCCAGCAACACCTCGTGCCTGGCAGATGCAATGACGTCGAACACCCGCGGATAGTATTGCTCGCCGTTTTCAAGCAGTGAAAACTTGTTGCCGCTAATCCATGGCTGGCTCAATTTGGCTTCCTCAATATGGCAGCGCCGGAGGTTGAATGCAGTCAACAGCGCTCTCTACAGTGATAGACACGAAATCGGCGCCGATATTCCGTTGATGTGCATCAATGAAGGGGCAACCGGATCTTGCGGCGACGAAGCCATGTAGTCGCGGCAAATCAATCGCACTTCACACCTGATTCCTTACGATTGAGCACAGCGGCTTGCTGCCATCGTTCATGGCAAGCGAATTTCGCGCCAAGGTACGCGCCACTCGGAAACGCGTTAAGGAAATCGATGTCATCACCTCAGGAACCGGTCGTTAGCGTGCTCATGCCAACGTATGAACAATCGCGTTTCATCCGCCGCGCGCTGGATAGCCTGCAAGCGCAGTCGCTGGCGGACTGGGAAGCGATCATCATCGATGACGGCTCGTGCGACGCGACGGACGATACGGTGTCCGGCTATCTCGGCGACGCACGCATCCGCTATTACCGCCTCGACCGCAACACCGGCCTCGGTCATGCGCTGAACGAAGGCCTGTCCCTGGCCCGCTCACCGCTCGTCGCCTATCTGCCGAGCGACGACGTGTATTACCGCGACCACCTGCAAAACCTGAAAGCCTGCCTCGACGCAACACCGGATGCAGTGCTGGCGTACTCGGGCGTACGCCATCACTACAACCGGCAGGCGGCCGGAGCGATTCCCGGCTTCCCCCTGCAGCTGGTGCAATGCACGCACCGCATGACGGAGCAACGATGGCTGGAACGCGACGAACTGGAGTCCGACGACCTCGACCGCCTGTACTGGTCCAGGCTGCGTGATATGGGCAGCTTCGTCCGCAGCGATGGCGTCACTTGCGAATGGGTCGACCATCCGCGCCAGCGGCACAAGTTCATGCGGGAACCGGCTGGCGGCATCAATACCTTCCGTTCGCACTACCGCGTCACGGCACCGCTGCGCTTTCGAAGCTCGGTCGGACACACGGTCGATGAAGTGGAGCAATACCGCGCCATGCGCGAACGGCCGGCGACGCCGTCTGCACCCGACGGCCTGAAGATCCTGCTGGTCGGCGAGCTTGCCTACAATGCCGACCGCGTGCTGGCCCTGGAGGAACAGGGCCACAAGCTGTACGGCTTGTGGATGCCCGATCCCTACTGCTACAACACGGTGGGCCCGCTGCCTTTCGGCCATGTTGAAGACCTGCCGCGCGAACGATGGCAACAGGCGATCAGCCAGGTAAAGCCCGACATCATCTATGCCCTGCTCAACTGGCAGGCAGTGCCCTTCGCGCACGAAGTCATGATGGCCACGCGCGGCGTGCCCTTCGTCTGGCACTTCAAGGAGGGACCGTTCATCTGCCTGGAGAAAGGCACCTGGCCGCTGCTGGTCGACCTGTACAGCCACTGCGACGGCCAGATCTTCTGCAGCCCGGAGATGCGCGACTGGTTTGACACCGTCGTGCCCGGCCTGTCGACGGACAAGCCGACGCATGTGCTGGACGGCGACCTGCCGAAACGCGACTGGTTCGGCGATACCCGCGCGCCACTGCTGTCGTCGCACGACGGCGAGATCCACACCGTGTCCCCCGGCCGTCCGATCGGCCTGCACCCGGAAGTTGTCGCCGCGCTCGCGTCCCATGGCATCCACCTGCATTTCTATGGCGAGTTCACGCAGGGGCAATGGCGGCAGTGGATAGAAACAACGCAGCGGCTGGCGCCCGGATACCTGCACCTGCATCCGAATATCGACCAGCGCAGGTGGACGGAGGAATTTTCGCGCTATGACGCCGGCTGGCTGCACGCCTTCCGCAGCACCAACGCCGGCGAGATCCGCCGCGCAAACTGGGATGACCTGAACTACCCTGCACGCATGAGCACATTGGCGGCGGCAGACGTGCCGATGATCCAGCAGGAGAACGAGGGCTCGCTCGTCGCAACGCAGGCACTGGCGAAGCAGTTGGAGATCGGCGTGTCCTACCGGGACATCGACGACCTGGCTTCAAAGCTGAAAGACCGCGAAAGGATGCAGGCAGTGCGCGAGCAGGTGTGGGAGCAGCGGCATCTTTTCACCTTTGACCATCATGCGCCGCGGTTGGTTGAATTTTTCAGGGAAGTGATCGGATCGGCTTCGCGCAAGCCGGTGCACGGTTCTCGCGGCGCAGTCCAGGTGAGCGGTGAAAACGACCTGCTGCGGGTGCATCGAGGCTGAAGAATGGAGCTTTGATGATCCAGGCAGTTCTTCTCTTTTCCGGTCCGGAGAGCGCCACTTGTATCTAATGTTGATTTGGCAAGTTCCTCATGGCAGCATGCTCCAGTCAACGTTATGGTTAAAACTCTATGGGATACGTCGTCATACTGCTCATCACCGCACTGAATGGCGTTGTTTTGTATTTTCTTTCTTTCCTTGCTGTTGGCGGAGACGGCAGTGCAGAGGGAATTCATCGCGTGTGGCTTTTCGGATTCCCCTGGGTCGCCATCTTTGGGGGCGTTTCGATTGCGCTCCATGCTCGAGGCAAGTCATCGACTGCAATCAAGACGGCATCTTTAACGCTGCCCGCAGGTTATGTCGCAGCGCTGGTGGGCATGTTCGCAGCCGGCTACGTGACTTCACTCAGATCCAATTCTCCCGAGTTCGATCTGGCATGCAAAACGGCCGGCTCAAAGATCTTGGCGAAGCCGGCAACAGCTGTGGAATCGATTGCCTACGACTGGGAACCAGGCACATATCCGCCAAATATCAATTACTTTACGATCGACTCTCGCGGCAACGTCCGGAATCTCCGTGGTGGCATTCCCAGATTCCCCGGCTCCATCAAATTCGTTGAAGGCCGCTGCTGTCAATTCGAAGGGGCTCCGACTAACAGAGTTCGTCCGTTCATCCGTCGTCCGAATGGTGGCGACTACTACGGTATTCCCGAGCTGACAGCGGATGTTCTCGTGCAATACAAGGTAGCGCACAGCCGTCTGCAAGGGATGGACACGTCTTTTAAGACGGTTGATATTACAGTCACGGATCGCCGCGATGGGCGGACTTTGGCAACACTTCGCTATCTTCTTGACATGGAAGGGCGAAGAGGCTGTGGCGCGACATCAGACGGCGTCATGGATGAGCAGCAGTTTGTGCGGAGTGCGGTCGGGATGGATTAGAGCCAGCTTGGACCGCCAATGGAAAGAACAACTCAAATATAAGCGCTGATACGCTGCACGGAATGCTTCGTCGCCAGACTGCGTGCCGCGCCGCGCTGCTCGCGACGCATCTTGGCGACAGTGGCCAGCCACCCCAGACCATTGGCGACCATGAGCACGAATGCCAGGGCAGCGACGACCGCGCATGCAATCGCTTCGATGACGACGAACTGGCGTGTAATGCCTTCGACCATGAAGCGCGGCTCGGTGGCAAGCGTCCATTGCAACAGGCTCCATGCGACGCTGAAGAATGCCAGCAGCACGAGGGCGATACGCACGGCTACGGCGTATCGCAATTTGCGGTCGGGAAGCGGAAGATTGTCCATGGCCTTGTTGAACATGATGGTTCCTTTTTCTCGTGCCAGGCTGTTGTGCAGCCCGCACGTTGTTGTTACTGGGGGATGTCTCATTATTGCCATGCGGGCTGTCATATTCCAATTTCAAATGCCGATATCCAGTTATTTAACTGATGAATATCACAGACAGGCCGGCAGGCACAGTCGCAGGCAGGCGACGAGGCCGCCGCACAGCCAGCGGGACAAATAAAAAGGAATCCGTGCGCGCTCGCACACGGTCGTTCGGTTAGAGCAGGATCAACGTCCCGTCCAATACCACTGCATATAGCGGTCGTAGTGGAGAGCGTGCTTCGTCAGGTCGTCCCTCCTGCTGGTCTGGACGATACAGTTGCGCCACTGTTCGGTACCCTTTGCATACCCGGCTTTTTCGCAAGGCGGCCCGTACTCTTCGGACATTGCCGTGACTGGGTCCTGTTGATAGGCGAGCTGCTCCGGAGTGCCGCAGGCGGTGAGGAACACCGAGGCGGCCAGCATTGCCAAGGGGGTACGCATGATGCTTCCTTTCTTCTTGACGGCAAGCCGCGCCGGAAGCGCCTTCCCCCCTGTTTTTTTCCGGCCCTGTTTCTTGCCGAGTGTGGCGAGCATCTGAAGTTTAGGAGCCACCCCGGCATTTGCAAGGCGACCAAGGTCGTATTGAACCTGCCTGGAAATCGTGCCCTTGCCAAGCATTCCCAACCTGGATATTCCTTCTAGGTAACTTACTCTAGAAATTTTTGCTTACTATCAATCCATGGCTCGCAAAGCCAATCTCTTGGCTCGCAAAGACAAGTCGCGGATTGAGCATATCGGGGCGTGCATTGTCTATGCTGGACAGGCGACCCGATCAGGTTTGCGACCACACAATAAATCAGGTAGGAGACAATCAATGACCTTCACGCGCATCCATCGCGCGCTGCATTAGCGCAGCCGCACCCTCCTCACTTTCCCACAACGCCGGAGATCGGACGGGGCACATCTTCGTCCGCCGACACAGTTCCGAAAAGGCCCAGACAAAAGGGTCCGGATAACTCGCGCCAATTCAACCACGAAGGAGACACCATGGCGATTTTCGATACGACACTCAGGCGATTAGGCAGATTGCTTGCAAGCGCCTCCGTTGCACTGTCCGCGCTGACCGGCGGTCATGCGCTTGCGGCCAACAACGACCCCGTCATCCTGGTACACGGCTTCCTCGGCTTCGGACCGAACGAGATGCAAGGCACCGGGTTCAAGTACTGGGGCGGCTTCAACGACGTTGAAGCGCACATGAAGACCTACAACGGCTCGCATGTTGTGAAGACGGCCGTGGTCGGACCGGTCAGCTCCAACTGGGACCGCGCCGTCGAACTCTATTACCAGATCAAGGGCGGCTGCGCAGACTACGGCGCTGCACGCACTGCGCAGTTCGCCGCCTTCGGCAAGATCCAGAAGCCGGCAAGAAAATGCTGGGCGGCCGATCCGAACAACAACCCGAACAACTATCCGATCGCCTTGTATCCGCAATGGGATGCCGCGCATCCGGTGCACTTCGTCGCCCACAGCCAGGGCGGCCAGACGGTGCGCACGCTGATCCAGCTGATGGAGAGCGGTTCGCCCAACGGCAATGAAGGCGGCGGTGCGCTGTACACCGGCGGCAAGACCGGCTGGGTGAAGAGCCTCACTACCATCTCCACCCCCCATGACGGCACCACGCTGCGCAATGTGGTCCTGAACTACGTGCCGAACGTGGCCGAGTGGGCCGGCAAGTTCGTCGAGATCGCTGGCCTGGGCGGCAGCTCCAACCCGGTCTACAACTTCAAGCTTGAGCAGTACCAACTGGCGCAGGGTCCGTCGGAGCGCTTCTCCGACTTCATCGAACGCACCAAGGGCGCCCCCTTCTGGTCGATCGCGAACAAGGACTCCGCGCAATGGGACCTGAGCCCGGACGGCGCGAAGCAGCTCAACAGCTGGGTCAAGACCTCGCCCAACGTGTACTACTTCTCGATCGGCAGCAAGGCGACGGAACAAGGCAGCTTCTGCTGCAACGGCACCGACCGCATCGTCGCGCCCTTCCAGAGCAGCAGCTACCAGTATGCGCGCGACGACATGATCTTCTTCCTCAAGCCGACCGCGGGTGAATGGGTGGTGCCGTCCATCCTGGTGCGCGGCATGGGTTCGTACACGCAGACCGATCCGAGCCGCGTGGTGATCGGCAGCAGCTGGTTTCCGAATGACGGCGTGGTGAACACGATCAGCATGCGTTCGCCTGCCGGTCAGCCGGTGCGCAACCATACTTCCGGTGCGCCTGTACGCGGATACTGGAACTACCTCGGCTACTATAACCAGTGGGATCACTTCGACGTGGTCGGCTGGCTGATCCCTGGCTCCACGGTTTATCCGGTGTTCAACTACATCACCAGCGTCATCTACGCACTGTAATGCGGGCGGCGGCGCGGGAATACCGCGCCGCTTTCTCGGTGAGGAATACGATGTTGATACGACAGACCATCCCCTGGATTGCCGGTGCGGTACTCGCCGTGGCGGCCGTCTATGCATTGATGCCGGACGACAAGGTGGAAGAAGCAAGGCAAGCCGCAACAACGGACCTGTTCGCCTTTGTGCAGGCCCTGCCGCAGGATGCACCCAACGAAAACAGGTTCACGAGAACGGAAATGCAAAGCGAAGGCAGTGCCGAAACAGCGACCGTAGCCACGCCCGAAGCGCTCGCCGCCGCCGATGCCTTCCTGACGGAGGAAACGGTGCGCCGAATGCGCGCCCAAGGCGCAAGCGACGACGAAGTGTACCGGGCACGTGCCGCCGCCATGAGTGCGGAGAAAGCCGCCGCGCTGGCCCGCCTGGATCGCGACGAAGAAATGTGGAACCGCCGCGTCGCCGCGTACCAGGCGCAGCGGAATGCGCTGGATGCCTATGCTCTACAGGAACTGCGGAACAGGTTGTTTACCGCCGAAGAACAGGAAAAGCTGGCAGCTTACGAGCCGTCCGCAGTCCCTATCCTCGGCATGCCCTGACAAGGACTGTCAGTGGTTGGGGATGAGCCTGAAAGCCGTCCCCTCTTCCGCCGCATCGACACGCCCATCCGCTGCCGCTTCCGCCAACGTCTGCGCAATCACTTCACGGTCGATTTCGGGCAAGCGTTCGGACAGGTCGTCGACGGCCATCAGGCCGCTCCTGTCCTGGTCCCATTGCTGATACACGTCGGAAATCTTTTTCCAGACCAGGCCTTGATCCTTGTTCATCGGCATGACATCTCCATGGTTGATTACGACCAAGTGTGTCTACCAATCAGCGGAACAGTTCACGGCCATCGCTTGTTGCTAGAGATGCATCAACAACACTGGCCCGGCAAGCATGAGAGTGGAAGGACTTTCCGGAAGGACAGTCGTGCGTTATTGACGCGCCGACGTAATCGCGATCCAGTCGCGCTCCTTCTCGGCGGCGAGCCAACGGAGACAGTCGATCTCCTTTTCCGTAAGGTCTTCCTGCACGCGCACGCCATTGGCGTCTGCCTGGCCATGGCGTGACAGCGTATCGATTTTCGACAGGTGGTCGGCCATCATCAGGACGCGGCCCAGGGACGAAATATTCTTGCCGGGCGTCTTGTCGTCCTGCTCGGCGATCGCGGTTGTGACCGCGTCGGGGAAATGCCACTCGCGCGCGATATTGACCGTCAGCGAGCGTCCGTATGCAGCCAGCGCATTGCAGAAGGTCGGCGAACCGACCGGCTGGCGGCCGTCGGATATCTTGTCGATGACACGCAGCGAGACGGTCAGTCCCACGTTATGGATCAGGCCTGCAAGGAAGGCATCGAGCGGATCCACGGATTCGCTCTTGGCCAGCAACGCACAGGCCGACGCGCAACGTTCCGACTGCGCCCAGAGGCGCGGCGCGACCATCCGCGTGAAATTGCCCGACTTGAGGTCAATGATGGGCTTGAACGCAACGCCGGTGATCAACTGGCGCAGGCCATTCTGGCCGAGGATCAGGATCGCGTGGTCGATGCTGGTGATCGGCGCGCCGGGATTGTAGGCGGCGCTGTTGGCCATGCGCAGCACCTCGGCAACCAGCACGACGTCGTGCGAAATCGTGCGTGCCAGCTCGGCGCCGGCGAAGTCGCTGTTGCGCAGGCTTTGCAGCAGCTGCGGAATCACGCCCGGCATGCGGCGCACCATGTGCGCGCCGGACTCCCCCGATTTCACGGTGGCGTCGAGCGCGGCCAGGATCGCGTCTTCGTTCCCGTTGGTGAATACGTCCGGATGGTTCTCCGCCTCGAACAACCAGCTGGAGAACACGAAATCCATCTGGTCGCGCTGCGTGGAGAGCGCCGCGTGCGTGACAATGTTCTGCACCTTGGGTGCCGGCGCGGGCGGGGCTACGGCAGCGCGTGCTGGCGCGGGCGCGGCAGGTTTGTTATCGGAACTCGAAGACAGGAGGCGGAACAACCAGTTGAACATGGCGGTCGATGGCAGGTGGCGCGGATGCGCTTGTTGAAGCGCGGCAATACCACGATTTAATCATGGTATTGCCCTGCCGTCGATGCCCGGTCAAGCAAACCGGAGCTGGAAGTGTGTTGGTCCCTCCGCTGCAGCATTCCGTGCGTTCCGTGTGGCGGGCCCGCCGGAAACAATCTCGAACCTTGCGGCTTCCTCGGTTCCGACCGTGGAAAGCAGGATATCCCGCGCCGGCCCAGCCACTGCATGGCCCTGGCCAGCCCGGATCACCACGTCGTCGAGCTTGCCGGGCTCCGTGATCCACAACTGGCCGGACAGGCAGCGGATCTCGGCGGGCCCGTCCGTACGCAATGCCGCTACCCGCCAGCGCGCAAGCGTCATGACCAGCGCGCCGGAAGCACCCCTGCCGCCGTCGCGCCGCAAACCGGATACGGCAAACATGCCCTGCCACCAGACTTTGAGTCCTGCTCCCGCTGCGATATCCATGATGTCCTCCTGTTTCCCCGCCCTTTGCGCGTTTCCGCCTCCGGGCGCATACTTCATCCATTACTGAAATTCATGCAAGGTCATGTCCGGCCTTGCATGAAGACCAGTCTACTGAATGAAAATCGCGGCTCAAGCGCTATTTCCGCATAGGTCGCATGAGGAAAACGCATGCAAGACGAACTCCTGAACCTCCCTTCCCTGGACGCGCTGCGCGGCTTTGTCGCGGTAGCGCGCCGCATGAGTATCACGCTTGCCGCACAGGATCTCTGCCTCACCCAGTCGGCCGTGAGCCGGCAGGTACAATCGCTGGAAGAACACCTGGGTACGCCTCTCCTCTTGCGCAAGCATCGCGCGATCGCATTGACGGGGGCTGGCCGGCAGCTGTTCGAACTCGCTTCGCCATGGCTGAGCCGGCTGGCGGAGTACACGCGTGCGGTGAAGAACGAAGGCCGCCCTCGACCGGTGACGATCACGGCGAGCATCGGCGTGACCTCGCTCTGGCTGCTGCAGCGGCTCGGCGCCTTCCAGGAAGCGCATCCGCATATCGACGTGCGGGTGGCGGCCAACAACCGCGTCCTCGACATGCAGCAGGAAGGCATCGACATCGCCATCCGCTACAGCAGGCCGGCGCGCGTGCCCAAGGGAGCCATCCGTCTTTTCGGTGAAGAGGTGGTGCCGGTGGCGAACAAGGCCGTCGCCGCAAAAGCCTTCAAGACTCCCGCCGCGCTGCTGCAGCAGGTATTGCTGGAACTCGATGAAGACGGCGTGCCCTGGCTGCACTGGGCGGACTGGCTGAGCGCGAAAGGATATGCCGCCGCACGGCCCCGGGCCTACCTGCGCTTCAATCAATACGACCAGGTGATCCAGGCTGCGATCGAAGGCCACGGCGTGGCATTGGGACGGCTGCCGCTGGTGCAACCCATGCTCAAGGATGGGCGCCTGGTCGCGCAACGCAATGCGAAGACCGGCGCCGGCGACCAGGCTTACTGGCTGGTGACTGGGTCGGAATCACCGCGGGAAGAAGTGCGGATATTCAGTGAGTGGATTCTGGAGGAGGCGAAGCGGACGATCGCCTAGGACCTGTTTGACAGGCGTAGCGAGCGGTGTGGAGTTGATCCTGCGCAGTACCCTGTCAAACGTGCTCTAGTAGGCGTACCGGACGGCCAGTCCGCCGCCCCACTTCTGGGTGCCTTCCACATATTCGCGCGAGAGGTAGGTTTGCGTCTTCCATGACCTGTCCACGTCGTGCTTGTAGCACGCGGTCAGCTCCTTGGTGACCGCCCTTCCGCGGAAGGGCTTGTCCCCGCAGCCGAAATCGATACCCAGGCTTTCCTGCTCTGCGACCTTTAACTCCGGCAGCGCTGCTTGCCGGGTGGGCCGCATCGACGGAACGGCCGGGACGGAATTGCCGAACCCGGTGCCGAACTTGTCCAGCACATGCGGAGCGCCAAAATGCCGCTTGTCGGTTACCGCGCCGTTCAGTTTGAAAAGGGGATCCTGGTACAGGTTGTAGGTAAGAATCCTGCGCTGCGCGTCCTGCCGCTTCGCCTTGTCCGCCTTGGCCAGGACAGCCTTCTGCGCAACCCGCTTGTCGGCGGCGGGCTTTTGCAGCGCCTTGGCGGATTTCGACGTCGGAGGAATGGACAGGTCGGCGGCAAGGGCAACCCCGGCCGCAAGAGGGCCGAAGACTGAGGCGAGCAGGGCAATGGCAGAGGGTTTGCTCAGCATGGCGGATCGCATACCGTAGGTTCATGACCGGTGCGGCAGCTGCCGCAAAACCGGTTCCTCGCCCATTCTATCGGCATTTCTGGCAGGAAATGAAGGATTTCCCTTCAAAACAATGACTTGGATGCGGGTTTTGTAGCTCTTTCGCTGCGGGAGGGGCACATGTTTCTGCTTTGTTCATTCTCATGGGGCGCGCCATTCTCCCTGCTATCGTGTATGAAAGGAGTGATGCCATGACCGCCCTCTTCTCCCGCCCCCTGATCGCCTTGGCTGCCGCCTTCGCCCCGGCCGCCGCCATGTCCGAAGACCTCCCGCCGCCTGAACCGATCGGCAAACCGGCCACCACGGTCTACCGCCAGGTCATGCCCGGCGGGCGCGTGATCTACTCGGACAAGCCGGTGAAAGGCGCGAAGCTGCAGGAAACCATCACGGTCGACCCGGCACCGCCAAGTACGCCGACGGCGAACGTATCCGGCAAACCCGTTTCGCCGCCGCTCGCGACAGATCCGTCGCCGCCCGCCCGTGTAGCGACCATTCCCTCGTCCACCAGCAAGACACTGGATGAAGCGAACGCCGACGTCGTACGTGCAGAAATGCTGCTGGAGGATGCGCGCAAGCGCCAGGAAGCCGGGGTCGAACCCTTGCCCGGCGAACGGATTGGTACGGCATCCGGCGGAAGCCGCCTGAGCGACGACTATCTCGCGCGCCAGAAGCGCCTGGCAGAAGAAGTTGCGGTAGCGGAAAACGTGCTCAGGAAGTCGGTCGCCGAACGGGATTCACTCCGGTACGAGCAATCCTCGGGGCGATGAGATAAGGCACCGCGCACGAATAATCTGCACAATTTTGCTGGCCGTAGCGGGCGCGCTGCGGCGTTGCCCACCGCTTGCAGTGCTCGCACTGCGGCGCGCCGGGCGCCTTGCATCGCATCCCGCTACGACCGCCAAATTGCACATCTTATTCGTGCGCGGCGCCTAAGGTGGCTTCAGACCTTCGCGCGAACCATGCCGCGAAGGAGATCGGCGAGGCCGTCATCGCGCAACACGCGGATCGTCTTTTCTCCTGCAAAGCGCGTTGCGTTATCGCTCAGTTGCCCAAGCGTGATGTAGACGCACTCATGCGCGCCGCACGATTCCGCGGCCGCCACCAGCTCGCGCAAAGGCTCGACACCGGCGTTCGCTGCCTTCCAGCGCTTCGCACTGGCGACAGTCTTGCGGCCGTCCTTCACGATCTCGAAATCGGCACCGCCCGCCACCCGCTTCACCTCGTAACCTTCACGACGCCAGGCAGCTTCGAGCGCGTCGGCAAAGTCGCGCCATGCCATCGCCGCCACGCTCTCACGCGTGCGGGCCACGAGTTCGGCGCCCGGCGCTTGCCATTGCCGCACAGCTGCGATGATGCCGATGACGAAGAACGGGATACCGGCCGACATGCCATACACCGCATACCCCCGCGGAAATACCATGCCCATCAGGAGCGACAGCACCGCCGCGATGAGAATGCTGATCCACCACGGCTTACGCAGCAGAATCGCGAACAGCGAGTTTTCCGCCATCTTCAGCTTCATGCCTGTGCTCCCGGCTGGTAGAACCAGTGCCACGGTTCATAGATGAAGCCAAGCGCGTTCCCGCGCGGATAGGACAGCACGAAGCCGAAGCGGCCCGCATACTCGACCAGCCAGCGGAATGCATGCGTATCCTCGAACGGCTCCTCCCTCGCCTCGCAGCCCGGCGTATTGATATCGACCGCACGCCCCGTGTGGTGCTCGCTGTAACCCGGCGGCGCGCTTAACGTAAGGATGGCCTCCATCGCCATGCCGCGCGCCTGCTTGTCACGGATGATCTGCGTCTGCTCCTCCACGTCGCGAAAGGCCGACACGACCTCGAGGACGATGCCGTCATTGCGCGCAGCCTCCTTCATTGCCTGCCAGGCAGCGGCTGCCGCCGGGATCATCAAGTGGTCACGCCCGTCGCTACCGGTTTCGGCAAGCGCCAGCTCGCGGGCATCGGGGTAAAACGGCAAAGCCTTGCTCGCCAACAGGGCATCGGAAATGCCAAGGGATGCAAGCAGCAGAGCAAGATTGTTGTCTTTTTCGTGGGGAAGCATGGGGCGCAAAGGAAAGATCCGAACAGGTTCGAGCAGCCGATTATAGCGGGGCAAGCATGCAGGGTTGGGCGAAATTCGTTACCGGGCGCAACTCTTGCATCTGCAGCAAGCCTGATGACATTCTCAAGCGGATTTTTTTGACAACGACATGTCTAATTGACACGTGCGGCCTTGATGGCCATTCATTATTGCAATCACTTTTACAGGAGAAAACATGTCTACCGTAGAGAAATCGATAGAAGTGAACGTCCCTGTTTCCGCCGCGTACAACCAATGGACCCAGTTCGAAGAATTCCCGAAATTCATGGAAGGCGTCGAAGAAGTACGGCAACTGGATAACACCCACCTGCACTGGTGCGCCAGTGTCGGCGGCAAGCGCAAGGAATGGGATGCGGAAATCACCGAGCAGATTCCCGACAAGCGCATCGCCTGGCGCAGCACGAGCGGCGCGCAGAATGCAGGCGTGGTGGATTTCCATTACATCGATCCGAACACGACCCGCATCATGGTGCAGATGGATTACGATCCGGAGGGTGTGACGGAGAATGTTGGTGATGCCATCGGCGTGGTGTCGAACCGCGTAGAGGGAGATCTTGAGCGCTTCAAGGAATTCATTGAATCGCGCGGGCAGCCGACCGGCGCATGGCGTGGTAGCGTGCAGCAGGGGCAGACACGGCCGGGAATCTGATGTGAACCGGTGCCGCAATACCGCGGACTCCGACGCAACACAAGCAACAAAGGCAGGACACCTTGCGGTGCCTGCCCTTCACTATCTTCGATGCCTATCGCAGCCATGCCGGCGCACAACGACCACGAACGGAGCAATCACCGTCAAATAGTCCGGTTCTTCCTCTATCCATGACGGGAATGGTTGGCATGGATCTGCATGAATTATGGCATCTACTCCGCAAGCAAGCGACGACGGCTGGCGCTCAATTCGCTATTCCGGTGCGCCTTAGGATGAGGACCGTTTCCGTTCCTTCGCCAGGAAATACTTGAAGTAGGGGTATGACTGATAAGCGTTGTACCCGGCCTTTGCGTCTGGATCTCCGACAGCCTCGGCAAATTCCTCTCCGCCCTTCACTTTAAACATTCTGCGCTCGGCGTCATAGCCGGCCTCGTCCGTATCGGAGAAATCCACTCCTGCGCGGTAAGCCTCAAAAACCGATGCCATGTCCGATGCCGACATATCCTTCAGGAACTCGCCAAAATTTGATGGCACTTTGGATTCAGGGATTTTCTTGCCTGCAGTCCACAATTGATGTGCTCCTCTAAGTAAGACCACTGCGGCGAAGTTTTCTTCCAACCGCCCTGCATCCGGGTCCATTTGCGGATGGACGGTAACGTCGTTTATCTTCAGATAGCTGAGCAAGCCATCAAGATGCGCAGCTTCCAGATCTTTTTTCACATCCCGACGACCTAGATAGTCCAACGCTATTTCGAACGAGACATCTTGCACACGAAACAGATCCTGTTCCAATAATTGCGTTGGGTCATCGCGCCACTGCATGACGTCTTCTGGTTGATCGAATTGCACCTCTGACGCGAGCACACCTTGCAGCAATGGTCGCGGAATGCCAAGCCTTTGAGAACAAGCCTCAATGTACGACGACGCTTGTTTCACAATCCATAAGGCTTCCGCTGTAGAATTGGTTTCCGTGGTTTTTTCTGGCGAGAAGTAATTCTCAGCGCTTCTGAGCTTGTTCACGCGCTTTGCCAGTTCGAAGGACAGCATTAAATCTTTGCCATATTTCGCCTTTTCATTGGCGCTTAATGTGTTGAAGACAGTGATCAAGATTTCATCAGCGACCATTTCCTGGGCAAGTTCCAGATTGTAAGCCTTGACCTCCGGGAAGATGCCCGAGGTCGATGACATCAAATACTGTAGATAATTGACTTTCCTTTTCGGGTCGGCGGCAGTGTTCTTCAGAACAGACTGCATCAGTAATTTCGCATTGGGAGATATCGGCGCTGGAGTCCCGTTGGCTCTGATAGAAGGAGTCATGGGGCCAATATGCTTCGCGAGCAGGCGCTTGACCGGGTTAATTGACGGATCGTTCGCCGCACGTTGCAGGCTTCGCTTGTTGGTATAGTTTTCCAGGAATTTTCCGAGTTCGTCGGTTGCCCCGCCGTCGAAAACTACTGGTCCGCCGGTCCTCTGCGAGAGGTTAATGGCGAGACTGATCTTCCGTATGAAATCGCAGGCACTTAACGCCATCTGCAGGTCAGCCAATTGGCTTTCGCTCATCGATCGGCTTAGTAAATCAAACAATTCTTGTTTTTCCCTCTTGCTCAGGTCGCTTGTGACAATACCCGCTGCCAACTTCCGCAGCAATCCGTGCCACTTTGCATCCCCGTGCAGATTAGAAAAAACCCACGCACGATCATCAGGACGCAGGACTCCCAGAAGCCGTGTCAGTTCGATGAGATGATCCCGATTAGTTTCATTGTCGACCTTCTCGACATCGAGCGGTATGCTCCCGATAAGTTTGGCAACTACAACATCAGGCGCTGATTCATCGTAGGACTTCAACTGTTTTTCGAACTTTGAATCGTGCTCGTTCGCCTCCATAAAGTGCCAGTATATGGATAACGAATCGATTCTATTTTTGTCTGATGGGTCCCAGGTGAATATAAGTGCTCGAATGAACTCCTTGTTGGCCGTTTCGGTATCCGCTTCCACGATTGCCTTACCCAGGCGGATAAGATTGT
Organism: Noviherbaspirillum sp.; assembly: GCA_035627275.1. Taxonomy (GTDB): domain Bacteria; phylum Pseudomonadota; class Gammaproteobacteria; order Burkholderiales; family Burkholderiaceae_D; genus Noviherbaspirillum. Next base: position 23,957 of record DASPMC010000035.1, read on the forward strand.
GCTTATCCATGGCCGGTATCAGCATGGCAAGCAAATCGAACTTCTGCATGCCATTGAGGCCGGTACCTGGCCAAGGAGAGCCGATTCTGTCTGCCCATTTGTACAACGCTTGTTCGTCCAGCGCACCGATGAATTCGTTACGCTGTGCAGGCGTCAAACTTTTCAGTTTATCGGTGATGGCAAGCAAATCGCTTGTGCTGACAGTTTCGAACCAGCCGGAGTCGTTCAGTTTATGGTTTATGAACGTGACAGCTTCTACCACCGCTTTCCGGTCTTCGAGAACTTGATTGGTTGGCCCGGCAATTGGAGGTTGTTTCTCTGGTGCGGTTGATTCATCGGTACGCAATACTGCCGTCCCCGCGGCAATTTGTGCCAAGGCCACGGCACCGCCGACAAATCTGTTCACGGACTTCGGAATGCCGATGACGCGGCGCAGGCCTGGAATATTTCCCGCCTTACGGAACTGCCCGGGGTAGACGGACGATGTCTGCGCATCAACCTTGGCAGTAACTGGCGATTGTTTCGGTGCAGCGCTGCTTGGCGTATCTTTAATCGGCCGAGCGGGAAGATGGACCACAAAGCTTTGGCGGGAGATATGAGTCACGGCATACTGCTTTCTTGCAAATATTATTGATCCGGCATAGGTTTGTTCAACTCCCTAACAGTCATGCAGCGTATTTCACTAGCGGATGTTGAAAGTACTTTTTCACGCGGCCGGGCAACTTGCCAATCCTGCGCAGATGGCTGATGACAGCCTTTTTCAATTC
>DASPMC010000036.1:0-18086 GCA_035627275.1 Noviherbaspirillum sp.
AATTGCGATTGCTCCTCGGCGCTCAACATCAATTCAGCTTTCGGGCGGCCCATCGGCATGGCGCTTCTCCTCTCTATGACGAAGGGGGAGTTTACGCCTCGCCTTTATATATGTCGCGAATTAACGGAACAGGACACTAGAGCGTGTTATGCGGTTTTTTTTGACTCGACGATTCCAGTTCAACAATCGTTTTGCGGCAAGCGGCAGCGACATATCCCGAATTGCAATTGTCTGTCGGTCAAAAGGCCGGCCCGGTACAGGCATTGACAAGAAGATACTTTTGGCCTGACATTGCTCCAGATCAAAAGAGCCTCGCAACTTTTCCGGTGCACTTGGCTCTATTCCGAAGCCGTTTTGGCTGGACACCGTTTCTGCTGAGACAACCCCGGATTAAACGCATGGACTTCGCTCACCTGATACAGACCTACGGTTACCTTGCAGTGGCCCTGGGAAGCTTCCTGGAAGGAGAGGCCGTTCTGCTCGCCGGCAGCCTTGCGGCCAGCCAGGGCCACCTCGACCTTCAGCTCGTGATGGGGATTGCGGCGCTTGCGAGCTTCCTGGGCGACTTGCCATATTTCTTCGCAGGACGGCGCTTTGGGACGCGCGCGTTGCTTCGGTTCCGCTGGCTGCGGTGCAGGAAGAAGAAGCTGGAAAACGCGATGCACAAGCATCATGTCACCTTCGTGCTGTCCTTGCGTTTCCTTTACGGCATGCGTATCGCCGGCTTGCTGGCGCTGGGGATGAGCAAGATTTCTACCTTGCGTTTCCTTCTGCTGGATTTCATTGGCGCCATCATCTGGTCGGCGGGTATTTGTGCTGCGGGCTACGGTGCCGGCGGCATCTTTCGCCATCTGTCCGACAAGGGGGCGACGCCAGGGCAGCTCACGATGCTGGCGGCTGCCATGGCCGGCACGATTCTCTTGTGGGTTGCCCGCCGCCGAAGTGCTGCGTCGCGCAGTTAGCGGGGCAGGGCGGGCATGCCCTGCGCAAATCGAAAAACGCACGCCGTTTGAGAGCCTACTACACCCTCTAGGAGCCTGCGCGGCAGAAGGCGTCGGCCCAAACCGCCGAGAAGCCGGTATCGTTCGGCGATACGGTCTGCGTCAATAGCGACGGCTATTGGCTTGCCCATATCTCCAAACGCTCCTCGGCTTTCGACAGTTTTGGCTCGACGTCTTCTGCCGCGCAGGCTCCTAGGCGAAGCCGCCGGGCTCCCGTTTCATGTTCGCGTTATACGTTTGAGCGCCGATAGAGCGCCAACGACCCCGCCAGGGCAAGCAGAGCCCCGCCACAGATTCGATCAAGCCATAGAACTCCCGACGCGCGCAAGAACCGCATGGCTTTTGATCCCGCGAGTGCATAAGCGAACATGACAATAAAATCAATGGATGCGAAGGTAATGGCCAGCGCGGCGTACTGTGGAAGTTGCGGCTCGGCGGGGTTGATGAACTGAGGTAAAAAAGCGGAAAAGAACAGATACCCTTTGGGATTGGTCACTGCGACCAAAAAACTGCGCAAGAAGATTTTCTGCCGCGAAACCGAAGTGGCATAGGCGCCGTTTTCTTCCATTTCAAAGCTGCCCTTTGAACGGAGCAGACGGATTCCCAGATAGGCCAGGTAAGCAGCGCCAATCCATTTGACGACCGAAAACCAGAATTCGGATGCTGCAAGCAGCGCACCCAGCCCCAGGGCGACGGCAGTAATGAGAACAAAGTCCGAAAGCACTGCGCCTATCATTCCAAAGCACGAGGTGCGCACGCCGTACCGGGAACCGTTTGTCAGAGCAAGCAACACAGTTGGTCCGGGAGTGGCAATTCCGATCAATGCAACAACAGCAAACAGGAAAAGTGTGGTGTCGGTCATGATTGATTTCAGTCTGGATTGAGAAAATGGAGCTCTTAACTAATATGACTCTCCAACGATAGGGGCATACCTTTGCATTCACGCAGTAGTTTACACGTTCGAGTCGCAGTGCCGGGTGGCGAATCAAATCAGCGTACTGCGGTTACTGCGACGGATGATTCATCGAATAGAAAGAATTCAAGAAACGGATCAGCCGTGCACGTTCCCAATGCCGCAGATCGCGATCAGGGCATATTTCGCTCAGAAACCTCTCCCGCAGACTCCATCCCTCGGCGTCGCCACCTTGGTCGCGTGTATCCGCAACTATTGTTGGAAATCGTTCTGGACAGTGTATCTCACACCAGCGAATAAACTGCTTTGCCGTCGATAACATCATGCGGCGTTCGGAGTAAGGGATGTTCGCCGACTGCAGATGCTCATCGAACTCGCCAATCCAGTCGCGAATCAAAGTGCCTTGTATGTCAGACCGGCTGTTCGGTGGAAGTATGGGATTCGAATGCGATGGCATGTATGTCCTCGGAGCGAGCGGATACGAGGTGCGGGTCCGCTGGCCGCGCCGCACACCTCCTTACCTGTATTGGGTGGCTTGAACCGGAGTGCCGGTTCCACCCGACATGGAGTCAGGAAGTCCAGGGAGATGTCTCTGAAGGCTGCTGTTACTGCTGCGCGAAGCGTGACGGCAGCAAGTCGGATACATCGGAGCCGCCCGGACGCGTTGGGAATTCGCTCAACATCGCATTCAGGCACGGGCCTGAGACGGTACCTGGAGCTGGCGGTTAGTGGTATGAATAGGTGGTCATGCGGGAATCGACGCGTCACTCCGCCAGACGATACTCATGATAAAGACTGAGCAGATCCGGGAGATTTAAATCCTTCGTCGCGTCAAGCCGTGCCAGCACAATGGCAATCAATGCATTCTGTTCATCAAGCGTTAGCGGGATCGGGCCGAATTTTCCTTTCGGGTGATTCTTGTTCACTGCCTGAATGACTTCTTCTCTAAGCATGCGAGAGATTTCATTCATCGGCTTGCCTTGATAAGGATGCCTTCTTCCTACGTTGCTCAATACTTCGCTCGGTGGGGAAACCATAGCTAACGATCGCGGTTTTTCCGGCACTGGAGTGTGACCAGACTCTGCTCTCTGTTCAAGGTCGGCAAGCGGCAGTGTCGTAAAAATAGTGAGCAGATCTTGTGACTTCAGGCTCCTGGTAAGGGGATGTTGTGCCAGCACAATGGCAATCGTTGCATTGCGGTTGGTGGCTGACAGGCCTTGCAGACCGCCCGGAATTTCCTCTTGTTCAAAACGATCCATGATTGCGTAGGGAATTCCGATCATAAGATCGCGATAGATGGTATCCGGCACGCCGGCGAGACCGCGGCCGTCTGTCTTGAACTCCTGCAATATCCTGCCCACAGGGGAGCGCGTATCCTTCGTGCCGGTGCCGTCTGAGGCTGGGGCCGGCGTCTTCTGCGGATCGACGTCCTCGGCTTCGGTGTCTCGTTCAGTCGGTTCGGTTTCGGGAAGTGCGACGGGACGTAGTTCGAATGTGCCGTATCTCGCTATTACTCTCCCCCGGTTATCGCCTTCCATGCCTGGATGCCTGCGGGGTTCTTCGTCATTGGCTGCTGTCCGAGGGGGACCTTCATGCGAAGAGGTGGAGCTGGCGCCGGAAGGATCGCCGGGTTCCGCAGGCGGGGCGTTGCGAAGAAACCTTGGCAAAATTCTTCCGAAAATGCTCATGATCTATTCGCCAAGTTATAGTGGTGATCATGAGTGGATCAAGACGCTCGCCGGTTCCAATGAATCTTTGTCCGATGACGGAATTGGCTTTCGGCTAAACCAACAAGGAAGATCTCCCGGCTTTGCCGGAGTGGCAGCCCTACGGTCCTGCTTCCACATTTATCTCTGTCCGGCCGCCTGATCGTAAGCACGGGCCGCCTGGACCTCATGCTCCTTGTAGTGCTGGCGAAGAAGTGCATCGACATGCTGCTGCTTGAGCGGCTCGCTGATGCCGGCAGCATGAATCGGCGCAGCCTGCTGACGGAAAGACTCGTAACGCCTTGCCCATTCCACCTGCTGCGCTTCCATCGCCGAAATGGCCTGCAGTGCATCCTCGTCTAGTGCCTGCGTGCGAAATTGTTTGATCTCCTCCTCTGAAGCGCCTCGCTCGCGCAGCGAAGCAACCTCCCGCTCCGTCGCCCGTACTGCCCGTGTGTCGGCGTCGTCGCCCATCATGTCAACCACGGCATCCGGAAGGGCGTTTTCTAGAGCCGCAAGGCGGGCATTCTTTTGCCGCGTATCCAGCGTGCCGTCTGCTTCGATACGCAAGACCTGGATGCCATGCCACGCCTGTACTTCGCTTGCCGAGAAGAGGGCGCTGGCGACCTCGGGGCCGAGGTGCTGGCGTCGCAGCGCGACCAGGTTCCGGAAGCGTTCTTCCGCGGTCATGCCCTCGGTGTTTTCCCTTCGGGACTCGAATTCGGCTTCCGCTTTCCGGTAGCGAAGATAGGCGTGGAGGATGTGTACTGCGCTTGTCTTTGCCTCTACGGGCAATCCTTCCGTGATCCGGCTTTCCAGGCGCTGCAATGCCGTTTGGTCCGGGTTCTCCGGCAGTTGCGCAAGGAGCACATCCAGTTCCTCCGCAGTGTGCGGGCCTGGCAGGAGGCGGCCGTCCTCACTCAGATCGAACATCGGCGTTTGCGGCGTTTGCGGGGATGAGGGCGGTGCATGTTCCGTCACCACCGGTCTTGCAAGGAGCGGATCAAACAGGGTGACGATCTGGGGTTCCTGTGCTCCACCTGGCAGCGCCCCCTCGTTCGATGGCGGGTAGAGCAGGTAAGCCACTGCAGCCATTGCGGTGGCGGCTGCAAGGGGGGCGATCGGCCTACGCATATTCTCACTGTCCTCCATATGTTTGCGGCACTATGATCCCGCCTCAATCCATCCTGGCAATATCCGGGCGGACGACTTCAATCCTGCTTTCCTTGACCATTAGACCGACCTTTTCCTCCACCTTCTCCTGGAGAATCCGTGTTCGCAGAATCATTCGCATGTCGTCGAGCGTGGGTTTGGGCAAGTCGCGTATGCCGTCCACGCGAATCACATGCCATCCGTAGCGCGTCTGCACCGGTTGCTGCGTATGCTCGCCCGGCCTCAGTGCCGCCGATGCAATCGCGAACGGCTCCACCATCTGGTTCAGCATCAGCCACCCGAGGCTGCCATTCTTTCGACTGCGCTTGTCGACGGAGTGTTTCCGGGCAAGGACGGCGAAGGGCGTTCCCTTGTTCAGTCCGGCGATCACCGACCGGGCGGCAGCTTCGTTGTCCAGCAGGATGTGCCGGATCTTGTACTCCTTCTCGGGCTCTTGCGCTTCATAGCGCGCCAGGATTTCCTCCTGTGTCACCTCAATGCTGAGGATGATGTCCCGGACAAGGTGTTCCTGCAGCAGACTCTTGTATTGCAGCTCGGCCTCGGCAGCGATGTCCGGCCGTGTGTGCAGTCCTTGTTCACGCGCCTTCTGGGCGAGTACTTCCATGACGACCAGGTTCTCGATCACCTTTGCGCGATCGAGCTCCTGCAAGGCCTTGTGCCTCTCATCTGCCTCTTCGGGTGTTTCCTGATGGTAGGGGTTGGGCACGCCGGCGCGCGCTTTGACCAGTTCATCGAATACCGCGCGTGAGATGGGGCGGCCGTTGACCCTGGCCACCACGTGCTGCAAATCCGCTATCGAAGTCTCGGCTGGAGAAATCTCGGCCACTGCGTGATTGCCGCTCATTACACAAGCTGCCAGGCAAATCCAGCGCAACCAGCATGCATGTATCGGTTTCATTCATCACCTGCATTGTTATCAAGTCCGGATCGTGGCCGGCCGCGCCCAGCGCGTGCTGATTGGCGGCCAGCGCTTGTCGTTACTTCAGTGCCGTCCTTACCTGCTGATAGACGCTGGCATCGGTCAGCAGTGTGTTGTGACTGACGTTGGCCGTCTGCGTGCTGCTGCCGCATTTGGCGCTCTCTGCGGGAATAATGATGCCGTCACTGGAGGACCACAGCGACTGGTCGCAGCCTTTACCCGCCAACTCCTTCAGGAAGGATGACCCAGGACGCATATCGAAGCAGGCCGGGGAAATGCAGGAGTAGGCCCATTGGGTCCCCTGGTGCGGCGAGCCGAGCGACACGAAGCGCCGCATCTCGCCGGTTCCGCTCAGTTTCGCGCGGTACCAGCGCGAGACCAATCCTCCGTTGGAATGCGCGACGATACTGACGACAGCACCACCATTGTTCTTGCGCACGGTCGCAATGAAGTTCTTCAGTTCGTTTGCGCTCGTCTTGTTGTCAACGGATGTGGACCGGTAGCCGAAGCGATACAGCTTTGACGACGCATAACCGTCCGCCACGAAGCGGTCTGCCATGGTGTTGAAATTGGAGGTCGATCCCGAGTAGCCGTGTACAAAAACGATGGGCTCGGTCTGGGCAAGCGCGCTTCCGGCTCCAGCAACAGTCAAATGCAACGCGCTGGCGACCGACGACAGTATTGATCCGATACGTGTTCTGCTCTTCTGCATGCAAGTCTCCTTATAGTCTGATCGAATTGGATAGCAGTACAGCTGATGACTCGAGCCGAATTCAGGCGTGCTCCAGCGCCAGGGTGGGAACGGCGCGTCGCACATTCGGACACGAGGGGCGGCGTAACAGGGGTGCGCGAACGCCAGGCGGGTTGCATGGCAGGACGCACCTGCTGCCTGTTCCGGTTGGGATAAGCAGCGGGGACGGTGGGTGAAACCGGTATCTTCGGCAGCAGGCGCTGCCAGGCATTCCTGAAATCGTCTTTATTACGCGCGAATTTCCGGACGGCGGCGGCCTCCAGGGAAGTGCAGGCGATTTAAAGTGACATGCATGTAACGATTAATCAGACTATTGCAGAACGGAGGAAATGTATTGAGACCGGTCAAAATGTCGTCACGTTGTTCTTGCCTCTTTGGCGCGTTGCCGGTAGTCACTGGTTTGTATGGGGATGTGACAGCGAGGGCAGTACTTTGGAAAAGGTCGCGCCAAGCGAAACGGGTCGGTCTATGGAGGGTCGGCCGCTTTTCATTCAGTTTGCTTTAAGCGATGGTCAGGCATTCTCCTTCGCCTTCAGATGCCAAGCGTGCAGCAGCGGCTCGGTGTTGTCCAGTTCCTTTTTTACGTCGGCGACGCTGACCTGATGGTAGTGCAGGACGGAAAAGCTACGCTCTTTCTTCCCAATGCAGAGAACCCCGTCGTTATATCACCAACGGTCTTATACGGCGGAAGGCGATACGCTTTTATATATGGGTTTAGCCATACCAAGAGCACGTTGTGGTATCCAGACGATGTCTCAAGAATTATTACCCGAGATAAGGCGCATCGACAGCTTTTTGACGAGGGGAAGTGGGTCAAGATGAGATTTCAATGAATGGGCAGCAGGTCTAACCACACTATGTTTTCATAGACAAAAAGCGCCGCGGCATTGCTGTTCTGTCTTTGTCTCGAAAGTCGTCCACGCATGCTGTGTATTTGGCTTCTCATTACGTCAATCCCATATACGCGGTATAGCGATACGTTTTTCCGACGTTAGAATCCCGGCGAATCGATTCACTTCGGATGCGCGGCGATACAACCCTTTGAAACGATGAATCTGCTATCACGAGTCGGTGATAGTTCGGTTTATCCGCGATCAGATTGGGGGAAAACGGTCGAATGCATGATCTTGATCGGAGAATTGCATTGCTTGCTCGACATTCTGTTTCTGGCGCTATGTGCGGTGATCGCTGGCATGGACGACTGGGAGACGATTGAGGAACGAGGAAACGCCAACCTGGATTGGCTTCGGCAAGTTCGTGCCGCTGGAAACCGGCAATCCGTCGCATGACACGCTAGATCGCGTGGTCGCCGACTGTCAGCCAAATGGTAGGGACATAGCTATGTACTTCTCCGTTAATAAAATAGGTGGAAATCGATGTGCAACGTTCTGCCCTCAATGCAATCATTGAATCAGAAATGCCATGAAGCAGAAAGGTGGTTATGTCTTGGCCTAAATACCTATGTAGAACTTTCGCCGGTATCTTTGCCGTACTTTGCGCGGCTTGCATGAATCAAACTAGGGAAAAGGAACCGATGGTTCCGTCACAACCAACCTCGCCCCCACTCGAAGCGGGACAGATGCTGGATAAGAGTACTGATTATGGAAAGTACTGGCCAGGACAGCCGGCATTGTTCAAATTTCAGACAAGAGAGCCGTTAGTTCTCGCTATCCCTCCTCAATTCATGAAATTCTGGATCCAGCGGGACCAAGTGGTACGTGCGCCAGTACCAGTGAGCAGGGTACCCGTGGCGCTCTCGCTCGGGTTCGAGATGTTCTTGCCGGACTTCACCGGCTATACGCCAGACAATTACAAGGAAGAGTTTCATGAAGACCGCGTGCAAATAATTGCGATTGAACCAGCCAACCCGGCACAAGCTGAGCCGGGAGCGCCCGGACATCACGTCCCTAATACCTTACGACGCTGGCTTGAATCAGGATTTTTGGTCAACCAGGTTGATGAAAAGTTTGGCTTGCACTGCTACGCGAAACCACAACCAAGCATGCACCGGTATTGTTTTGGAACACGCGACGACAACAGTGGTGAACAAATCCTGCTCGATATTTACGTGCCTCCTTTTGAAGGCTGGGTCCGCTATCCCACTATGCAAGCTCGGTATTACACCAATCGTTATGGCGGGATGCTAATAGTCTGGCGAGCTCACATTAAACACTTGCCGCGCTGGAAAGAAATCGATCAGAAAATATGGAAATACGTTGATGCGTGGAACATTGCGCCATCCATTACACCTGTAGCACTGCCGCACAATCTTCAACCAAAAAAATAAACACCATGGCGAATAATGAAAATTCAGTTCCTTTCAGCGAAACACAAATAGAAGTCATCAACGTCTACGGGAATGCCCAGAACTACCCGGCGATGTATCAGTACATCGCGAACGAAATTAAGTCGGGCAACCTTGCTGTGCCAGGCGGGATAGCATCCGATCAGTACTACTGGTTTAATCAGGCAGCACGCATCAACGCTGGAGACACGTCGTCACTATCGTCCGTCTTTATTCGATCAGCGACACATCATGGACTGAACATAGACGGCTTGCCAACGACGCCGGAATATGTTCAGTCTATTTCAAACAACATCGGTCAGAATGTGTATGCCGATCTTAGTCGTGGTGAACTTCCTCCCTTTTCCTCGCAGCTGCAACAAGACATTTCTTCTGCAATCAACGTAGGCCAGATGACAATCGGTGGTTGGGGCGGATCATTCTACTTTTGGAGCGCGGGGTACATCAATCCAGAAACTGGTGCGGCGACCACGGTCGGTAATTACATTCTGTCGAATCCAACCGAATTGGAAAAATTCGTAGAAGTCAATGCATTGGCAATTGCAGACACGTACCAGCAATTTGGTTCAACTATGTACGACGACCCTGACTTTCAAAAGGCAGTGAGCAAGGGGTGGGAAAACTTCAGCCCATTTGCATCAGGGGATGGCGACACAGCCGTGGTAGGGGTAAAAATTTTTGCACGGGCAGCTGCGGAACTGTCTTTGCGTTATGGACAAGAGGCAGTGAATGAACTGGTTGAGTTCCTCGGTGACGTAATGCCTCCGCTGCCAACCTCCTCCGTTTCCGGTAACTACGATGCCTTAGGCAACTTTATTGCCGATCTCCAATACTCTTTCGAAGATGCTGAAACCACGACGAGCCCGCTGATCCTCGACCTCGACGGCGACGGTGTGGAGACGGTCAGTAAAACTGTCGGTATCCACTTCGATCACGACGGTAATCGCTTTGCTGAAACTACCGGTTGGGTAGACACGGATGATGGCCTGCTCGCTTGGGATCGCAACGGGGATGGCAAGATCGACAGAGGTGCTGAGCTATTCGGTAATCAAACGATCCTGCCAAACGGCAGCAAGGCGGCTAATGGTTTCTCCGCGCTCGCTGTGCTTGACGCCAATAGTGATGGGAAGATCACTGCCAGTGACACTTCTTTTGCACAATTACGTGTCTGGAAAGATACTGATGGCAATGCCATGGTCTCGGACGGTGAGCTGTTGTCGCTGAATGTGGCGGGTGTGCAAAGTTTAAACGTCGCATTTAGCACACAAACTCATACGGATGCGCAAGGGAACCAACATCTTCAGGTCGGGCAACACACTCGCACAGACGGCAGCACACAAGCGCTCACCGATGTCTGGTTTGCTACCGATACAGCGCGCACGATTGATCAGGACCTTGTCGCAGTGGACAGCGCCATTGCAGTTCTTCCCGATCTGCAAGGTTTCGGCAATGTGCATAGTCTGCACCAGGCAATGTCGCGCGACACGAGCGGTGAATTGCAATCACTGTTGCAGAACTTCCTAAATGCACCTGATAGCAATGCACGACACTCATTGTTTCAGGAAATCCTGTTCGTATGGACAGGAACCGATGGATATGCTTTGGGTAGTCGAGGCGGAAACCTCGACGATGGGCGCAAGTTGTATACGCTGGAAGCGTTTCTAGGAGAGAACTTTGTACAGGATGGTGTAGGAAGTAATCCTGGCTTGCAGGCTGCCCGAGAGTTGCTTGACGCATACGAACAACTGTCGCAAACGTTCTACGGCAAACTCATGGCACAAACGCATTTCGCAAGCCTCTACGACGGCATAGGTTTAACGTGGAATGCCGCAACATCAGCATTTGATATTGACGTTTCTTCGGTCGTCGATGCATTGAACGCGAAGTACACGATTGATCCTGCGGAAGGCCTTGCGTGGATGAGCGAGTTTGGACAGGGGCTTCAGAGAAGTGGAGACTTTGGTGCGCAAGTTTTGTCAGCGCTCGTGCAACAGGGCAATAGCGCCGGAGAAGGATTTTCGCTTCATTTATCCAAGCTGGGATTGAATCACCAATTCGGCAACGATAGTAATAATGTACTGATTGGTGTTGGTAGCGGTAGCAACAATCTCTTTGGTTTGGATGGTGACGATCAGATTACTGGAGGCAGCCTTTCCGATATCGTTGTTGGCGGTCATGGCGCAGATATATTAAACGGCAGTGTGGGAAGCGACACTTACGTTTTCAATCTTGGGGACGGTTTCGACACCATCAATGATTACGACACTGCCGCCAACAACGATAAAGTAGTATTTGGTTCCGGTATTGACGCAAACGCCATTCAGCTAAGCCGCAGCGGGAATGATTTCACGCTAGGCGTTAACGCAACAGACAGAGTCACAGTACAAGGTTATTTTTCACCTTCAAGTTACGGTCCAAGATATCGCATTGAGACGATTTCGTTTGCCGACGGCACCACGTGGGATGTCGCAACGGTCATGAGCAAGCTGACGTATACCGGTACGGTTGGGGCGGACGACATGGCCGGGATCAGCGATTTCGGCAACCGCATCAGTGGCTTGGCAGGTAATGACACAATCACCGGTGGTGACAAGGATGACGTTCTGGACGGCGGTTCAGGCAACGACATTCTCAATGGTGGCTACGGCAACGACACCTATGTGTTCAACCTGGGCGATGGTGCCGACACGATCAGCGATTATGAAAGCGTGGCCAGCAACGACAAGCTGCAGTTTGGCGCGGGCATAACCGCTGATGCAATCCAGGTGTCCCGTGCCGGCAACAATCTGGTTCTTAACATCGGGGGGACTGATCTAGTCACAGTGCAAAACTATATGACTACCGGTTCGACGGGGCACCGCTACCGGATCGAGACGATTTCATTTGCTGATGGTACCAACTGGGATGTCGCAACGGTCATGAGCAAGGCGACATATAACGGCACAACTGGTGCGGACAACATGGCCGGGGTCAGCGATTTCGGCAACCGCATCAGTGGTCTGGCAGGCAACGACACAATCACCGGTGGAGACAAGGATGACGTTCTGAATGGCGGGGAAGGAAGCGATACGATAACTGGTGGAAGCGGCAACGACACGATTGAAGGTGGAACGGGGTACGATACAATTGATGGCGGCTACGGCAACGACACTTATGTTTTTAACTTGGGCAACGGTGCCGACACGATCAGCGATTATGAAAGCGTGGCCAGCAACGACAAGCTGCAGTTTGGCGCGGGCATAACCGCTGATGCAATCCAGGTGTCCCGTACCGGCAACAATCTGGTTCTTAACATCGGGGGGACTGATCTAGTCACAGTGCAAAACTATATGAGCACCGGTTCGACGGGGCACCGCTACCGGATCGAGACGATTTCATTTGCCGACGGGACCAACTGGGATGTCGCAACGGTCATGAGCAAGGCGACATATAACGGCACAACTGGTGCGGACAACATGGCCGGGATCAGCGATTTCAGTAACCGTATCAATGCTCTGGCAGGCAACGACACAATCACCGGTGGTGACAAGGATGATGTTCTGAATGGCGGTGAAGGAAACGACATTCTCAATGGTGGCTATGGTAGCGACACCTATGTTTTCAACCTGGGAGATGGTGCCGACACGATCAGCGATTATGAAAGCGTGCCCAGCAACGACAAGTTGCAACTTGGCGCGGGCATAACCGCTGATGCAATCCAAGTCACCCGCACCGGCAACAACCTGGTTCTCAATATCGGGGGATCTGATCTGATCACGATGCAGAACTACATGAGCACCGGTTCGACGGGGCACCGCTACCGGATCGAGACGATTTCATTTGCCGATGGGACCAACTGGGATGTCGCAACGGTCACGAGCAAGACGACATATAACGGCACAACTGGAGCGGACAGCATGACCGGAATCAGCGATTTCGGTAACCGTATCAATGGTCTGGCAGGCAACGACACAATCACCGGCGGTGACAAGGATGACGTCCTGAATGGCGGTGAAGGAAGCGATACGATTTACGGCGGGAACGGTAACGATATTTTGATAAGTGAGACGGGAAACGACAGTTTGTCTGGTGGGTATGGTAATGATGTCTTTAAGTTTATCGCCCCTGATCAAGGTGCCGACAGCATCTCCGATTTCGCTTCAGGTCTTGATGTCATCCACATTGTTGGAAGTAACTTCGGCTTGTCGGCTGGCTTCAATGTGACATTGGTTTCTAGCAGCACAACGCCAGTGCCATCGAATGCCGGCCCTCAGTTTCTTTACAACACAACCTCTGGCGTGCTGTACTTTGACAAGGACGGAAGCGAGTCCATATATAGTCCGATACAGATCGTAACGCTTACCGGTCAGAAAACGCTGGTGGCGGCCGATTTGGCTGTTGTCGCATAACATGTCTTCATGCTGAACTTGCCATAACGGGTTCTCGTCGATCTTCTCGATTATGTACGTGACATCCGTTGTCGCGACAGGGCTGTGAGACCCTCATCAGCTTCGTTGAGAGGAAGAAAAAATCGTAAAGAAAACGGGCCGGTCTTTCCAGACCGGCCCGCATTCATTCAGCCTTTTCTAAACAGCAGGATCAGACACCCGCCTTCACCTTCAACCGCCAAGCATGCAGCAGCGGCTCGGTATACCCACTCGGCTGCTCCAGCCCCTTGAACACCAGGTCACGCGCAGCCTTGTACGCATAAGACGCCTCGAAGTTAGGCGCCATGGGCTTGTACAGCGGATCCCCCGCATTCTGCCCATCCACCACCTTCGCCATGCGCTGCATGGTCTCGGTAACTTGCGCTTCAGTGACGACGCCATGCAACAGCCAGTTCGCAATATGCTGACTGGAGATACGCAGCGTCGCACGATCTTCCATCAAACCGACGTTGTGGATGTCCGGCACCTTGGAGCAGCCCACGCCCTGGTCGACCCAGCGCACTACGTAGCCGAGGATGCCCTGGCAGTTGTTGTCCAGTTCCTGCTGGATTTCGGCAGCGGACCACTCGGCCTTGGCGACGACCGGGATCTGCAGCAGTTCGCCGAGCAGGCGTTCGATCTCTGCGGGAGCGTCGATCTTTTCCAGTTCCTTCTGCACGTCTGCAACGCTGACTTGATGGTAGTGCAGGGCGTGCAGCGTGGCTGCCGTCGGGGACGGGACCCAGGCGGTGTTGGCGCCGGCCTTCGGATGGACGATCTTCTGTTCCATCATCGCGGCCATCAGGTCGGGCATGGCCCACATGCCCTTGCCGATCTGGGCGCGGCCGCGCAGGCCGGAGGACAGGCCGGTGAGCACGTTGCTGCGCTCGTAGGCGGAGAGCCACTTGCTGGTCTTCATGTCGCCCTTGCGCATCATCGGGCCGGCGTGCATTGCGGTGTGCATCTCGTCGCCGGTGCGGTCGAGGAAGCCGGTGTTGATGAAGGCGATGCGGCCGGCGGCTTCCTTGATGCAGGACTTGAGGTTGACGCTGGTGCGGCGCTCTTCATCCATGATGCCGAGCTTGACGGTTTCGTTGGGCAGGCCGAGCAGTTGTTCGACGCGGCCGAACAGTTCGCTGGCGAAGGCGACTTCCTTCGGGCCGTGCATCTTCGGCTTCACGATGTAGACGGAGCCGGTGCGCGAGTTGCCGATTTCCTGGCCGGCCTTGCGCTTCAAGTCGTGCAGGGCGATGGTCACGGTGACGACGGCATCCATGATGCCTTCCGGGATTTCCTTGCCGCCTTCCAGCAGGATGGCCGGGTTGGTCATCAGGTGGCCGACGTTGCGCAGGAAGAGCAGGGAGCGGCCGTGCAGGGTGACGATACCGTCCTTGGCATCGGTCGCGCCGGCGGCGGCGTGGTACTTGCGGTCGGCGTTCAGGGTGCGGTTGAAGGTCTTGCCGCCCTTGCTGACGCTTTCCACCAGTGTGGCTTGCAGGATGCCGAGCCAGTTGTCATAGGCCAGTACCTTGTCTTCCGCATCCACGGCGGCGACCGAGTCTTCCAGGTCGAGAATGGTGGACAGCGCGGCTTCGACCACCACGTCGGCGACGCCGGCGGCGTCCTGGCTGCCGATCTTGGTGTCGCGGTTGATCTGGATGTCGATGTGCAGGCCGTTGTTCTTCAGCAGGACGGACGTCGGCGCTTCAGCCTTGCCCTGGAAGCCGACCAGCTTGTTCTCTTCCTTCAGGCCGGAGGTGCTGCCGTCCTTGAGTGCAACAACCAGCTTGCCGCCTTCGACGCGGTAAGCGGTGGCGTCTGTGTGCGAGCCCTTGACCAGCGGTGCGGTCTGGTCGAGGAAATTGCGGGCGAAGGCGATGACCTTGGCGCCGCGGACCGGGTTGTAGCCTTCGCCGTTCGGGCCGACGCGGGTAGCGCCGTCGGTTTCCGGCAGGGCGTCGGTGCCATACAGGGCGTCATACAGCGAACCCCAGCGGGCGTTGGCGGCGTTCAGCGCGTAACGGGCGTTGAGGATGGGCACGACCAGCTGCGGGCCGGCCTGCAGGGCCAGTTCGGCGTCGACGTTGGCAGTGGTCGCCTTGACGTCGCCCGGCGCCGGTAGCAGGTAGCCGATCGACTGCAGGAAGGCGCGGTATGCACCCATGTCCTGGATCGGGCCGGGGTTGGCGCGGTGCCACTTGTCCATTTCCAGCTGAATGCGGTCGCGTTCGGCGAGCAGGGCGGCGTTCTTGGGCGCGAGATCGTGGGCGATCGCGTCGAAACCCTTCCAGAAGGTGGCGCTGTCGATGCCGGAACCCGGCAGGACCTTGTCTTCGATGAAGCGGTACAGGGACGTGGCGACCTGGAGGCGATGGCAGGTAGTACGTGCGGTCATGGAGTGCATCCTCGTGTGAAGTGTGTGAAACGGAGACCCAGGGACGTTTTTCGCGGCCAAGGGACGCCATTCAATATTGTTGTAGCTCTAAGTAAGGCTGGGTCGAAGTATATGCGATCAAAAAGTTCATGAACGCAACGTTTAGTCACTTGATTTATGCGTTTTTGTCACAAATCGAGTGGGAATGCAGGGGCAACGACTTGCTTGCAGGAAGGCATTCGCTCTGACGCTGGGCTGTGCTGTTGACCGGCCGCCGTCTTGGCCGGGAACCGTGGAGCTTTGCCGGTAAAAGAGCTGGGTGCGGCGCCTTCCTGGCCGTTTCCCGCGTCTCCATTCCCGCAATCAGGATCGGTTTCCTGCATCCGGGAAACTGTAGGACAGATTCTTCCCGAAAAACCGGTATTGCCCTCGTCACGCCTGTCTCAATCAGGAAATTGTTGGCTGGCAAACTATTTGCTTTGATGTCCACAAAGGTTGACAGCCGTCAATGTCCATGACGCCAGGAAGGATTTCCACCTGTGATGATCGGCTGAAGAAAGACTTCATCAACAGGGATGATGAACATGAAAATCACCAATCTGAAAATCGGGATGCGACTCGGACTGGGCTTCGGCCTTGTGCTGGTGCTGATGATCGCGCTGGCGCTGACCGGCATTTCGCGCATGGCGCACATCGAGCGCAGCATGGACGGCATCGTCAACCAGAACAACGTGATGGCCAAGGCCGCGTTCGAAATGCGGCAGTCGGTGCTGTCGATCGGCCTTGCCACGCGCAACCTGGCACTGATGACGGACGAAAAGCAGAAAGAACGCGAATCCGATCGCATCCTCGACGACCGCGACGAATACGCCTCCTACGTGGAGAACCTGGATCGCCTGATGACCAGCGAGAAGGGCAAGGAAGTGCTGTCCAAGATCGCCAAGGCCAAGGATGCGACCGAGCCGCTGACTGACAAGGTGATCGATCTGCTGAATGAAGACAAGCAGGCCGAAGCGGTCACCGTCCTCGTCGATGAAGTCTGGCCCGCCCAGCGCAAATGGCTGGGGGCGATGGACGAACTCGTCCGCATGCTCGACAAGATGGCCGATGCCGCCGTCGAAGATGCGCATGCTTCCTACAAGAGCGCGTTGATCCTGACCGGGGCACTCAGCGGGTCCGCGCTCCTCCTTGGCATCGGCGCGGCAGTGCTGGTGACCCGTAGCATTACGCGTCCGCTCCATCAGGCGGTGGATGTCGCTCGCCGTGTCGCGGAGGGCGACCTAACCGGCGATGTGAAGGTGGACTCGAAAGACGAGGCCGGGCAGCTGATGCAAGCTCTCAAGGAAATGCACGACAGCCTGGCGCGCATCGTTGCGCAGGTTCGATCGGGGACTGAAACGATTGCTACCGCATCGGGCGAGATCGCCACCGGCAACCAGGACCTGTCGACACGCACAGAACAGCAGGCAAGCTCGCTGGAAGAAACCGCTTCGTCTATGGAAGAACTGACTTCCACCGTGAAGCAGAACGCCGATAACGCCAACCAGGCTGACTCGCTCGCACGATCCGCGCAGAACGTGGCGGTCAAGGGCGGTACCGTCGTGTCACAAGTGGTGGAGACGATGGGTTCCATCAACGAATCGGCGCAACGGATTGCAGAGATCACGAGCGTCATCGACGGCATCGCCTTCCAGACCAACATCCTGGCGCTGAACGCCGCCGTGGAAGCTGCCCGCGCCGGCGAGCAGGGCAGGGGCTTTGCCGTGGTGGCCGCGGAGGTGCGCAATCTCGCGCAACGTTCCGCCGGCGCCGCGAAGGAAATCAAGGCACTGATCGAAGACTCCGTGCACAAGGTCGGCGTCGGTTCGAAGCTGGTGGACGAAGCCGGCGCGACCATGAAGGAGATTGTCGCCAGCGTCAAGCGCGTCACCGACATCATGGACGAGATCAGCTCGGCCAGCCGCGAACAAACGTCCGGCATCGAGCAGATCAACGGCGCGATCGCGCAGATGGATGAAGTCACGCAGCAGAACGCCGCGCTGGTCGAGGAATCAGCCGCCGCCGCCGAAGCGCTGCAGGAGCAAGCCACCAAGCTCGCCCAGGTCGTCAATGTATTCAAGCTGGACGGCTTTGCCGATCCGGTCGCGGAGGCCGAGACTGCCGGCGCGACGGATACGGCTGCCGGCATGAGCACCATCGCGCCCCTGAAAATGCCTGCGTCCAGGGGTGGTAACGGCATCGCTGCGCCGCGTCCCCGGCTTGCCTCCGCGCGGACCGGCACGGATGACTGGATGGAATTCTGATACCCGTTGTCTCCTCTCCCTCCTGTAGGGAAGCCCTTTGGCCACCTGACCCCAGGTGGCCTTTTTTTTGGTTCTTCACGGATTAACGTGAACTAATAGAAATAAGGAGGGCAGTGAAACGTCGATAAACTGGTTGTGCGACCAATCAGTAAATAACGAGACACTGCCCTCATGACCGATCTTACTGACGACCTCCCGTTCTGGGAAGGTTTTTCTATTTCATCACTGGATGTGC
>DASPMC010000037.1:0-17361 GCA_035627275.1 Noviherbaspirillum sp.
GAATTGAAAAAGGCTGTCATCAGCCATCTGCGCAGGATTGGCAAGTTGCCCGGCCGCGTGAAAAAGTACTTTCAACATCCGCTAGTGAAATACGCTGCATGACTGTTAGGGAGTTGAACAAACCTATGCCGGATCAATAAATTTTTGAAGTACTACTGCCGAGATCATCGACAAGGTATGCAGGCAGATTTTTCCTCTATGTAAGTGCACAAACGTTCCGACGTCGAATTTACTCTCAGGAACCGGTTCCGACACTGTGTTTTAACCTATGGTTTGATATCGGTCTAGTCGATCTTAAATGGATAAATATCCCGGGAAGCTTGGATTAATCTCAGATTTCATCTGGCTGGCCAGAATAAAGGCGAAATAACACGTCGGCCAGTTGAGCGTTGGAAGCAACGCAAAAGGTGCGCGCCATGATTCCGGATCAGCTGGTAAGGGAATTCTCCAAGGAAAATGGAACCGTCTTTGTCGGCGCAGGACTGTCGATGGGGGCGCGCCTGCCAAGCTGGGCGGAATTGGTGGACCGGCTCAGGCAGGAGGTTAGCGGACTAGGTCCGGGTGAAAGCTACCCGCCAACGCAAATCGCCCAGTTTTTCGAAAATGAATGGGGGCGCGGTCATTTAATCAACCGTCTAAGGGAAGAGCTGGAAAGCGAGGAGGGCAACATCGCCCCTACCCAGGCGCACGACGTCCTGGTGAATCTTCCCGTGCAGCGGATTTTCACCACCAATTTTGACCGGCTGCTGGAAAAAGCCATTGAGAACAACTGTGGCTACGAGTGCTCCCCCGTGATGGATGACAGGGATCTCGCCTCTTTAAACGCCAAACAAAAGCAGGTAATTAAAATCCACGGTGGCCTGAGGGCGCCTGAATCGATTATTGTCACGACTGACGACTATAACGATTTCATAGTGAAAAAGCCGGCAATAGCCGGGCTTCTCAAAGCGGAACTGCAGATTCGCACGGTCCTTTTTCTTGGCTACAGTTTTAGCGACTACAACCTGCAGATGATCGCGTCCCAGGCTGGCCGGGAAATAGGAAAATTAAGAAGAAACGTTTTCATTTTGCAGTTCGGTCCGAGCCGGCCGGTGATCAAGGATTTTGAGCGGCACGGTTTCATTGTCATTCCACTGGAAAATTCCGACACGAACGAGGGAAGAGCTGAAATCATGCGTTCCTGGCTTGAGGAATTCCGCCAGGAGGTCATGGATTCTTCCCCGGGACTCCCGCGCCGGTCGAAGAACAATCTTCCACCCCGTCCCGAGAATTTTGTCGGCCGCGGGGCGGACCTTGAAAGAGTGTTGTCGGCGCTGCAGTCCAGGTTCCCCGTCGTCACCATCCTGGGAAAATCGGGTATTGGGAAGACAAGCCTCGCTATCGAGGCAGGCAACACCTTCACAGTCGATGCCAACAAATCTGCGCAGGCCACCCAGATGTTTGATTATGTCGTTTGGGTCTCAGGCAGGGACAAGCCAATGGGGCAGTCGTGGTTTAGCGAGGTCCTCGATACGATTGCAATGACGGCGGGTTTCCCAGTCATTACCCAGACGCCGTCAACGAAAATGGAGCAGAAAAAAGCCGAGGTAAACCTGCTCCTTCGGAACTTCAAAATTCTGCTCATCATTGACAATTTCGACAGAATCGACGCCCCGGAATTGACTGCATGGATCCAGGAAATTCCGGGGTCCAGCAAGGTGCTCGTCACTGCCCAGCAGACATATGCCCATCCAATAGGTATGTCAGTCTATCTCGACAGGCTGGAGCCGGATGATGGCATCAAGTTGCTGGGTCGCCATGCCGGCTCCATCGGACTCAAATTGGAGCACGATTCGGACGACGATGGTTTGCGCCAGCTAGTGGAAGCTACAGACAGGAATCCGCAGTTAATGAAACTCGCTTTAGGCGTAGTGAATGACCTGTCAGCCGTGGAAGACCTGGCGAGCGTCCTGCGGAACGACCCGGCATGTGCGACGCTCGATGGAAAATTCGAAATGCTGCTGAACATATCCTGGAACAAGCTGGAGTATGCCGCTCAAAATATTCTGCTTGCCACTCCATTATTCCCGCGAATGAGGGCAATACGAAAAGATGCATTGGCGGCCTTATCAGGCCTGGGTCCGGAAGCCATCGAATTTTCCAAAGGACTCGCACAGTGTGAGCGGAACAGTCTTTTGGAACAGCAGAACGATTCGGCAGTCGTTCTCGGAGAAAACGGGAAAAGATATACCGTTCATTCGACGGTGAGGCAATTTGCGGAACGGAAGCTGGATGAAAACGCGATCTCCGCCGCGCAATACCATCGGCGGTTCAGCGAATATTTCCTTGGGTTCGTCAGGACTCACGTCATACGTCCCAAGCCGGATGTCCGTTACTGGAACGCCCTGGTCAGCAAGCAAATGCTGGAGGTCGATCCGGAATGGCCCAGCATTCAAGTGGCAATGAAGTACGCGGAAGAAGCCGGACAGGAAGAGACTTTGGCCGAATTCGTATTATTGCTGGCTCACTATATGGATTGCCGCTTCTACAATGCTGAGCGGCTAGCGTACGTCCAGAAAGCCATCGGTATTCTGAACAGCCTAAACCGCAAGCACGACGAGGCTCTTTTGTGCATCGACGCTCTTGGCTGGACCTATATGGAGGAAAACCAGCTCGAAAAGGCGGACGAAACGATCAGGAGCGGGATGGAGATAGTCAAGCGGGCCAGCGGCGGACCCGATTGGGATGATTTGCGCGCGCTGGGCCTGGCATGGCAGGCGCGGATATGGCTTGAACGGTCTCCGGATCCTGATAAAGCTCGCGAATTGATTCGCGCGGCGAGGGACATTAAGTGCCGCCCATGGATCGGGTCACGGGTGCTGATGGTTGCGGGGGATATTGAATTGAAATGGGGCGAGAAGAACGCAGCATTGCAACTGTATCGGAAAAGCGCCGGGGAAGCGAAGAAATATCAAGGCGAAGGCGAATACCAGCTTTTCAGCCGCATTGGTTTGGCTTACCTAGAGAACAATAACACCGAGTCGGCAAAGAGGACGTTTTCCCGTCTGTTAGAGACAAGCAGCTCGCATTGCATCGAGATAGGCAAGTTGTACGCACAATATGGCTTGGCGACAATTGCGAGCAAGGACGATGAGTCAGCTAGCGCGGTCGCTTACATTACGAGTATCAGAAATGAACTGCTGAAACGGGAAAGACCTCATCATCTTCTGCTAAAGATGGTTAACAAGCTTTATGACGAGCGACACGAGAGACGCACGGGCGAGCGCCGGCTCCATTCCTCATATCAGCCTGGTTCGATGCCATTTGAGCGCCGCCAATAAGCCGGAAATTCTATCGAATGAGGAATTATTGTCCGCCAATCGTCGCTGAGAGTGGGGAAGTCATCACCGTTGTCGAGCCCGTACGGGAACCGCTGCAACAAGGCATAGTGGCGGTCACCATGCCACATAAGGAGGGAAGAGCCCTCTACAGCCAAGCCCAATCAACGAAAAAAGCCAGCGATTGCGCTGGCCTCTCCATTTTTTACCGTCGTCGTTTTCCTTGTTAGGTCAATCGCAAAAACTGCAGCATCCATTCGCAAGAATATGGCGCTTGCCGCGTTGACTGTGCCGCCCTGCGTCAGGATTGCTCGCCGAGCCGATACTTCCTGATCTTGTCATGCAGCGTAGTCTTCGCCACACCTAACACCTCGGCAGTCCGCGCCAGGCTGCCGCCGTTGCGCGCCAATGCATCCGCAATGAGCGAACGTTCAAATGCGGCGACCGTTTCCGGTAGCGATTGCGGGCCGGCCGGAACCTGCGTGCCGAAGGGCGGGAAGCCGGCTTCGAGGCCGAGCACGCAGCGGTCGGCGACGTTGCGCAGTTCGCGTACATTGCCCGGCCACTCGTAGGCGAGCAGGGGGCCGGTGCGAGCCGTATCCGCATCCGGGACCGGTCTTTCGTGGCGTGCGGCAGCTTGCAGCAGGAAGTGTTCGAACAGCAATGGAATGTCTTCCCGCCGTTCCCGCAGCGGCGGCAGCGGCAAGGTGGCGACGTTGAGACGGTAGTAGAGGTCGGCGCGGAATTGTCCCTGGTTTGCCAGTTCCTTCAGGTCGACCTTGGTCGCTGCGATCACGCGGCAGTTCACGGGAATAGGCGTGTTGGAACCCAGGCGCTCGAGAGTGCGCTCCTGCAGGACGCGCAGCAGTTTGATCTGCATTGCCAGGGGCATGGACTCGATCTCGTCGAGGAACAGGGTGCCGCCGTTCGCATGTTCGATCTTGCCGACGCGCCGCTTTCCGGCGCCGGTATAGGCGCCGGCTTCGTGGCCGAAGATTTCGCTTTCGAACAGCGTCTCCGGCAATCCGCCGCAGTTGATCGCGACGAAGTTGCCGGTACGGCGGGGGCTGGCGTCGTGAAGGCAACGCGCGACCAGTTCCTTGCCGGTGCCGGTTTCTCCCTCGATCAGGATGTCGGCGGCGCTGTTGCCGAGGTCTGCCACCAGCTGCCGCACCCGCAGCATGGCGGGCGAGCTGCCGATCAGCCGGCTTTCGAGCTGGTCCCGGCTTTCCAGGCGGGCGCGCAGCCGGCGCACTTCCAGCGTCAGGCGGCGCTTGTCTAGCGCGCGGCGCGCTACTTCCACCATATAGTC
Source organism: Noviherbaspirillum sp. (assembly GCA_035627275.1). Classification (GTDB taxonomy): domain Bacteria; phylum Pseudomonadota; class Gammaproteobacteria; order Burkholderiales; family Burkholderiaceae_D; genus Noviherbaspirillum. The sequence goes on from DASPMC010000037.1 coordinate 4,630, forward strand.
GGGCGAGAACGGCTTCTCGATGAAATCGTGTGCACCATTCTTCATCGCCTGCACTGCGAGCGAGACATCGCCGTGGCCGGTGATCAGCACGACCGGCAGGTCAGGGTCGATGCGGCGCGCTTCCTTGAGCAAGGCCATGCCGTCCATGCCGGGCAGGCGGATGTCGCTTACCACCACGCCGAGGAAATCGGGAGCGAGCTGGCGCAATGCCTGTTCGGCGCTCTCGACAGCGTTCACGGGAATGTCTTCGAGCTGCAGCGCTTGTTCGCAGCCGAGGCGTACGTCCGGGTCGTCCTCGACGACGAGCACTTTCAGGGTGTCAGTCATTGTTTTTCGCCCTCCGGGGCAGCGGGGATGTCCAGGGTGAATACGGCGCCGCCGCCGGGATGATTGTCGCCCGACAGGCTGCCGCCGAAGTCGGCGACGATACCGGCAGAGATGGCCAGGCCCAGCCCGAGCCCGCTGCCGGCTTCCTTGGTCGTGAAGAAAGGTTCGAACAGGCGGGAACGCGCGTCTTCGGCGATGCCCGGGCCGCGGTCGCGCACCTGGATATGGATACGGCCGCCGTCGCGCCGGGCGGAGATGTCGAGGCCAGGCTCTGCCGTGCCTTCCATCGCATCGAGCGCATTGCCGGCCAGGTTGACCAACACCTGTTCCAGCCGGTTGGGATCACACCAGGCGGTCAGGTCGTTGTCGGGCAGGTCGATGCAGGCAACGATGCGCGCTTGCTTGAGGCGCTGCTCCAGCAGGAAGAGCGCATTCTCGACCGCGCGCCGCACCGGCACCGGCCGCGGCGCACCGGAAGACTTGCGTGCGAAGGATTTCAGCTGCGCGGTAAGGGTGCCCATGCGGTCCACCAGGTCGTCGATGCGCTCCAGGTTGCTGCTGGCCGTTTCCTGGTTGCCGCGCGCCAGGAACTTGCGTGCGTTGCCGGACAGGGTACGCAGCGCGGCCAGTGGCTGGTTGAGTTCGTGGGCGACGCCGGCTGCAAGCTGGCCGATGACCGCGAGCTTGCCGGCCTGCACCAGTTCTTCCTGCGCCGCGCGCAGGGTGCGCTCGGCCTGTGTACGTTCCGCGACTTCCCGTTGCAGCCGGATATTGGCTGAAGAGAGGTCGGCGGTGCGCTCGGCCACTTTGCGTTCCAGTTCGTCGTTTGCTTTTTGCAATGCCTCCTGGGCCGCCAGCCTGTCTTTCAGGTGCCGGCGCCGCTCGTTCAGCATGAGCGCAAGAATGCACAGGAACGCCGCCCCCGCACCAGCCAGTGCCGCACGGTCGATGGCGTTGCGGCGTACCTGCTCCTGCGGCGAGAAGACCGTGATGTTCCAGGGCGTGCCGGGCAGGGGTTGGGTCTGTGCGATGAATTCGCCCGCCACCGGGAACATCGACACCATCTTCGGTTCCGTCTTGGGCAGGCGCACCAGCCGCGCGCCATGGTCGAGGTCGGCCAGTTCCACGACGCCGAGCGGGTGCAGGGCTTGCCTGTTGTACTGCTGCGTGTGGTCGAAGGCGCGCCGGGTGGCGTCGTCCAGCGGCCTGATCGTGGTGAACTTCCAGCCGGGCACGGATGCCAGGATCACCACGCCGTTTTCATCGGAAACCAGGGCCGGGGCTTCCACCGTCGACCATGATTTTTCCAGTTGCCTGAGGCCGACCTTGACCACGGCTGCGCCCAGCGTGCCCTGGCTGTCCGTCAGCGAGGAGGACAGGTAATAGCCGGGCTCGCCCCGCGTCGTGCCGATGCCGAAGAAACGTCCGTTGCCCTTGTCCATCGCCTCGCGGAAATACGGGCGGAAGGAGAGGTCTTCGCCGACGAAACTGTCGGCACGCCGCCAGTTGCTCGCGGCAACCACCTTGCCCTTGCGGTTGAGGATATAGATGGACAGGCTGCCTGCGCGTTCGTTGAGCTGTTCCAGGTACTGGTTCACCTGATCGACTTGCGCCGGGCTGGGGGCCGTTGTTGCCAGGAGCTGCAGCACATCGCGCTCCAGTCCCAGGGTGGTGGGGAAATACGCGTACTTGTCGATTTCCCGCTCCAGGCTGGTGGCATAGAGATTCAGGCGATGGCGGCCGGTTGCCTGCAGGTCGGCCATCCCGAGCATCAAGCTGTAGCGGAATGTAAACAGGCTTGCGCCCGCCATCAGGGCCGCAAAAATCAGAATCAGGGCAGGGAGGCGGTGCAGGTGTTGGCGGAAAGGCATGAAAATGAGGCGCGTTCGGATTTCCGGATTATGCGCCTTTTCCAGAGGGGACTGGCTGCCGGGCAGGTGGGAATCCTGCCCGGCAGCCACGGGGTCAGGCAGCTTGCGGGACGCGCATTTCTTCCGCCAGCGGCAGGACGTCATCCGACTCGGCCAGCTCTTCGCTGACCGGTTCGATGGCGTTCTCCCACTTCGCAACGACGGAAGTGGCGATGGCATTGCCCAGGACATTGGTCACGGTGCGGCCCATGTCGAGGAAGTGGTCCACGCCCATGACCAGCAACAGGCCGGCTTCCGGCAGGCCGAACATCGGCAGCACGGCGGCAACCACCACCAGCGATGCGCGCGGCACGCCGGCAATACCCTTGGAGGACACCATCAGCACCAGCAGCATGGTGACCTGCTGGCCCAAGGTCAGCGGAATGTCGTAAGCCTGCGAGATGAACAAGGCCGCGAACGCCGTGTACATCATCGATCCGTCCAGGTTGAAGGAGTAGCCGAGCGGCAGCACGAAGCCGGTGACGCGGTCCTTGATGCCGAATTTTTCGAGTTGTTCCATCAGCTTGGGATAGGCCGATTCCGAGCTGGCGGTGGAGAAACCGAGCAGCATCGGACCGCGGATCAGCTTGAGCAGGCGGAACACGTCCTTGCCCAGGACCATGTAACCGGCAACGATCAGGACGAGCCACAGGGCGGCCAAGGCGAGGAAGAAGCTTGCCATGTACTTGCCGTACACAAGCAGGATTCCCAGGCCTTGCGTCGTGATAACCGACGCCACGGCAGCGAACACGCCGACCGGCGCGAACCGCATCACGTAATCGGTGACCTTGAGCATTACATGAACGACGTCCTCCGTTGTTTTCAGCAGGCTGCGCGAGGTTTCATTCTGGAGCTGGCCCAGCGCCAAGCCGAAGAACACGGCGAAGACGAGGATCTGCAGGATCTCGTTATGGGCGAGGGAGTCGAAGATGCTCTTCGGGAAGACGTGGGTAATGAAGTCCTTGAGGTTCAGGGCCGCGGTCTTCAGGTTGGTGGACGCGCCGGCTTCCGGCAGGGGCACGGCGAGGTTATCGCCCGGACGCAGCAGGTTGGCCATGACCAGGCCGATCAGCAGCGAGCACAGCGAGGCGGTGATGAACCATGCGAGCGCCTTGCCGCCGATGCGGCCGACGGCACGCGTGTCGCCCATGCCCGCCAGGCCGGCGACCAGGGTGGCGAGGACCAGCGGTGCGATGATCATCTTGATCAGGCGCAGGAAGATGTCGGTGAGGATGGACATGTAACCGGCAATTTCCTTCGCCGCTGCGGAGGTCGGTGCAAGCGTGTGGCAGAGATAACCGACAGCGATACCGGCCACCATGGCGATGGCGATCCAGGTCGTGAGTTTGTTTCTTTTCATGGAAGCGATCCTTTGTCTCTTCTTGAATGGGTCTGAGGTCAAAAACAACGCCGCGTGCCGGTTTGCCGGAGGGCGGGGTGCACGCATGCCGGGTTGCTCCATGTGCACGCTTTGTGCCAAGCGCTTCCGTGTTCGGGAGGAGATGCAACAGACTGATTTCAAAGGGAAAAGCTTCCGCGCATGAGCGGGCGGTCGTCGGAAAACCGAATGATGCCGGAGCGTGGCGTTCGGATTTTCGAACGAATCTCCCGCGTGGTTCGCCGGGCAGGAATAACGAAGGATGCTCAACAGCGCGACGCCATTAACTTTTCCTGACCTTGCAAAAAAAATCCGGAGCAAGCCGACGACCTGCCAGGCGCAGGCCTGGCCGCCCGCCTTAATCAGATGAACCCCAGGCTTATCTCCCGCATTGTCTTCTTGTGCTCGTGAATGACACGGCACCTGTCGTTTTTGCATCTCCCGCAGCACGCCCCGACACCCGGCCAAGCGGAAATACCCTCACACCGAACCATTGCAAGGAATTGTAAATTCCGCATCAATGTGCTTTTAAATGAGAATGATTCTCATTATACTTTGTCCCAATGATGTCGAATTCACCGCCACCTTGCGAAGGAGTTTCCCCAATGGAACACCAGAATTGCCGTTGCGAGCTATTGGCTCAGAGCCCGCTCGGCCACGTGACTGCCTGCCCGGGATGCGGACAGGTTCATCTCACCCTGCAGCACATGACGTTGCGCTTCGAGGTCGACGCGTTCCGCGCAATGGCAGCGATGCTCGAGCAGGCGCTGTGCCGGATGGACCACACCATGCCGGCCACGCTGCCTGAAGAGCAGCGCGCCGGGCGTAGCGTGCACTGAGAGGGGGCCGTATGTGTGATCGAGATGCAAGCCGTATCGAAGCAGCCGGGTTGCCGGCATCCATTTCCGACGCCTTTCCTGGCGGACGGCGCTCGCCCGATGTGCCGAACCAGGATGTCCGCGGGTCGCGTCGCTACCGCTTATGGGACCTGCCCAGCCAGACCCATTGCCCGCTGATCGGCGTATGCCTGCCAATGCCGGTCCTGCGCCGCTTGGTCAGCAAGGCGCTTGGCAATACGCCGGTTGCGGACGACTATGAATTTCACGTGGCGGCGGTGGCCGAATGCGGCCGCCGCATGCCGATCGCCGAAGCCCTGCAGCGCGAACTTGACCGCCGCTATGCCCCCGCATTGCGTCGCTTCGCGCAGGCCAAGACAACGGAGTCGCTCGCAGTCTTCTGGAATGAGGCCCTGCAACAGGGCGACGGCGTGGCAGAGGCCTTGTGGGCCACGCTTTCCCACCCGCGCTGCGACGAAGACCTCCGCGAAAAGGTGTGCCGAGACATCCATATGTTCCAGCACCAGATGGGGGCGTGCAACCGCGCCGACCTGCAGCGGCTGGAGCAATTGAAGGAGGAAAACGCAGCCCTGCGGCGCGAGCTTGCGGAGCAGAAGGAGCGGCATGCACAGGCGGCGCTGGGGCGTGCGACGGAAATGAATCGCATGAACGCGGACCTGATGCGCGCTCGGGGCCAACTGGTCGCACGCGATTCGGAACTGGCCTCGCTCCAGGAGCAGCTCGCATCTTTGCACGCCGCGGTGCCGGGCTTGCAGGCAAGGCTTGAGTTGCTCCGGCATATGGAGACCTTGCAGCAGCGGACGCGTGATCTCGAGCGGGAACGTACTGCATGGCAGCAGCGTGCCGAACAGGAGATGACGCGTTTGCGGAAGCTTGAGGAGCAAGTTGCCACGTTGCGCACGCGGGAAGAACAGCGGAAAGCCGGAGGTGATGCAAGGCAGGCGGGCGAACTCGCCGACTTGCGCGACAAGGCCGTGCTGTGCGTGGGCGGACGCACTGCCAGCGTACCGGTCTACCGGCAGTTGATCGAATGCACCGGCGGCCGTTTTCTGCATCACGACGGCGGAGAGGAAGACAACCCTGCGCAGCTGGAGGCAAGCCTGGCGGCGGCTGACCTCGTGATCTGCCAGACCGGCTGCATCAGCCACGACGCCTACTGGCGTGTGAAGGATCACTGCAAGCGTAGCGGCAAACGCTGCGTCTTCGTGGACAAGCCCAGTGCAAGCAGCCTGGAGCGCTCGCTGCGCGGCCTGGAGCAGGGAGACAATGCGCCGCAATCCGGCATCCTGGACCGGGAAGGTGCAGCGCCTTGAGCATAGCGGTGCGGCATGCTCAAATTTTCGGCTTGAACATGCAGGCGGGCGACTGCAGTGAATTTTTCGTAAATGTACCCCGTCGACATCGCCTGGCCCCGAATCGATCTTGCGTGCATCCGGCACGCAGATGACGGCAAAACGGAGGAAGCACGGGAGCAGGTGAGCGGCGGCGTTGCGGCACGCTCGGGCTTTCCGACTTACCGTGCTTGCCAATTCGGCTTCACACCGAGATCAAAAACGGCCGGCCCCTCGGCAAGGGGGTTTTCCTTCTGCCTTCTTTCCGGGAAAAAGTGCATGGAGGCAAGCTTCATACGCAGCAGTTATTGCAAATGATAACTATTCGCATTAACATAGTGTCTTGACGTTGGCGCCTCTGACAGCGCACGCGCTCGACAATACAACCGCCAGCCGACTTGTGCCCTCCCGGCATAGATAGCCAGCCAATCCGATTTACCCGTCTCACGAGGCTATCTTGAAACACGATTGCGTCGCGGCTGCGCTGTTGGCCGCATTTTCCGCTCCACTACTGCATCCCGTAGCCCTCGCGCAAACTCCGCCGCCCGATGTCACCCTGCCGGAAGTGCAGGTGAAAGCAACCGGTTCCGCCGAAACTGCCACCGGCCCCGTGATCGGTTACCGGGCCAAACGTTCGGCCACCGCCACCAAGACGGACACGCCGCTGAATGAAGCGCCACAGTCGATATCGGTCGTTCCGCGCGCGCAGTTCGAGGACCAGGGCGCCGCCAACCTGCAGGACGCGATGCGCTACACCGCAGGCGTCTACGCCAACACGTTCGGTTTCGACAATCGCGGCGACTGGGCGCGTATTCGCGGCACCGATTTCGCGCAGTACCAGGATGGATTGCGCATGCTGTTCGGCGTTTACAACAACGTGCGGCCCGACCTCTGGGCGCTGGAGCGGGTGGAAATCATTAAGGGCCCGGCATCGGTACTGTACGGCCAGGGCAGCTTCGGCGGCCTGGTCAACCTCGTATCCAAGCGGCCGCAGTCGAGCGCGGAGAAGCAGGTCGAGCTTTCTCTGGGCAACCACAACCGCAAGCAGCTCGCGATCGATTTCACCGGCCCGCTCAATGCCGACGGCACACTGCTGTACCGCCTGATCGCGCTCGGCCGCGACAGCGACACGCAGGTGGATCACGTCCCCGATGATCGGCAGCTGCTTGCGCCGTCGATTACCTGGCAGCCCAATGCGCGCACCAGCGTGCGCTTCTATGCGAGCCGGCAAAAGGACGAGTCGGGTTCCTCGGTGGGCTTTTTCCCGTGGCAGGGCACGCTGCTGCCGGCGCCCTTGGGACAGATTCCCACCAATACCTTCATCAGCGAACCCGGTTTCGACGAATTCAAGGCCGACCAGAAGGCGGCGGGGCTGGAGGTGAGCTGGCAGTTCAGCGACACCTTTACGCTGCGCCACCATCTGCGCAAGAGCGATAGCGACGTCAGCTACAAGTCGCTGTATTCGCGCTTCGGTCCACGCCCCACGCTCAACCCCGACGGCACGATTCTCCGTACGATCTACAACGCGCAGAACGAAGCAGAATCGCTGGCGGCAGACACGCAGCTGGAAGCCAAATGGCGCAACGGCGCGTTGCATAGCACTGTGCTGGCCGGCTGGGACTTCCAGGATGTGACGCTGGGCGGCGCGCAAGGCAGTGCCAATGCGCCGGCAATCAACGTCTACGCGCCGGTCTACGGCAATTACACGCCGCTGGTGCCCACACCGCTGGTGCCAACCGACCAGGAGCAATCGGGCCTGTACCTGCAGTACCAGGGCAAATGGATGGATCGCTGGATCGGTGTAGTCGGTGTGCGGCGCGACCATGCGAAATCCCAAACCGGCACCGCCGCCGCCTCGCGGCTGGACACCCGTGCCACCAGCGGGCGTGTTGGCCTGGCCTACGCCGACCCGTCGGGCTGGACGCCGTATGCCAGCTGGTCAGAATCATTCCTGCCGATCACCGGCGTCAATGTCTTCGGCCAGGCCTTCCAGCCGCAGACCGCCAAGCAAACCGAGCTGGGCGTGAAATACCAGGGCGGCGCGATCGGTTTTACGGCTGCCGTGTACGACATCCGTGAAACCAACCGCCGCACGCCGGACCCGACCAATCCGCTGAACCAGGTGCAGACCGGCGAAGTACGCTCCAAGGGCCTGGAGCTCGAAGCCGTGGCGGCGCTGAACAAGGCCGTGGACATCGTGGCCGCCTATTCGCGTACCGAAGCCGAGGTCACCAAATCCAACAGCGCCGACCTGGGCAAACGCCTGTCCAGCGTGCCGGAGTACCAGGCCTCGCTCTGGACCCGCTACAAGTTCGCGCTGGCGCAGGGACAGTTCAGCATCGGCGGCGGCGTGCGCTACGTCGGCCCTTCGTGGGACGGCCGCGATGTCCTGGAAACACCGTCCTACACGCTGCTGGACGCGATGCTCGGCTATGAGACCGGCCCATGGAAAGCCTCGCTGACGGTGAACAACCTGACCGACAAAGTCCACGTCACCACCTGCCTGAACCGCGGCGACTGCTTCTACGGCATGCGGCGCACGCTGATGGCCAACCTGCGCTACAGCTTCTGATACTGCTCATCACGTCAAGGAGTCACGATGAAACACTGGAAAACTTCTGTATTGCGTCGCATTGCACTGCTGGCTGCTACGCTGACGCTTGGCCACGCCCATGCGCATCATGTCTGGATCGAGCAGGGCGCCCAGGGCGCGGTCCTGCATTTCGGCGAGTTTGCGGATAACCTGCGGGAAGCCTCGCCGGGCTCGCTCGACAAGTTCACCGCGGTGCGTGCAAGAATCGTATCGCCGAAGGGAGAGCAGGCGCTTGCCCCGAAAAAGGGGGCCGAAGGTTTCACCCTCTCTGCCAAGGCAGGCACGGGCGAATCCATTGTGGCGGAAGCAGACTACCCGGCCTTCGACAAGAAGGAGGGCGACAAGACCCTGCGTGGTGTCTGGCTGCCGGCAGCCCGTTTTGTCAGCGGCTTTGCGCCGCAGTCCCCGGTGCTGGAACTTGATATCGTCCCGACGGGCAAGGCCGGCGAATTCCAGGTGTTCTACCGTGGCCAGCCGCTGCCGAAAGCCAAGGTCAGCGCCATCGCGATGTCGGGCTGGAGCCGCGAAGCGGTTGCCGATGACGACGGCAAGCTCCGTTTCAGCCTGCCCTGGCAAGGCGCCTATGGCATCGAGGTCAGGCACCAGGAGAAGGCGCCGCGCGAGCGGGCCGGCGAGAAATTCGATACCGCCAGCTACGTGACCACGCTGTCGTTCTCGCTTGGTGAAGGACTGCCGTCACCCGCGTCGCCGCCGAAGACGACGCCCAGGCAGTAATCAGGCAGAGGCATGTCCAAACCACGCTTTTCCTGGCAGTCGGCATTGACGCGAGCATTGATCGGTGCGCTCGGCGGATTCGTGTTGGCCATTTCGTTCATGATGGGCACTGCCGGCACGCTCACGGCGAGCGGCCTGCTCACGCGCGCCGATGCTGTCGTTATCGCCGGCATGCTGGCGTTCCTGGTGTGGGCGACCGCCGTGCTGGTGGCATTCGGCGCCGCGACGGCAATGCGGGCGGCGGCATGGGTGCTGGGCAGTGCAACGGGTTTTGCGCTGCTCGGCTGGGGCAGCATTGCGCTAGTGGGAAACGCATGACATGTTGCAGGAGAGAGCGATGAAATCTGGGCTGCGCCATTCGATGGACTACCTGCATACCTGGGCAGGGGTATTGTTCTCCGTGCTGCTGTTCCTGGTGTTCTTCATGGGGACGCTGTCGGTATTCGACCGCGAGATCGACCGCTGGATGATGCCAGACACGCGTGTGCCGCAACCCGAAGCCGTGTCATTCGACCGCATCGCGCTGCCGCATCTCCGCCAGCTCGCACCCGATTCCAGGCAATGGCTGGTGCAATATCCGTCTCCACGCGATCCGGTCATGCGCGTCGGCTGGAACGATGGCAAGGAGTTCAAGACACGCCAGGTCGACGTCAACACCGGCCGCCTGTTGCCGGAGGCTGGCAGCAAGGGCGGCACCGGGTTCTTCTTTCCTTTTCATTATTCGTTCCATATCAAATGGAATGATGTCGGATACTGGCTGCTGGCGATCGTGTCGATCGCGATGCTGATACTGCTGGTGTCGGGCGTCATCATCCACAAGAAGATCTTTGCCGATTTCTTCACCTTCCGGCCGGGCAAATCGACGCAGCGCGCGACGCTCGACGTGCACAACGTGTCTTCGGTCCTGCTGCTGCCGTTTCACTTCATCATTACCTTGTCCGGCCTGATCATCTTTGTCTTCATTTACATGAAACCGGGCATTTCCCTGATGTACGGCAGCGAGGCGGGCAAGGTGTCGCAGGAGGCATTCGGCCAGGTGATCCGCGCACCGGCAAAGCAGGCCGGGGAACTGGCTTCGGTTGATGCGATGGTGGCCCAGGCACAGGCGCTTTGGGGCAGCGGGGGAGTTCGCCGCGTGAGCGTCCGCAACCCGCAAGACAGGAACGCGACTGTCGAGATCCAGCGCCGCCCGCATGACCAGGTCGCCTATGAAACCCACACGGTCACCTTCGACGGCGCAACCGGTGCTGTGCTTCATCGCCAGAACGTGTCAGCGGCGATGACCGTGCAGCGATTCTTTTCCGGCCTGCACATGATTCCGTTTGATCACTGGTGGCTGCGCTGGATGTATTTTGCGATGGGGCTGGTTTCCTGCGTGATGATCGGCACCGGCCTGCTGCTGTGGGTCGAGAAGCGCCGCGTCAGGCAGGAGAAGGAAGGGCGCATCAGCTATCGCATCGTCAACGCCGTGGCGGCGGCGGGATGCATGGGGACGCTGGTGGCGACGCTGTCCATGCTGGTTGCCAACAAGCTCCTGCCCGCAGGCTTGCCGGGACGTGCTGCGCTCGAGCAGTGGATCTTCTTTGCGGTGTGGCTGGGGGCGCTGATCCATCCGCTGGCTCGCACATGGCAGCCGCCCCACTGTACCGACACCCGCATCGCGTGGCGTGAACAGGCCTGGGCCGGCGCATTGCTTGCGGTGCTGGCGGTCGCGATGAATGCGGTGGTGACCGGCGATCATTTGCTGAGGACGCTCGATCGGGGGACGTTGGCCGTGGCCGGAACGGACCTGGTGCTGCTGGTTGCAGCTGCATTCGCTGCAATCACGGCACGTCGCTTGTCGGCGCGTCCTGCCGCGATCTCGCCCGAGGCGACGTCGATGATGAAGGCTGCGGCATGAATGCGATGCAGTTTGCCGCAGGTTCCGCCCTTGCCGCATGGGCCGGCATGGCGGCGCTGTGTTTTCAATCATCCAGCCAGCGTCATCGCATGGGCCTGCGCGAGCAAACGCGCGGACAACAGCAGCGCTTCATCGCGGCCGGCTCCGCACTGCTGGCGATTTCGCTGGCCGCTGCCATCGCCGCCGACGGCGTGTCGTTCGGTATTGTGCTTTGGCTGTGTCAGGCAGGGATTCTCGGGGCGGCATTGATTTGCTGGTTGCCCTATTCGATGACGGGCGTGGTGACGAGTGCGCGCTGCGCGGCCGCTACGGCGCCGCTATTGCTCGCCGCCGGAAACTGGTGGTAGGGCCGCGCCTAGGTTGAAGGACGGCCTCTACGCGACGAGGCCGTGGTAGCGATTTCAGCCGATCTGTGCTCAAGCCTTGCGGCGTGCGCGTCGATCGGAGTTTCATCCGCGTTGGCGTACCGGACTCAGACTGTAGTCCGGTTGCCCCACTTGCCATGTATATTGCAGTCCGTGACGGCCAGCAGGTTGTCGCCCGCCTTGAGGCGCTGCACGAAGGTGACTGCCGGCAGGGAAGCATCAACCTGGGTCCGGTTCATCGTGTGTTCAGCGATCAGCTTGCCGTTCAGGTATAACGCAATCCCGAAAATGTGATGCTCGTTCGTCGCTTCGTGCCTGGCCTGAACGATCACGCGATAGAAATCGCCCGGCGGCGTCTTGCCATACGCGACCATCTTGCTGTCCACCTTTTCCAGCATGATCGAAGGGGTGTGCGAGGTTTCCGGACCCGGCTTCAGGTTCTTCGGGTCTTGGGCAAACTTCACCTCCTTGATATCTTCCGCAGCCAGCGCTGGACGTGCCAGCGGCGTACCGACCGCGGTAAACACTGCGCCGGCAAGCGCGCTTTTGACAAATGAGCGGCGAGTCTCGTTTTGCATCTGAATTACTCCTTGGGGATAGTTGGAATGGAATGACGCGGCGCATATGGCTGCGTCGAGGACTCTAGTGCAGGTGCTGTGCCAGCCTCGGACTAAACGTGCGCGACGATGTGGAAGTGCTTGAAAAGGCGGGGAAATTTTTCGATCGCAGCCGAAATTTTCATTGTCGTGTGCGGCATTGTCGATGGATTTATTCCGACACCCCGGAACCCAACCGTTCGGCGAATAGCAACAGATTGATGGGGAAGGGACTGCGGGGCTCTACCCACATCAAGGCGTGAAAATCGTAAGTGATGACGATTGCTTGCTGGATGGGATTGCGCCGCGCTGCACAGATGCGTTGCAGAATGCGACCTGACCGCCACCATCGAAGTCAAAAGCCAGGATGGAACCGGTGTCTTGATGCAGTCCTTGAAGGTCATGGACGAAAGCCTCGCGCGCATCGTCGCGAACGTTCGCCATGGCGCAGGTGCGCGGCATTCTTAACGACTTACCAGGCTGTTGAAAAACTATTGCGCAGGCCGATCTTGATGCCTGCGATGCTCAGCGTACTACTCGTACGCTTGCGCTTCTCGGCATCAATCTCAGCCCGCTCGCTACGTTTTTCAACAGCCTGTTAGTACTACTGCGTCATTAGTCTTGAAAGCGAATAGGGGCGCGGGCGTGCACGGGTTGCACGAATGCATTGCTGTACATCCAGTTGGGCAGGGCGTGGATTTGTCGTCAAGGTTAGGCGTCTTATTGCGCATTGGAGTATG
>DASPMC010000038.1:0-10149 GCA_035627275.1 Noviherbaspirillum sp.
ACGTTCACTCGCGTTACGGCCTGCACACTCGCGCTGCCACCAATTTGTGGCACGCATCACCGAAGGCTTCAGCCGCTTCGTTACCTCCACGACTGCTCCGGTTGCTTCCGGCGGGAGCACTTCGCCGGGCGGGGCTTGCACTCGCTGGAACTACATCGCCTTGTCACGGCGCACGCCAGAAGCGGACGGCCGGAGAGATGCCGTATCCCGTACAAGCCACAGTGCCCGGTGTCGTCCTGACCAACATCCTGACAGCAATGGAGAACTTAAGGGAAATTCTCGGCGAGCAGAAGGACATCTGAAGCCGGCGCCGAAATGACGTCGTCTTAATCGACGTCGATCAGATGCGGTACGAATTTGTCACCATATCCAGCATCTTTCGCCGCTTCGTATGCAACACCCACCTGCTTGCCGAGTGAAGACCGCAGACCTGACTCGCTCACCATACGCAAGAAATACCGCATGTCCTTGTTTGCATTGGAAAGCGAAAACCGAAACAGGCTGTCATCGCCCTCCAGCACATACGGCCGAAACCGCTGAAAGGCGGTACTGTTGGCGCCGCCGGATGCAATGACGTCGCAAAGGACTTGCAGGTCGACGCCGGCGCTCTTTGCGATGCCGAACGCTTCGGCAAGAATGGCCGCGTTGCCGAGGACGATGAACTGGTGCAGGAGCTTGACAGTGTGTCCCGTCCCAACCGCCCCGCAGTGGTAGATGTTGCGTGCAAAGCTGTGCAGCAGCGGGGTGACACGTCCGATGACTTCGGGATCACCGCCGACAAGCAGATTGACCGTTCCTTCTTCCGCTTCTCGCGGCGTTCCGGTCAATGCAGCGTCGATAAAGTGTCCTCCCCGCGCGTGAACTGCAGTGGCGATGCGCCGCGATGTCTCCGGAAGAGAGGTCGAGCAGTCGATGACGGTCATTCCTGCCCCAACCGATTCGAGCAGACCTTTCTCGCCCAGGACCAACTCTTCCACGTCCGGTGCTCCGGTCACACATATCACGATCACGTTGGCGCTGGCAGCAACTTCATGCGCCGTGCTGGCCGATGTTGCTCCCGCATCCAGAAGATCGGCAACGCGCTTTCGCGCCTCGTCACTCCTGACAAGCAGGCTGACCGGATGACCGGCCCGTTGTACGTTCCTGGCCAACCCGTGCCCCATGAGTCCCAGGCCAAGGAATCCGACAGCCATCATCTTGTTTGCAGAAGCATGCATGGGCCTACGCCGTTCGCTTGAACCAGAGGCTCAGCGAACAATCTTTCCGTTCAGTTCGTCTTCGATATAGGCGCGCACGATGCTGTCGAAATCGGCGTCGCGCCGGAAACCCATTGCCTCGCCGCGCTTGGCAGCGAAATTGCCAGGCCACGAATTCACAATGCGGATAATGGCCGGGTCCTGCTGCCAACTGATTCGCTTGACGATGTCGCCACCGGCAACGCGCTCAAGGGCCGAAACCATTTCCTTCACGGTAGTCGCCAGTCCGGGCAGGCTGAGCGCGCGACTGCTGCCAAACAGGCTTCCGTCAATGTCGTGGCCATGGATCAGGCTCTCGATTGCATAGCGTGGAGAGAGCAGCCACATCGGCGTTTCGGGCGCAACGGGGCAATTCGCTTCGATCCCGTTCAGCGGCTCGCGGATGATGCCGCTGGCGAAGCTCGATGCTGCCTTGTTCGGCGCCCCCGGACGCACGCATACAGTCGGCATGCGCAGCGCCCGGCCGTCGATGAAACCCTTGCGGCTGTAGTCGTTAACCAGCAGTTCCCCCATGACCTTCTGGGCGCCATACGAGCTCTGCGGCGTCAGCACCTGGTTGTCGGGAACGATCGCCGGCAGATCGCCGCCGAAGACCGCGACCGAACTGGTGAACACGACGCGGGGGCAATTACCGTTCTTGCGCGCGCGTTCGAGGATGAGGCGTGTCGCATCGAAGTTGATGCGCATGCCGAGGTCAAAGTCCGCTTCTGCATGTCCGCTCACAATGGCGGCGAGGTGGAAGACAGACTTCACTTCCGGCGTCAGAACGGATTCGATGGTCGCTGCGTCTGCGATGTCACCGGTGACGACCGTAATGCGCGGATCCGCAAATCCTTGCGCCGGAACCACGTCGAGCAAGGTGATCCCGGTAATCGCGGTTTGCACGCCTTCCGCATTCGCCAGGGTGCCACGCTCCAGCAACTGCTTGGCCAAACGCGCGCCGAGTAATCCTGCGCCTCCAGTAATCAATACCTGCATCTCTTCTCCTCTCAAAAAGGGCCCGCGCTTTGCGCCGGGGAAATTACCTTGATCCTGTCATTCGCCGGACCTGAAAAGCGGGTTGTCCGACGCCGAATCAAGTTGTATGATAAGCTGATAAGCATACAGCATAACTATTCGACCGGAGAAGACTTTCAGCATGGCCACTGCCCCGCTGTCACAGCTAGGACCGATCGTTGCCTCGGCAACCATGTCGGACCGCGTCACCCAGACGTTGCTCGATCTCATTCGCAACGGCGCCTATCCGCCCAAATCACGCCTTCCCTCGGAAGCGGAAATGGCACAGCGCTTCGGAGTCAGCCGCACCGTCGTCCGGGAGGCGGTCAGCCGCCTCAAGTCGGAGGGACTGGTCGAGTCACGCCAGGGAAGCGGCGTATTCGTACGCGAAGCGAGCCTCGACTCCCCGTTCCGGATAGATCCGACGGCGGTCGATTCCATTCAACAGGTACTGCAGATCGCCGAACTGCGCCGCGGGCTCGAAGCGGAAATATCCGCTCTGGCCGCGGAACGCGCCACGACGGAACAGGTAAAGGAAATCGGTGCCTGCCTGAAAGCAATCGACGCTGACGTTGCAGCCGGCGGTGATGGCGTTGCGCCTGACATCGAATTCCACCGCAGCATCGCCCGTGCGACGGACAACCCGCACTTCCTCGCGCTATGGGACTATCTTGGTCAGTTCCTGAAGGGAACGATCAAGCTGACCCGGGCATGGGAAGCGCAGAAAGAAGAATCACGCCAGCAGGTTTTGGAAGAGCATCGCGCCATGTACGACGCGATTGTGAAAAAAGACCCTGATGCGGCGCGGCTGGCGGCGCGCAAGCACATGGAGATGTCTTCACACCGCATCCTCCACGCTGATCCGCAATTCCTCACGTCGAACACCAAACCGACTTCTAGCCGTAAATCGCCGAAAAAGAAGTCGTCGTCCAAAGCGTAAAGACCTCCATGACTCTATTACTTGGCTGTATTGCTGACGATTTCACCGGAGCTACCGACCTTGCGGGCATGCTCGTCCGCGCAGGCATGCGCACCGTGCAAATGATCGGCGTGCCTGACTCTCCCTTGCCGGCAGATGTCGATGCAGTCGTGATTGCCCTGAAGTCGCGCACGATCCCGCCTGGCGAAGCCACCGCGCAATCGCTCGCTGCTTTGCAATGGCTGAAGAAGGCAGGCGCCCGCCAGTTCTATTTCAAATACTGCTCCACCTTCGACTCCACGGACGAGGGCAATATCGGCCCGGTCACCGATGCACTGATGGATGCGCTCGGCAGCAACTTCACCATTGCCTGCCCAGCCTTTCCCGAGAACAAGCGCACCATTTTCAAGGGCTATCTGTTCGTCGGCGATGTCCTGCTGAATGAAAGCGGGATGCGTGACCATCCCCTAACCCCGATGACGGACGCGAACCTTGTTCGTGTCCTGCAACGGCAGACAAAGCGCAAGGTCGGCCTGATCACGCAGGACGTCGTGTCGGGGGGACCGGCAAACATTTCACAGCGTATCGAGCAACTGAAGAGTGAAGGCGTCGAGATCGCCATCGTCGACGCCGTATCGAACGATGACCTGATGCGAATCGGCGCAGCGTGCGCCGACATGCCGCTGGTCACCGCTGGTTCCGGTATTGCGTTGGGCTTGCCACAGAATTTCCGCAAGTCGGGTTTGCTGGATGGAGAAGCCTCCGCCGATAAACTGGATGTGCCGCAAGGCTTGCGGGCCGTCCTTTCCGGAAGCTGCTCCGTCGCGACGAATGCTCAGGTCGCCGATTTTATTCAATCGGGCCGGCCCGCTTTCTCGATCGATCCCCTCAGGCTTGCGCGCGGCGACGACCTCGTCACCGAAGCGCTGGCATGGGCAACGCCGCATCTGGCTGAAGGACCGCCGCTTATTTATGCGACGGCATCTCCCGAGAACGTAAAGGCCGCACAGGCGAAGCTCGGCGCAGAACGCGCCGGTGCGCTGGTAGAACACGCTCTGGCAGCAATCGCGAAGGGCCTCGTGGAGCGCGGCGTCCGCCAATTGCTGGTCGCGGGCGGTGAGACGTCCGGCGCCGTCGTGACGGCGCTCGGGGTCAAAGGCTTGCACATCGGCCCGCAAATCGATCCCGGCGTGCCATGGACAACAACGATCGGTTCGACACCACTGGCCCTTGCCCTCAAGTCAGGCAATTTCGGGACAGTCGATTTCTTCACCAAGGCATGGAGCGTGCTGCGATGAATGAATCGGCCCTGCGCGAACACATCTGTGAATGCGGCAAGTCGCTCTACGACCGCGGTCTCGCCACAGGCAGCAGCGGCAACATCAGCGTGCGCCTTGACGATGGATGGCTCCTCACACCCACCAATGCCTGCCTCGGCAAACTCGATCCGGCACGACTGTCAAAGCTGGATTGGCAAGGCAGGCTTGTCTCCGGCGATCCTGCCTCGAAGGAAGCCTTCCTGCACCGGGCGGTGTACGAGGAACGCGGCGGTGCAGGCGCTATCGTGCACTTGCATTCGACGCATTCCGCAGCCGTCTCCTGCATGTCGGGTCTCGATCCCTGTGATTGCATCCCGCCGCTTACCGCTTACTTCGTCATGAAGATAGGCAAGCTGCCTCTCATACCCTACCACCGCCCCGGCGACCCGCATTTGGCCGATGCGATCCGTGGTCTGGCCGGAAAACACAGCGCCGTCCTGCTGGCCAATCACGGTCCGGTGGTCTCGGGCAAGAACCTCGAGGCCGCGCTTTACGCGACCGAGGAGCTGGAGGAAACGGCAAAGCTCTTCCTCCTGCTGCGCGGACATAACCCGCGCGTGCTGAACGAGGAACAGATTGCCGAACTCAATCGCGTATTCCAACTCGACCTGTAACGACTCTCCAAAGGAAAGACCGTGCCGAAATTTGCAGCCAACCTGACGATGATGTTCAACGAAGTGCCCTTCATGGAACGCTTCGCCGCTGCAGCGCAGGCGGGATTCAGGGCAGTGGAATTCCTGTTCCCCTATGACCACCCGGCTGAAGACATCGCGCAGCAACTGAAGACGAGCCGGCTTGAGAATGTCCTCTTCAATATGCCGCCGGGCGACTGGAATGCCGGCGAGCGAGGCATTGCTTCGCTACCGGGCCGCGAAGCGGAATTCCGCGAGGGAGTCGCCAAGGCGATCTCCTATGCAAAGGCGCTGGGCACGCCGCGCCTGCACATGATGGCCGGACTTGTGCCTGTAGACGCCGATCGCGCCGAGCGCCGCAAGACCTATGTCGAAAACCTCCGTTTCGCATGCACCGAGGCGGCGAAGGCCGGCAAGACGGTTCTCATCGAACCGATCAATACCCGCGACATTCCCGGCTACTTCCTGAACACCCAGGCCGACGCCCACGCAATCCGCGAAGAAATCGGTGCGCCGAATCTGAAAGTGCAGATGGATTTCTATCATGTGCAGATCGTCGAGGGCGACATCGAAATGAAAGTACGTCGCTACCTCTCGCACATCGGTCACATCCAGATCGCCAGCGTCCCGAAGCGCAATGAACCGGATACCGGCGAAGTGAACTATGCCTATCTGTTCCGCATGCTGGACGAAGTCGGCTATGACGGATGGATAGGTTGCGAGTACCGTCCAGCGAAAGGAACGGTGGAAGGACTGGGTTGGATGAAAAACTTCCAGTGATCAGGACATTACCAAGAAGAGGGAGATCGACTATTTTCAAGACTGTTACAAAGCATTGCGCCCGGACCGGGCACCCCAGCAAACCGCTTCGATTCATCTGTCAATAAACAGACCCAGGAGACAAACCCATGAAAACGATCCGTACCAGCATCATTGCACTCGCCATTTCCGGCATCGCCGCAGGCTTCGTTCAGGCCGCCGCCGCACAAACCGTGATGCGCATCAGCGTCTCGACCGCACAGAACTCGCACCAGGGCGTTGCCATCGACACCCTCGCGAAGGAGGTCGAAAAACGCACCAATGGCCGTTACAAGATCCAGACGTTCTACGGCGGCTCGCTCGGCGCAGAGCGTGAAGCGGTGGAAGCAGTGCAGTTGGGCACGCAGGAGCTGACCTGGACCTCGACCGGTCCGATTCCGAATTTCGTGCCGGAAGTAAAAATTCTCGACATTCCCTTCCTGTTCCGCGACTACGCGCACGCGCGCGCGGTGCTTGACGGCCCGATCGGACAGGACATGCTGAAGAAGTTCGAGTCCAAGGGGATCAAAGCCCTGGCATGGGGTGAGAACGGTTTCCGCCACATGACCAACAACAAGCGTGCGATCAACAATCCGGAAGACATGAAGGGCCTGAAGATGCGCACCATGGAAAACCCGGTGCATATCCAGGCGTACAAAGGCTTCGGCATCATCCCGACGCCGATGGCCTTCACCGAGGTATTCACGGCATTGCAGCAAGGGACGGTCGACGGCCAGGAAAATCCCTTGTCCGTCATCACTGCAAACAAGTTCGAACAAGTCCAGAAGCACCTGACCCTGACGGGCCACGTGTACTCCCCGGGCGTGTTCCTCATGAACAAGGATGCATTCGACAAGCTCTCCCCGGCGGACCAGCAAGCCTTCCTCGAGGCTGCGAAAGTGGCTGCGAAGGCAAACCGTGACCGCGTCGATGCGGACGAAAAGACCGCCGTCAAGGACCTCCGTTCCAAGGGCATGCAGGTTGTCGAAAGCGTCGACAAGACGAAGTACCAGACAGCCCTGGGACCGGTGTTCACCGACTTTGAAAAGCAGTTCGGCAAGGCCAACATCGACAAGATCCGCAACTACAAGTAAGGCCCGCAAGAACGCCCCGCTCCGTGCGGGGCATTCTCCCTCTGATGATTACCCCACGACTGCTGCCTATGGCAGCAGCAAGAATTGAGCGATGGAGAGCCCGATGAAATCCGCTTTCTTAACCTTTGGCCGACGCTTGACGTCCCTTTCGCTCGGCTTTGCGTGCCTGATGCTCGTGCTGTCGGCTTGCCTCGGCATGTACCAGATCCTGACGCGCTTCCTGTTCGAGCAACCTGCGGAGTGGACCGAAGTACTCATCCGTTTCTTCCTGATCTGGATGGTATTCATGGGATTGCCAGAAGCCTTCAGGCTCGGCTCCATGGTGTCCATCGACCTGCTGCACCGCCTGGCACCACGCGTCCTGCAGCGCGTCCTTGACGTGGTCGTCGCCCTTGCCTCGCTGGCACTGCTTGCAGTCATCATCTGGTATGGCTGGGATTACGCGCAACGCGGGAAGGTCCAGACGATGTCCGGCCTGGAGAGCCTTTCGATGTTCTGGGCCTACCTGGCATTGCCTGTCGGCGCGGCCTGCGCGATTTTCGGCGTGATCGCCAATTTCATTGAGCCCCAGCACCACGAGCTCGACACTGCACAGTAACAACTAGAAGAGTCCCCATCATGTCTCTCACCATGCTCATCACGATGATCGTGTGCTTCGCGCTGTCGGTGTCGATCGCTGTATCGATCGGCCTGGCCAGCGTACTCGGCATCTCGGCGTCGAATGCGAACATGCTGCTCGCAGCAAAAGAAATGTTCACCGCGATCAACAAATTCCCCCTCGCGGCAATTCCATTTTTCATCCTCGCCGGCAACCTGATGGAAACAGGCGGCATTTCCCACCGCCTCGTGGAGTTTGCGAAATCGCTCGTCGGTGGCGTCCAGGGCGGACTCGCGGCGACCTGCGTGCTGACCTGCATGATCTTCGCCGCGGTGTCCGGCTCGTCGGTAGCCACGACCTTCGCCATCGGCGCGATCCTTATCCCTGCATTGGTGAAGCACGGCTATCCGGTCAACTATGCAGCGGCACTGCAGGCGACATCGGCTGAGCTCGGTGTGATCATTCCCCCCTCCATTCCGATGATTCTGTACGGCGTAGCGGCAGAGGTGTCCATCGGCGAACTCTTTATCGCCGGTTTTGGTCCGGGCGTGCTGATCGGCATCGCACTGATGGTATTCGTGATCATCAATGCGCGTATCAAGGGCTACGGCAAGGATGACCACGTAGGAAAGATGACTGTCGCGGCGGCAGCCAAGCAGGCGTGGCTGGCGCTTCTGATGCCGGTCATCATCCTCGGCGGCATTTATGGCGGCGTATTCACGCCTACGGAGGCTTCCGTGGTAGCCGTGTTCTACGCCTTCATCCTTGGCGTGTTCATCTACCGCGAGACTCGTTGGGCCGACCTTGCCGTGATCCTGAAGAAGTCGGTGCTGTCTTCCGCTGTGATCATGTTCATCATCGCGAACGCCGGCCTGTTCAGCTTCATCATTACCCGCGCAGGGGTGCCGGAAGCGATTGGAGCCTTCCTCGCCGAGACACTGCAAAGCCCTGCTTTCTTCCTGCTGGGCGTCAATACTGCGCTGTTCATCATTGGTATGTTCATCGAGACATCGGCAGCCATCATCGTGCTGGCCCCGATCCTCGTGCCCGTTGCAGTCAAGTTCGGCATCGATCCCGTGCACTTCGGGATGGTCATGATCGTCAATCTCGCGCTGGGCATGATAACGCCGCCGTTTGGCGTCAACCTGTTTGCTGCTTGCACGGTCGCGAAGATTTCCCTTGATCGCATCATTTCCAAGCTGCTGCCCTTTGTGGCCGTGATCCTCGCATGCTTGATGATCATTACCTACTTCCCGCCGCTGACTCTGTTCCTGCGGGACCTGGTTTACGTGAAGTAAGCGGATGAGGGGCACCACCCGGGTGGAGAGAAGTCCGCCCGGGCGGGCGATATGGTGAGTTGGCGAATCCCTTCCTCTCCTTGTCAGCATGTCCTGAGTGCTGACGTAGGGGACACGCTTTGTAACGTGCGCACACCTGGAGAAGCGACAGTACAAAGGCCAAGTGTGCGTCATCCATGAAACACTGTCGATGTTTTCCGCCTTGGAACGGATCCCAATAATTTTCAGGGGCAATTATCGGGAACCAATTCATGCGCGGACAAACTACCCAAACCGGACGCAGCTGTGATCACACCTCCAGCCATTCCTTGCGGATGCTGGCATTGACTCGCAGGTCCGCGGGCGTGCCTTCGAACACGATGGAGCCATGCCCCATCACGTACACCCGCTGCGAGATCTCCAGTGCGATCGCCAGCTTCTGCTCCACCAGCAGCACCGAGATGCCACGGTTCTTGAGCTCCTTCAGGTACTCCGCCACCAGGTCCACGATCTTCGGCGCCAAGCCTTCGGTCGGCTCGTCGATCATGATCAGGTCGGGGTCGCCCATCAGAGTACGGCACAGGGTCAGCATCTGCTGCTCGCCGCCCGACAGCACGCCGGCCGGCGTATGCTGGCGCTCCTTCAGGCGCGGGAACATCTTGTACATGTCCTCCAGTCCCCAGCGCACGTTTTTCCTTGATTCTTTGCCCTTCTTCTCGCCCAGGATCAGGTTCTGCTCTACCGTCAGGGTCGGGAACACGTCGCGGTTTTCCGGTACGTAGCCCAGCCCCTTGTAGGCGATCTCGAACGCCTTCAGGCCGGTGATTTCCTCACCCTTGAACTTGATCGAGCCTTCCACGTCGACCTGGCCCATCGTTGCTTTCACAGTCGTGGAGCGCCCCACGCCGTTACGGCCCAGCAGGCTGACGATCTCGCCCTCGCCTACGTTCAGGTCCACGCCGTGCAGCACGTGGCTTTTGCCGTAGAAGGCGTGCAGGTTCTTGATTTCCAGTAATGCCATTTATGCCTCTCAAATAGTGATGCTGCCTCCACGGTCCGGCTGGCAGGCCGGACCGCTTCCGCGGGAGCAAGGCAAGCCTTGCTACCCCCCCGCTTCAGCCACCGGTGCATGGCCGCCGAGGTAGGCTTCCTGCACCTTTGCGTTATTGCGGATATTGGCCGGCGTATCGCAGGCGATCACTTCGCCGTACACCACCACCGCGATCTTGTCGGCGAGACCAAACACCACGCTCATGTCGT
>DASPMC010000039.1:0-6942 GCA_035627275.1 Noviherbaspirillum sp.
GGCGCGGGGATTCGGCGGTAGGAGCCGGGTCGGTAGACCTGGCCGCGCAGCGGCCACTCCGTAGCCCGCCGAAAGCATGCCGGCGCGCGCCGTCGATTGCGCACCGCTGGCCAGCCCGGGCGGTGCCATGCGGCAGGGCGCAGCCCGAGAGCGCATAAGCTGCCCTGGAGCGGTCGGCCGCGCCGCGGCCGAGTCCCGCAGGGACCGAGCGAACAGCGAGCCCGGAATGGGGAGCGTCGCCGGCACCGCCGGCGTATGCCCAAAGAGCGCCGTTGATGGTTTGCCACATGCCGCCCGAGGCAAATCCCATGCATAGCCACAATGGAATGCATGGCACTTCTCAGCCTGGCCGGAACATGGCTTCGCTTCCCTTGAAAAACCATAGCCGCGAGCTGGGCATCTGAAATCGACGTCCCTCAGACCTTGCGCCGCTGCTGCGAATGCGTATTCCGGCGAGGCAGCAAGTTCAAGCCCAGGCGCGAATCGAACGCCAAGAATCGTCGATCGTGCCTCGACAGCCACGACATGAGCCGCTGCCGCTGGGAGAAATCAGTCAAATTGAGGATGAGCGCCGGGATCTGCGGGAATTAGTCAAAATGAGTAACGTCCCGGCCGCGCAGAAGATCCTGTCGACCTTGCTGCGGGTGCCAAAAGGGAAGGGGAGGATGCCGAGAAAGAGGGCCGGCAGTGGCGGCGATCGCGGAGCGATTGCCGCCACTGCCGGGGCCGTTGTAGGGGTTGGTTTGCGCTCCAAGGGAGCGCCACGATGGCTGCGTCGTCGCCTTCATCGGCGTAAGCCGATGCTAGAGCAAGGCATTTTTTGCCCCGGCCGCGCCGGGGCCACGATAGGCGCATTCCACGAATGCGGTGCTGTTGCTGTCCTTACCGATCACCGATGCTACCAGGATGGCCTGTGTTCAACAGCCTGAGCAACGATTCCACGTCGTCAGTTTGGGTATTGCCGGGCACGGTTGCCGCCAGCTGCGGCTTTTCAAGCCGAATCCTGACGCGGCTATTGGTTCGCTTCAGGATTTGGTCTGCTTGCTCAACCGACTTCGCAGCAGCAAGCTCGTCGGAATCAGCCTCATTGACGATCGACACGCTGACGCCGAATTTGCGTCCCTGGTCGCGATAGAAGTCCAACACGGCTTGTTCCTTCTCGGAGAGCGTGGCGAAAATTCTACCGTCCAGCGCCTTGATTTCTTCAATCGTGGGAATGTTCATGTGCTTTCTCCGTGAGCGGTATAGATGAATGAGCAGCTTGAGCGCGTTCTAATTTTGATGCGGTCGCTTGCGCGCATTCTGACGCCCCGCAAGGTACGCCGACACAACGATATCTGCAAGTGGCACGACGATAAGCAGCACGAACCACCAGAAAGAACCGCAAAGCAATGGCATCCAGTCTTCCGGTGTGCAATATGGACGGCCCATACTCGTCAATTCAGGGGCAATAAGAGCCATCACGATCAAGAATGCTATGAGACGCATAATTTCCTTATCCGAAGTACGCGATTGCCTATGAGCGTTGCCGTCAGAGGAAAGACGGCAACCGCGTCCATACGCGCGGAGAAATTGCCGATATAGACATCCCCTCGTCAGCGCAGTTGGGAATGTCGCCGTCTGACGTACAGAGGTACCATCCGTTTGTTACAGGCGACCCCCAATAGCGTTGATCGACATAGCGGCCAGTACCTTCATCGGTCAGAATGACCGTCCCATCCATTGGCGCTGTGCTGATTGGCTCAAACGTCATGTCGATTACCTTTCCCGGCCGCAGCCGACTTTCCTTTACTGCGCGTGAAGTCTGTAGCGCCGGCGAGCAACTACGAAATCATTTTGTTTCAGGCCGAACGAAGAGTTCATACCGGCTAATATGCCTCCAGCCTCCGGCAACCAAAGCCTCATCTCCAATACGCTTTTCGACAACTCCCGTCCAAATCTCGCCGGTTCTGGTGTGCTTCAAATACTTCCCGTCGACTAACTGATCGGCGGTGTACTGACACTTTCCGTCCATCGTTCTGCGCAAATCTCCTCGAATGGCAACCACATCTCCTACTCGAATATCTTGCGCGGCCTGATCGCTTTCCACTTCTTCGAGATCGACAGGAATGATATTCACGCCATCTGAAACGCTGAACGAATTAGCCGATGAATTCGGTGCGCGCATGAGTGCCCACGCTTGCTCCGCTGCTTCACGCGGCGAATCAGCCGAAATATCAATTTCCCAAAATACTTTGTAATCAGCCATGCTAAGTCTTTCCTACCAGACCTTGAAAACTCGAAGGGCGATTACCACTGCTTGAAGCAGCAGCGACAACGTAAATATCAGAAGCGCAGCCAGAAACAGCTTCTGGAAAGTCGTCATCTTGTTTTCATTTTTCATAAGTTCGCCCTCGTCCATTGTTCCATGATAGCCGCGCTATCGATCTGGCACATCGACCTCGAACTGGCATCGATCAGCACAAACACATTATAACAAATGGCAAACACGCGGTCAACATTAAATTATCATTATGCTGCGCTCGCTCTTGCGTCGAGATGCTATCCGTCGATCATTGTACGCAGCTGGCGAGCCGCATCGAGCGCAGCGGTTGAGACGCCACGCTCGTAGAGCAGGGCATTGGTCTTGCGCATGAAGCCGTGCTTGCGCAGCGCGTTGCGGATATCCTTGCTTGGCTTGGCAAGGAACTGGAATGAGATAGTCCGTTCCTCGCTATCGATGCGGTAGGTATAGCCGTTACCCTCTTCCTCGATGCTTTGGCCATCCTGCGCGGCGTCCAATTCGCGCAGCTTGTCCTTGATAAGACGAATCTTCTTGGTGCCGTTTTTCAGCTTGTAGGCCGGGAAGAACCCGCCGCAACGAGTCCGTTCCGGCGACATGAAGGCCTCGATCTGCGCATCCGAAAATCCCATTGCCACCAGAGCGCGGCGGTTGCCGTTGCGCGCATAGGAATTCACGCGGCGCATGCGCTCCTGGGAGAGTTGCAGCTTGTCGAGGCGAGCGCGCAGCTCGGCAGCGTCCTCGCTGTTGGCGGCTGCGTGCCGGTTGAGATTGCATTCAACAATTTGGTTCAGCGAAACGAAAGTCACGGCGCCTTGGCCGCTGTTCATGGACGATTGAAAGCCGGTGTCCTGGTAGTTCGTCAGCATGATGCAATTCCTCTCTGTCGTGTCGGGCAGGCATGCGGCGCTGGCCGCATGCCTCATGTCGTTGTCAGTTCGGGCGGTATCCGCTCAGCGAGTATTCGTCTATCCAGCTCCTGTCGCATGCGTTGCAGGACATTTCCTGTTCCGCCTTGCCGTCGCTTGTAGTGATCTCATGACCTACCGTGTCGTCCGCTCCGCAATAAGGGCACTTCGCCCCTTGGTTGGCGACGTGCTGCGCGTCGGTGATTCCTTCCGTGTTCTCCTGTACCGTGTCCGTCATGAGGATTCCCTTGTCTGAAAAATTCCGGCCTTGCCGGGGCCGATACGCCCGGGGACGCATCCCCGGGCGGCACTGACCGATTAGGCGGTGCGCAGCATCTCTGGCAACCAGCCCTTACCGGCGACAAGCTGCTCGGCTGCTACGGCGGCTTCGCCTTTCTTCGACTTCTCCAGCGGCGCAGCGGCTTCCGCAGACACGGCTTCGGAGACAACTTCGATCATGCGGCCTTTGGATACATGGTTGAAATAGGTCGTCGCGGTCGGTTGCCACCAGTTGCGCATGTCGAGATTGACGGCCTTGGCCAGCTGATCGAATGCAGCCGTCTTGGTCGTTTCGCGTCGGAGCGTTGCGTCGAGCGACAGCGCCGTGCAATAGGCGAGGATGTCGTAGGTAACGTCCATCGGCTGTTCCAGCATCCATGCCAAGAGCGATGCTTCGTCGCAGTATTCGGGCAACTGGCTTTCGATGGCTTCGCGCTTCGCGTCCAACGCAGCTTGCGCAGCGGTGCCTTCCACTTCGTCCGCCAGCTTCGGCGTTTCCATGTCGATCCCGGAAAGGCGAGTGCGGACGTAGCCGGTTTTGATGTTGAAGACCTTGCAGGCCAGCGCGTGAGTCGTCACGACCAGAGCGACTTCCGGACGCTGTAGCATTTCAGCTTGCAGGGCCGCAGTGCGATGTGACGTTAAGACGTGCGTCAGGCGGTCGGAATGCGCCGTGCGTCCGTTCATTGATGCGTCGTTGGCGGCATCAGCTGTGTCGAGCGGTTCGGCCTTGGCGATTTTCTCCATCTTCGGCTTGTCGTCGGGACGGATCAGGCCGCGATAGACGAATGCTTGGCCGAATTGGTCAATGGTCACGATAGCGCCGGCCAGCGCCTTGTCCGCTTCGTGGACGCCGGACAGCGAGGCCTTGATTGCATTGGCGCGGGAGCGCAAGTCGTCGATCTGTGCTTCCAGTTCGTCATACTTGCTTTCGCCTTCTTCGGTGTCGTCGTCTTCGTACTTCGCCTGCTCGGTTTCGAGCTTCGCGATATCGGCCTTGATCTGTTCGTACTCGGCCTTTTCTTCCGGTGTCGGGCTGCGCGTGACATCGCGCACGGCGGCGAACTCGGACAGATCGCCCTTGCTGAACCGGACACGAACTTCGACCCACGCATGGCCTTCTTCCTTGACACGCGCAACCTTCTTCGCCAGTTTTTCAGCGGCCAGCGTTTCCAGCAAGGCCGCATCCTTGATGTAGCCGTCGCCGTTGTTGCTGAACAAATCGCGCACCACTTCGCCGCCAGCCTTCTCGTAGGCGTCGATGCCGACGAACTGGGCTACGTGGTCTTCTCTTGCGTTGATATGCTGCGCCGTCAGCATTTCGCGCACCCGCCAAGCTGAGAGCCGATGCGTCTCGCTCAAGGTCTTGTAGGCCATTTCCTGCTGCTTGTGGTCATCCGTGATGGCGAACGCACTGATTACATCGGAGTTCAGCTTGTCATCGCGATACAAGTCAAGCAGCTTGGGCGACACATTCGCCAGCTTGAGGCGGCGGCGCACGGCCAATTCGTCGGTGCCGAAGGACAGCGCGATATCGTCAACGCTGACGCCGCGATTGAACAACTCCAGCATGGCAAGAGCCACATCGGCAGCATGCATGTCTTCGCGACCGCTGTTTTCCGAGAGGCTGACCGCAACGGCTTCATCCTCGGTCACGACCAGATACGGGATCATGTAGTCTTCCGGCAGCAGGCCACGAGCAATACACACGCCCACGGCGGCAAGACGGCGACCGCCTGCAACGACGCCCTTGCGGCCTGTTTTCTCGCCCTTGACGACTTCTTCATAGGCGATGAGATTTTGCAGCACACCTTGAGCAGCGATCAGGGAAACCAATTCCTCGAATTTCGGGTTGCCTTCCTGCATGCTGGCCTTCTTGCGGCGCACGTTCAGCTTGCTACGGAAGAATTCTGCATAGGTGGCGTAGCGGATCGTGGAATGCGCGGTGATGACCTCGACCGCAGACGCCGGGGTATCCGTTTCCGTCTTGACGACGGATAGGTGCGAGATCGCGGCGACGATAGGGGTCAGTACGGGCTTGGCATCTTTGAGGACTGCGGACATAGCTTGTTCTCCTGAACGATTAATTGCTGACAAGGTTTGCTGTGGGTGCGCTGAAGCTCTACGGCGGATCGTGCATGTCGTCTCCTTCACGGTTAGCGAGTCGGATAGACGGCGACGCGAAGCTTGATGCGGTCGCCGGGGGCATAGGGAAGAATCGCCGTG
Source organism: Noviherbaspirillum sp. (assembly GCA_035627275.1). Taxonomy (GTDB): domain Bacteria; phylum Pseudomonadota; class Gammaproteobacteria; order Burkholderiales; family Burkholderiaceae_D; genus Noviherbaspirillum. The sequence goes on from DASPMC010000039.1 coordinate 5,695, forward strand.
AACGTGCGGCCTTGGTATTCGTAGGTGACGCTGTAGCCGGTCGTGCGGGTCTGCCAGTTGTCGACCATGTAGCAGCGGTTCACGTCGCGGACAGTCACGGAGCTGCCGCTGTTGCGCTCGATGCGATCACCGATAACCGCCCCGACAGCAGTAGCGACTACTCGGCCATTGCCGCCGCCGATCTGGTTGCCGATGATGCCGCCCATGATTGCGCCGACGCCTTCCGGCGCGTTCTGACGCTCGACGTAAACCGTCTCGACACGGCATTCCTGACGCGGCAGGTTCACCGTCTCGGTGCGCTCGGTGACTCTGACAACGCGACCGTATTCCTCGAAATCGCCAGCACAGGCACTTGCGGCGGCAAGGAAGGCGATGGTAGCGGCGATGATCGATTGGCGTTGCATGGCGACTCCTTCGGTAGTAATGGAGAACAGGGGAGGGAAGCGGCGCTAGGCCGCTTCCGATGTTGGGTCTTAATCGATGGCGCGGAATATCTCGCAGCCTTCGGGATGCGTGGCGGCGAAGTCGCGCAGCTGGTGGTACAGGTCGATGATGCGATCGTCGCGGAGGTAGTTCGCCAAATTGCAGAAGGCGAACAGGCAGGCGGTGATGCCGGCAGCGTCGGCGCTCATTTCACCGCTGTAGCCATTGCTATCAACGAGGATGTCGAAACGCTCGGGGGAAGTCGGAGCCATGTAGAAGCCGCCATTCGACAGTTCGTAGTAATTCCAGTAGCCGCCGATGTAGTCGCTTGCCAGCATGGACATCCAGTTATAGACCGTCGCTTCGGCTTTCAGCATGTGGCGCTCGCCGAAATACTTGGGAAGAATGCCGAGGCGTTTTACTTCCGGCACGAGGGTTGCGGTAACGATTTCTTCGGCTGTTGCGCACATACAGTTCTCCTTGTTTCTGGTGGATGGATTTGCTTGCACGATGGTGTCGTTTTCATCGATCACCATAGGACATATTATAACATTCGGATAACACGCAGTCAACATAAAGTTAGCAAGCAAATGCCTTTTTGCGTCAGCGCGACACGCCGCCGCCGCACGTCGACGCCGCTGGCACGGGCCTTGCAAATCGTTTCCTGTAGACCGATGGGAGATGGCGACCTGGTTGCCGTGTTTCGCCGGCATGAAGCGGTGCCCCGCGCCCAGGCGCGGGGATTCGGCGGTAGGAGCCGGGTCGGTAGACCTGGCCGCGCAGCGGCCACTCCGTAGCCCGCCGAAAGCATGCCGGCGCGCGCCG
>DASPMC010000040.1:0-22460 GCA_035627275.1 Noviherbaspirillum sp.
CTGTTTTACTCCTTAGAAACCGAGCCAGGGCCCGAACACGGGCATCGGCAAGCCGAGCGCCTTGACGAAGACCAGCACGCAGAACACCGCCAGGCCCACCGCGAGCAGCAGGTAGGGACCGACCTTGAACTTGATGCTGGCGTAACCGCTGACCAGGACCAGCGTAACGACTGCAATGGCAAGACCGGCGCCGCGCACCAGAATGCCGAACAGCACAACAGCCAGCATGACCAGGAAAATTTCACGGATAGCGAAACGGCCGACTCCTTCGCCGGACCGGATCATCGACCGGACCACGGAAACGAGGCCGATCAGGGTAAGGAGCGCTCCGAGGATGGTGGGGAAGTATGCCGGCCCCATCCTTCCGGCAGAACCCATCGAGTAATCGCGCCCGATGATGACGGCAGCAAGGCCAAAAATGACGAATATGACCCCGGACCAGAAATCCTTGGGGTTGCGAATGAACGATGGCAAAGCGATCTCCTTCTACTTATTGAATCGATGGGAGGAATGCCTTCCTGCTTGTTGCAGCAGTCGGCTTGGAGCCGCCTGAGGCATCTTATCCCATTTTCCGGCCGCCGGATTCTTGCTGGCTTGACCGCGACGAAAGGGGCTTTCGCCCCCTTCGCCGATTACCGCTTGATCGACTGGTGAATCAGTCGGCGTAAACGCCGGCCTTCTTGATGATCGGGCCCCACTTGTCAATCTCGGCCTTCAGGAAGGCGCGATGCGCATCCGGAGTAGCGCGCGATTCGGCGACCGGTTCGGTACCGAGTTCGGCAAAACGCTGCTTGACGTTGGGATCCTTCAACGCTGCCTGCAATGCCTTGGACAGCGAATCGACAACCGGCTTCGGCGTGCCTTTCGGCGCGTACAGGCCGTGCCAGACGGCGATTTCGAAGTTCGGCAGGCCGGCTTCGCTCAGGGGCGGCAGATCGGGCAACGATGCCACGCGCGTCTTGGTGGTAACGCCATAAGCCTTGATCTTGCCGCTCTTGATCTGGCTAGTGGTATTGGTGGTCTGATCACACATGAAGTCCACTTGGCCGCCCAGCAGGTCGTTCATCGCGGGGCCGGTACCCTTGTACGGAACAGTGGTCACGTCGGTGTCGATGGCGCTCATGAACAACATGCCGCACAGATGCGAGGCCGAGCCTACGCCTGCGTTGGCATAGGTCACCTTGCTCTTGTTGGCCTTGACGTAGGCGAGCAGTTCCTTGAAGTCCTTCGCCGGAAAGTCCTTGCGCGCAACGAAGGTCATCGGCACGTCGGTGATCAGGCCGACGGGCTCAAAGCCATCGGTCGCGCTGTAGGTCAGCTTGCGATAGAGCGCGGGTGCGGTCGACTGGCCGATATGGTGCAGCAACAGGGTGTAGCCGTCCGGGTCTGCCTTGGCAACGCGAGCCGCGCCAATGGTGCCGCCTGCGCCGCCAACGTTTTCGATGATGACTTGCTGTCCGAGCGTCTTGCCCATTGACTGGGCTACCAGGCGAGCCACAGTATCGGTCGGGCCGCCAGCAGCGAACGGCACGATCATGGTAATCGTCTTGGTCGGATAGGACTGTGCGTATGCCGCAGTGCTGGCGACCAGTGCAAGACCGGCAACAAAACGCAAAGACTTGATGTTCATGAGCGTCACTCCTCCAATAATTAATATTTAATACACAAAGAACCAACCGAATTGGATCGCTTGCGGCGGAAATTCGTGGTTTGCGCACGAAACCGTGCCGACAAGCGCGTCTCCATGCACCATTATTGCGAGCTGCCATACCATTAACAATTGTGGAAAGCCGCAGTGCAAGTGCTTGTTATGCTTGGAGAAACAGGGTGAAAAGCGCAGGATTCACGCCGCATTCCTTATCAAAGCAACAAGCAAAGGAGTGCAAGACGGATGGCGGGACGGGCCGGCAACATTCGAAAAACTGCTGCCGCCAAAGGGGTTTGGCTGCCGCAGAAAGCGGCAGCCGGATGGAGCTTATTACTTGACGAGCAACACCGGCACTTCTGCCAGATGAATGATCTTGGCGGCGACCGAACCAACCAGCAGGCTGGAAATACCGGAAAGGCCACGCGTGCCGATCACAATTTCATCGCAGTACTGCTCTTTCGCGCAGCGTGCGATGACTTCAGCCGGCTCGCCAACGAACAAGTGCGCGTAGAAAGGAATGCCGGCGGCCTCGAGCTTCTCCTTCGCCGGTGCCAGCACCTTCATCCCTTCATCATGGTGGTACTGCTTGATTTGCGATGCATCCACAAATGCTGCGACACTCCCGTGCAGCGGATATTGCACATTGACCAGGTGAACCTGGTAGCCGTCTTTCGATGTGCCCGCACGTTTAACCACGTACTCGACCGCGTGCAACGAGCTTTCGGAGCCGTCAACGGCCAACAAGACTTTTAGCATCGATATTCTCCAAGAGGGGTTTGTTCTTTTCGATGGCAGCGCGCATTATTTGGCGCTGCTTTCCGTTTTTTCCGTTGCCAGGTCTTCCAGTGGCCCGCTTTCCCTGGCCTCCGCACGCGCAGCCAGCAGCTTGCCCACAATCACCACGAGAATCGCACCAACCAGCGGTCCGACCCACTTCGATGCCGGCATTGTGGTTTCGAACCAGCTGCCCACGGCCACGTCGGTCACCGCCATGCCGCCGGCAATCCAGCCGAGCAGTGCGCCGCCGGCAACGATCACGATCGGGAACCGATCCATCAGCTTGATGACCAGCTGGCTGCCGAGCATGATGATCGGGATGCTGAGCAGCAGGCCGAACACGATCAGGAACTTGCTGTCTTTTGCCGCGCCGGCGATTGCGATGACGTTGTCCAGGCTCATGACGGCATCGGCGACAATAATTGTCTTGATGGCTGCGGCGAGCGTCGCACCGGCCTCGATATTGTGGCCACCATCGTCGTCTTCCGGCAGAAGCAGCTTGACGCCGATCCACAACAGCAACGCGGCACCGACCAGCTTCAGGTAGGGAACCGCCAGCAGCGTGACGGCAAACAGGATCAGGACGACCCGCAAGCCGATGGCGCCGGCCATCCCCCACAGGATGCCAAGCCTGCGCTGATGCTCCGGCAGGCGGCGGCAGGCCAGGCCGATGACCACTGCATTGTCGCCGCCGAGCACGATGTCGATCGCGACGATCTGCATAAGTGCGACCCAGAATTGTGGATTAGAGAAGTCCATGATGATCCCGATAAGCTAAAACGTTGAACTTGGATGAACAGGTACCCGGTCACGGGTTGAAGACATGACATGTCAGGGGGTACCCGCGTATTGGATTGGCAGTGGCCGGAACGGCACAGCGGCATATTGCCAACCGGGCAAGCAGTTATCAATCGAAAAAACCGAAGGAACACTGCGGTTCAACCTTGAATTTATTGTTTCGTTATACACGATACATAGATAGATAACTACCATCACCTAAAACAAAACGGGCCGCCGCCCCGTCTTCCGGATGGCGGCGGCCCGCAGTGCGACCGTTTTGGCTAGGTTATGACACTGATCAGGCGCCGTCGAACTTGATGCCCTGTTTGGTCACCACGTTCTTCATTTTTTCAAGCTCTGCCTTGATTTCGGCTGCGTGCTCGGAAGGCGTGTTGCCAACCGGTTCCGCTCCCTGCTGCTTGAGCCGATCCTTGACCTCGGGCATGTTCAGCACCTTGACTGCTGCCGCGTTCAGCTTCTTGATGATGTCTTCCGGGGTCTTCGGCGGCGCGACGAGGCCGTACCAGGCCGGATCGTTCACTTGCTTCAGTCCGAGCTCGGCGAATGTCGGAACGTTCGGCAGCGCATCCAGACGCTTGTTCCAGGCAATCGCCAGCGGACGCAGCTTGCCGGCCTGGATATGCGACATCGACGAGGGCAGGTTATCAAACATCATGTCCACCTGGCCGCCCAGCAGGTCGTTGAGGGCCGGACCGGCACCGCGGTAAGGAATATGCAGAATGAACGTGCCGGTGGATGCCTTGAACTGCTCGCCGACCATGTGCTGGATGCTGCAGGTACCCGATGTCGCATAGTTCAGCTTGCCCGGGTTCTTTTTCACCTGTTCGAGGAATTGCTTGAAGTCCTGTGCCGGGAACTTGGAGTTAACCGTGAGCACATTGGGCGTGCGTGCCATGTTGGTAATCGGCGCAAAGCCGGAAATCGGGTCATAGCCGAGCTTGGGATTGCAGGCGGCATTGACGGCATGCGTCGACACGGTGGACACGCCGATGGTGTAGCCGTCCGGCGTTGCTTTGGAAATCGCGGCTGCGCCGATGCTGCCGCCGCCGCCGCCGCGGTTTTCAACAACGACTGTCTGGCCGAGTTCCTTGCCCAGCTTGTCGGCGACGATGCGCGCAACGATATCGGTAGTACCGCCCGGGGCGAACGGCACGATCAGGGTGATCGGCTTGCTGGGGTAGTTGTCCGCATGAGCGGATGCTGCGAACGCAAGACCGGATACGAGTGCAAACAACAGCTTGTTCAATTTCATTTCTCCTCTCCTCCATTTGGATTCAGCTGCGGTACGCATACCGCAAAAAAAGTGATGCCCGAATTGGATTTGCATTCTTCGTGCCATCCATTTATATATTTCCAACCCATTGATTTTTCACGGAATTTCCTCAAAAGAGAGAACTGCGCCATGTGAAAAGCCGGAATTCATGCGTAAGGCTTTCCGGATTTTCGCGTGCTACCGGGCCGCATAGACCGCCGCTTCGCGGTACACCTCGGCAAGCAGCTCCTTGCCGATGCGCGGCTCCATTTCCTTGTGAACGGACAGGAGCGCCTTGCGCCACTCCTCCCTCTCCTTGTCGGACAGCACGTAAACCGTCGTCTTGCCGGAGCGGCGAATCGCCTCCATCGCTGCTTCGTTCTCCTGTTGCGCGATCGCATTGGCGTACTTGGTCGCCTCTTTCATCGCGCCTTCGAGCGCGGAACGAATGCCGGACGGCAGGCCGTCCCAGAACTTCTTGTTGACGATGACCGCGTAGCCGAGGTACCCGTGGTTGGAGACCGTCAGGTGGCGCTGCATCTCGTGCATGCGCTGCGTGTAGAAATTGGACGGAGGATTCTCGGTGCCGTCGACCACGCCGCTCTGCAAGGCCTGGTAGACCTCGTTGAAGGACAAGGCCTGCGGACTGGCGCCGAGCGCCCGCATCTGCGCATCGAGTACCTTGGACGGCTGGATGCGCATTTTCAATCCCTTGAAGTCGGCTGGTGTCCTGAGCGGCTTGTTGGCCGACATGACCTTGAACCCGTTGTCCCAGAATGCGAGGCCGGTGATGCCCTTCGATTCCAGTTTTTTCAGCAGTCCCTGCCCGATCGATCCTTCCGTGACCCGGTAGAGAACCTCCTTGGTGGGGAAAATATAGGGGAGGTCGAACACTTCGAACTCGCGCACACCCAGCGGCCCGAACTTGGCCAAAGACGGGGCGAGCATCTGCACGGCGCCCAGTTGCAGGGCTTCGAGCTCCTCCTTGTCCTTGTAAAGCTGGTTATTGGGATACACGTCGATGCGGACGCGCCCGCCGGTTGCCTTCTCGGCGAGTTGCTTGAAACGTTCGGCCGCCTTGCCCTTGGGAGTATCGGCAGCGACCACATGGCTGAACTTGATGATGATCGGCGACTGGGTTTGCGCCTGCGCCCCGGCGTTTGCCAAAGCCGCGGCAAGTACGAGAAACCATGCAACAAGTTTCATGGGGAATCCATGCTCCGGGACGTGAATAGACTTCTGGTTGAACCATTGTCATCGCGCTGGAAGTGCGCAACAACTGTGGATAACCACAATCGTTCTCAGTCCGAGAGTGTTATGAACTGGATTGGGGGTCGCGCAGCCCCGAGAACCGGCCGAATGCTAGGCGCAACGACGCGTCGTGGTGGTTCCACGGCAAGGAGTTGCAACACCGCAGGCGGCCGGTTCTCGGGGCTGCCCGCCGGGTTCGGTCGAGAAGGGACCCATTGCGGTGTAAGGGGGGACGCCGAGTCCGCTTGCGCAGGCGCCTAGCACTGCATCCCTTCTCGACCGAACGCGACCCCCAATCCAATTCATAACACTCTCAGGGCTTGTCAGTCAGCTACACTGGAGCCTGTCACGAACAATCCTGCGCCGAGGTGGTCGCGCGATCACAGTTGATCATGCTTAATAAACAACTTGCATCCCTGTTCAGCCTCGGCCTCCCCGGACGCAAGCGCATCTGGCACTGGCTGGTGCCGATGCTGCTGGTGCTCCTGTTCCTGTCGACGATGCTGTGGCTGCCGTGGCAAGCGCAGCAGATGGAGGCGACCGAGCGCCAGGAGCAGCTGATTGCGGATACGCTGTGGGTCGAGCAGACCATCCGCTTCCAGCTCGATCGCAACGAGGACAGCATCCGGCTGATCGGCAATGAAATCAGCACCGGTTACCTTTCCGGCAAGCGGTTGCAGGACCGCATGTCGGTACTGATCCGCAACAACCGCGAATTGAACCGGATTGTCTGGCTCGACCCGCAGGGCAAGACCGTAGCGTCTACCGACGATTCCTCGATTACGCTGACCGATTTCTCCGCCAGCTCCCGCATCACCGCCGAACGGGCACGGGCTACCAGGACCCCGCAGTACAGCCAGCCGGCGCCTCCACCTGGCCTGAACGGACCGATGCTGATGGACTACCACGTGCCGCTCTACCTGGGCGACCAGTACCTGGGCAATCTCGTGGCCAGCTACTCCGTGAACAGCATCCTGGACGAAATGGTGCCCTGGTGGTTTGCCCAGGACAATGAAATCTCGCTGACCGACGGCGACGACAACATCATCGCCAAGCGGGCGGCAGGCGGCCCCGGCCGCGGCGTCTACACCCATGGCCGCTCCCTCGACGTGCCGTATGCAAACCTCACGCTGCGCACCAACAGCGTCAAGAGTGCGCCCAAGCTCCTGCCCAACCTGCTGGTCGGTTCGGTCATTGCCCTGTCGGTCGGACTGATCTGGAGCCTGATCGCACTGTGGCGCGACATCAACCGCCGTCTTGCGGCGGAAGGTGCGTTGCGGCAGCAGGTCGCCTTCCGTACCGCGATGGAAAACTCGCTGATGACCGGCTTGCGCGCGCGCGATCTGGAGGGACGCATTACCTATGTCAACCCGGCCTTCTGCGAAATGGTCGGCATCCCGGCGGAGGACCTGGTTGGAAAAGCCCCGCCCATGCCCTACTGGGCGCCGGAGGCGATGGACGAATATCAGCAGCGCCTCACCCGAGTGCTCGCCGGCCTGGCCACGCCGCAGTTCGAAACCATCTTCCAGCGCTCCAACGGTGAACGCTTTCCGGTCCTGATCTTCGAGTCTCCATTGGTCGACGACACAGGCAAGCAGACCGGCTGGATGGGATCGATCCTGGATATTTCCGACCGCAAGAAGGTGGAAGACCTGAACCGGCGCCAGCAAGAAAAGCTGCAGGCTAGCGCCCGCCTGGCAACCATGGGCGAAATCGCGTCCACCCTTGCCCACGAACTCAACCAGCCGCTGGCCGCCATTTCGAGCTACACGACCGGTGCACTGAATCTGATCGAAAACAGCGTATCGAAAGGCGACCGGTTCGATCCGGCGGTGCTCAAGCCGGCGCTGGAAAAGGCCAGCACCCAGGCACAGCGGGCCGGGCACATCATCCGCAGCGTACATACCTTCGTGAAACGGCGCGAACCAAGCCGCGAACCGATCACGGTGCAATCCCTGATCGACAGCGTGATTCCACTGGTCGAACTGCAGGCGCGCCAGTTTTTCGTGACGATCCATGTACATATCGAGCCGCAATTGCCGAGCGTGCTGGCCGACCGCGTGATGCTGGAGCAGGTGCTTCTCAACCTGACCCGCAACGCGATCGAATCGATGCAGGAAGTCCCCCCGGAGCGTCGCATCCTGCGCATCGTGGCGGAACAAGAGGCCGAATCGGTGTCGGCATCGACGCCACAACGCAACGTGGAGATTTCCGTCATCGACCAGGGGCACGGCATTCCACAGGAGGTCGCGGAACGCCTGTTCTCGCCATTTTTTTCGACCAAGGCTGAAGGCATGGGCATGGGCCTGAACATCTGCCGCACCACGGTCGAATTCCATGGCGGCACCTTGGCGCACGTGAACAATCCGGCTGGCGGGACCATTTTCCGGTTCACCCTGCCGGTTCTGATGGACGTTGTGGCGGAATCGACCCCAACCGAACAAAAATGAGGATTTGCGCGCATTCCGGGCACACACGAAACCGGTTTGTCGCGTGACAACTCACTATAATTGGGGAAAACGGACGTCTGCTTGAGTCCGCAAACGAGGAGACTGCATGCTGCACATCGTTGATGACGAAGAGGTAATACGCGATTCGCTCACATGGCTAGCGCGTTCGCGATCCATCGAGACCGTCGCCTATGAAAGCGGCAGCGCTTTTCTTGCCGCGCTCGACGCCAGGAAAGACTTCGACCCGCAGGGTGAATGCATCCTGCTCGATGTGCGCATGCCGGACATGAGCGGCTCCGCGCTGTTCGACACCCTCACCAACCGCAGCCTGACGCAGCGACTGCCCATCATTTTCCTCACCGGTCATGGCGACGTGCCGATGGCGGTCGACACCCTCAAGCGCGGTGCGTTCGACTTTTTCGAAAAACCGTTCAACGATAACAAGCTGATGGACCGCGTCGAGGAAGCGCTTGCCGCCTCGCGCGAGGCGAGCGCGGCCGCCGAAGTGCATACCCGGCTTGCCACCCTGTCGATCCGCGAGCGGGAAGTTCTCGACCTCATTCTTGCCGGCAAAATGAACAAGGTGATCGCGGACGAACTCGGCATCAGCATGCGCACGGTGGAAGTACACCGGGCGCACATCTTCGACAAGATGAATGTGAAAACCGCCGTCGAGCTGGCCAGGCTGCTGAAGTAAGCGGCATAGCCTGCCGCCGCGCTACGCATTATTCCGGACGGCGGGAAGGAACAATCCTCGGTAAGATCGACGGTTCTACACCGCAATCCCACCCCGTCCCATGTCGATCGCCACCATCCTTTTCCCCGATTTCGCGCTGATCCTGCTCGGATTCCTGCTGATGCGGTTCACAGACTGGGGCACGCAGTTCTGGAGCGGACTGGAAAAGCTGATCTATTACTTCCTCTTCCCCGCACTGCTGTTCTACACCACCTCACGCACCGAATTCGATTTCGACACCACGGGGAGGATGCTGCAGGTCGCGCTGATCGGCGTCGCATCCGGCATCGCTCTCGGCTGGCTGGCCAAACCGCTGTTCAAGAGCCCGCCGATGATGTTCGAGTCGGGCGTCCAGACTGCCTTCCGATTCAACTCCTATATTGCGCTGGCAATCGCCTCCCGGCTGGCCGGTGAACAGGGAACAACTCTGATGGCACTGATCATCGGTTTCGCCGTCCCGATCTGCAACATGGCGGCAGTGCATGCACTGGTGCACCGGGGCGGAGGGCTGGTGCAGGAGCTGGCGAAGAATCCACTGCTAATGGCAACCGCAGGAGGCATGGCGTTCAACCTGCTGGGATTGCAGCTACCTGAAGTGATCAGCGCCACCCTGTCGCGCATGTCGAATGCATCGATCGCGGTCGGCCTGCTTACGGTCGGGGCCGGCCTGCGGCTTTCGGGACTGCACGAGGCGAAGGGCCTGGCCGTGTACTTCCTGGCGGTCAAGTTGGTCGCTCTGCCGGCGATCGGCTACCTCCTCGGGCGCTGGATGAACCTGCCTCCCCTGCAGCTGCAGATTGCCGTCGCGTTCTGCGCGCTGCCGACTGCGTCGAGCGCCTATGTGCTTGCCGCGCGAATGGGGGGGAACGGCCCCTTTGTGGCTTTCCTGATTTCTGCCGGGACGGTGCTTTCGGTGCTCACCATTCCGGTCTGGCTGGCACTGGCAAGATAACCGATGACTTGCCCGGTGCCGGAGCCAATTCACTCTACCTGCCCCGCTGAAGCGTAACGGTATAGTCTGAGTAAGAGTTGTGCGATTTGTACCCTCTCCCCATGTCGATTACGTATCCGGAGCGCCGGTTATCGTAGACTGCCTGGAAAATGCCGCTCTCCCCTTTTACGACATCGGTCCATATACCCCGGTACTCGATGCCTCCCCGTCCATCATCAAATGATTCGTCGCTCTTCAGCATAAGCGGATATTCATCTCCTCTGTCGATCTTGAGCTCCAGCGATTTTTCGGTGATCGCCCCTTCCACACCCAGTTTCCTTCGGTTTGCGTTCCAGGCTTTGTCGGATGCCGTCCTGGGCTTTTCAATCGTGTAAATCGCGTGCCATGATTTTGCTTGCGCGGGCGAGATGATCGGATCTGCCGCTGCAACTCCAGAGGTCGTCGCAATAACGAGAATAAGAACCGGGAAACAGCGATCGGCAGCAGCAACAGGATTTTTCATATGCAATCCTCCAAAAACAGTACAAGACCAACCATGCCCCGCCGTTCAACTCATATGAATTCCAACCTTGTGGCGATACCCGTCTCTTCTGTCGGGCTTTTCACCAGCCCGTGATGTCCACTGGTATCGGTTGATTGATCACTGGCAGATTACCGGCGCCCAGTTCGCCGCTTGCGCCCCAGCATTTGAGCCCGGGGGCACTCGTCAGGGCGCAGGTGTGGGCGTAGCCAGTCGACACCGCAACAACGCCATTAGCCAGTCCGATTACATCGACCGGGGTCAACCTGTTCTGTGTCGTACCGTCGCCGAGCCGGCCGAAGATATTGAGTCCCCAGCACTTCGCCCCTCCGGAAGTCGACAGCGAACAGGTACTGCCGGCTCCTGCTGCAATCTGAAGGATGCCGGTGTTCAGGCCGGAGACGTCCATAGGCGTCAGCTGCCGTGCCTGCGTTGTACCGTTACCGAGATTGCCCTCTCTGTTGTCTCCCCAGCATTTTGCCGCACCGACAGTTGTAACAGCACAGGTATATGCGCTACCGGCGGAAACCATCATGACCTTGCTGTCCAGGCCAGCCACGTCGACCGGCGCCAGCCGGCGCTGCGTCGTTCCATCACCAAGTTGTCCGGCAGAGTTCTCCCCCCAGCACTTGACACCGCCTTGTCGTGTGACGGCACAGGTATGGGTGTCGCCCGCGGAAAGCGCAACAACACCACTCAATCCCGCTACATCAACAGCCGTATGCTGCTCCGGATGCAACGCCGTTCCGTTTCCCAGCTGGCCATAAGCGTTGCTCCCCCAGCATTTGACGCCGCCAGAGGTGGTAAGCGCACACGTATGGAAGTGGCCGACGGCGATCGAGACGATCCCGCTGCCCAATCCGGCCACATTGGCCGGCGTCAGCCGGTCCTCGGTTGTCCCATCCCCAAGCTGGCCGTTGATACCGTTGAATCCCCAGCACATGACACCCCCATTGCCCGTGAGAGAACACGTATGGGAGAGACCTATTGAAACTGCCACAACCCCGGCGCCCAGCCCGACGACATCGACTGGCGTCAGCCTCCCCACACGCGTCCCGTCGCCCAGTTGCCCGGAAGCGTTGTTTCCCCAACATCTGGCGCTTCCATCGGCCGTAAGTGCGCACGTATGTTGGTGGTTTCCGGAGAGCCGCTGGCTCTGCAAGGAGCCGTTACCGCTTATCGTCTGTGAAAAAGCGGCCAGCACAGTGCCGTCCGGCGAAATGACGCTTCCCGGCAATTCTCTTCCTGCCAGCGTCAGTGTGCATGCAAACCGGCGCTCGGCAGTGCTCCCGCTATCGCTTTCCGTTGCAACGCAACCGGGTAGCGCCAAGGTATATCCTGGCTGCAGGTTACTTCCGTTCACACTGAAAATCGCTTGCATGCCAGCAGATGGAGCCTTCGGACTGACAGAAACGGAAGTGACTGATGCTGTTGCCGATGCGGGAGGTATAGGAGCTCCTGCAGGCATTGCGGGCGTCGAAATGCCACTTGTTGACGTTGGCGCGGCATCGGGAGAACCGTCATCGCCGCTACCACATGCCGAAGCGAGAAACAAAGCGACAACAAGTGCCATATTCCCGCGAAATCGTATCGTGCTCATACCGTCCACCATTGACCACAAGAACTCGCTTCATCGATAGGCAGGGGATTTCTTGCAACGCAAGAAACGCATTTTTTCTCACCGGTTCTGCACATACTCCCGGGAAGCGACGCCATTCTCAGCACCGAGAGCCCGAAGACGGTTGGATCCCAGTAACCTGCTGCGGCCAGTGAAAGCTGTGGGTATATCCCGGTATGGTCAATCCCATGCAAAAGCACATGGAACATTTGTTCCATGTGCTTTCATATCCCAATCTCGTCAAAGTGCCTCGCAAGCATTAAGGAGTCTCAACGCCATTTCCTGGAACTCGGGTATGGGGAGTTCTCTCGCGGGGCGGTAAAGTTCGAGAAAAAGGCGTCCGGATCGATCCATGCCAACCTCCAATGCAGGAGTTTCGCCTTGATGTCGCGGTAGCCCTGCTCCAAGCCCCCCGCGACCTCAATATCAGTCACTGTTCACGATCGTCATGGCCAAGCCGATGCTGCACATAGTGGACAAAAAATCGACGATTTCCGTTCCGTACTTGCGTTGAATAATGACGACCAAGATCAGCGGTGCTGCATGTTCCCTGGCGGCAGAGAACGGAAACAGTGCAAATGGCCGTCCGAATCGCTGCATTTCATTCGTCACCTCAACAACCTGCATGCATGGTTGATTGCCGCTGAGAGCATGCTATCGATTCTCACCATCCCGATCTGACTGGTTTTGACACGGCGGCCTATTGGTGCTGCGCAAGCGCCCAGGCGATATGCTCACGCACCATTTCGGACGTCTCGTCCCCGCGCGCTTCGAGCGCAGCCACGATGCCGGCATCACCCCGCAACTGCCGCGCCGCATTGCCCAGACCAACGGCCAGGTTGCGCAGCCAGCGCTCATAGCCGATGCGCCGGATCGGACTGCCCTCCAGCCGCCGGTTGAACTCTTCCTCGCTCCAGGCGAACAGTTCGACCATGGTCGCTCCATCCAAGCCGTTGCGGACATCGAAATCGGGCAGTGAGGAGCGCTGCGCGAACTTGTTCCACGGACAGACCAGCTGGCAGTCGTCACAGCCGTAGACTCGATTGCCTATCAGAGGACGCAATTCGACCGGAATGCTGCCTTTCAGCTCGATCGTGAGATAGGAAATGCAACGCCGCGCATCCAGCTCGTAGGGCGCGAGGATCGCCTGTGTCGGACAGACGTCGATGCAGGCGCGGCACTGGCCGCAATAGGCGCCGCCGGGTTGGTCGGCCGGCAGCGGCAGGTCTGTGAACAGCTCGCCGAGGAAGAACAACGATCCCGCCTCGCGGTTGAGCAGCAGCGTGTGCTTGCCGCGCCAGCCGATGCCGGACTTTTCCGCCAGCGCCACTTCCATCACGGGCGCGGAGTCGGTGAAGACGCGGTAGCCGAACTCGCCGACTTCCGTCCGAATGCGATCGGCCAGCTGTTGCAGCCGCGCGCGCAGCACCTTGTGGTAATCCCTGCCACGCGCATAGACGGAAATGACCGCCTGCCGCGGATCGCCGGCGCGCCGTTCCTCCGCGTCGCGCCATTCGGCCTGGCTGTCGCGCGGCAGGTAATTCATTCGGGCGGTGATGACGCGGATCGTCCCCGGCACCAGTTCCGCCGGCCGCGCGCGCTTCATTCCGTGCGCTGCCATATAATCCATCTCGCCGTGGAATCCGGCATCCAGCCATGCCTGAAAGCCGGCTTCGGCCTGGCTCAGGTCGACGTCGGTGATGCCGATTTCCGCAAAACCGAGTTCGCGGCCCCACGCCTTGATCGCCAGCGCGAGGGTGGATAGATTGTTATCGGGAGAGGTCATGTTGCGGATTTCCCGAATACACGAGAATCAGTCGCGAAAAAACGCCAAAGAAGCCATTTTACGAGATGCAGCACTTCCAGACCCACTTGCATGACGAAGCCGGCACCGCCGCCCTCGGCGCCTCGCTGGCGCGCGCGCTGGCGCCCGGCCTGACGATCTACCTGCACGGCGACCTCGGTGCCGGGAAAACCGCGCTGACCCGGGCCATGTTGCACGCCGCCGGCCATGAAGGCCACGTGAAAAGCCCAACCTACACCCTGGCCGAACCCTATACCGTCCAACTCGGCGAGCGCGCGGTCGAGATCATCCATTTCGACCTGTACCGGCTGGCCAGCCCGGAGGAATTCCTCGACGCCGGCTTCCGCGAGCACTTCAACGAAAATACCGTCTGCATCATCGAATGGCCTGAAAAAGCCCTCGGCGTGTTGCCCGCGCCAGACATTAACGTGCTTTTGAGCATCAATGGGCACGGTCGTGATATAGAATTACACGGGTTGACCGACCAGGGTAGTCAATGCCTCGACCGTCTGAAATTCGCGCCAAATCTGTGACACCAGGAATCCGCCGCACCATCATCAAAGCCGGCGGTACCCTTCTTCTCTCCGTTTTTTCTCCCCTGCCCTCGCAAGCGGCCCAGATCCTGGCCGTACGGGTATGGCCGGCCGAGGACTACACGCGCGTCACGCTGGAGAACGACACCAACCTGAAGACCAGCCACTTCATCGTCAAGGATCCGGAACGGCTGGTGGTCGACATCGAGGGTCTCGAACTCAATCCGACGCTGAAGGAGCTGGTCGCCAAGATCCAGCCGAACGACCCCTACATCAAGCAGGTGCGCGTCGGCCAGAACCGGCCGAACGTCGTGCGTCTGGTATTCGACCTCAAGGAAGAGGTCAATCCGCAGGTATTCACGCTGGCGCCGATCGGCGAATATCGCCATCGCCTGATCTTCGACTTGTACCCGGTCAATCCGCCCGACCCGATCCTGGCCCTGATCCAAAAGGGTGAATGGAACAAACCGGCGGAAATCAAGCCGCCGGTCGCCGAAGTCAAACCGGAACCGCAACCGGTGCAGCCGGAAGTACAGACGGCAAAGGTCGATGCCAAGGAAGACAAGACGCAGACGCTGACGCGCATGATCACCATCGCGCTCGACCCCGGCCACGGCGGCGAGGATCCGGGGGCGATCGGCCGCTCGGGCAGCCGCGAGAAGGACGTGGTGCTGGCGATCGCCAAGCGCCTCAAGAACAAAATCGAGAACCAGCCCAACATGCGCGTCATGCTCACGCGCGACGGCGACTATTTCGTGCCGCTGCACACGCGCGTGCAGAAGGCGCGCAAGGTGCAGGCTGACCTGTTCGTCTCCATCCATGCCGATGCCTGGATCGAAGCGACCGCACGCGGCTCCTCGGTGTTCGTGCTGTCCGAGAAAGGCGCGTCGTCGACCGCCGCACGCTGGCTCGCCAACAAGGAAAACGCGGCCGACCTGATCGGCGGCGTCAACATCAAGTCGCACGACCGGCAGCTCGCCCACGTGCTGCTGGACCTGTCCACCACCGCGCAGATCAACGACAGCCTGAAGGTCGGCAAGGCGGTGCTCAATGAAATCGGCGGCATCAACCGCCTGCACAAGAACGCCGTCGAGCAGGCCGGTTTCGCCGTGCTCAAGGCGCCGGACATTCCGAGCATCCTGATCGAGACCGCATTCATCTCCAACCCGGAAGAGGAAGCCAAGCTGACCGACGACGCCTATCAAGACCAGATGGCCGATGCGGTCCTCAAGGGCATCAAGAAGTACTTCGCGAAGAATCCACCGCTGGCAAAGAACCGCATGACCTGATGCGCCATCCGGGATGTAGCGAACCCGCCACACTTGCCCGCTTGTGCGTGCGCGAAAACCGCCCATACCTGTATCGCATTCGCACAAACGTGCAAATTCAATAAGTATAAATACGAAGGTGAGCCTTCCCAAGAACTGCGATCTAATACAGGCTGGAAAAATTGACGTACCATCAGAGTACGAGACCTCGCAGCAGATTCGAAAGCTGCGCAGGCATAGGGGCTTCTGCATTGCACAAGCCATTTGGGGAGCACCGGCATCTGCGCCGGACACTTATTGCCCCCATCCGTGAATGTACTGACAGAGGCACCCGCTGCCCATCGCTGTCAATCGGGGAGACAAATGAAAATCCGCAACCTGCACATCGGCACCCGTCTTGGCCTGGGCTTCGGCCTGGTACTTTTGCTTCTTGTGGTACTGGCGCTCGCGAGTCTTTCGCGCATGTCCAATATCCATAACAGCCTCGACAAGGTGATCAACGAGAACAACGTCATCACCAAGGAGTTGACGGACATGCGGCAAGCTGTGATGCAGGTTGCCGTCGCAGTACGCAACATTTCCGTCATGACGGACGAGGACGCGGTCAACAACGAAATCAAGCAAATGAGCGCTGCCGAGGCCGAATACCAGGCAAGCATGGCCGCCCTCAGCAAGCTGATCAAAGACGCGGCCGGCAAGGCCCTGCTAGCGAAAATTGAGACCGGCCAGACGGCGACCAAGCCCGGCGTCGAAAAAGCGGCCATGCTGGCGAAGAAGCAAGGCGACGTGATTCCGGTGCTGCTGAGCAGCGTGGTTCCGCAGCAGCGGACCTGGCTGGCCGCCATCGACGAAATGATCACCATTCAGCAGAAGCAAGCGAAGGAGACTTCCGTCGAGGCGACCGATGCCTATACCAATGCGCGTCTGCTCACGCTGGTCCTGGCCGCAGCGGCGCTCGCCGTCGGCGCATTCATCGCATGGTATGTCACCCGCAGCATTACCACGCCGCTGCAAGGCGCCGTGCATGTCGCCCGCCGCGTCGCCGACGGCGACCTAAGCACCAAGGTCGTGGTCGAATCCGAGGATGAGACCGGCCAGTTGCTCGCCGCATTGCGCGACATGAACGAAAGCCTGGTACGCATCGTCGGCGAAGTCCGCGCCGGCACCGATACGATTACCACCGCCTCGAGCGAGATCGCGCAGGGCAACATGGATCTGTCGGCTCGCACGGAAGACCAGGCCAGCTCGCTGCAGATGACGGCGTCGTCGATGGAAGAACTGACCTCGACGGTGAAGCACAACGCAGACAACGCCAGCCAGGCCAACAAGCTGGCTGCAACCGCTTCGGAAGTTGCGGTCAAGGGGGGGGCGGTGGTTTCCCAAGTGGTGGAAACAATGGGCTCGATCAACGAATCTGCCAAGAAGATCGTCGACATCATCGGCGTCATCGACGGCATCGCCTTCCAGACCAACATCCTCGCCTTGAATGCCGCCGTCGAGGCGGCGCGCGCCGGCGAGCAGGGCCGTGGATTCGCGGTCGTCGCATCCGAAGTGCGCAACCTTGCGCAACGTTCGGCGGCGGCGGCCAAGGAAATCAAGGCTCTGATCAGCGACTCGGTGGAAAAGGTCGGCGTGGGCGCCAAACTGGTCGACCAGGCCGGCTCCACCATGGATGAGGTCGTGACCAGCGTGCGCCATGTCACGGACATCATCAGCGAGATTGCCGCAGCCAGCAACGAGCAAACCGCGGGCATCGAACAGATCAACCAGGCCATCATCCAGATGGACAACGTCACGCAGCAGAACGCCGCGCTGGTCGAGGAGGCTGCCGCCGCTGCGGGTTCGATGCAGGAACAAGCACGCAACCTGTCGATGGTCGTGAGCGTGTTCAAGCTCAAGGAAGGCGAGACTTCGATGATGCAATCGGTCGCAGCACCTCCGGTGAAGGCAAAGCCCGTGGCTGCGCCGAAAACCAAGGCCACGGCTGTCACCGCCCGTCCGGCGCGTCCCAGGAGCGCCCTCCCGCCAACCGCGAAGACGAGTCCCGGCGACGCGGACTGGGAAGAGTTTTAAGCCGCTTGGGTGAATATGCGTTGCGCGGTAACCGACTGTCCGGGACTGCCGCGCAACATTGACACTTCGTCATCCCTCATCGCTTACCGTCTCGACGTCCAGGTCGCCTCCCATTTCCCGCTCTACAATATCGCAAACTGCTTGAGAGTCTGCTACTCTTTATTGAGAGATAGAAATTCTTCTCCACCCATTTCCGTGCCGCGCCCGTCGTTTTGGGCGTCCGGCATTGTGCGTCTTCCTTCATAAGGACAAGGATCATGATGCAGACAGCCACCGCAGCCGCAGCCGATTCCGCCGACAATATCGCTGCACATGAATTTCTGGCCTTCACGCTGGGCAAGGAGGAATATGGCATTCACATCCTCAAGGTGCAGGAACTGCGCGGCTACGAAGAGCCGACGCGCATCGCGAACGCACCCGACTTCATCAAGGGTGTAGTCAACCTGCGCGGCATCATCGTCCCGATCGTGGACATGCGCATCAAGTTCAACCTTGGCACGCCGACCTACGACCAGTTCACGGTCGTCATCATCCTCAACATCAACGGCCGCGTCGTCGGCATGGTAGTCGACAGCGTGTCCGACGTGATCACCCTGTCGCCCGACCAGGTCAAGCCTGCACCGGAAATGGGCACTGCGCTCAACACCGATTACCTGATCGGCCTGGGCACCGTGGACCAGCGCATGCTGATCCTGGTCGACATCGACAAGCTCATGTCGAGCGCTGAAATGGGCCTGATAGATTCCATTGCTGCGTAAGTAACGCGCCGCTGCGCCGACCAACAAACTGAAACGATTCCATGGCCGCCCCAGTCGGGCATTGGCCAGGGGCCCGCTTATCCTTTCGACAAAGTCAAACAAAAACGAGGAGAAAAGAATGAACTTCACCAACCTCAAGATAAGCCTACGCCTCGGCGCCAGCTTCGCTGTTCTGATCGTGCTGATGTTGATATCGATCGTGGTCAGCATCGCGCGCTTTGCCTCGATCGAAGCGCTGAATGAAAAGATCATCCGCGAAGACCTGGTCAGCTCGAACGCGGCACACTCCATCGACGAAGCAGCACGCGAAGACGCAAGGCGCACGCTCGCGCTGTTCATCCTCGAAAAATCGGAACGCGCCAAGAGCTATGAGCGCATCGATCGCAACAAGAAGGAAATCGATGCCGCACTCGATACCTTGAACAAGCTCGCCCGTAACGACGCCGACAAAGCGGCTGTCGCCAAGGTCCAGGCAGCGCGAACGGCCTACGCGGCGTCCTTCATCAAGGTGGCCGAACTGATCGAGGAAGACAGGCGCGACGACGCGGCAAAGATGATGACAAACGAGACCTTCCCCGCCCTCGATGCGCTGCTGGCGACGATCCATGAACTGGTCCAGAAGCAGACGAAGGAAGTGGAAGCAAGCGGCGCCGAGGCGCACGACGATGTCGAGAACTCGCGCTACCTGATGATCGGACTAGGCCTGCTTGCGACACTTGCCGGCATCGGCTTTGCACTGTGGATCACAGGTTCGATTGCACGTCCGCTGAATGAAGCCGTCGCCGTCGCACGCCGCGTTGCCGACGGCGACCTGACCACGCGTATCGACGTAAAAACCAAAGACGAAACCGGACAGTTGCTGCAAGCGTTGAAGGACATGATCTCCAGCCTGGCCGGCACGGTCGGTCAGGTGCGCGCAGGGACGCAAATGATCGCAACCGCGTCAGGCGAAATCGCCTCCGGCAATGCCGATCTGTCGGCACGCACTGAGGCGCAGGCGAGCTCGCTGGAGGAAACCGCTTCTTCCATGGAAGAACTGACGTCGACCGTCAAGCAGAATGCGGAGAATGCCAGGCAGGCCAACCAGCTCGTCGTATCCGCCTCCGACGTGGCGGTGCGCGGCGGCCAGGTTGTCGGCCAAGTGGTCGAGACCATGAATGCGATCAAGGAAAGCTCGCGCAAGGTGGTCGACATTATTGGCGTCATTGACGGCATTGCGTTCCAGACCAATATCCTGGCACTCAATGCCGCCGTGGAAGCGGCGCGCGCAGGCGAACAGGGCCGGGGATTCGCCGTGGTGGCGACCGAGGTACGCAACCTGGCGCAGCGCTCCGCTGCCGCGGCAAAGGAGATCAAGGCGCTGATCAGCGATTCCGTGGAAAAGGTCGACGCCGGCACCCAGCTTGTCGACAATGCCGGCAAGACCATGGACGAGATTGTCACCTCGGTCAAGCATGTGGCCGACATCATGTCTGAAATTACGGCTGCCAGCCAGGAACAGAGCGCCGGCATCGAGCAGGTAAACCAGGCAATCATGCAGATGGATGAAATGACGCAGCAGAATGCCGCGCTGGTGGAGCAGGCGTCAGCAGCCGCACAAAGCATGCAACACCAGGCGGGCACGCTGTCCCACGCGGTCAGCGTCTTCAAAGTCGACCAGCAGGCGGAGCAACTGGCGATGACGGCACCGCCCAGGACAAGCGCCGCAGAAGCCAAACCGGCGTCAAGGACGATGACAGTCAAGAAAGGTCCGGCGAGGGCGCCAGTACCGGTCAGACCCGGTGCCGGGAGTTCCACGTCTGACGAGTGGGAAGAGTTCTAGGCCTAAATCCGACTCATGAAAAAAAGAAGCCGCATGCGCGGCTTCTTTTTTGGCCATCCTCGACTGGAGTACTTACCTGCGGCTTCCGGCAAACTTCCTGTATACCTTCCACATGCCTCCAAGCGCTACCGGAATCACAGCCGCGCCGACACCGACGATGACAATCGTGTTGAGATGATTTCGGATGAACGGGATATTACCGAAGAAATAACCAGCCACCACCAGCCCCACCACCCACACAAGCGCGCCGACGATATTGAAGAACTGGAACTTGGTGAACGTCATGGCCGACACGCCGGCCACGAAGGGCGCGAAGGTGCGCACAACCGGGACAAAACGTGCGAGGATGATCGTCTTGCCACCGTGGTTCTCGTAAAACGCATGCGTCTTGCGCAACGCGTCCTTGTCGATCCAGCGGTAGTCATGGGTAAACACCTTCTGCCCGATTGCGCGGCCGATCCAGTAATTGACAGTATTGCCGCTTACTGCGGCGACGATGAGCAAGCCCATCAGCAGCCACTCATTCATCGCACCCGTCGCACAGAATGCGCCGGCGATGAACAAGAGCGAGTCCCCCGGCAGGAACGGCAGCACGACCAGCCCCGTCTCACAAAACACAATCGCAAACAGGACCACGTACACCATCGTGCCGTATTGCTCTATAAAGGTGCCGAGATATTTGTCGACATGGATGATCATGTCGAAGAATTGCAGGAAATCCATGGACGCTCCGTTTTCTGACCGGCGAATCATACACCACCGATTTTCCGCAGAATAAGACGTGGAACAAACATTTACACCACTCCTCTCCGCCGGCTTGCTATCGCGACCCGGCGTTATAATTCCCGCATGAATGCTCCGCACATCCCTCCCCGCCCGATCCAGGCCCTCCCCGACCATTTGATTTCCCAGATTGCGGCCGGCGAAGTGGTTGACCGGCCGTCGGCAGTGGTCAAGGAATTGCTTGAGAACGCGCTCGACGCCGGCGCGACCCAAATCACGGTCCGGCTCGAAGAAGGCGGTGTCAAGCGCATCGCGATTACCGACAATGGACGCGGCATTCCGCCGGCGCAGATGCCGCTCGCATTGGCGCGGCACGCCACGTCCAAGATTGCCTCGCTGGACGACCTGGAAAATGTCGCCACACTCGGGTTTCGCGGGGAAGCGCTTGCTTCCATTGCATCGGTCGCCCAGCTTACCCTCACTTCGCGGACTGCCCAGGAGCCGCATGCCTGGGAAATTTCAGGCAGCCACGAAGCGCAGGTCGTGCCGTCGTCCGGCGCGCTAGGCACGACGATCGACGTGCGCGACCTGTATTTCAATACACCTGCGCGACGCAAGTTCCTGAAATCCGAACAAACCGAATTCGGCCATTGCGCCGAGGTGGTGCGCCGTATCGCCTTGTCGCGCCCGGATGTCGCATTCTCCTTATCGCACAATGGCAAGACGGTCGACCATTGGAACGTCAGTGCGGTCGACAAGCGCAGTGCGCACATCCTCGGCGGCGAGTTTGCCGGCGCGCGCCTGCCGCTGGACGAAAGCGCCGGTCCACTGCGACTGCACGGTTTCATTGGCTTGCCGACGGCGTCGCGCGCCCGCGCAGACGCTCAGTATTTTTATGTCAATGGGCGCTTCGTGCGCGACAAGCTGCTCACGCATGCGGTACGCGCTGCTTACCAGGATGTGTTGCACGGCGACCGCTATCCTTCCTACGTGCTGGGACTTGATCTTGATCCGGCACTGGTCGACGTCAACGTGCATCCGTCGAAGATCGAGGTGCGCTTCCGCGACAGCCGGGCGGTGCATCAGTTTGTATTCCATGCGATCAGCCGCACGCTGGCACAAACGGCGCCGAGCGCAGCCGACGAACAGACCGCGCCCGTAGTGTCGTCGTCCGCGGCCCTGCCGTGGATACGCGAACAGCGTCAGACCTCGTTGGGCATGCAGTTCTCCTCGGGTTTCGGGGTTGCACAAACGACAGCCGACTATGGAGCGCTATTCTCCCCGGCCACATCGGCAACGGCGGTCGAAGATCGTGGCAGCGTGACAGCGCAGCAACCCATTGCAGCGCAATCTGCCGCCCAGCCCTTGCCGGACGAAGAATTCCCGCTCGGCTTTGCACTCGCACAACTGCATGGCATTTATGTACTCGCACAGAACAAAAAGGGGATGGTGCTGGTTGACATGCACGCGGCAC
>DASPMC010000041.1:0-85183 GCA_035627275.1 Noviherbaspirillum sp.
AAAGGTACTGCCACCGGATTCGTCTCCGGTACCGCTGTGTGTCGGCGGTGCGAATGCCTGTCCGCCAGAGGATGTGGGCGGACCGTACAGCTATCCCGAATTCCTGGAAGCCATCGCCGATCCCGCCCATCCCGAGCATGACGAGATGCTCGAGTGGAACGGCGGGCACTTCGATCCCACTGCCATCGATCACGAAGCCATCGACCGGCGACTACTCGACATCAAGCTCTGACTGTCAAGACGGCCTTCGTCAGACGGTTACGAAGCTCATAGGCGCACCGTATTATGAAAGCTATCTTTTGTTAAATGGTTGCGGCGATCTGGAGCGTCGATTTGGTAGCGGCATACCGGAAATGAGATAAGCAAGAGCGTGACATATGGGGTCAGACTCGATAAGGGAAGATTGAAATCGAGTCTGACCCCGTAGTCCAAAAACGAGAGAATAAATAATGGTCAAGCTTGGCTCAATTGACTTCCACGACGATATTCTGCGTGCATTGCGGGACGATTCGCTGGTTGTTTTCGCTGGGGCAGGCGTATCAATGGGACCGCCGTCATTTCTACCAAGCTTCGAAAAGCTGGCCAATGACATTGCCGACGGAACCGGTAAAACCGCATCTCAACCATTGGACAGATTTCTTGGTCAGCTCCACCACGAAAAAGTACCTGTCCATAATCGTGCGGTGCAACTTCTTTCTCGAAGTGACAGCAAGCCAACCTCTTTACATGAAAACCTGATCGGGATGTTTCGTGATGTAGAGCGTGTGAGGGTAGTTACCACTAATTTTGATCTACATTTTGAGGCGGCATCTGCATCCCACTTTGGGAAAATACCCGACGTTTATCGGGCCCCTGCGCTTCCCCTAGGCTACCGATTTACTGGAATCGTTCATGTACATGGAGCGCTCACTCATTCAGACAGTCTGGTATTAACAGACGCCGATTTTGGCCGTGCTTACCTCACCGAGGGATGGGCTCGCCGGTTCTTGGTCGACGTATTTCGTCAATACACTGTACTTTTCGTTGGCTACAGTCACGATGATGTGGTCATGAATTATTTGTCCCGCGCCTTGCCTGCCGACGGCATAGCTGGCCGCTATGCGCTGACAGAGCAAGATGGGAAATGGAAATTACTTGGCATTTCCCCGGTGCCATTCAAAAAGGTGGGTGGCGACGACCCTTATTTTGAGCTAAATGACGGAGTAAAAAAGCTGGCTGAGCGTGCCAAGCGTGGAGTCCTTGATTGGCAGACAAGGATCGCCGAACTCGCATCCAGAACTCCCCCCGCTGATGAAGAGGCAATTGGTGAAGTGGAGCAGGCTCTGCAGGAGCTGCATACCACCCGCTTCTTTACGAAAGTAGCCCGAGATGAGGAGTGGCCAAGATGGCTCAATGCGCGCAAGCATTTCACTTCCCTTTTTAACGCCGCAAAGTTAAGCGAACGAGATAACGATCTGGCCTATTGGCTTGCACAGCACTATGCCATTGATCATCCGGATGTCGTTTTCGAGGTCATAGCAGCAAATGGACTCCAACTGAATCCTGATTTCTGGTGGATTGTCAGCCGTGAAATTGGATTAAACAAAGAAAAGGAAATCAGTGAATCGGCCTTTAAGCGGTGGATCACAATTCTTCTGGCCACAGTTCCACATCAAAGTGACTTTTACGTATTTACCTGGCTGGCAGAAAAATGCGAAAAGCAAGGGTACGTAGATCAGTCGTTCAAAATATTCCTCAAAATGAGCGAATACCGACTCAGCCTTAAACCTAAAGTGAGATGGTTTGACGAAGATGAAGATGGCAATGGTAAACACCTCGAAGTGGAGTGCGCTTTCCGTTCTGATTACGGTGATCTGGAAGATGTATGGTCGCATCGTTTGAAACCGCATCTCGAATCAATAGTTCCCTCTCTACTTTCCAGCATTTCACTTTTATTCAACAGCATCTACCAAGACCTTACAACCTGGGGAAGGGCAAATGACAAGTGGGACCCAATTTCATATCATCGATCGGCCATAGAGCCACATGAACAAGATCGCTATCCGGAGTCTATAGACGTACTGATAGATGCCGCCCGTGATTCGCTTGAATGGCTTGCCAGTCACAATCCAGTTCTGCTGGATGCATGGATTGAGCTGCTTATCACGTCAAATGCTCCTTTGTTGAGGAGACTCGCAATTCATGCGATGTCAATTAATACGCGTAAAACCGATGACGAACGACTGGAATGGCTACTCAGCCATACGAATTTGGACAATCTTGCTGAGCACCACGAAATTCATCGGGCGGTAGCTTTGAGCTACAAAGCGGCTAGTGATAGTTCACGTCAAGTCGTAGTGAGCAGGGTTCTCTCACTTAAACGAGCGGCTACGGATAACTGGACTGAAGCGGATGCCACCGCTCGTGCACACTTCGACTGGCTCTCATGGTTATTACAGGCAAAACCTGACTGCAGTTTTGCCAAGGAAGCGTTGGATCCTGTCCGAAACCAGTACCCTACATGGAGACTTTCTGAACATCCTGATCTGACACACTGGAGTGGGCCGGCGGAATGGTTAGACGATAAAAGCCCTTGGACTGTTGATCAACTACTCGAAATAGCACCGGTCGACCAATTAAACGAGCTACTTGAATACAAAGCCGAAGGACTTTTTGGGCCAAATCGTGATGGCTTAACTAACGCTGTTAGAGAAGCCTGCAAAAAGAATTCGCAATGGGGATTCTTACTTGCTGAAGCAATTATTGATAGAAAGTTGTGGAAATCCGATTTGTGGCGAGAAATATTTCGCGGCCTTCAAGAGGCCGAGCTAGATCTTCCTGGCTGGAGAAAACTTCTTGAGATAGCTGCAAATTCAGATTTGCAAATACAGCACACACGCGATATTGCAGATTTGATCTATTACATCGTAAAGAACGGTGGAATCCCTTTTGCGCTCGATCTTGTGGAGCAGGCAAATGCAGTCTCATCTTCTCTATGGAGCAATCTTGAAGAAACTGCCCAAGATGAGGATTTTGATGATTGGTTATCTCGAGCAATCAATCGGCCTGCAGGCGTAATCGTCGAATATTGGATTCATGTGCTTTCTCTGCAAATGCATGGTAAGTCCGCCGATGAAAGATTTCTACCTGAGCAGTACCGGCAATGGTTTACAAAAGTAATTCAAGACCAATCAACCAATGGTGGACTTGGCCGTAGCATTCTCGCTAGTCAAACAGCGTTTCTTTTCGGGCTAGATTCGTCTTGGACGACACAATACGTAATTCCGTTGTTCAGCGATCCAAATGAAAAGAAATTTGAACAAGCCTGGGACGGATTCCTGGTTTGGGGGCGACTCTATCCATCGTTGGTAGAAGTGTTAATGCCCGCATTTGCAAAAATGTTCGAGAGACTAAAAACAAGTGGTCTTGAACGTAGAAAGCGCTTTGTTGAGTTTTATACCGCGCTTGCCATTTTTCACGTACCAGATCCAACTGAAGTGCTTTTGCGACCGCTCTTTCAACATGGCACCGTCGATGACTGGGTAGGATTTTCAAACTACGTTGAATACATCTTAAGATCAATGCAACCAGCCGCAGTTCAAGAAGTATGCGATCGTTGGCTATTTCGATATTGGCAAAGTCGCCTAGAGGCGGTACCAGTACCATTACAGAACGCTGAAGTACGCAACATGTTGGATTGGCTTCCCGAGTTGGGTGACTACTTTCCAAAGGGAGTCATGCTTGCAATTCGCTTCCCAGCTATAGAGATCGATCACAGCCATTTACTCTATGAGTTAAAGGACAGCGACCTGGTTGTGCAGCATCCTTCGGAAACAGCAAGATTATTGATTTATCTTTGCGGATGTACCCTTACCTACCACGTGGGCTACCTAAAAGAAGTCGCTTCTAGACTTCCGCCAATTGATCTCAATTTAAAAAAATCGCTTGATGAAGCGTTAGCGCGTAAAGGAGCCATTTAAGGTTCATTTAATGGGTGCGGCCTGAATTGAACAAAGCGCAAACAAGGTGAGCAAGTCTTGTAATCAAGCAATGCGTGATTGCAAGACCTCGGTAGTCCCGCGAGACCTGACCCCGGTAGTTCCTCGCGATGTCGAAAGATTGAAACCGAGCCGTACCTCATGTGCTCGCTCCGCTCCACCCATATATCCAGCTTTGCTGGCCTGCGAACATCTGAATCCGGCCAGACCAATGCCGCCGTGCAGCACAAGTGCCGCTCGCGACCCGCTGAGGATGCTCAATACCCTCGTTCCCAACGTGATCTACCCTCCATCGGATGGATATGACCTAAGGCTGCGGCAGCCACCTGTGCCAGACAGTGATCGGTAGCCTGCAAGCGTTCCGCCATCATGTCCCGACAGCCGGGTGGGAGTGGGCAGATCTTCAGCCAAGCCAGGCAGTAGCACGCTCGCATGGCGGACATGGCCTCTACCTTGATGCAGGAGGTGTGTGATGAATGCTGTGGAGTTGTGGAAGCGGCCCGACGTGCCGGCGACGGAACCCTTTCCTGACGCCATCCTGGCGGCAATCTCTGCCGAGCATGCCGCTGCCAAGGCCTGCGAGGGGCGGGCCGGGGAAGAGGCGCTGCTGGGGCCGATCTCGACCGTGAAGGAACAGGCACACGCACCGACCGAAGGGTATCGCCCCGCATGGACGACGCTCGTACATCTGCCGCCTCTCATTCCGTTCCGGCCACGCGTCCGCCGCCCCCGCGCGATGAGCTTTCCACATGCCAGCTCCCTGCTGCTGCTGGGCATGCCGGTGATGAAGACACTGAGCAACCGGGAATTGCCGTCCTGCCTCTACCCTCATTCCACGGTGGGCCGGGTCGAGTACGGCCACGGAACCAGTTTCGACCGCCCGCTGGGGTGGGGAACCGGAACCCTTGTGGGGCCGAATCTATTGCTGACTGCGGGTCATCTGATGCCCTGGGACCATCCGCCCGAGGGCTGGTGGATGCGATTCGTGCCAGGGTATGTCAGCGGACTGGAGCCCTACGGCCGCTCTTACGTCCAGTCTGTCCGCGGCTATCGGCCGGACGGCGACGAACCGCACGGCCTCGACTATGTGATTTGCCGTCTTTACACGCCTCTGGGCGAGCGCGTCGGCTGGATGGGATCGCAATCCTTCGGCGACGAGGATGAGTACTACGACCGCCGCTGGACCAGTATCGGCTACCCGTCCGTCTATATGAACGGACAGCAGCCGGCCATGGACGTCAATATCGATATCGAGGACATCGACGGCGACAATAACGACAGCCTGGAGTTGGAGGTGGACTATTCGACCGCGTTCGCCGGCGGGTGGTCGGGCGGTCCACTCTGGGACTGGGTCGGCGGCGACCCTCGTGTGGCCGGCGTCAAGAGCGGCTTTGAGGTCGATGGCTATGACCCGGCCCGAGGGGTGTTTGCCGGTGGCGGGCCCATGGTGGCGCTGGTCAAGTTCGGCTGGGAAAACTGGCAGTAGTGCGAGGAGTGACTTCGCAAGCGGGGTCAGATACCGTCTTCTAGCGGTGAGACGCAAGGCTATTCGAACGCCCCGCGTACATCTTCCAGCATGTCGTTGATCGAGTACGGCAGCGCCTTGGCGAGCAGGTCGAGAATCACCAGCGCATTCAGCGTACTGTCCTTTTCTGTGATGGTGCGCAGCCGCGCCGCCATGGCGGCGTTGACCGTCTGCAGTTCTTCGTAATTCGTATGCAGCTTCTTCAGTTCCCAGTCCGGTTCACGGCCGCGCCCGCGCTCGAAATACTGCACCAGGAGGTACATCGACGCCACGCGGTAGATGGTTTCCTGCTCATTCGCAAACGGCAGGTGAAAGCGCGCCATCGGCTTCAGGAAGTCGGTCCGCGGGCAAGCGCAGGTGGCAGCTAGCAGCCCCATCAGCGATCCCACCGCCTGCTGCAGCGAGGTCGTTTTGCTGACGGTCCGCTCGCTCGATTCGACCTGCACCGTCACCGTGTCATAGGACAGGCGCTTGCCAAACGCTTCGATCAGGGGAATGAAGGCGACCGCCATCGGGCAGTGCGGCGCCGCCTCGGCCGACAGCGGGCAGTTGGGGCATTGGTGAAAGCCGAGTTCGGTCCATCCGGGCAGTTCCGCTTCAGCAGGTGGCGAGGCCGGCTTGATGGAAAACGATGCGGAACCGCCATCCTGGAACTGGTAGCGATAGGTCATGTCTGGCACGCGAGCCTCCTCTTTCAGTCGCGCAACCATCATAGGCCCGCCGCGTTCCGTTGTCATCGCCCCCGTGCTCCCTCACCCACGCGGGTCATGGTGTGCTCAGAAAGCGTAGGGCGGAAAAGCGAAGCGCCTTCCGCCGCATGTGCGGTCATCTTGCGATAAATGAATTACCCATAGTCTCGCAAGACCTGAAGAGGAATTGGTATTTCGGGCATGCCAATCGACACTGTCCTACGCAAAAAACAGCCTTCTGCGAAAACCTTCGCTGCTGGCTACATTTGCCTGACAAAAAGAACGGCACTGGTTGTAACCGATCCGGTAAAGCAATCTGCGGACACGCGGATCGTGTAGGAGAAGCTGCCTGCAGATCCGTCGACTCTTCCGGATATTCGCCCGGTGGTCGGATTAAGAGAAAGACCACCGGGCAGCATGCCGCCAACCAAGTCAAATCGGAGTATCGCGCCAGCCAGGCCATCGCTTGCCGTTACGATCGTCGGTGCAACATTGACATTCGCCCCGATGGGAACCGAATCACTCGGATAGGAAATCTTTTCGACGGGGAGAGGCGGGCTTGTCTGGCATGCAAGCGGCGTCGCATCGTCGCTTCCGCCGCAGCCTGGCAGAGCGATTGCCGCGAGCGCGGCAAACAGTGCCATGCAGAGTTTTCTTGCCATTTCATGGCTCCCGAAATGTCTGCTTCTGAGGTGGGGTGATCACATGCGCGCTACTGGTTCGATGCAATGAAATTTACACCAGTTCCCAATAGGCTCGGAATTGGGTTTATCGATGAACAGCTTCGCTAAATTTTCACGGCTAACACATGCCGCCCACGCATCGAACTCATCAACATCGCGCAACATATCACGCAACGCGGCGTCCATCGCCAGTCCTGCTTCTTTGTCGATGAGAGTCAGTGCGGGGGCAGATGCCGTCTTGAGTTTTGCTCAGTAAGCCTGAATACGCAAAAGACAAGACCTGACTCTGGGCTCTCCCGAGTGGGAGAGGTTTTAATGCGGCTTGCGGGTCAGTTTAGCTCCGAAACAACGCAGACGCGGCGGACTCTGCCGATGGCGACGCCTCGGTCCGCATGCGCGCCATCATGTCCAGCGCTTCCTGGAAGATTTCCTGATGACTGCGTGCTGTAAACGGCGGAAGCATCGACTCCGGCGCTGAGGGGCCGCTCCAGCCACCCAGCCCCGGCACAAAATTGGAGTATCTGATTTCCACCGTGCCCTTGCCTTTCAGGGCACGGGCTATTTCTTCCACCCGCTCACGCGGACTCAGTGAATTTTCACTTAGGCCGGGCATGTCGCGTATGAGTCCGTACCCACCCGCCTCGTTGACCTCGGCAAAGAACTTTCCATCCACCAGGACTTGCCCGACGGTCTGGTATTGATGTTCGTAGGCATAACGCGCGTTGATCTCTTCCCGCAGCTTTTCCTCTTCAGTTCGTATCGCCATTTCTTTTGCCAAAGCCTCCGGCATTGCAAAGGCGGAGGACACGCCGACCTTGAAGGAAGAGCCGGTTATACGATACGGGCTCGTTGTGTTCTTGGGCTGCTCTGCTACCTCAGCTGCATGGCGCAAGGCTTCGGAAGAGAGCGTGACCTTGCTCGATTCTTCGACCGGCCCCGTATTCAAGTCCTGTTTGGCAGTGGAGCGCGTTCCGTGTGAATGCTGCAAGGCGGGGGCAACCGTTGAAGCGGATGGAGAAATGAGCATGGCGGTGACTTCCTTGGATACTGAGAGAGGCAATGTATGGGGCCAGACTCGATAAAAGATTGAATTCGAATCCGTCCCCAGGGTCGCGTGAGCAGTTACCTTTTAAAAGAAGGAGTGAGACGATCTATTCAATTAAGTACGGCAAACTACAAATTACAACAAAGCAACTTTTCATTATTAGACTGTCATTGCATTGATGTCAAGAAACCGTTCCGGTGTAAGAGTGCGAGCGTGGTGTGGATAGGGAGGGCAGAGAACCCGCAGGAGAGAAAGCAGGCAAGCCGAAGCATTACCGATTCTCTGCACGAAGAAACGGCATTGGAATGACAGTGAAGCGTCTTGCTGGGATGCAATAACAGGAACAAAGAGTCTTCAGAAAAATAACTTGAGTGGAACCCGGTTACGTGCCGGGCCCACTCAACAACAGCCCTTTTTTTTCGCTCTGAAAAGACTCTTGATTATGCAAATCTATTATCCAAATGGATTGCCATCTTCTCTCTCTATCGATAGGGAAAGTTCTGCACAACCGGCGCACATTCCGGACACGGAACAAACCACGAAGCCGGCCGGCCATCATCGTCTTCCGGATACCCGTCCATTGAAACGCAGCATGGCGGCAACAGCGCGCGCGCGTGTGTTGGGCCTGGCGGAAAAACGAGACGGTAACGTATCGAGCGGACGCAAGCATTTGGTTGCAGTGGCCCCGCATCTGCCGGAAAGAGTGCTCGGCGAACTTGAAGCGATTGCTTCGCCGCTCGGATCTACCAAGCGTTTGCCGTCCGGAGAGACATACACCGCAGCATATCGGTTGCACGACGTGGCAGAGTCTTTGGAACTGAAGCGCAAGGTTTCCGCGTTTTGCGCCAACGCCGGGATCGATTTTGGTTTCATCACGGAAGATCAGTTGTTTCGTCTCTATCGCCTGGGCGTCTTCGATATGGATGGAACCCTGCTTCAAGGAGATTCCACGCGCAGCGTGCTCGAATTCCTCGGGTTGACATCGATTGAGCGCGCGGCGAAAGCGGATCGCTATGCGCGCAAGCGGCGCGACCCGGGATCTGTGGCGGAAGAAGAATGGACCGCCTTGCTGGCGGGCGTGGACAAACGAGTGCTTGATCATGTTTATGAAAACGGCATCGAACCAATGCCGGGTCTGAAAGGCATGACCGAAGCGCTGCATGCAAACAGCATGACGCTGGGTATCGCTTCCAACGGCCTGACGCACTTTACCCGCCGTCTTCAGCGCGACTTCGGATTTCACGGCCAGATCGCCGGGGAAGCCGAGGTCATCGACGAGATATTGAGCGGCAGGAAATTGAACGGCTGTGTCACGGCAAACGACAAGGCCGCCTGGATGGAAAAGCTGGCGCAAGCTCTTCCGGCCGGAGGGCGAATTATCGCTGGCGGCAATGCCCGTAATGACCTCAAGATGTTCCAGAAAGCACAGGAGCTTGGCGGGCGCGCATTTGCCATACGCGGCAGGCCCGAAGCGCGAGCGGCGGCGGATTATGCAATCGATTTCGCCGGACTCGATGCCATTCCCCGTTTTTTCTTGGATAGCGACCATGTAACCACGCACAATCGCGAAACGATCACGGTATCTTCCCGGCGCATGGTTCATCCTCGCCTGGATAGCAATGGGCAACCAGTCGTCATTGAATCGCCGACGAAGCCGAGCGCGAGGTATACATGGAATACGTGGAAGAGCGTCCTGACTCTCGTTCCGGGAGGCGAAACGCCGGAGGAATATTTTGGTGTGCCGATGAAAGCGTGGAAAGCGCCTGTCACGCCGGATGAATGGATCAATGTGGCCGGCCAGCGTCCGGAACTCGAAACAGCCAGCCCGTTCACCCCGAATCCTCTTAAACAGACAAAAGTGGGAATCGTCATCGTCGAATTCAACAGGCGAATCTGGCTGGCGGAGCCGGCGAATCATCCTGACGGCATCCGATATACGTTTCCAAAGAGCGTGGTCGAACCCGGAGCTTTGCCGTTGCAGGCGAGCGCCATCGCCACCGCTTACCGCAAAACCGGGCTTCACGCCCAGCTTCAAGACGTCCTCGACGTCCATGAACAGCCCGAGACCCAGACCCGTATTTATCTTGCATCGCGCATTGGAGGCACGCCTTCCGAGATGGGCTGCGAGTCGCAGGCGATGCATTTGGTATCGATCGACGAGGCAGAAAAACTTCTGAAGAGCGAAGAGGATCTGCGGATCCTGCACGATGTGAAGCTACAGCTGAGTGGTGCTGACAAGATCGGCGATCAGTTGTTGAAGAGGAACACGATTCTTGCCAATTCATGGAAAAGTCCCACATTGTTCCGTCCGCAAGCAGGAGAGAATTTGACCTATTGCGCCGATTTGCTGGGAAGGGAATCGACCGTTCTCGACAAAGACTACCGGGCTGCGCCCGCCTTGCATCGGATATTGGAAAACCGCCTGAAGAGCGGTTACTACCTGCCGTATCCCCTGCGCGGCGTCACCGACTGGGAGAAACAGAGGGACCGGTTGCTGGAATTGCAGAGCATGCATCCGCATCTGGCGGCTGTGCCATGGCAAGAGCTGTTGGCGATCAATCTGTTCCAGAGCAGGCATTACCGGTTGATGAACCACGCCCTGCGCAGCGGCGACTGGAGGTGGGGCGAATTCTTGACGGAAATCGCACTGGCAACATCGGGGCTTAACCGGCTCCCTTCAAAGAGGGGCATATTGTTGCGGTATGCGGATCTGGACCCGGCAACGGTGTTAAAGCGCTATATGCCGAATACGAGAGTCATTGAGCCGTTCATCACGTCCGCATTGGAAAAAGGCTCTCTGGATGAAGCACCATCGGTATATCGAGGGAAAAATACATTGTTCGTCATTTACTCGGAAAATGCGAAGCAGACCGGGGATTTCGGGCTTGATCCTATAAACAATGAGCATTTTCTTGTCCCTTTCACTCACTTTGACATCCTGCATAGCGGAAGGCTCGCGGAAGGCAAGTTCGTGGTGCATATAAGGGAAGTGGAGGCCGATGCGCCGCGCGTTTCCCTGGCGCCGCGTCCGATTGCCAGGAGCGGTTTTGCGCCGCGATGGCTGGTGCAGAGGTTTGAAAAGGGCACGCTGGCGGAGAAACCGCTCGGCCGGATCTCTCGGGAAAAACTGTTCGACGGCAAAATATTGCAGCAAGCCGCCAATGCCCTCAAACCGGGAGGGAAGCTCTCTTTCGAGACGGACTATCAGGAAGGCGACAAGCAAGCCTTCCGCAAGCTTCTCAAGGACGCAGGCTTCGACCTGATAAAAACCCGTGTTCCCGAAGAGGCGTCCGGCTCGAACACCACACGTGTTACGGCAATTCTGCTGCCGCCCAGTCCGGATATCTTCCAAACCACGGTTCCTGCCTCGGACGGAAAGCCTGCGATTACCTATCGTTGGGAAAAGATCGGAGACAAGAAAGGATCGACTCCCGGTGGCGTGTACCGGCGCTTGTCGTCGGATGGGCGTGATGAAATCCTGTACGTCAAGTTTCCGCCACGTGCCATTCAATCGATTTGCGAGCATATCGCCACCCGGATATCGCGCGATCTCGGCAAGCCGGGACCGATGAGTGAAATTCTTGAGCTGGATGCGCCGCTGGTCGATTACAGCAGGACATCGGCAGGCGAGGGCGACCGGGTCGCCATTGCCACGCCCTATCTGGCCGACGCCGCAGGTGACGCCTACGCGCTCGGTCTGCATACCGACCCCGAGGTCGCAACTGCCTATTTCGAGGGAGTCGTTGCCGACCTGCTGATCGGTAATTGGGATGCAGTCGGCGGAACAGATGACGAACGATACGGTTTCAACCTGTTGATTTCCGCCCGCAAGGAAGTGATGCAAACCGACCTGGGGGCCTCGCTGCTCACGCGGGCGCGCTGGGACAGCGCCCGCAAGCCTTCCTCCGTGCTCAATGAGCTGACGGAGGCGCAATACTATTTCGACGCAGGGAAAAATCCGGCCGTGGCAGCCCTGGCAAGGATTGCGGGTTACCAAGCCATTTCGGACGTGCCGGATCTGCGTGAACAGGTCAAGCGCGCCGTAGCGCTTCGCAAGCGGCATGGCAGCTGGCAGGCCTACGTCGCCCGTATCGCGCCGCAGCTTCAAGGCGAGGATCGCGATGCCATTGTGGCGATGCTCGAAGCCCGCACGGCAAAGCTGATGGAGCTTGCCGCCGGCGTGCATCCGCAACGAAACGATGCTGGCCAAATCGTGAAGATCGCCACGCCCACACAAGCCAGTGCGCCCTCCACCTGGACAAATGTAGAGGAGGTGGCTATTTTCGTGCCGGAAGGCGAGACGCCTGATGTTCTGAACGGTGTGCCCATGCAGCCGTCAACCGCATCGGCACCGTGGTTGGAACCGGCCGCTGAAGGCGAATTCGACGAACCGCCTTTCCTTGCCCAACAGGGCCAAGCGGCCGCTGGGGCGCTGGTCGTGGAACCGGATGGCCGTATCTGGCTTGTCGAGCCGACCAACCATTTCGGCGGCCACCGCCTGACCTTCCCCAAAGGGCGCATGGAAGGCAGTATCTCGTTGCGGCAAACGGCAATCAAGGAAACCAGGGAAGAGTTGGGGATCGACATCGAACTGACGGGCTGGCTTGGCGACTTTGAAGGCCGGCGTACCAAGACCCGCTTGTATCTGGCCCGGCGCACAGGTGGAACGCCAGCGGCGATGGGATGGGAGTCGCAGGGCGCACATCTGGTGCCTCGAGAGATGCTGCGCATGCTACTGACTCACCCTCGTGATCTGGAAGTCGTCGAGAATGTTCTTCTAGGCTAATCGAGCTGGCGATCGGCTGAGTCCGATCATGGTCTTGCTGTAATACCCCGGCTGACGGAGGCGCAGCCTTTACTGTTCCAGGTGCCGCGCCTGTTTTAGAGAAGTTTGCGGATCAGTTCAGTCCCGAAACAACGCGCTTACCCGTATATCCCCATCCGGAGCGACGCTCTCAATTCCTGACTCCCCGCCACCTGCAAAAACGCCTTCGCCGCCGGTGTAGCCTGTCGCAAATCCCGCACCGCCAATCCCACCCGCCGCTTCACCGCCGGCCGCAGCGGCACCCTGACCATCCCGCGATGCGTCACTGCCACCCGATCCGGCAAAGCCAGTTCGGCCACGATCGACACGCCGTCTCCACGCTCCACCATACCCAGGATCGTGATCACCTGCGCCATCCTGTACCGTACCTGTGGCACCAGTCCCGCCGCCGCGAACAGCGGCTCGATCAGCGGCGCGCAGCCCGCCTCGGTCATGATGAAGGGCGAGTCGCATAGCTCCGCCAGCGCCACCGAGCGCTTTTTCGCGAGCGCATGACCGGCAGGGATCAGCGCCACCAGTTGATCCTCCACCAGCGACACGGTATCGAAGCGTTCGTCCGGCAGCACCACGAAGCCCACGTCCACGCGCCGCTCCAGCAACCATTGCGTGACGTCGTTGTCGCCGCCTTCTTCCACATGCACGTCGATCCCCGGATGCCGCATACGGTATGCCTCCAGGATCGCGGGCAGGAGCTTGAGCGATGAGGTCGGGCCGAAGGAGCCGATGCGCAGGGAGCCGCGGGAGAGGCCGCGGGCGGCGGCGATTTCCTGGCGGATAGCTTCCGACAGGCCGAGGATTTCGCGCGTGCGCAGCAGCAGTTGCTGGCCGATCTCCGTGACTTCGATGTTGGCCTGGTGGCGGATGATCAGGTCGACGCCGAGTTCGCGCTCCAGGGATTTCAGGGCGTGCGAGACGGCGGATTGGCTGATGCTGAGCTTGGAGGCGGCGGCGGTGAAGCCGCGCAGTTCGGCGACGAGGGCGAAGATTTCGAGTTGGGTGAAGGTCATTCCGGATTGGTCTTGCTGTATGAGGATTTGCTCATTTTTTCATGAGTTGATATTAGGAATAATATATGCCTTGGTACTGGTGATAACAAGCTTTCTGCTCAGTGATCTTTGTCTTGGCGATCCCGATTCGGGGATGAAGATCGACTCGGCAGGTATGAGGACAATGACGTGACTGCATCCACTTCGACTTCTACCGCACCGCCAGCAGCGACGGGCATTTCCGCCGCCATCTCCCCACTGGTCTACGTCAAACTGGTTTTCGTCACCCTCTTCTGGGGCGGCACCTTCATCGCCGGTCGCCATCTCGCACAGACCGTGCCGCTGATGACGGCGGCAACAGGGCGCTTTGCCGTCGCAGTGGTGCTGCTGTTGCTGCTCGCATGGAAGCTCGAGGGCGGGTTGCCGCGGCTGAACCGGTCGCAGGTGCTGGCGACGGCGGCGCTCGGGCTGACCGGGATCTTTCTGTACAACGTGTGCTTCTTCGCGGCGCTGGCGCGGATGCCGGCGGGACGTACCGCGCTGTTCGTCGCGCTCAATCCCATCGTCACTGCGCTGGCGGCCGCTGTCTTGTTCCGCGAGCGGCTGGGGACGATCAAGTGGCTCGGCATCGGTATCGCGTTGACGGGGGCGGCCATCATCATCACGCGCGGCGATTTGGCCGGCGTGCTGCATGACATCAGCCAGTCGGTTGGGCTGGGCGAGCTGCTGATGTTCGGAGGCATTTCGAGCTGGGCGGCGTATACGCTGATCGGCCGCACTGTGCTGAAAGGATT
This sequence comes from Noviherbaspirillum sp., assembly GCA_035627275.1. GTDB lineage: Bacteria > Pseudomonadota > Gammaproteobacteria > Burkholderiales > Burkholderiaceae_D > Noviherbaspirillum. The sequence continues at coordinate 14,525 of DASPMC010000041.1, forward strand.
GACGCCGATCGCGGCGACGACGTATGCGGCGCTGTGGGGATTCGCCTTTCTTGCCTGCGGCGCCGCCTTCGAGCTGCCTGCCGTCGACTGGTCGGCCTTCGACTGGAAGGCGTGGGCGGCGATCGTCTATCTCGGCGCATTCGGCACGGTGATCGGCTTCGTCTGGTATTACGAAGGCGTGAAAGCCATCGGACCGTCGCGTACCGCCGTGTTCAACAACCTGGTGCCCGCCTTCGGCATCGTGCTGGCGGCGCTGCTGCTGGGCGAGCCTGTGCTGGTGTCCATGGTAGTCGGCGGGATATTGACGGTCGTCGGCGTGACGTTGACGAACCGGTAGCCTGCCGGCGGCGAGGCGGAACATATGCGGCAGACTCGATATGGAAAGCAAGGCCGCAGTACATGTATCCTGTATTCCCCACATCCAATTTCCCGAAAGAAGCCATGAACAAGAAGGTCAAACTGCGCGTTCTGGACGGCGCTTATGCGGTCAGCCGGTTGCTCCCCACGGATCGCATACCGGCCTGGGCGGACGGTAACGGTTTCGTGTCGATCAGCCGTTCCGGCGAGGAGCTGTCGATCGTATGCCTGGCGGAGCGTGTGCCGGCGGAGGTGCGCTCCGATACCGGCTGGAGATGCATGCATCTGGTCGGGCCGTTTGCGTTCGATGAAACGGGGATTGTGCTTTCGGTTATCCGGCCCTTGTCGGAGAATGGCGTCGGGGTGTTCGTCGTGTCGACGTTCGACGACGATCACCTGATGGTCAAGGGCGATGTGTTTGAACGTGCCAGGACATTGTTGCGGGAGGCAGGGCATACGTTCATTTAGCCGTTAGCAGGCTGTTGAAAAACTACTGCGCGGGCCGGTCTTGATGCCTGCGATGCTCAGCGTACTACTCGTACGCTTGCGCTTCTCGGCACCAATCTCGCCCCGCTCGCTACGTTTTTCAACAGCCTGTTAGTACTACTGCGTCATAAAACGAAATTCCTTTGATGGCAGCACGGACACCGTTGCAGACGTCTGATCAGGCCGATGACCAGCGCCAGGCGCAATGACCGGATCGAATCAGGCACGTGTTGCTGCGCCCGTGCCGGTTCCGCGCGGGCGGTAACCTTCGGGTAAGACAGGTAACGCGCATTGCTGCTCTTTTTTTTGACGCAGACGCTGCCCAAGCAAGAAGGCATAGACGGCAATGCACAAGCTTGCGTGATGATGAAAGCCGCGCCAGCCGCGCCCTTCGTAATGTCCCAACCCGAATTCCTGTTTCAATTCCTCATAATCGCGCTCAATGCGCCAGCGCATTTTCGCCGTGCCGACCAATTTCTCGATCGCGATGTCCGCGGGCAAATTCGACAGCCAGTATTTGGTCGGTTCCTTTTCTCCCGCAGGCCATTCGATCAACAGCCATAGCTTGGCGCGCAACTCACTACGCCAATAGTCCCGATGCGCCGGCCGTACCTGCAACCGGGCGAAGCGCGATGACAGCAAGGTATTGGTGCCTTCACGCCAGGTGATCCGGTGCCAGACCTTGGTGGGCAATTCCAGCGCCAATGCCTTGGCCGAACGCGGCTCGTGTCCCGGCGCACGCCGCAGCAGGGTGGACGGTTTGCCGCGACCGCCAGACACCTTGGGCGGCAGAGGCTCCGTGCCGGGCGGCCACACGCCCGTACTGGACTCGATGCCCACTGCATAGGTCAGTTCCATCGCCTCCAGCGCTTCCCGGAATGCGCAGTCGTTGCCATACGCGGCATCGGCCAGCACCACCCCGACCGGCACGCCGGCTGTCCTGGCGGACCAGAGCTGCTGCAACGCCAATTCCGGTTTGGTCGCAAAGCCTGCCGATTCCGGCACGCCCGCGGCCTTGTGTCGTGCGGCATCGTCACACCATTCTTGCGGCAGATACAGCCGCCATGCGATCGGCACACTCGCTGTCTCGGTGGCCAGCGACAAACTCACCGCCACCTGGCAATTGTCTTGCTTGCCCAGCTGCCCGCAGTACTGCCGCGCCACGCCCACCGAGTGCTTGCCCTTCTTCGGTATCCCGGTATCGTCAACCACCCAAAACCATTCAGGCGATCCCCGCTCCATCTGCGGCAAAATCCACCCCAGCACCCGATCCAGCAATGCTTCATCCGACCAATCCGACTGCCCGACAAAATGCAACAGCGACTGGTGCCGGGCGCTCACATGCAGCGGATCGAGATGGGCCGCCAACGGCTCGACACTCTTGCGCTCGAGCGGCAGCATCAATCCCGTGCAGTAATCCCTTAATCCGCTTACCCGGTCCGCATGCGCCAGGGCCGGCGCCAAGTGATCCAAATATTCCTCAAAATCATCCGCCTTCATCCCATTGCTCCCATACTCCAATGCGCAATAAGACGCCTAACCTTGACGACAAATCCACACCCTGCCCAACTGGATGTACAGCAATGCATTCGTGCAACCCGTGCACGCCCGCGCCCCTATTCGCTTTCAAGACTAATGACGCAGTAGTATTAGGGCGGGTTTCGCTCCGCTCTATCCACTCTACAAAGTCGTCCGAACAAGCACGGTAAACGGGAACAGGCCGCAATCATTCAATTGCGGCCTGTTCTTTTTTTCCTGCAGGGATAGGTCCAAGACCGCTTATCTCCCGGCCTGTTTACTGATTACCGGGCTCATGCCCGGGCAGGCTTATGCCAGGCGCCAAGCGCTTCGCTTCGTCCCACCATTCGTCGCGCATGCGCGCCCGAGCCGCCAATTCTGTCGCTAGTTGACGCGTTTCGATTACATGCATCTCAAGGGGAGGAGCGTTTTCATCGATGGCCTCGGCCCTTTCGGCGGTATGTGACGCGCTCAGTTCGTTGCAGGCATTGAACTGCTGGACCGCAATGCGATTCAGGGCGCTCGTCGTGTCGTTGATCCTGCCGCCAAAATACTCATACAGCCGATCCATGTCGCTCGCTGGTGTGAAGCTAAGTTGTGAAAGCGCCATTACGGCAAACTGCCAGGCGGTCCTATTTATCTGTGTCAAATCGGCGCTAGTGTTGTTCGTCAAATGCTTTCCAAGCTCGATTGCACTGCGTTCCTGTTCTTCCGTGATGAACGGGATACGCGCCTCCAGTATGGTTTTGATTGCATCCGTGAGATGGGCCGCAATCGCCTCTTCCGGGGCGGAGGCATCGAATGCCTTCCATAATGGGTCCAGATTGGGCTCTGACGGGCCTCCGATAGGTCCTGGCATGGCGAAGGGAATCCCTGTTCAAGTAATCAAAATGCACAGGTTCGGCATGAAGGAAAACGCAATCCCGCGCACGTCCCCTATCTGTGACAGAAAACACAGTCCGGTTCCATTGATCATTTCAATGATTCGAGGGAGGGTGAGCCCACGCATGGGGCTGTCAGGGATCTTTTGGACACCCTAACCTGACCCGCAATCCGCTCCAGGAAGAAAGCCTCAGCCGCGGCGGATCTGCTCCTGCACAAATTTAAAGGTGGCGTCCCAATCGTTTACGATGCGCTCGCATTCCACGGCTGTCCGTATTGCGTACTCTGCACTGCGTACGCGCACATCGGGATCGTTGGTCTCAAAAACACTATCCTCGACATACCGGTCAACTCTCTCTGCCCAACCGTCTTTCTCCTGTTGCAATTGCCCGAGAACTGCGATGGAGAGATCGCTGGTCGAAGTCTTTTGGGCCTCATCAACCGGATTGTTTGTGTATATGGCAGGATAGGTAATCTTGCCAAGAAATTCCATTGCGCCCTCGAACAGCGTGGAAAGAGTCTCGCCTTCGCACTCTTGAAAGTACCTGCCAAATCTGTGAGCGGACGCCTCATTCCCTTCAAGACCACGTTTAAAGAGATCAGGATTCTGCAAGTATCTGCCCAAGTCGTAGGCTGCGTCTTCATGCTCCTTGAAGCAGCGGTCGAAGAGCGTCGAATTCAGCAGGGCAGATAGTGCCTTCTGCATACCCGTGCGTGCTTCCTGCTGAAGTTTCTGAACCCTTATTTGTCCACGCAATGCCGCTGCCTTTCCGGCACCGCCTGCTGCAAGCGACGAGGCCCTGCCTTCGCCCGGCGCTATTGCTCTTTCGGGTTCCCGAGGCAGAGGAGGGATGTCAGGCCGAGGGGGATCACCGCCAGACGGAGAGTGAGGTCCGATACGTGTCATACGGTTACATTCTTTAAAAACGTCAAGTCCGACGTGATTCGCTGGTGTTCGCGGGTCGCAGAACAACATCTCGCATAAGTGGTATCAGCGGCGATTGAGTTCCATTGACGTCATGCCCCTGCAGACAAGATCGGGGCGTGGCCAAAGTCTATGGTCAAGGAGGCCGTCACCTTCGTCAGGGAGATGTGCAGGCGTGTCGACCTGCCTTGTGGGATCGCCGCCGGTTAATGCTATTGCGCTTGCGATTCCTTGCGTAGTTTCGCCCGCACGATTTGCTCCAGCTCGCGAGAGGTAATCGTCGCGGCGCATCCAACGGCACCACTGGAGCTGCCCTGCGCCCCTAGTACATTCTCGGGTACGCCGCATACCTCCGCGGCAACATGGACAGGGGCTTGCACAGTCAACGGAAGCAGGCTTGCCTCTGCATCAATGTTTTGCCCGATCTGATTCACGACCGCCTTGATGTCAACGATGATTACCGGCTCTTGCGCGTATGCGGGTACAACTGCAGCAACCGAAAAAGCAATCGTGCCGTATAGAAGCACCTTCCAAACGGCTGTCTTTGATTCCATCATGCGTCTCCTCCTGAGAGAGCCTCGACGAGGCCGATCAGCCTGGACGCACCGATAGTGCTATGTGGTGGCAGTAATCCCACGGCTCTCTCCCGAGACTGACCTGCCAATTTCAGTATCGTGTTGCCGAACCAATATCGATATGTTTGTTACGTCGATTTACACAAACAGCCGGCTGGCCATATCGGACGCGGGCAACATCAGTAACGCCCCCCTGTGAAACTGCGGATCGTTGTCATTCCCGCTCTCGGCTCTCTGCCGATTTCTTCATGATGGCTGCGACATCCTCCCGTGCGTCGAACAGGATGCGGCCTTCCTTGTAAAGCAGCCCGCCTATATGCAGGAGTGTGTTAAAAGTTTCCTTGGACAATCGCCCTTGTGACTCTGCCAGCAGTTGCGCCAGTTCGAGAATGATTGCATTCGAGACTGGCAATTGCGGCGGCATGCTATCGGCTTGTGACTGGAACATATCAAGTACTTCGTCCTGCGTCATATGGTCCCCGCATGTAAATTTTCAGTGTACGCCCATAACCGAGGGGAGCATATCCATTCACCGGCATTGCTTGTGAGAGCGAGTTTTTCTTGAAGCCGCTCCGGCTGTTCCATTACAGCAAGAGAGGACAGGTCGCGATTATCAAATGTGATCGCCCCCTTTTCGGGTGGCCTGCCCGGTTCGAAGATTGCACTCCCGTCCCATCATCGCTCAACCGCAAGAAGCATCTCCCCCAAGCCGGTATGATGTTTCTTCCATCACCACTGTCCAGTCCTGCCTACCGAAAATGGATCCTGCAGCGCTCTACGAGCTGGCTTTCAACAGCCTGCCCATGGGAACCTACCTGCTCTCGCCCACGCCCGAGGCGGTCATCCTCGCTGTCAACGATGCCTTTCTCCAAGCGTCTTCCCGGAAACGCGAAGAACTCGTCGGCCAGAGCCTCTTCGCCGCATTTCCGGAGAACCCCGACGATAAAGAGGACACGGGCGTAGCGGCACTCCGCAGTTCCATTCTCCGGGTCATCGCTACCGGCAAGCCTGATCAGCTGCCTTTGCAGCGCTATCCCATCTGGATCACCACGCCGGAAGGGGAAAAACGCTACGAAGAACGATTCTGGAGCGCGCTCAACGTGCCGGTTTTCGACCGGGGCGGACAGCTCGTTTGCATCTTGCACCGCACGACCGACGTGACCGGGCAGGCCCGCGCGGAAGCGGCGGTGCGGAAAAGCGAGGCACGCTACCGGAACCTCTTCGAATCCATCGACCAAGGGTTCTGCGTCATCGAAATGCTGTACGACGGCGATGACCGTGTCTCCGATTACCGCTTCCTGGAAGTGAATCCGGCGTTCGAACTGCAGACCGGGTTGGGGAATGCCGTCGGCAAGACCATGCGCGAGCTCAGGCCGGGTCATGAGCAACACTGGTTTGACATCTATGACAGGGTGGCCCGGACGGGCGAGCCGATCCGGTTCGAGAACGAGGCGAGGCAGCTGGACCGGTGGTATGACGTGTATGCCTTTCGCGTCGAAGAGCCAGGCGCGCGCAAGGTGGCAATCCTCTTCAAGGACATCACCGACCGGATGAAGGCGGAAGAAGCCTTGCGACAGGCGGACCGGCGCAAGGACGAGTTCCTCGCCATGCTCGCGCACGAGTTGCGCAACCCGCTTGCACCCATTGCCGCCGCGGCCGACCTGCTTGCGCTGGGCCGGCTGAACGAGCCGCACGTGAAGCAGACCAGCGCCATCATCGCCCGGCAGGTCCTGCACATGACGGGCTTGATCGACGACCTGCTCGACGTGTCGCGCGTCACGCGCGGGCTGATCTCCCTGGACAAGACACGGCTGGATGCCAAGCGGATCGTTGCCGAGGCGGTTGAACAGGTCAGGCCGTTGATCGAAGCACGCGGCCACAGCCTCACCATCCACACGCCGCCTGACTCCGCCTTCGTGCTCGGCGACCAGAAGCGTCTCGTCCAGGTCAGGTGCAACCTGTTGAACAACGCCGCCAAGTACACGCCAGAAGGCGGCGAGATCGTGCTGAACGTGGAAGTCGAAGGCGATGTCGTGAAGATGGTCGTTGCCGATAACGGCATCGGCATGACGTCCGAACTGCTGGAGCGGGCGTTCGAGCTGTTCGCCCAGGCCGAGCGCGCGTCGGACCGGGCGCAAGGCGGGCTTGGCATCGGCCTCGCGCTTGTGAAGAGCCTGATGGAACTGCATGGCGGAAGCGTGACCGCTGAAAGCGCAGGCGCCGGCAAGGGAAGCAAGTTCATTGTCCGTGTGCCGCACCTGGCGGATTCTCACGATGCTTCCGACACCCAGCCCGGCTTCCCGCCGGACTACGGCCAGGCAAAAGCGCTGAAAATCATGGTGGTCGACGACAATGCCGATGCGGCGCAGATGATGTCGATCCTGGTGGAAGCGCTGGGTCATCATGTCCTGACCGAACACGGTTTCCTGGAATGCCCTGGAGCGCGCAATGCGAGAAAGGCCGGACGTCTTCCTGCTCGACATCGGCCTGCCGGAGATGGATGGCAACGAACTGGCGAAATGCCTGCGCGCCGCCCCGGAAACCGCCGGTTCGACCCTGATTGCCGTCACCGGCTACGGACAGGAGAGCGACCGCAGGAATTCGATGGAGGCCGGATTCGACTATCACCTCGTCAAGCCGGTCAGTACGGCGCAACTGGCGGGCATACTTGCGAAGGTCGGCAAGGCATGAGCGGATAGTTGGTAGAGCGGGTTTTGCTCGACTTTACGTCTCAGATGAAATCACTTGAAGCAGTGCTTGGGCGCTGGTGCTCCGGCTACCGCACCGGCGCGCAGGAATTGTGGTTCCGGCAAATCCTGCTTTCTCCAAGTGCCTGCAGATCTATGAGGTATGGCATGCCTCGGCACAGTATTTACAACCGTTGACAGCGCGATAAATTTTCTTCGCTTCGGCTACAGCGCCATGGCAGTTGATGAATTCGCCGAGGTATTGGGTAGACGGGAGGAGCGCCAGCCAGGGGCAGCCCAGTTCATGGACTTCGTGATCACCATTTGCCTGCGGAGTCCTGTTAACGTAATAGCTCCCCATCCTGTAATCCCCTTATATGCGATGTCGGGCTCGACCACACGTTTCGTTCCTCGCGTTAGACGTTGCGTTCTCCCATTGCCCGGTTGAGCACCGGGTAAGAGCGCCCGTCAAAATGCGTAGCGAGTTGCCCAAGGTTTCTTCATGAGCCATTTCCGTTTATGTTGGACCGAGGAAACGAGGAGTTCACCTTATTCCTTACCATGATTATGGGAAGTCTCCAGACTTATGTCTCTTTCTTCCTTGATCTGGAATAGGCTTTCGGTATTTACCAGTACCGGTTTTCCTCCCGGCACAGCTCGAACTCGCGGGGAACCGGTGCTTTGACTGGGAGGACGAATGTGGCGGTGATGCGCAGAGGCACCGCCATCATGGGCGGCGATCCTGATGCGCGCGAGAAGGCGCTGCAAGGCAAGGAATTGAACTTTGAGCGCAAAGACCAACACAAGATCGCTGCTTGACGCCTGAACCGAAGCGAGCGTCGCTGCAGCAATCTAAGAACGCGTCCTTACCCGCGCTTGTTACGCCGGAAGCGCTGCGCCAGCGTCAACAGGCCCATGCTGAACAGGGCGAGCTGCGATGGCTCGGGCACTTCAGCTGCGCCTACCTCGAAGACCAGGTTGTCCAGGTTCAGGATGTGGTTAGGATTGCTGCTGTCCATGATCGAAAAATGATGAATGGCTTGAGTGGTAGACAGGCCGAATGTCGTGGAAAACCTGTTCCAGCCGGCAGTCGGATTGATGGCGGTAACGGTGGCAATGATATTGTCCGCTGCATCGTAGGCAGTCAGTGTGGCATTCCAGGACGAGTTGCTACTGACACTGATACCGAATACGGGTACGGAAAAGAAGCCGATCGGGGGCGTCGAGCTGATGAAATGATTGTTGGGGTTTCCATCGAAGAAGCTATCCTGGAAAAGAGTGCCCTGAGAAAAGGTCAAGCCGACAGAGGCGTACTGGTTGCTGAGCGGACCGACATACCCGATCGGTGCATCGTCGGCAGTACCAAGTACGCCATCCGCGCCGGGCACGGTTTCAAAGGAGATCGCGACAGGGGCGGCCGCAGCAGGTGTGCAAAGCGCAGCGGTGGAGACAAGAAGAGAAATGACGAGACCGGCGAGACGGGACTGCATATAGACTCCAGGCGGAATGGTTAAAACCTCGAAACGCACTAAGTGGTTCACGAAAGGGATGCGTCTTCAAACTTCTTCTTGATGTCCACTTGTCGCCAAGGCGAGTAACAGGCAGGTCACGTCATCGACACCCGACGGAAGCAAAGCTCTCAAACGTCAGCGCCAAAAATCATCAAGACTGGTGGTGTTGATGATATGGAAATTTTCGAGGGTGAGAACTTTTTGTCTTGTCTTGTGGGGCCAAATTATTGGCCTTAAGAGATCGAGCAACTGGCCCGTGCATATTGATGGCCTGGGGGGGCGAGACTCGTCTTCAGGAATTTGAAATCGTCTCGCCCCAATGTCCTTCCAGCTGCCACGATATCGACGGCGGGTAAAACATACACGTTTCCCGCTCGGCTCTCCGCATAGACCTTACGCCGCAAAGTCCGTGGACAACGCAAGTTCCCGCCATTCGGCCAGTTCGGCCTCCACGAACCGGTGCTTCTGTTCTATCCGTTGCACGGTGTCGCTGCCCAGCGGCAGGCGGCGCGGCGGATGTGGCGCGTCAACCAGGGCCAGCAAGGCCTTCGCCAGCTTTGCGGGATCGCCCGGCTGGGCGTGGTTGGCACCGGCGGCAAAGCGTCGCATTGCACCGACCGTCTCTTCATAATCTTCAATCTCGCGTGCCGTCTTGACGAGCGAAGTGCTGTCGAGGAAATCGGTGCGGAAGAAACCCGGCTCGACCACGGTGACGCGGATGCCCAGCGGCTGTAGTTCCTGCGCCAAGGCTTCCGACAGCCCCTCGACCGCGAACTTGGTCGCGCCGTACACGCCCCAGCCGGGATAAGCCTCATAGCCGCCGACCGACGAAATATTGATGACGTGGCCCGAGCGCTGGCGGCGCATGTGCGGCAGGACCGCGCGCGTCACCGTCAGCAGCCCGAATACGTTGGTGGCGAACTGCCCTTCGACTTCCTTCGCTGTCGCTTCCTCCACCGCCCCCAGCAAGCCGTAGCCGGCATTGTTGACCAGGACGTCGATACGGCCGAAGCGGGCGATGCCTGTGGCGACGGCTTGTTGCGCGTCATCCTCGTTGGTGACGTCGAGCTTGACGGCAAGCAGTTTGGGATGGGCGCCGAAGCGGGTGCGGACCTGATCAGGGTTGCGGGCTGCCGCAATGACGGCGTCGCCTGCCGCCAGTGCTTCCTTCACAAACAGTTCGCCGAAGCCGCGTGATGCACCAGTAATGAACCATGTACGCATGACAATCTCCTTTGATGAACAGTGCGGGATGCACTGGATGACTGTCACTTTATGCAAAATGGATTCATGTGATAATGCCAAGAATTTATGAAGGCCTTGTGAATCGGATTCAATAATGAAATCGATTTCCCCGTCCGACCTGGCGATCTTCCTCTGCATCGCCCGGCACAGCAACCTGAGCCGGGCGGCGGTCGAACTCGGCCTCACGCCTTCCGCGCTGAGTCACGCCTTGCGGACAATCGAAGAGCGGCTGGGGCTGCGGCTGTTCAACCGCACCACGCGCAGCGTGGCCCTCACCGAGGCGGGCGAACGCCTGCACGCGCGGATTGCGCCGGCATTCCGCGACATCGACGATGCACTGGAAGACCTCAACCTCTTTCGCGGCAAGCCGTCGGGGAGCTTGCGCATCACGGCCGGGCGGGCGTCGGCCTACCTCGTTCTGCCGCCAGTCGTGGCGCAGTTTCTGCAGGCGTATCCGGACGTTAAGGTCGAGATCGTCGACAACGATGCGTTTGTCGATATCGTGGCGGGCGGCTTCGATGCCGGCGTGCGTCTGGGCGAAAGCGTCGAAAAGGACATGGTCGCCATTCCCATCGGCCCGCCCATGCGCTCGGTTGTGGTCGGTTCGCCGGAATTCTTCGCGCGTCATCCAAGGCCGAAGCATCCGAAGGACCTGACCGGATTGCCTTGCATACGGCATCGCTTTCCGAGCGGCGTGGTGTATCGCTGGGAGTTCCAGCGCCGCGAGGTCAAGCTGGAGACACAGGTCGACGGGCCGTTGACGCTGGGCGATGTTGGCCTGATGGTCAGCGCGGCGCTGTACGGCACCGGCTTGGCGTATGTATTCGAGGACATGGTGGCCGAGCATATCGCCGCGGGGCGGCTGGTGACGGTCCTCGATGACTGGTGTCCACGGTATCCGGGTTTTTATCTCTACTATCCGAGCCGGCGGCAGGTGCCGGCGGCGCTGAGGGCGTTCATCGAGTTTGTGCAGGCGTCGAGGGGATGACGGCCATTGCCGGAATCCTGTGCACCGGAAGCTACGCGGCCACGACAAGCAGCACGATGTCCACACGCAGCCCGCCTCCTTCCGCATTGGCTGCAACGATGGTTCCGCCATGTCCGTGGACCACACGCTGTGCAATGGCCAGCCCAAGCCCGAATCCCTTCGACTGCACGGCATTGCCGGAACCCTGGACGAACGGTTCGAAGATCGCCTCCAGTTCTTTCGCGGGGACGCCCGGCCCGTGGTCGCGGACGCTGATGCCGACAGCATTGCCCGGCGCGTGCTGCCGCACCGACACCTCAACGGGAAGCCCCGGCGGCGTGTGACGGACCGCGTTGCGGATCACATTCTCGATGGCGCTTTGCAGCAGCTCGGGCCGGCCGCGCACGAAAGCGAGGCAGTCATCCTGGAGCAGTACTTCCTTGCCTTCCGCGCGTGCCTCGAAGCGTGCGTCGTCGACGATGTCGGCGACCAGCTCGCCGATGTTCAGATCTTCCGCAGGGCCATTGGCCACTCCAGTCTCCAGGCGCGAGAGCGTGAGCAGCTCCCCGATCAGCTTGTCCATGCGCTCGCTTTCCCGTTCAATGCGCTCCAGCCAGGCGCCGGATTTTTCGGGGCGCTGGCGCGCCAGGCCGATCGCGGCCTGCAGGCGGGCGAGCGGCGATCGCAGTTCATGTGAAACATCGTGCAGCAGCCGGCGCTGCCCGTCCACCAGCACCTGCAACTGCGCGGCCATGCGGTCGAAGTCGTGGGCGAGGTTTGCCAGATCGTCGCGCCGGCCGCCGATTGCCGCACCGATGCGTGTATCGAGCTTGCCGGCGGCCACGGCATCGAACGCCGACCGCAGGTGCCGGATCGGCCTGGCGAAGTACCACGCAAGGATGCCTGCGGATGCCAGGCTTGCGAGCATCGCCAGGCTCATCTGCATGACCGGGAAGTGTGTTCCGGGGCGCGGCGGCGGTGGCGGAAGAGGAGCCCCCGGCGGCGGCATCTCTCCGAACGGCGGGGGCATGCCGCCAGGAGGCGGCGGACGATCCGGCGGCGGACGCCGCCTGCCTGCAAAGACCAGCCATTCGCTGCCGTCGGATGCCGTCAGCATGCGGATGGCACGCGTGTAGCCGTTTTGTCCGTGCATCTGGCGCGCATGCAGGACGGTCGCCGGGTCGACCGGACGGCCGAGCAGGTCTTGTCCCCGGGCATCGACGACGTAGATCTGTTCGCGATGGCTCCGCTGCAGCAGGTCGCGCAATCCGGACAAGCCCGCGGCATGCAAGGTGGCTTCGGCCGCATCCAGCAGGAAGTAGGCCGGCGGCCCGAGTTCGATCTGCGCCAGGCGCGTGGCGTGGTTGCGATCCCTGATCCAGATGCTGCCACTGATCGCCAGCACGGCGATTGCCTGTGCCAGCCAGATCGACAGGAAGAATTTCCAGAACAGGCGTCCCACACTCACTCCTTGACCACGATGTATCCCTGGCGATGCACTGTCTGTATGCAGGAGCGCCCGTCCGGCAAGGTGCCGAGCTTGTGGCGCAGGCTGCTCATGTGCACATCGATGTTACGGTCGAAGCGTGCAAGCGGCCGGCCCAGCGCCTTCTCGGACAGCTCGTTCTTGCTGACGGTCTTGCCGCTGTTGCGCAGCAGGATTTCGAGCAGGTTGAATTCGGTGCTGGTCAGCTCGACCGCTTGCCCTGCCCAGTGCATGACGCGGCGCTCCGGCCACATTTCCAGCGCGCCGGCCACCAGGTGCACGGGCGCGCTGCTGTCCCCCGTCACACTCTTTGCGCTCTTTGTCCGGCGCAGGATGGCGCGGATGCGCGCGCTCAGTTCGCGCGGCGTGCAGGGCTTGGGCACATAGTCGTCGGCACCCAGTTCGAGTCCGAGGATGCGGTCGGTGTCGTCGCCGCGCGCCGTCAGCATCAGTACCGGCAGCTGGCTTTCCTGGCGCAGGCGGCGCAATGTCTCGACACCGTTCAGGCGCGGCATCATGACATCCAGCACCACGATGTCGTGGCGGCCTGAAAGCGCAGCTGCCAATCCTTGCTGTCCGTCGTGCGCGACCTGCACGCTGAAGCCGTCCTGCTCCAGGTACTCGGTCAGTAGTTCGACCAGTTCCACATCGTCGTCGATCAGCAGCACGCGGGCCATGTCGGTACTTTCTTCCATCATGGGGTGATGATACCGGCACGGCGCGCATTCGCGCCGGCGCGAATGCTTTCTTAACGTAAATTTACTGTTTCTTAACCCGCATTAACGGGGCTTTCCCACAGACTGGTTTTCCGGAGTCAATTTTGTTAACAAGGGGGGAACCATCATGACGATAAGCGGCGTATCGGGTTGGCAGTCGGGTTTCACGCAGGTCAACCGTGTGGCAAGCACGGGGCAGGGCGGCGCATGCGAACAGGGAGGAATGAGCGGTGTCGAGGGCGGCCGGCCGCCGGGACCGCCGCCGGGCGGCGGCATGGTCAATGCCATCGTGCAGGCGCTGTCCGAGATTGGCATTACCGGAAGCACGTCGACTGCCACGACCAGTGAGACTGAGGGTACGGACACGGAAAGCACATCGTCCGCCGAGACAAGCGGGCTCGACATTGTGCAGGCTTTCGGCTCGTTCATGGAAACGCTGATGGAGACCTTGCGCGCGCAAGGCGAATCGGATTCCGCCGAGGGTTCGGAGACCAGCGGGACGACGGCGATGAGCGGGCCGGGCGGACGCCGCGGTGGTCCGGGCAACATCGAGGCGGACCTGCAAAGCCTGATCCAGTCGCTGTCTTCAGCCTCTGAATCTTCCGAATCGACGGACGGCACTTCCGAGCTCGAGGATAGTTTCCAGAACCTGCTGGCCGCGCTGGGCGCCGAGCAGACGGAATCGAGCGGCGCTGATACGCTCAACAAGTTCCTGCAGGCGTTCCAGAACAATCTGCCAGGCACCAGGGCTACGGGGAATTTCGTCAATACTTCCGCCTGATTCCCGCACATTTGAACCGGAGGCACGCGAAGCGGTTTTTGCTTCGTGTGCCTCCTGTGCTTCATGGATCGAACCGGCAGGCCTTGTTTGAAGACGGAAAAAAAGCCACATGCCATGCGGCATGTGGCAAGCCCACTGCGGGGGAGGAACCGAGGAGCTCGGAGAGACCGCTCGAAATCATGATCACCGCGGCCCGCTGCCCGGCGCTTCAGGCCGGCCGTGCTCTGCGGCTTTGCGCTGCTGCTCCAGCCTGCTGCGTTGTTCCGGCGTCAGCAGGGCAACGATCTGGCTGTCCACACGGGCACGCGTCAAAGCGATGTCTGCAGTGGCGCGGGCAAGCGTGTCCGCGGCTTTCTTCGCCTTGCTCTCGCTGAACTGGCCGGACATGGCGAGTTCAGCCAGTTCCTGCTGTGCTTTCATGCGCGTCTTTTCCAGTTCACGCAACTGCGGCGCCTGTGCATGCATGAGGGTGAATATCTTGTCGCGCTGCGTCTCGTCGAGGTGGATGCTGTGCAGATAGGGCGGCAGCCTTTCCGAGCCGCCGGGGGCCGGCATGCCATGCGGCGGGCCGGGCGGCATCGGTTGTGCGGAGACAAGGAACGGCGCGCTCAGCAGCGAGAATGCAAGCAGGCGGCACGCGAGAGTTTTACGGGGTGTCATCGAATGATTCCTTTCGAGCGGGCTTGCATGTGGTTTGCGATCACATGCAAGCCATTGTGCTGCGCATCCGCGTTAAGCGCGGTTAAGCGGGCGTAAAGTTCGGTAAATTCCGGTGCGCAGAAAAAAAACCTGCGAACCGTATGGATCGCAGGCGAGGAATTGCCCCGGGAGGGGGGGCGAGGGCTTATACCGTCACGCCGACGGTGAGCGTCGCAACGAAGCCGGCCGATACGCTGCCCGTCACCGTCGCCATCTGTAGCGAGGTGCCGTCGCTGAAGACATTGTCGGTGGCAAAGCTGATGCGCGAGAGATTGGTGACGCTGCTGCTGTAACCGGTCGCGGTGTAGGCGTCTGTCGAGACGGAGTTCGGGAAGGAAAGTTGCGAGGTCTTGATCTTGTTGCTGGAGGAAGTGGCCTTCGCCAGGCTGGGATAGACCTCGAAATGGATGTGCGGCACCCGCCCCGAATAGCAGCCCGGGAAGATCGTCGTGAAAGTCAACATGCCGGAGCTGTCGGTCTCCTGCACGCCGCGCAGGTAGTTCTCGCCGGTTAGTCCGCTGGAATACAGGGAGTAATTGCCGTTGCGGTCACAATGCCAGAGGTAGACCGCGAGGCCGGCAAGGGAGGCGCAGCTGGAGTTCGTATTGACCAGCTGGAGCTTGACGGTCAGCGGAACGCCGTCGGCCACGCCAGTCGCGCCTGCAATGCTGGCGCGGATATCGCTGCGGACGATGCCCGACAACAGCAAGGCGTTGATGGTGCTGCCGTTCAGCGTATTCGAACCGTCGGCCGGATAGGGGCCGGCGGTTTCTTCCGGAATGGTCGAGCAGCTTGCGGTTGTTGATGCCGTGCTGGCGGAAGCGGTGCTGGTGCTGGTGCCGGTTGTCGTGGACGACGAACCCGTGCTGCTGGAGGTGCCGGTCGAAGCCGTGGTGGTGGAATCGCCTCCACCGCCGCCGCAGCCAATAAGGGGAAGCGCGGCGGCGGCGCCTGAGGCAAGCCAGCGCAGCGCCTGCCGGCGGTTCGATGCGGTTTTCAGAATGGTTTCAAGGTCGTGCGCCAGGCCATGGTCGTGGGAGTGCATGTGCTGTTCCTCTCAGAGATACGAAGTTGGAATGCACTATATCGTTCGACCCCGCGCGGAACCATGCGTGAAAACGCAAAACCATGTAAAGAACTGTAAATGCGGCCGCTCTAAAGCCTGAACACACTGACCGCCCTGGCCAGAGCTTCGGCCTGCTCCTGCAGCGCCGAAGCACTTTCCGCCGCCTGCTCGACCATGCCGGCGTTCTCTTGCGTGACGGTATCCATGTCACCCAGCGCGGTATTCACATGGCGGATCCCCGCACTCTGCTCCTGGCTGGCGGAGGCGATCTCGCCGATGATGTGCTTGACCCGCTGCACGCTGTCGACGATTTCTTCCATCGTGGTGCCCGCCGTGTTGGCAAGGCCGGCACCGACGCTGACCTTTTCCACCGAATCCGTGATCAGGGCTTTGATCTCCTTTGCCGCGGAGGCAGAGCGTTGCGCGAGGTTGCGCACCTCGCCCGCCACCACCGCAAAGCCGCGCCCCTGTTCACCGGCGCGCGCCGCTTCCACCGCCGCGTTCAAGGCGAGAATGTTGGTCTGGAAAGCGATGCCGTCGATGACGCTGATGATGTCGACGATCTTGCGCGACGAGTCGTCGATGGAGCGCATGGTTTCAACCACCCGCGACACCACTTCGCCGCCCTTGACGGCGACTTCCGAGGCGGACACGGCCAGTTCATCCGCTAGACGCGCATTGTCGACGTTGCTGCCGACTGTCGTTGTCAGCTGGTCCATCGAGGCGGCGGTTTGCTCCAGCGAGCCTGCCTGGTGCTGCGTGCGCTCCGACAGCTCCTTGTTCCGCTGCACCATGTCCGTGCTGGTTTCCGTCACCACGCCGGCGGCCTGACGCACGCCCTGCACGGTGGTGCGCAGCTTGGTTGTCATGCGGGCGAGGGCGGCCATGATGCTGCTGTCGTCGCCCGCGCGCACCGCGACGTCGTGGAGGAGTTCGCCGCGTTCCACCGCTTCCGCCACGCGCTTGACGTCGGCCGGGTCGGCGCCGAGCGCCCGCGTGACATGGCGCGTGATCAGGGTGGCGACCGCAGCGCCGACCAGCAGGGCAGCTGCGCACAGGGTCAGCATCAGCCACTGGAAGCCGCGCGCGGTGTCCTGTGCATCGGTCGACTCGGTGCGGCTCATTTTTTCCTGCAGGTTGATGAACTTGTTGATACTGGCCAGCCAGTCGACAAAGGCGGGCCGGGCTTGCGCCAGCATGATCTGCCGCGCCTCGTCGTTGCGGCCGGCCAGCCGCGCGTCGATCACGCTGCGGATGAGCGGTTCGGTCCTGGCTTCGACGGCATTGATTTCATCGAAGATGCGACGTTCGTCGTCTCCGACATCCGCGCCCCGCGCGACGATTTCCTGCAGCGGCCTGGCGGAGTCCGCATAGTCCTTCGCCAGGCGTTCGATATCGGCGATGGCGGCGCGCACATCCTGTTCGGACTCCAGCAGCGTCACATCCCGCAGGCTGATCGCCCGGTCGTGCACGCTGCCGCGGAAATTGATCGCGTAGCGCTGGCGGACGCTGTGCACCTCACTGATCTTCTGCAGGCTGGTGTCAACCTCGTTGACTTCGACGACGCCGATCATGGTAAGGATCACCATCATCAGCAGAACCGCCGCGAACCCGAATCCGACGCGCGCCTTGAGCGACAAGGTCTTCTGCGACATGAGGAATGCCATTACCTTCTCCAATAATGTTCGAAGAGTAATAGTATTGCCCTATGGAAAATATCGTCTAATTGATATCTTTTATAAGACTGATAGGTGCCAGCGGCCTGGCCTTGGTCTTTGTAGGGATTCATTAACCCGATCTTGTCGTGATTTCCTGAACATGGATTAAGGAAATGCGAAGACGGCGCCGTGAAAATTGTCCTTGGGCATGGCTTAGAACCTGCCCATTCCATGATCGATTGACCAGAGAAAGTATATGAACCGTTATCTTTGTATCGCTGTAGCCGTTGGAAGCCTCGTTTCGACAAATGCATTTGCGGATGCCAAGCTGGCCTCCGCGAAGAACTGCCTGGCATGCCACTCTGTGGACAAGAAACTCGTCGGACCGGCATTCAAGGAAGTCGCCGCCAAGTATGGCAGCCAGAAGGGCGCCGAGGATGCGCTCGTACAGAAGGTGCTGAAGGGAAGCACCGGTGCGTGGGGCGGCATGCCGATGCCGGCCAATGTCGGCGTCAACGAGAAGGAAGCACACACCCTTGTGAAGTGGATCCTTCAGCAGAAGTAATCTGCCATGAGGGCTGCCGATCCGGCGGCCCTCTAGCGTCTCAACTGGACGAACTTGTCACTACCCATCCAGCAGTTGAGGATCGCTCCATCCGGCTCCCTTGCCCGGGCAGAAGACCGGCACGAAAGACAGGCCGGCCTTTGCGTCTTTCCACCTCCACTCCGGCGCGGTCAGCACAAAGCAATCGTCGCCCTTTGTTAGCTGGAACGATTTCTGGAAGTTGACCAGGTCGGCAAATACCCAGGAAGCCGTCAGCGTGGGATCGATATCCTTCTGGATCACGACACGCTTTCCGGTAAACGGCCCCATCCATGGCGGTGTCGGTGTTCTCATGATGTAGAGAAAGATGCTGCCCGAGACGAGGGCGACAAGCAGGGCCTTGATGAAGATGCGGATGTTCATGCTGAGGCGGGGTAGGCGTTGTGTTTCGGATGGAGCTTAGACTTCGAAACGGCAGTCAGTAATGCTGGTCCGCAGTCGGATTCCTTTTTGACGCCGATGGCATGCCTGGTTGCACGAGTCAGGCCGCGGCGGCATGGCGCGTGCGCTGATGCGCAGCGGCACCCATCGCATATGCCTGCACCAGAGCCGGTTTCACCTGCCGCACGAACTTCACCACATCGAGGTCACTCGCAAGGCAAGCAAGACCGACGCGCCGCTTCATCCCGCTGCCATGCTTGATCGGTCTCACCACCGCGTGCCTCAATCCCTCGCAATGCGTTTCCGGGAGCAGCGCAATGCCCACCCCCATCTCCACCAGTGCCGGCACCGCTTCTTCCCGCACCACTGATGCGCGGATATCCGGCGCGATCTTCTTGCGCGCCAGCACTTGCGCGAACAGCCGGCTCAGCGCGCACTCGGGCCGGTCGATGAAGGGGACTCCGTGCAGGTCGGCCAGTTCGAGCTGTGCCTTGAAGCGCAGCGGATGGTTGGCGGGAATGAGCGCGACGTAGTCTTCTTCCCATAACGTCTGCATCCATTCGTTGTCGCGCTTGTACTGGTCGGAAATAAGCCTCAGGTCGCAGGCTTCGCCTTCCTGCGTGAGTTTGAGCTTCATGCCCGGAACCTCGCGGTAGAGCAGGTCGATCAGCGGGGCCGCGCGGTGCACCGGCATGTCTGATTGCAGGTGTAGGTGGATTTCGCGTTGCGGCGGGGCGGTGAAGCTTTGCACGATGGCATTCGATTCGGCGAGCAGGTCTTTTGCGCGGGGGTAAAGCTTTTCGCCATCCGGCGTGGGTGTGAGGCCCTGACGCGCCCGCTCGAACAGGCGGGTGCCGAGGGTGCCTTCCAGGTTCTGGATCGCGGCGCTGATGGAGGGCTGAGCGATGTAGCAGCGCCTGGCGGCGGCAGTGATGGAGCCTTCTTCGTAGGCGGCGATGAAATACTTCAGGGCACGGAGGTCGAACATGGCGGGCCTTCCATAGAATTTTTATTCTATAAATATATTTATAAAATAATATGCCTATTCCTTTGTTCCCGCTACAGTAGGAGCAATGGCGGTTCGGTTTGCTGAATGCGAGGACGTGCGGGCTCAATCGTTACAAGGCTCGACTACCTGCCCCCGTCATTCCCGCCTTCGCGGGAATGACGGGGTAGGGGATGTAGGGCGCTGACTCATAAGTCCGCATGCGAGCGCAGTCCGAATCCCGAAGCGCTCCGAACCGCATCCCATTCCACCCAACAAGGAAAAACACCATGCTCCGACTACTCCTCGCGTTCCTGCTTTCCTCCGTCATGGCTGCGTCGCAGGCGCAGCCGGACACAACGCCGCCCACCGTCGGCTTCTCCATCGTCAAGACGGCCGGCCTGCGCGTGCGCGAAGGCTTGGTTTATTCCGGCGGCAGTTTCGGCAAGGAAGTGGAGACCGTCTTCTCCGCAGTCCTGGTCAAGCATGGCGATGAAGTCTTCCTGTTCGACACTGGCCTCGGCAGCAACATCGCGCAGCAGTACAAGCAGGACATGCCCTTGTGGAACCGGCCGTTCTTCAGGTACGAAGATCCCGTAACACCGGTGCGCGCACAGCTCGACAAGGCGGGCATCGGGCCGGTCCGCCGGATCGTCCTGAGCCACAGCCACTGGGATCACGCGAGCGGCATCGAGGATTTCCCCGAGGCGCAGGTGTGGGTGCCGGAGCAGGAGCTGGCGATCATCCGCCAGCCGGGTTCCACACTGGCCGGGCCGTGGCCCTCGCAGGTGCAGTCACCCTCGATCCAGTGGGAGACGCTGGAATTTCGCCCCGTGCCGTATGAGGGCTTTGAACAAAGCGCCGACCTGTTCAATGACGGGAAGGTGGTGCTGGTGCCGATGTTCGGGCACACGCCCGGTTCGATCGGCATGTTCGTGACCGTGGATTCGGGCAAGCGCTATTTTTTTGTCGGCGACGTGGTGTGGAATGCCGGGGCGGTGAAGAACGCCAGTCCGAAGTTCTGGCCCGCACGCGTGCAGGTCGACCGGAATGCCGAGCAGACCTTGCGGACCGTGGAGCAGATTCGTGCACTGGTCGAGCAGAAGCCGGAGATCGTGGTGGTGCCGGCGCACGATGGTGGCGTTCAGGGCGCGCTCGGCTATTTCCCGGGGTGGGTGCGGTGAACGAAAAGCAGCGCACAGCAGCCCTATGGTGTGCAACCGACAAGTGATTCTCGGCATTTTTTGATCTGGAGTAGGGCGGCGGCAAATCCGTCTCGCGATAATTCTTGACAGGTGGCAAGGGGCGTATGCGCCCCGCGCCGTCATGTCGGTCAATGAAAATCGAAGCAGACAGGAGCATGGTTCTCCGGCACCGCGATGCATGCACCTCGGCGACGGAGCGCTGCCAATCATGAAACACCTCATTTTCGCTGCGATGCTCTTGCTTGCACAGGGATGGAGCGGTCACGCCCTGGCGCACTCTGAACACGGCGTCGCAGAACCCAGGGCAGCGAAGGTACAGCCCGCTACAACGGCTCCTGCAACGCCGCCCTCGACCGGCGCGCCCGACGACGGCATCCCCGCAGATGTCCCGGCCGTGCCTGCCGTAGCCGAAGAGACAACGCAAGACGAAGCGGCGGACGAAGGCATGGAAATGCTGCACCCCGGCCTGCCCGGCGAATGGCGCATGCCGGCGATGCTCGTCATGCTCGCGATTGCAGCGTGGGCACTGTTTGCCCGCACGCCGTCGGAGACACCGGCGCCCAGCGTCAACCTCGCCGCGATGCCGGTGGTCGGCGCGCTGGTGCGCTTCCTCAACCGCAGTCCCTATCCGCTGCTGGCCGTGAAAATCGTCTCGGTCGTGGTGTTCCTGCTCGTGGTCGTTGCCGGCATCTTCGGCACCAGGCATGCGGAGCACAACCTCGCAACCGCGCTGGTATGGAACATGTGGTGGCCGCTGGTGGTGATGTCGGTGCTTTTCCTCGGCACCGCATGGTGCGCGATCTGTCCATGGAATGCCCTGTCCAACTGGCTGGTGCGGCTGCGCCTGTGGAAACGCGCCGATCCGCATCCGGGGCTCAACCGCCGGGTGCCGCGCTACCTGCAGAATGTGTGGGTGGCGCTGCTGATGTTCATGGGCCTGACCTGGCTGCAGGCAGGCGTCGGTGTGACCGGCTGGCCGTTGGCGACGGCGCTGATGGCGCTGGTTATGCTGGTGCTGTCGATCGTCTTCCTGCTGGTATTCGAGCGCAAGGCCTTCTGCCGCTACGCCTGCCCGGTGGGCCGCACGCTCGGCTACTATGCGCGTCTGGCGCCGGTGTCGGTGCGGCCGGTGGAACAGGCGGCCTGCGATTCCTGCAAGACGCTCGAGTGCTACAACGGCTCGAAGGACATCGAGCCTTGCCCGACGCACCTGGTAGTGGGGCGCTTCAGCCAGAACACCTTCTGCCTCTCCTGCGGCAACTGCATGCTGAGCTGCCCGAAACAGAACGTCACCTGGCGCCTGCGTCCGCTCGGCAGCGAGGCGAAGGACCAGGCGAGGCCGCAATGGGATGGCGCGTGGTTCATGCTGCTCCTGTTGAGCATCACCACCTTCCACGGCCTGACCATGATGGAGTTCTGGGGTGAATGGGTGGCGGCGATTGCCGGCTTCATCGGCGAAAGCGGCCGGCTGTTGTTCAGCTTCACGCTCGCGATGCTGGGCAGCTTTGCAGTGGTGGTGGCGGTGTATGGCGCAGCCATTGGACTGGCCTGTCTCGCCAATCGCCGCAAGACAGGCTTCGGCTCGCTGTTCGTGTCGTTTGCGTTCGTGTCGCTGCCGCTGGCCTTCGTGTATCACCTTGCGCACAACCTCGACCACCTGTCACGCGAGAGTGTGAACATCTTTGCCATGCTGCTCAACCCGCTTGGCATCGGACTGGCGCCGATGACGGCATCACAGAAGCATGAGCTGATGATGGATCCGCTGTTCCCCGAGAACGTGATGTTCGCGATGCAGGCCGGGTTGATGGTGCTCGGCTTCTGGCTGGCGGTACAGATCGTGCGGCATCGCAGCCGCGGCTTGCTGGCGAGTGGCACCGGAGTGAAGAGCTGGCGCTTGCTGCCGATTCTCGGTTTCATCGGTGCGGTGACGGGGATGAACCTGTGGCTGATGGCGCAGGGGATGATCATGCGGTTTTGAAGGGGGAATAGTGTATTTGAACCGCAAACCCGCATGCGAGCCGAGACTGAAATTCGTCGCATACCGATTCACCGGGAGTGGAACTGCACCTCCCGCAACGCCCCGGCCGAAAGAACTGCGTGCGATGAAAAAATGGCCGACCTGTTTACCGGACTTCCGTTTGATGGTCCTCAATGCGCGCGCGGATTGCCGGGCGGACGGAGATGTTCCGCGCCGTTCTTGAAGCGCATCCCATAGACATGGGATGCCGCATTTTCATGCCGTCCTTGTTGTGGTCAGGTTGATCCATCTCATACCGTGCCGGAGAACGTGTCCGAGAATACCCCACTAACAAAAACACGACGCGGATTGCCGGTCACATTTTTTGATACATCGATTGCGCACGGGATGAACGAGCCGGCTTGACCTGTCTGATTTTCAGGGAGAAAAACATGATCCGATAGGAGATTTCCTCATGTGTCGTCACGTCCAGCATCATTTCAATCCGATTTTCTGCATTGTTCCTCCACACGTCCTCGACGGGATCGCGAACAATGGCACGCCGAAGCAGCGGGCCGCGGCACTGCGCACCAAGTCCGCCGACAACACCTTCCGCGCCTTGCGCATGTCGCGGCAGAGTCCGCAAGGCATACCCGCGCAACCCGTGTCTCCCCGGCCACTGGCGGAGCTGAAGCCGATGCGGACGATTTATCACGCCAGGAACCAGCAGAACCTTCCCGGCGAGGTGATCCGGCTCGAAGGCGGGGAGCCAGTGGCGGGTGACGATGCCGCGAATGAAGCGTATGAAGGACTGGGTGCGACTTATACCTTCTTCGCCGATGTGTTTGGCCGCGATTCGATCGATGACGCCGGCATGCAGCTCGATGCGGTCGTGCATTTCGGCGATGACTACAACAACGCGTTCTGGAATTCCGTGCAGATGGTGTTCGGCGATGGTGACGGCGAGCTGTTCAATCGCTTCACGATTTCGCTGGATGTCATCGGCCACGAACTCGCCCATGGCGTTATCGAGGACGAGGCGCAGCTGCAATACCTCAACCAGCCCGGCGCGCTGAACGAATCCCTCGCGGATGTGTTCGGCTCGATGGTCAGGCAGTATCATCGCAAGGAGTCCGTCAAGGATGCTACCTGGCTGATCGGCGACGGACTGTTTGCCGGTAACGTGAACGGCGTCGCGCTGCGCTCCATGAAGGATCCCGGCTCGGCGTTCAATGATCCGGTATTGGGAAAGGATCCGCAGCCCAAGCACATGGACGATTTCGTGAACACCTTCTCGGATAACGGCGGGGTCCATATCAACTCCGGCATCCCCAACCACGCGTTCTACCAGGTCGCCATGGCGCTGGGCGGATACTCCTGGGAGAAAGCTGGCCGCATCTGGTATGACGCCCTGTGCGACCAGCGCGTCAGGCCGAACACCGGCTTTGTCCGTTTCGCCCGCATTACTGCCGACATCGCCGGCAGGCGCTACGGCGTGGGCAGCAAAGAGCAGCAGGCGGTACGCGCGGGCTGGGCGGCGGTCGGGATCGGCGTGCAGGCGGCGGACCTGTAAGGCGATGAATCCCATCCGGCATATCGAGTTCAGCAGCGACCCGCAAGGCGGCGCCTTCTTTCCGGGCCTGGCGAAACCGGTCGTGATTGATATGGCTGCACTCGACAGTGGCGAGGCGGCACGACTGCAGAAGCTGGCCGAGGACGTACGCTTCTTCGACCAGCCTGCGGTCGTGGGCACGCCCAGACCCGGCGCCGCGGACTATCGTTACGATGTCCTCACCGTCGACGACGGGACGAAAAGGCATACCGTCCGCGCGCTGGTGCCGATTGAAGATCCTGCGCTCAGGGATCTGTTCGACGCGGTGGGCAGGCACGTCAAGGCTATTCGTGCGGCGCAGCGCAAGGCGCAAGCCGGCGGGAAGACAGGCGAATAGCGAAGCCCCTGTGAGCCGTCTGCAGTAATTCCGCTTCGCCGGAAAGGAAAATGCCGCCCGGCCAAGGCCGGACGGCATTCGTTGCACTGCTTCCGATCGGATCGATCAGAACCGGTGACGGACACCGACGTTGAATATCTTCCCGCTCTCGCCATTCGCAAAGGCATTCACACGCACGCCGTCGTCATTCTTCGTATAACCGGCGGAGGTGTAGAAATTCGTCCGCTTGGACACGGGATGGCTGTAGCCGATCGCGAACTGGTCGGATGCGCCTTCCCCGATATCCCTGACGTCGTTGCGGATCCAGGAAGCCATGACGGAGCCTACGCCGACCGGCGCGGTTGCACCCAGAAGGTAGTTGCGGTTCTTGGCGTCGGTTGCGCCGACATCCACCTTGGTTTCGGCGAAGCCTGCGTGCGCTTTGGCTACGCCGAAGTCCCAGGTGGCGCCGATGAAGGCAGTCCTCAGGTCGGCTACGCCGGTGCCGAAGAAGCCAAAGGTGCCCGGCAGCGTGAAGGTGTTCGAATCATGGTAGGCGAACTGCACGTTGATCGGGCCGTTTGCATAGGCGAGGCCTACGCCGACCTGGCGGTTGGCGGAGTTGTCGCCGGCCACTTCACCGAAGCTGTATGCCAACTGGCCCGAGAAGCCGCCGAAATTCCCCGACGTATAGTTGAGCGTGTTGTCGGTACGCAGGAACGGGTCGATCGCGTACAGGCCCGCGCCGAATATCCGCTGCGCGTTACCGGCGAGGTTGATCTCGAACGGGTCGATCGCATTCAGCGCGTAGTACAGCGGGGTTTGCTGGCGGCCGAGTTTCACCGTGCCGAAGCCGCCACCCAGTCCGACCCATGCCTGGCGGCCGAACAGGCGGTTGCCTTGTCCCATCGTCCCCGTATCGACGTTGAAGCCGTTCTCCAGCGTGAAGAGGCCCTTGAGCCCGCCGCCGAGCTCTTCGGTGCCCCTGAAGCCGATGCGCGAGCCCGATTGCTGACCACTGTCGAGTCGCCATACATCGTCGTTGACGGTGACGTCCTTTTCATACGTGATGGCGGCATCGACGACGCCGTAGATGGTGACGTTCGTTTGTGCTGCTGCGATACCTGCATAACTGCCCAGAGTGCCCAAGGTCATGAGCGCGAGGATTGATTTTTTCATTAATTCACCCTTTTGAAATGTTCATTGGAGGACATGTCCGCTTCGGATCCGTTTCCAGTTGACCCGACCGGTTCCTGTCCACATTTGCGCAGGATCAGTTGCCATGAAATCTGGGCCGAAATGCCGCGGAAATGCCGATAAAAGCGTTGTATTTACGCGATAGTTGCGGTGCCGGGCGACAAGAAAATATCCGTCGGGCAGCGCGGAAAAATGCGCTGCACCGACGACTCCGGCATCCGCGGAGCGGCTTCATCAGGTGGGTAATTTTCTCCAATACCCGGCAAGCGGCCTTGCGTATCGTCTCTCCCGGTACTTTCTGTTTTTACCGGAGGAACGCAGCAATGAGCATGAGCATTCTTGTTTCCATGGCCGCCTTTGCCTTGGCGTCATCGATTTCGCCCGGCCCCGTCAATATCGTGGCGCTGAGTTCGGGGGCGCAATATGGATTCCGGGCAAGCATGCGCCACGTCACAGGGGCAACCATCGGGTTCACATTGCTGCTGGTCCTGACCGGACTCGGGCTGAATCAGCTGTTGACGCGGCTTCCCTTCCTGACCGGCGCGATCCAGCTCGCCGGCGTGGCTTTTCTGCTGTTCATGGCGTGGAAGCTTGCCGCAGACGACGGACGGCTCGATACGCAGGATCGAGGCAAGGGACCGTCGATGTTGTACGGCGCCACGATGCAATGGCTCAATCCAAAGGCATGGCTGGCGTCGATTGCCGGCATGGGCGCTTATGCGGCGAGCGGGGATGCTGTGCTGGTGTGGAGGTTTGCAGCGATCTACTTCGTAGTCTGCTACGTGTCGATCGCATGCTGGGCGTATGCGGGCAGCTTTCTGCGCCACTACCTGGGCAACCCGAAGGGCATGCGCATATTCAATCGCGCGATGGCCTTGTTGCTTGCGGCGAGCGCGGCTTACCTGCTGATGTGAATTAACCTCGGTATTGCCCCGGCGTCGCCGCCAGGAATTGCTTGAACACGCGCTGGAAATGCGCTTGGTCAGAGAACCCGACTTCGAGGGCGACATCGGCAATCTCGCCGCCGCCCTTGAGCAAGCTGCGCGCGACCTGCACACGCCGGTTGAGCAGGTAGGCGTGCGGCGTCATCCCGTAATGCTTCTTGAACGCGCGGATCAGGTAGGACGCCGAGATGTTGGCCGCGCTGCAGACGTCTTCCAGCTTGAGCGGGCGCGTGCAGTTGTCGCTGAGGAATTCGGCCGCGCGTTCGAGCCGGCGGTTCGCTTCGCGTTCCTGCATCGGCGCGGGGTCGAGCGATTGCTGCACCTGATCGAAGAATGCGACTGCGGCGCATTCGCGGTTCAGCGGCTCGGTATCGTCGCCGGTCAGGATGTCGTAGAAGCGGTTGAATTCGTCGTACAGCACCGGCGCCGTGCTCATGGTCGCGGCAAAGGGACGGAAGTCGGTGTTCGGACTGAAGCCCAATTCCTTCTGGAGCCCGCCGAGCCACGACCTGTCCACGTACAGCATGCGGTACGACCACGGCTCGTCGTCGATCGGGTTGCAGGCGTGCACATCGCCGGGATTCATCAGCACGAGCGTGTTATCGCCGACGCGTTCGCGGGAATCGCGGTTGACGTAGGTCGTGCGGCCGCGCGTGATGACCCCGATCGAAAACGTTTCGTGCGAATGCTTCGCATAGCAGACCTTGCGGCCGTCCCGGACCGAACGCGCTTCGATGAAGGGCAGCGCATCGTTGCGCCAGAAGCGTGGGCCGGCGGAATTCGCTGATGTCGAGGTCTTTGGGTTCGCGTGGTTCATGATCTGTGCGGCCGGGCCGGAGACGGATGCTGCCGGCCAGCCCGGACCATTGTAGCGCATGCAGGCTGCCGTGAAGATGCCGCATCGCCGCCTGCCGGCTATGCCTTGCGCACGGCTCCCCGGCCTGCCTTGCTGTGCTGCACCGGCGGTTCACCGCCGCGCAATGCATCCAGGAATCTCCCGATCTGCCTGTTCGTGTCGTCCCTCCTGTACAGGCCGCCCAGCGCCGGCAAAGGCAGTTGCAGATCGATGCGAACCTGCCGCAGCACGCCTTGCTTGATAAGCGTGTGCACGATCGAGGCAGGGGCAGGCGCGATGGCGTTGCCGGCAGCAAGAGCGGCCGGCAGCAGCGTGGTCGAATTTCCGCTGATGGTGCTTCGCTTAGGGGTGAAGCCGGTCTTGCTGCACCATGCGTCGAATACGGTTCGCGTCAGCAGTTGCGGTGAAGCGAGCATCCAGGCGTAGTCCGCGAGCGTGGACAGCGAGACCCTGCGCACGGTCGCGGCGGGGTGCGCCGGCGGGGCGACGATCACGAGCTCGTCCGCAAACAGTGGTGTGAAGTGCAGGTTGGGTTCCGGCTTGTCCGGCTCGCGCACCAGGACAACATCGAAGGAGCCGGCATGCAATCCCGCGATCAGCGCCCCGGGACCGACGATTTCGGCGAGGTCGTAGCGGTTGTTCGGATAACGAGCGATCAACCGGGCCAGCGCCGGCTCGAGGATGCCGATGATGGCAGCCTGGATGGCGCCGATCTTGAGGGTCGTGTTGCGGCCGGCGGCGACGTCCGCCAGCGATGCTGCGGCACCGCGCATGGCGTCGAGCGTCTGCCGGGCGAAGGCGGCGAGCACCTTGCCCGCGTCGGTGAAGGCGACACCGCGCGCATGGCGTTCGACGAGGCGGGTTTCGAGGAGGTTTTCCAGCTCGCGCAGCATCTGCGTGGCGGCCGGCTGGCTGATGCCGGTTTCCGTCGCGGCAGCACCGAGCGTACCTTTCAATTCCATTGCCGCGAGCAGCCGCAGATGGCGCAGGCGCAAGTGGGCGGAGGCGCGGGCATACAGGACGTCACCCGAGGGAGGAGCCGGGTTCATGGCACATAACTCCTACTTATGCAAAGTATCAAGTTTATATTGGCTGCTTATTTTCAGCGTGCCTACACTGCGATTTGGTCTCGCCACATCCCCAACGCGAAAGGAGTTTGCATGAAATACACCACGCAGCGCACCACGCAACGCACTACGAC
The DNA here is from genome assembly GCA_035627275.1 of Noviherbaspirillum sp. GTDB lineage: Bacteria > Pseudomonadota > Gammaproteobacteria > Burkholderiales > Burkholderiaceae_D > Noviherbaspirillum. The sequence continues at coordinate 43,342 of DASPMC010000041.1, forward strand.
GGCCAAAGGCCTGCTCACCCTGTTCCTGATCTCTTTCCTGGAAGCCGCCGCCGCGCAGGACGCGCCCTTTGCCCGTCGCAAAGTGGTGCTGGACAACGGGCTGGAAGGCAGGCCGCTCGCCTTCGAGAGCGCCAATCCGCAAAACTTCGAGGAGATCGTGGGCAAGGCCGCTGCAGCGAAAGTGCAGCTCGACGGCCAGCTGTTCATGCCTGCCTCCGGCAAGGCGCTGGGCACCGTGATCCTCACGCCCGGCTCCGGCGGCGTGTCGCCTGCGCACCTGATGCATGCCTCGAAACTGTCCAGCGCCGGACTGGCCGTCTACGTGCTTGATCCGTTTGCCGGACGCGGGGTGAAGGACACGATCAGCAACCAGGGGCAGTTCTCAATGGCGGCGTCCGCCTATGACGTGCTGGCCGCGGCACGCATGCTGTCGCAGCAGCCGGGCATCGACCCGAATCGCATTGGCGCGATCGGTTACAGCCGGGGCGGCATCGCGGTGCTGATGGCCGCGCACAGGCAGCTGGCGCAACCGGTGCTGGGCGACCGCCTGCGCCTGCAGGCGGTGATGGCGGGCTGGCCGTGGTGCGGTTACCAGTTCGAGCGCCCGGATACGGGCAGCACCCATGTGCGCTTCATGCTGGGCGCGGTCGACAACTGGGTGTCGGTGCAGCAGTGCCAGGCGATGGTCGCGTCGACGCGCGCCGGCAATCCGAACATCTCGGTGCGCATGTTCAAGGACGCCAGCCACGGATTCGGTTACGGCAATCAGATGCAGGAATATCCGGAAGCGATCAAGGCATTCAATGCGCCGGTGGCCTACCTCAACGACAAGGGCGAGTACCTCGACATGTACACCGGCCAGGCGAGGCCGGGAATGACGGATGCAATATTCACGCGCGAGGCGGCGCCATGGTTGGCGCGCGGCGTGGTTGCCGGCTCGAAGCCGGGGCAGATGGAGGCGTTCGTGGACGATATGGTGCAGTTCTTCACATCGAAGATGTAGATTTTCTGCGGCGGGCGACGCGGATGCCCCGTGTCGCCTCCGAACCACTCCGCCGCATTCTTCCGCGCAGCTTTTTGCTTTCGCGTCTTCCACGCATAAACTGCGCCCCCTTTCCTTTCTTGTAGCGGCATCGAAGGTCTGCTTTTGAGAGTGTGTACTCACAGTGGCCGGAATGCTTGTCTTTCGTTTCCCTGCGCCCTTCGGTCGCACTCCTGCCATGGATATGGGATGCGCCGCCTGTGGCAATGCGTTTTAATCCTCTCATCTTTTGCTTTAGCGCAATATGCTGTCAGGAAAGTTTCCTACCCTCTGAATAGGGGGAGCGCGTTTCGTACTGCGCCGGCTTTTTTGCGCAAAGCACCCTTCCGGGGGAGTCACCATGAGACCGGAATCATCCGCACCACGCGACGTCGAGGATTTCCAGGATCCTGCGTCGACCGAGGCCGAGACGGCAGGCGAAGGTCCGCAGTATCTCTCGACCATGCCGGCAGCCAGTCGCGACTACGGCTTTGCCATCGGCATAGCGCTGGTTTCGTCGGTGATCTTCTTCGCGCTGGCGCCCTATGCACAACTGCAGCTGCCGCAGGTGCCGGCCTTCATCCCGATCTACGAATCGGCGCTGGCCATCAACGACCTGATGACCGTGGTGTTGCTGCTGGGCCAGTTCCGCATTTTGCGCGTGAAGTCGCTCCTGCTGCTCGCAAGCGCATATCTGTTTACCGCGTTGATGGCGGTGTCGCATGCGCTCACCTTCCCCGGCCTGTTCGCGCCCGGCGGGCTGCTCGGCGCGGGGCCGCAGAGCACGGCCTGGCTCTACATGTTCTGGCACGGCGGTTTCCCGTTGATCGTGATCGCGTATGCCTTGCTCAAGGGGCGCGATGGCGACAGGCTGTCTTCGCGCCGCAAGGCAAAGCATGCGATCGCCGCCGCATTCGGCGCGGTCATCGCGGCGGTCGCCGGATGCACGCAGCTCGCAACCGCGGGGGCGGACCTGCTGCCCGCGATCATGATCGGCAACCATTACACATCCGCCATGCTCGCCACCGTCACCGGCGTCTGGATGTCCAGCCTGTTTGCACTGCTGGTCCTGTGGCGGCGCCGGCCCCATTCGGTACTCGACCTGTGGCTGATGGTGGTCATGTGCGCGTGGCTGTTCGACATCGCCTTGTCGGCGGTGCTCAATGCAGGGCGGTTCGACCTCGGCTTCTATGCGGGGCGGATCTACGGACTGCTGGCGGCAACCTTCGTGCTGGCGGTCATGCTGATCGAGAACGAGCGGCTGCACGTGCGCCTGGCGGAGATGCATGGGATGGAGCGCAAAAAGACAAATGATCTGCAAATCTTGAGTGCACAGCTCAAGCAGCATGCCGAGGAGCGCAGGCTGGCGATCGAGGCGCTGCACAGCAAGGAAGAACAGATCCGCGCCATCGTCGACAACATGAATGACTGCGTGCTGACCATCGATGCGCACGGCATCGTGCGCAGTGCGAACCCGGCGCTGCAGCGCGTGCTGGGTTATACGGCGGAGGAAATCATCGGACACAACGTATCGATGATCATCCCCGAGCCGTACCGCAGTTTGCATGATGCCCACCTGGACAATTACCTGCGCACGGGCGAGGCGCACATCATCGGCATCGGGCGGGAAGTCGATGGCGTGCACAAGGAGGGCCACAGGATTCCGCTGGAGCTGTCGGTCAGCGAGTATGCAATCCATGGCCAGCGGCTTTTCATCGGCACGCTGCGCGACATCCGCGAGCGCAAGCAATTCATTGCCGACCTCACCACGGCGCGCTCGGAAGCCGAACAGGCCAACCGCGCCAAGTCGGCCTTCCTGGCCACCATGAGCCACGAGATCCGCACGCCGATGAACGGCGTGATCGGGATCGCGGAAGTGCTCGCGCGCAGCCGGCTGACGGAACAGCAGGCCGACCTGGCCAAGACCATCCACGAATCGGCGACGACGCTGCTGAGCCTGATTGACGACATCCTCGATTTCTCCAAGATCGAGGCGGGCCGGCTGGATATCGAATACGCGCCGCTGTGCATTGCCGACCTTGCCGAAGGCATCTGCAACTCGCTGTTGCCGGTCGCGAGCCGCGGCGGCGTCGACCTGTTGCTGTTCATTGCGCCGGACATCCCGCCCGCAGTGCAGTCGGACGACGTGCGCCTGCGGCAGATCCTCTACAACCTGGTCGGCAATGCCATCAAGTTTTCCGCCAAGCGTCCCGAACGGCGCGGCCGGGTGGCGTTGCGCATCACCGTCGTGCAGCACTCGCCCTTGCAGCTTGCCTTCGCAGTGGTTGACAACGGCATCGGCATGACGGCGGAGACACTGGACCATATCTTTGCACCGTTCACACAGGCGGAAATCTCCACTACGCGGCGCTTCGGCGGCACCGGCCTGGGCCTGGCGATCTGCAAGCGCCTGGTGGACCTGATGCAGGGGGAAATCGCGGTGGCCAGCGTGCCCGGAGAAGGTTCATCGTTCTCGGTAGTGCTGCCGTTCGAGATCGCGGACGGGTCGGATGCGCGGCCGATGCCGGATCTTTCCGGGCTCGATTGCATCGTGGTGGAGCAGGAAGGCTTTGCCGCAGACGACGTGCGCACCTACCTGGAGTATGCCGGGGCGCGGGTACGTGTCGCCGCCGATCCGGCCGGCGCCGCGCGCGAGGCAGCCGCGATGCCCGGGACGGTTGTCGTCATCCAGGATGCGGGCAGCAGCAAACCCGTCGTCCATCCGGCCTTCGCCAGCGCGGAAAGGGTGCGCCACCTGTTCATCACCCACGGACGCAGCCGCCGTGGCAAGGGCGAGGCGGCGGATATCGTGACCGTCGAAGGCGACGTCCTGCGCCGTCGTGCGCTGATACGCGCCGTCGCCGTGGCCGCAGGGCGCGCATCGCCCGAAATGCAATACGAACGCCCGGGCGACGCCTTTGCCGAAGAGCCGGTGCCGCCGCCGGACGTGGCCGAGGCGAGGGCACAGGGGCGGCTGATTCTCATTGCCGAGGACGATGAGATCAATCGCAAGCTCATCCTGCACCAGCTCGGCCTGCTCGGCTACGCCGGGGTGATCGCCGCCAATGGACAGGCAGCGCTCGCGCTGTGGCGCACCGGGGACTATGCACTGCTGCTCACCGACCTGCATATGCCGGAGATGGACGGATACACGCTGGTGGAAACGATACGCAGGGAAGAAGCGGGACGCCAGCGCCTGCCCATCCTCGCGCTTACTGCCAACGCGCTGCGCGGCGAAGTCAACCGCGCGATGGCAGCGGGCATGGACGAATTCCTGACGAAACCGGTGGAGCTCGCGCGCCTGCAGGCGGCGCTCGAGAAATGGCTGCCGCCTCCGGCCGAGCCTGTGCAGGTGCCGTCCGGGGAAACGCGGAATGAAAGCGCCGCCGTATTCGATGCCAACGTCCTGAAGACGCTGGTGGGCGACGACGAGGGCATCGTGCAGGGCTTCCTCGCCGACTACCTGGCATGCGCGCGGCGCCTCGGGACGGCATTGCGTGCGGCCGGCACGGCCGGCGACCTCGCCCAGGTCGCGTCCATCGCACACAAGCTCAAGGCATCGTCGCGCTCCATCGGCGCATTGGCGCTCGGCGACTTGTGCGATGAACTGGAACGGCAGGGAAACACCGAGGGCAACGCAGCCATTGCCGGCCAGTTGCTTCGCTTCGATACCATCCTGTCGGAGGTTGAGGCGTCCATCGACGGTTATCTGAGGGGAAAAGAGAAATGAGGGGCTGCACATGAAAATTCTGATCCTCGACGACGAGCCTTTCATGCTCAAGCTGTTGGAGCGCCAGCTGGCCGTGCTCGGGTTTGCCAAGATCGTCGGCCACCTGCGTGCCCGCGACGCGCTGGCGGTGGTGACCAGCGAACCCGATGCTGTCGGACTGGTGTTTTGCGACCTCCAGATGCCGGAAATGGACGGCGTGGAATTCGTGCGGCAACTCGCGCAGACCGGTTACACCGGCGGCCTCGTGCTTGTGAGCGGCGAGGAGGAGCGCGTCCTGCAGACCGCGCAGCGGCTGGCGCAGGCGCACGGCCTCAATGTGCTCGGCGTGCTGCGCAAGCCGGTCTTGCTCGACGGCTTGCGGCAGGTTATGGAGAGCCATCCGGTGCGCTCGTTTTCGGTACCGCTTGCAACCTACAAGTCGTACGATGCGGATGACCTGCGGCGCGCGATCGCGGGCAGCGAGCTGGTCAACCATTACCAGCCCAAGGTGGACCTCGCGACCGGCGTGCTCTCCGGTGTCGAGACACTGGTGCGCTGGCAGCATCCGCAGGACGGCCTGGTGTACCCCGACCGCTTCATCACGCTGGCGGAAGACAACGGGCTCATCGACAGCCTGACGCACGTCGTGCTAGAGCGTGCGATGCGCGATGCCCGCGCCTGGCTGGATGCCGGACTTGCGCTGCATGTGGCGGTCAACGTGTCGATGGACAGTCTCGGCGCGCTGGACTTTCCCGATTTCGTCGCGCGCCTTGCCGCCACAGCGGGTGTGCCGCTGAAGCAACTGGTGCTGGAAGTGACCGAAAGCCGGCTGTTGAAGAACCCGCAGGCGGCGCTGGACGTGTTCACGCGGCTGCGCCTCAAGCGCGTCGGCCTATCGATCGACGATTTCGGTACCGGCCATTCCTCGCTCACCCAGCTGCACGACATCCCGTTCGACGAGCTTAAGGTCGACCGCGGCTTCGTGCATGACGCCAGCCGCAACGCCTCCTCGCGCGCCATCGTCGAGGCCAGCCTCGGCATGGCGCGGCAGCTGAACATGAAAACCGTGGCCGAGGGCGTGGAAAACCGCGAGGACTGGGATTTCCTGCGCGTCGCCGGCTGTGGCGTCGCGCAGGGCTACTTCATCGCCCGGCCAATGCCGGCGGCGGAACTCCCGGGCTGGCTGGTGCTGTGGGACAAGACGCGCCATGAGTTGCTGCGACCCGTAATTTGAGGATGGCTTCCTTCCGCTTAACATTCAGCGGTGACCCTGTTATGATGAGCTGAGTTCGTTGCCTCGAGGAAACATCGGCAGCGAAATGGCGCGCAAAGGTTTCGCCACTGGCGACGGCCGCGACTACGATAAAAGGGGGACCGCCATGAACCTGGAAGAAGCACTGGCAAAGGAAGCCGAAATCCGGCAGAAGCTCCTTGCCGCCATTGCAGAACAGCACGAGCTCGACCCGAAGTCCGCTGGCAAGGTGGATGCTTGCATGCTGGGCAACTGGCTGCACGGCGAGGCCGAGCGCAGGTTTCCGTTCGTGAAGAGCTTCCAGCCCTGCGTCGACGTGCATGACGCCTTCCACGCCGAAGTGGAAAAGGTGGTGCGGCTGATCAACCTCGGCGAGTACGAACAGGCCAAGGCGATGCTCGGCAACGGCGCGCCCTGCACCCGCGCCTTCGTGTCGATGGTGGCGGCGGTGAGGCAACTGAAGGCGGATGCAAAGTTGTAGACTGTCGTTTTGCTGCGTACGACGCTGCGTACTTCTGACGTATTCCGATGGACCCCAAACCGAACAACACCTGCCCCCTCTGCGGCGGCCCCAACGGCTGCGCGCCGGCGATCAACGGCACCTTCGAGGTGCGTTGCTGGTGCACCGACGTGAAGGTAGATCCGGCCGCGCTGGCCCGCATCCCCGAGGCGCAGCGCAATCAGGCCTGCATCTGTCGCCAGTGCGCTACGGCCGGCGCGCAGCAGAAGTAGCGCTCCCTGAAAATTTGTGCGTTCGTCGATAGAATGACCTGAGATCATTCTTTCCTCATTGCACACCATGCCCCTCCATATCGGCATCGTCGCCTGCTCCGCCGAAGGCGCAGCACTTTGTTACCGGACCATCTGCGCGGAAGGTGCGCAACTCCTCGGTCCGCATGCCCACCCGGAAGTCTCGATGCATACGCCCTCGCTGGCGGAGTACGTGGATTGCCTCGACCGCGGCGATCTGCAGGGCGTGGGTGAACTGATGTTGCGCTCGGCGGACAAGCTGGCGAAGATCGGCGCGGATTTCCTGATCTGCCCCGACAATACGATCCACCAGGCGATGCATGCCGTCGAGCCGCGCTCGCCGCTGCCCTGGCTGCACATTGCCGAGGCGGTTGCCGCACAGGCGGTGGAGCGGGGCTTCCGCCGCATCGGCATCACCGGCACCCGCTGGCTGGTCGACAGCGAGGTGTATCCGGAAAAACTCAAGGCGCGTGGACTGGAGTTCATGCGGCCGTCGGCGGACGAGCGCGACGAGATCGGCCGCATCATCATGGACGAACTGGTGTACGGCGTGTTCAAGCCGGAGGCGGTGGCGGCCTTCCAGCGCGTGATTGCGCGCATGAAAGAGGGAGGCTGCGACGCCGTCGTGCTCGGCTGCACCGAGATTCCACTGATTATCAACGACGGAAATTCGCCTTTGCCGACGCTCGACTCGGCGCGCATCCTTGCGCGGGCGGCATTGCATCGAGCAGTCGGACGGTGAGCGCCGTAGCGTGAAGAGAAAGGAGTGATGCCGTAAAACCCTGCATCGCCTTGCTCATGACAGGCCCTGGAGCGCGGGATATTTCCGGAAACATGATGCGTCGCTCGTGCGCCTACTGCGGCCTGGTCCGGCTGCAGTAGTTTTGCATGGCAACGACGAGGCAATGCCACTCCCATTCCTCGCGGTAGAGGGCCGCGCTCGTCTCCATGTACTGATACTTCCAGCCGGCGTCGCAGCATTCCGGGCAGTCGAGGTCCGGGATGGCCTGCGCCAGTTCGGCGGCAAAGCGCTCTAGGTCTTGCAGCGTGATTTCCTGATTTTCCATGATGAACGGCCTCAAGAGTCAGACATGCGTATGAGCAGTTGATTCCTTGCAGACCCGCCGGTGACGAAAACATTCAGAAGAACCCATGTTTATGGGATGGACAGGCCGGTAACCGTCCAACACACTTTCTAGAAGGAAATTTCTGTGCCGTTTATTTGCCCACCACCTCAAGCAGGGAAAAACGGCGGCAGGGGCGTGCACGGCATAACCAACAGCCAGGGCCGTAATCGCCTTTCCGCCTCCTCAATACAAGGAGCCCCCATGAAGTTCTCAGACCTCAATGTAGGAACACGCCTCACCGTCGGCTTCGGTTTCGTGTTGTGCCTGATGGCCTTCCTCGTCGTTCTCGGCATCACGCGCCTTGAAAGCGTCGACAACAGCACGTCCCAGATGGTAGACAAGGACTGGGTCAAGGCCGATGCCGCCAACCTGATCAGCGCCTATACCCGAGCCAATGCCCGCCGTTCGATGGAATTGCTGATTGCACCCGACAAGGCCTATCGCACGCACGTCCAGGAGCGCATCGAAGCCAACAAGAAGTCGGTCAACGACGCCTTGGTGACGCTCGACAGCCTGGTGGCCCTGCCCGAAGGCAGGGCCTTGCTGGCGAAGATCAAGGAGCAGCGCGCGGCATTTGTCAGCAGTTTCACGCTGGTGGCGAAGCTGGTCGAGGAGGACAAGCACGATGAAGCGAAGAAGACCATGCTCGAACAGGCCTTGCCTGCGCTCGACACTCTGCAGAAGAGCATCAACGAGCTGGTGAGCCTGCAAAAAAAGGTCGTTGAAACCAGCGGCAGCGAGATCAAGCAAAGCGTCGATTTCGCCCAAATGCTGATGGTCGCGGTCGGCCTTGGCGCGCTGGTGGCGGGTATTGCATTCGCCTGGATGCTGACCAGCTCCATCACCGGCCCTCTCCGGCGCGCCGTGACCGTCGCCAAAACGGTGGCCTCCGGCGACCTCACCAGCCGCATCGAAGTCCGGTCCAAGGATGAAACCGGCGTCCTGCTGCAGGCGCTGAAGGATATGAACGAAAGCCTGGTGCGCATCGTCTCCCAGGTCCGGACCGGCACCGAAACGATCGCCGGCGCCTCCAGCCAGATCGCTGCCGGCAACCTCGACCTGTCGTCGCGTACGGAAGAGCAGGCCAGCTCGCTGGAAGAAACGGCATCGTCCATGGAAGAATTGACCTCGACGGTCAAGCAGAACGCCGACAACGCACGCCAGGCCAACACGCTGGTCCTGTCCGCGTCCGACGTCGCCAGCCGCGGCGGCGCAGTGGTTGCCGAAGTGGTGCAGACCATGGGCTCCATCAACGAATCCGCGCGCAAGATCGTCGACATCATCGGCGTCATCGATGGCATCGCCTTCCAGACCAACATCCTCGCACTGAACGCCGCGGTGGAAGCCGCCCGCGCCGGCGAGCAGGGGCGTGGATTCGCGGTGGTTGCCGCGGAGGTGCGCACCCTGGCCCAGCGTTCTGCCCAGGCAGCGAAGGAAATCAAGGAGCTGATCGGCGACTCGGTCGAGAAGGTGGAAAACGGCACCAGGCTGGTCGACCAGGCCGGCGCGACGATGGCGGAAATCGTCGACAGCGTCAAACGCGTGACCGACATCATGTCCGAGATCAGCGCGGCCAGCCAGGAGCAGACAGCCGGCATCGAACAGATCAACCAGGCCATTTCGCAAATGGATGAAGTCACCCAGCAGAACGCCTCCCTGGTGGAAGAGGCGGCGGCCGCCTCGGAGGCGATGCAGGAGCAGGCGGGCAACCTGCAGCAGGTGGTGAGCACGTTCAGGATCGATGCCGCGCATGTGGCGGCGGTGGTGCCGATCCAGAAGGTACGCCAGGCGCAGTCGGCGAAGAAGCCGGTCGCGTCGAAACGTGAAGCCGTCGCTGCGCCGCGGACGCGGCAACTCGCAACAGCGAACGCGGCCGCGGACGGGTGGGAAGAGTTCTGACGGGATCCGGAGCCGCCACGATGCCACGAAGGACACGAAGAAGACGGCATCCCTTCGTGTGCTTCGTGATACTCGTGTTTCAGGCTTTCATGTCGGGCGGGAGTCGCGGTTTCCTATACAATCTTCAAGCCGTACTCCCGCATCAACCACCCCGCACGATTCATGAGCGACTTCCCCACCGACATCTATACCGAGCCGTCCAACCTTGACGTCAACACGCTGGACAACCTCGGCCCGCTGCGCGCGATGGCCGGCGTCTGGCAGGGCACCCGCGGCCTCGACGTGAAGCCGAAGGCGGACGGTCCGCGCAAGCAGGCCTTCGTCGAGCGCATGGAGCTGCAGCCGATCGATCCCGTGACCAACGGACCGCAGCTATTCTACGGATTGCGTTACCACACCCATGTCACCAAACCGGACCAGGTGAAGACCTACCACGACCAGGTCGGCTACTGGTTGTGGGAGCCGGCCACCGGCACCATCATCCAGACGCTGGCGATCCCGCGCGGACAAATCGCGATGGCATCGGGTAGCGCGAGCGCGGATGCAACGGAGTTCGAACTGGTCGCGCGCCGTGAATCCGAGAATTTCGGCATCCGTTCCAATCCCTTCCTCGACTACGCGTTCCACACTGTCGAGTACCGCATCAAGGTGACGATCAACGCCGACGGCACCTGGTCCTATGATGAAGACACCGTGATGATGATCCGCGGGAAGGACGAGCCGTTCCATCACACCGACCGCAATGTGCTGACGAAGATCGCGGAGCCGACGCCGAATCCGCTGGCGCGCTGAATGAATCTCTCCAATCAATTGATGACACGCCTTGATGATCAGTCGTGCGTCGTTGTGCTCGCCGCGGCTTCGGCAAGGACCCAGTCGCGGAACGCGGCGATGCGAGGTTTTCCTGCGGCAGCCTTCGGATACACAATCCAATAGCTGTAGTCGTTCGGCAGTGCTTTCGCAAAAGGCTGCGCCAGGCGTCGCTCGGTGATATCGTCCGCGGCAAGAAAGAGGCGGCCGAGCGCGATGCCGTGGCCATCGATTGCCGCCTGCAACACAAGGCCGGAATCGGTGAAGCCGGGACCAGGCCGTGCATCCACTTCCGTCACGCCCGTTGCGTCGAGCCAGCGCGGCCACAGGTCGGCGGGCTGGTCGTGCAGCAAGGTATGAAAACGCAGATCCGCCGGCGTGTCCAACGGCGGGCCGGTCTCCAGCAAGCGCGGACTGCACAACGGCGCCAGCCATTCCCGTGCAACCAGGTCGGCCCGCAGGCCCGGCCAGCGTCCCAGTCCCGACCGGATGCCCAGATCGATATCCCCTTTTGAAAAATCGCACAGTTCGGCCGAACTGGAAATCTGCAGGTCGATCTCCGGATGCGCCGCTCGAAAACGTTTCAGGCGCGGCATCAGCCATTTGCTTGCGAACGAGGGCAGTACGGAGATGCGCAAGGGGCCGGCAAGGGCGGTGTCGGACAGTCGCGCCGTGGCCGCCGCCAGAGAGTCGAGCGCGCTGGTCAGCTCAGGCAGGTAGCTCTTCCCTTCCACGGTCAGCGCGAGCATATGGCCGTTGCGCTCGAACAGCTTGCGGCCCAGCCAGTCCTCGAGCTGTTTGACCTGGTGGCTGATCGCCGCCTGTGTCACGTGCAGTTCTTCCGCCGCCCGGGTGAAGCTGCGGTGCCGCGCGGCGGCTTCGAAGGCTCTCAGGGCATTGAGGGGAGGGAGGCGGCGCGGCATTGCATTAGTTTTTCTTATCGAGAGGATGAGAATACATCGTTTTGAGAGGGGCAGGAAGTCGGCTTTAATCAACGCTCATGCCAACGATGACATAAAGGAGCACAGCATGATTGCATGGGAAGCATGGGCGTTGATCCTGGGATTTTCGGTGCCGATGATTATCAGCCCTGGGCCGGGCAATACGATTCTCGCCGCATCCGGCGGCCGCTTCGGACTGAAGGGCTCGGTGCCATTCTGGATGGGGTTCGAGGCCGGCAATCTGGTCTGGTGCCTGGTCTATGGTTTCGGGTTGAGCCAGGCGTTCAGCGCCTATCCCCTGGCGTATCAGGCGCTGAAGTGGGCCGGCACCTTGTATGTGCTGTATCTCGCCTACGGGTTCTTCCGCTCATCGGCATTGTCGGACCAGAAGGACTTGCGGCCGCTCAGCTTTGCCGACGGCTTCATGTCGCTGTCCTTCAATCCGAAAGTGCATTCGATGATCCTGGTGATGTTCTCCCAGTTCCTTGATCCGTCGAAACCGCTCTCCAGTCAGGTGGTGCAAATGACGGCGATGTTCCTGGTCGTGTGCCTGGGCTGCCACTACCTGTGGATCCACGGCGGGCAATTGCTGTTCAGTCGCATCAGGACGGAAAGGGCGATGCGCATGCAAGGCTGGGTGTTCGGCGCCTGCATGCTGGCGGTCGCGGCGTCCGTCGCCAGGTCCTGAGCCTACCAGCGCTTCCTGATCTTGTAGTCGTGCTCCAGCACGATCCGCGTCGAACCGATCAGCGGGCCCAAGCCCATCACCAGCTGCGTCAGCGCTTCGGCCGGCAGCGACCAGACCTGCGACGGCGGCGCCGGTATATGGGTGGCCGCCGTGATCACCGGCGCGGTCCATTCCGCATCCGGCGTCACATCCAGCAGGATCTCGCCTTCCGGCGTTGTGTGCATGTAGATTTCCCCGCCCGCGGCGAGGACGAAACAGATGCCGTAACCGGCGGCATTTTTCTTTTCGATCGTGCGCTGCAGGTCGCGGTTGTAGTTGTCGATCCAGGCCTCGACGTCATAGGTCGTCTTGAGGTGGATCCAGGGGCGTTCGGAAGGCTCTTCGCGCTTGTCGTCGTCGGTGCTATCCATTGTTGTTCCATGTTGTTTCGCCTTCCGGCATGTGGCGAATATACACGTGTCGCGGGCCGGCGTTGTGGGCGCGCCAAGTCTCACGCGGTAGGAGTCATGCACCGTAGGCAATCTTGTGCAGCAAGGTAACATCCTGGAATGCCTACCGATATTGCTTGCTAATTTTTCAGATTGGGCGCAGTGTGTGACAGGCATGCCTTCCTGGAGGAAGGTACTGACCGTAATCTGGGATCGAGGGGCAACATGGACAGGACGACAGCAGGACCGACATTGACCAACGATGGCGTCACGTTCACCGTGGTGACCACTGATTTTGTGAAGCGTGATTGTCTGGTCTCGAACGAAGCGCTCGCACAATTGAGCAGCCTGGCTTCCGGCACCATCGACCCGATGGCAACCTTTCATGTTTTCGAAGCGAAAATCCAAGGCGTTGCACGGCGTCTGGTCAACGCCAACGTGCCTGGTTCGCCTCTCCGGCTGGGGCCGCAGAGCTTCCGTTAGCCCTGCCGCCGAGCCGAGGCGGGCGGATCGCCGTTGCTGCGACATGAAGACCTTGCGCCTGTCGCAGCGGGCGAATGGACAGGCGCGCGTTTCCGGCGCACGATCACGCTATAGGGTACAATGATGGCCTGATCTGCGAGGTCATCCTCTTCTTGTCCGGATTGCATCGGATCCGGAATTTTTCAACCACGCACGCGCACGTTCCACGAGCGCGTTCACTGCTTCTGTATCCGCGCGTGGGCTTGCACATGCATGCCGATACCGCGTCCCTTCCATCGCTTTCATCCTGCCCGTGAACCGGGGCAGCGAAGATAGCCCTGCGTGCTTCTTCCGCAGCCGGCTCATTGCACTGCCGGACGCACCGCTGCGCGCTTTGCCATACAGCTTGCTGATGACTGTTTCGTCAGCCCGAGTGTTTTATTTACATGGGAGTCCATCATGGCCAAGGAAGAACTGATTGAAATGAGCGGCAGCGTTACCGAGGTGCTGCCTGATTCGCGTTTTCGCGTCGACCTCGACAACGGACACCAGTTGATTGCCTACAGCTCAGGGAAAATGCGGAAGAACCATATCCGGATCCTTGCAGGAGACAAGGTGTCGATCGAATTGTCCCCGTATGACCTGAGCAAGGGGCGAATCACTTTCCGCCATATCGAGAACCGCAGCGCCAGTCCTGCGAGGCAGCTGCGGCGGCGCTAGGAAACGTCTTCGAATAAGGCGGTGCGGTTTTCCGCACCAGCCGCGCGCTATCTGTAGAAAGCGCCATACACGTCATTGTTCCGAGCGCAATTGCTCGGAATCCATGCAGCGACGGCTTTTCCGCTTGACGCATCCATCGCCAGCGCGTGTCCTGCCCCGCAGTTGTACGGCGCGAGGTTGGTGACGGCGCTCCAGGCCGATGCCGAGGCCGACCAGGTCGCGTACTGGGTATGCGCGGCCAGCCAAATCATCATCGCGTCGCCGTTGTCGCGCAGGCGGATGACCGGCATGTAGCCGCCCCGGTTGTACACCGTTGCCGGCGCGCTCCATGTGCCGGATGCATCGAGGCGGACGGCGTAGGCGAGGCCGGAGGCACCGGGAACGTCTTGCTGTTCCCAGGCGACGAATCCGCCGATGTCGTTCAACGCCACCGCGGGCGCATAGCTGTCGTCCTGCAGGCGTTCCAGCACGGCAGGCGGGGACCACGCGTCGCCGGCAAGACGGCTGGCGTGGACGGAGTTGCCCGTATCGTCGTCCTGCAACCAGGCCACAAGTGCATTGCCGTTTGGCGCGACTGTAATCGCTGGCAGGCTGGCCGGTGTCGCCGACGTGTCCAGGGTCCGTGCGGGAGATGTGACGCCGCCGCTGTTCATCTTCGCCACCATGATGTCATCGATGCCTGCGGCGTTCTTCTCGGTCCATGTCACCAGCGCGTTGCCTGCGGCATCGATGCCTGCCTGGGGAGTGCCAGCGGCACGCGTCGACAGGCTGGTCGAAGCGCTCCACGCGCCATTTGCGAAGTATGCCGCGCCGACACCGGGCGTACCGCCGGTTGCCGTTTCGCTCCACACGGCGACAGCGTTGCCTTGTGCATTCATGGCAATGACCGGGTAGGAAGCGTTCGCTGAGGACGCATTGAGGCGCACCGGTGCGCTCCAGGTGTCGGATGCTCGGTGATAGCGTGCCGCCCACACCTGCGCCACGCCGCCACCGTTGGCACTCCACACCGCAACGGCGTCGCCGGTTGCCGGTTGGATGGCCAGCTGCGTGGCCGTCTGGAATTTTCCGGGGATGGTTTGCGGAACATGGGCGCTGGTGTCCGGCCGGTCGATGACGCGCGAGTGGCCCCATCGTCCACTGCCGGCGTTGCCATGGACGGCATGGACGGCGATCCGCGTTCCGGTTTGCTGCGCGAAGACGGCGATGGTGTCGCCGTTGGCCGCAATGGCGACGGATGGAAACTCGGCCTTGCCGGACTGGTTCTCGATGGGGATGTCGATGGTCCAGGTAGGGGCGGTTGTGCCTGCCTGTGGCGCGAGCGTTGCCGGCGGCTTGTCGTCGCCGCCACCCCCGCAGCCTGCGGCGACGCTGGCGGCGATTGCTGCGATGGCGATTGCGCCGAGCCTGTTCCTTCTGCCCATGCTGTCCCTTGACCGTTGACGATCCTCGTGCAGAAGCAATTGCTGGCACGAGGGAAACGGATATCGTACGGGGCACAACGTGCGTGCCGCCAGCGCCTTGTATTGATCCGCGGAGCCAGGCTGTTGACCCGGCGGCGAACCAATTCCGCGCGCGCCTGCCTCATGGTCAGAGACAACTGCCAGGAGCATGTAGCATGGATACGGATCGGACTGCAGGCAGGGCCGCGCAACCCGCGGAAGAAGAAATCAAGAAGCACGGCGACGTGCTGAAGAAACAGGTTGCCGATGCGGCCGGGCAACAGCAGAAGGGGATGCCCGGAGAAGGGCAGGAGAGCAAGGAAGCGCGCGACGACGACAACTGGCAGCCGCCGTGACCGCAGGCGTTATACGTTTATGGGGCGGATGGCGATGCCCTGCTGGTTTGCCGCCAGCGCACGCGCGCGCAACTGGCCGCATCCGCCGTCTACTTCCTGCGCTGCCGAGTCGCGCAGCTTCGCCAGGATGCCGCGCCGGTGCAGGATGCGGATGATCTCGCGGCAACGTTCGGTTTCCGGCCGCCGGTATTCAAGGTCGGGCACGGTGTTGTAGGGAATGATGTTGAGCACGCCGTACTTGCCCTTGAACAGCGCGACGATGCCTTCGATTTCGTCGTCGCCGTCGTTGATGCCTTCCAGTAGCGTCCACTGGTATTGCACGGGGTAAGCGGTGGTGCGGCCGTAGTGTTCGCCGAGTTCCACCAGTTCCTGCGGCGTCAGGCGCGGCGCGCGCGGCAGCAGTTTCTCGCGCAGTTCCGGCTTGGTGGTGTGCAGCGACAAGGCAAGCGCGGGCTTGACAGGGCCCTGCGGCAGTCGTTCGAACACGCGCGGGTCGCCGACTGTCGAGAACACCAGGTTCTTGTGCCCGATGTTGCCTTCAGTGCCGAGCAGCTCGATGGCTTCCATCACATTGCTCAGGTTGTGCGCGGGTTCGCCCATGCCCATGAACACCACCTTCTTTACGGCGCGCTGCCTGCGTGCCAGCACCACCTGCGCAACGATCTCGCCGCTGGTCAGCTGGCGTAGCAGACCGTCCTTGCCGGTCATGCAGAAGCGGCAACCCACGGCGCAGCCGACCTGGCTGGACACGCACAGGCCACCGCGCGGCAGCAGCACGCTTTCCACCGTCTGGCCATCCTGCAGGCCGACCAGCAGGCGCGCCGAACCTGAATCATCTTCGACAGGATGGCTGGAGAGCAGGCGCACCATACCTTGCAGCTCCGCATCGATCGCGGGCAGCGCCTCGCGCAGCGTCTGCGGCAGGAAATCCTTCGGGCGGCGCCGGCCGCTCTCGTAGGGGCGGGCTTGCAGCCAGTCCCGCAGGACGCGCTGTTCATGGACCGGTTGGGCGCCGCAGTCGCGCAGGCGCTGGCGGATGGATTCGAGTTGCATAAGGGGCTGCAGGACTGCGGACAGGAATTGCTGGGGGGAAGGGCGAATTTTACCCCGGATGCTTCGCCTGCTCCCACTCCGCACGGTCGAGCCGGTACACATGGCATTCGTCGTCCCCGAAGCGCCGCGGTTCCACAAAGCGGAAACCCTGGCGCTCGTAAAACCTGTGCGCGCGGAAATTCGAAGCAAGCGGATCAATCAGCACCGCGATCACCGACGGCTCGGCAAAGCAACGCGCGAGCGCCAGCACCATCATCGTCGTGCCGTAGCCCTTGCCGAGGTCCCCGGCTTCGCCGATCCAGATATCGAGCGCGCGCAAATTGCCGGGGATGTCGCCCCAGTAATGGCTGTCTTCCAGCGCCGGATCGATGATCTGGATGAAGCCGATCGGACGACCGTCAAGCTCGGCGATCAGTTGTTCCCGCCATTCGGGAAAACGGGCGAGTTCGGTTTCCCACTCCCAGTCAGAGTAAGGATCGGACTCGATCACGTGCGGCTGCTCATCCCAGCGTCGCAGGAGGGGAGCGTCGTCGACAGTTGCAGTGCGCAGGGTAATCGTCGTCATGGGCGAAATATCGCGTGAAGACGTTGAGACTCCGGGTCATCGATATGTTACTGGATGCGCGCGATAGCCACGCGCCGACATGATGTCCGATAGCGGCCAGACGCGACGCAGTCCTCTTTCGATAATGGCCGCTCCAACAAAACACGGAGGTCATCATGAGCAGACTGAAAGGAAAACGCATCCTCATCACCGGCGGCACCAGCGGCATCGGACTCGAAACCGCGCGGCAATTCCTCCTCGAAGGGGCACGCGTCATCGTCACCGGGCGCAATGAAAAGACGATTGCGTCCGCCCGCGAGGCACTGGGCAACGATGCCGCCATCGTGCAGGCCGACGCAGGCAATGTTGCCGAACAAGCAGTCATCGCCGAGGCGGTGCGCGAACGTTTCGGGCAGCTGGATGCGGCCTTCCTGAATGCCGGCATCGGCGACTTCCGGCCGCTTGGTCAATGGGACGAGACAGGATTCGACCGCCTGTTCGCCGTCAACCTGAAGGGGCCGTTCTTCCTGATGCAGGCGCTGTCACCGCTGCTGGCCAATCCCGCGTCGGTGATCTTCAACGCCTCGGTCATCGCCCATCTCGGGATGCCGAACGCAAGCGTTTACGCGGCCACCAAGGCCGGGCTTATATCACTGGCGCGCTCGCTGTCGTCCGAGCTGGTGCCGAACGGTGTACGCATCAATGTGATCAGTCCCGGTCCGGTGACCACGCCGATCTATGGAAAGCTGGGGTTGACGGAGGAGCAGTTGCAGCAGATGGCCGACACGTTCAAGGCGCAGATTCCTGTAGGCCGCTTCGGTGATCCTGTTGAGATTGCGAAGGCGGCGGTATTCCTGGCATCCGACGAATCCTCCTTCATGGTCGGTGGCGAGATGGTGCTGGATGGCGGGTTTGGCACCCTCTAGCGTTACGTGTACAGATAGTCGTCAGGTAGACCCAAGCGGCGGCAGGCTTGCGCCGCCGGTCCGGAGCGTAGCGGGATGCGATCGATGGTCGAACCTGCCAGACGGACTGCGCTGCGCTGCCAGGGGGACAAGTCCCATGCTTCGTCGAGACCGAGTCGTTCGCGAATCCAGTCGGGCAGGATCTCGATCGCGGCCTTCACCAGCGCCCCCTGGATGCCCGCGAGCGGGCGCGGCAGCAGGTCGACGCGCCGCACGATGTCGAGGAATTCGAACACCACGCACGAAGGCGTCAGCCGGTCGCGCATGTTCACGAAGAACATGTCGAGTTCCTGGTGCGTGGCCGGCGAGTCGATCACGCCGTACAGGCGGGAGGACTCGATGCCTTCCGCATAGAAACGGTTGCGCCCGATTTCACCCAGCGGCTGCACGTAGGTGTCATAGGCTTCGAGGAAGCCGAACTTGGCCGTCGCATGCACCCAGTTCAACAGCTCCGGATCGTTTGCGCGATAGGGGCGGCCTTCCGCCGTGACGCCGTGGATGCGTGCGTGCATGCTGCGCACACGCGCGATCATCTGCTCGGCGCGGCTGCGCGCGCCGTACACCGTCATCATGGCCGACAACCCGGTACGGCGGATGCGCTGCAGCGGGTCCTGGCGGAATGCGGTGTGCTCCCACACACCGGCGCGCACGCTCGGTTCCGCGAGTTCGAGGATGACCGCGGCAACGCCGCCGATGAACAGCGACAACGGGTTCTTGAACACCTGCCATGACACGGAATTGGGTGCGGTGAGTGCCGGTTCACCGGCGGGCGTGGAGAAATCCGCGTCGAAGCGCGCGTCCGCCTGGATGAATGCACGCGTCGCCGCATCGAGCCGGCGCTCGAGCAGCGGGGGCAGGGCGATAGCGCGGCGGTGGGCATGCATGGTCGGCGGCATTTAGCGGCAAGTCTCTTCCACAGCGCAACAGCGTCGCAGGCCGGCGCGAAAATATAGAGAGCGGTTGCGGCTCGCAGTTCCTTGCGGGCGTGTTTGTTACTTTGAGGGTAGCATTGATCGCAGGAATTGCCATCCTGCGAGGGGATGTACGACGCCACTGATTTCCTGCATGCGCCGGAATGACGGCCACCTCGTATGGGGAGTGAAACGGCGTTACTTCATGCAGTCTCGCCGTTTCCGCATCCGCCCGGCACTACTGCGTCTCGGGCACATATGCCGGCAAGCGCCTTTGCTCATCCGGCGTAAACCGATCCTGCTGCAGCTGCACGAGCTGTGCATGCCGTTCGGCATCCGACATCGGCGCCGCCAGCAAGCGATTGCGCTCCGCGAGATATGCTGCGATGCGCGCGCTCCACTCCTTGTCCTCGCGATCGACCTGCGCCATGCGCGCAGCCGCCTCCGGGGTCAGCGCTGCGGCGCGCATGCGGTAGATGTCATCTTCGCTTGCGCCCTGCGCGCGCATCTTCTGCGCATTTTCTTCCAGCCGTGCGATCTTCAGCGGTTCTTCGCGCGCCTCGCGCAAGGACTGCGGCAATGCGGCGTCCAGTTGCGCCAGGCGTTCGCGTTTCTGCTGTTCGCCCAGGTTCGGATCCTGGCTGACTTCCATCCTGGCGATGGCGTCGAGGTCGTTGGCATCACTTTCGCCGAACATCGCCTCGATCTCGCGTTCGCTGAAATGGCGCCGCCGTGCTTCCTGCATCTGCGCGAAACGCGCGCGAATGGCCTGCAGCGAGCCGCCGGATGCCTGTGCGTTCTTTTCTACATCGACGAGGTCATGCTTGTAGGCGAGATAGCGCCCGAGCAGGCGCTTCGCCTCGACGGCTGCGCCCGGCTTGAGCCTCTGGTCCAGCTCGCGCTCGATTTCCGCGCGGATCGCCTCCAGCGGTTTTTCGCCGACAGCGGAGAGGTAGTAGTCGAACAGCTGGACCAGTCCCGCGCTGGCGACGAACTCGCCGGCGGCGGCCTCGACCTTGCCGTCCGGGACCGTGCCTTCCAGTGAGCGCACGAAGGCGAAGAGGTCCTGCTGCGGTACCGGCGCAACCACTTCCACCTGGTCGGCACCATGCATCGAAGTAAAAGCGGCAAAGGCGGCCACCAGGGCCGCCGCGCCGATCATCAAGCCCTGCCTGGTCATCGGCATGCGATCACCTTACAGGCCAAGGTTCTTCAGTCGATTGGCCTGCTGGCGATACAGCGTGACCGGATTGGTCTCGAAGATGTTGACCAGGCCGATGGTCTGGTTGACCTCGTCCAGGTGGTTCATCGCATAGTCGTCGCGGATCACGCGGCCGAGGCGGGTGGAGCAGCTGGCCACCAGGCCGTCGTTCTTCGCGCCGCTGAACGCGAGCGAGGTCAATGCCAGTGCCGGGTCGAGCACGTCGAGGATGTTGGTATAGGGCTTGGCGCCGCTCCAGGAGAAGTAATGCACGCCGTTGACCTGGTACGCGCCTTCGCCGCATGCGGTGGTGGGCACGCCTTGCGGATGAGAGGCGTTGAATTTCGCCGAGCCCGCCGTGCTGAGTGACTTGGCGGCGGCAATCGAATTCTGCGGCATGGTCGGGCTGCCCGACAGGAAGCTGAGCAACTGGCCGAGGCCTGTCGCGATCGAGCCCAGCACCGCCTGCGACAGCGAGCCGTCGGGTGCGACGCCGAGCAGGATGTCGGCCACCTTCGAGCCCTTGTGCACGCCGCCGACGCTGGTTACAGACGCGACGAGGTCGGGACGGACCGAGGCGACATAGCGGATGGTGGGGCCGCCGTGGCTGTGGCCGATCAGGTTCACCTTGCTCGCGCCGGTGGCGGCGAGGATCTGGCGGACCTGGGTGAGCAGTTGTTCACCGCGCACTTCGGTACTGTTCGCGGCCGACACCTGCGCGATATACACCCGAGCGCCGTCATTGCGCAACGCCGAGGGGATGCCGTACCAGTAGTCCACCGGACCGATGTTGTCGAAGCCGAACAAGCCATGCACCAGCACGATCGGATAACGGGTCTGTGTGTATCCACTCGCCCAAGAAGTAGCAGGCAGCAGGGCAAGGACACCAAGTATTAAGGCAAAGCACTTCCCGATGAGTCTATTCATCCATTGTCTCCTTGAATTGGTATTTATTTAGAGCGGTTTTCCCCCGAATGTATGGGGCCCATACATTCGGGGGAAAACCGCTCTTATTTGGTTGAAGCAGGGAATGCCAGCACGCACTGGTGCCGTTCGGATAAACGGTGGTGCGCACAGAAAAACCGAGCAAGCGCTCGGTTTTCTTCATGCTAGTAAAGATTTCGAAAGATGCAAGGGTGACCGCAGCGTGATGCAGCTCAAGCGAGTTGTTGAACTTGCAATACGCGTGCGCGCACGAGGCCGACCACGCTGTCGGCGAAGGCATCGGGCGTGATGTTCGCCGCTCGGAATTTCCAGCGTTTCAGGTGCCAGTCATGCACCAGCGCCATGCAGTGCGCGGCGAGCAGGTGCGCATCGGCTTGCGGCAGCGCGCCGGTGGCATTGAGCAGGGCGCCGAGATGGGATTGCATGTTCAGCTCGGCTTCCTTGGCGATGTCCTTCTGGTCCTGCGCGAGCGCGCGCGATTCGAGGAACACAAAATAGAACCAGGGCTGCAGCAGTTCGGAGAAATAGATGATACCGCGCAGCATGGACTCCACCTGGTCGAGCGGGTCCTTGATGTGGCTGAACCACTTGTGCGACAGCTGGCCGATATGGCGAATCACATCTTCGATCATCGCCGCGATCTGGTCCTTGCTCTGGATATAGCCGTACAGACCGCCCATCGACAGCCCGGTCTCACGGCACAGGTCGCGCAGTGTCATCGCGCGGAAGCCGATGGTATTCGCCAGGCGGAAGGTCGCGAGGAAGATTTTCTCCAGGTTGTCGAGCGCCGTGTGCTTGCGCTTGACGCCAATGATGCCGCTGTTGCGCTCGAGCAGGAATTCCCAGACGTTCGCATCGTCCAGTGGCGTCAGCTCGCGGAAGGACGCGAAGCTGAAATTGACCGGCAGCGAATGGAATTCGGCAAAGGTGAAACCGGTAAAAGCCTTCCTCTGCATCAAGAGCGCTCCTGTTGGCATATTGGGGGAATGCAATCCGTCAACTGTACCAGAGAGCGCAGTCGTGCCTGTGTACTTACGAAGACGGGTCTGCGAACCGCGCCGCCAGCTCCTTGTTCTTGGCCGACAGCGTGCGGATCAGCCCGTCTATCCCGCCCTGCGCAATCTCGGTGTTGAAGCTGCTCTTGTAGGTCTCGACCAGCCACACGCCGAGCACATTGACGTCATATACCTTCCACCCGTCCTGCGTCTTGTACAGGCGATAGCTCACCTGCACCGGCTCGTGCCCACGCAGTTGCCGGACTTCAAATCGCACTTCCACCTCCGTATCGTCCGGATCGGCGCGCAGCGGCTTGTACACCAGCTTCTGGTCACCGACCAGCGACAGCGCGCCTGCATAGGTGCGGATCAGCATGGTGCGGAATTCATCGATCAGCTGTTGCCGCTGCTGCGGCGTCGCCTCCCGCCAGTGCCGGCCGACGGCAAGCGACACGGCGCGCTCGAGGTCGACATGCGGCAGGATCTTCTGCTCCACCACCTGCAAGATACGTCTGCGGTTGCCGGCCTTGATCTCCTTGTCGGTCCTGGCGGTATCCATCACTTCCTGCGTGACGCGCTTGACCAGTTCGTCCGGCGCCTCCTGCGACGGTGCATCGGCGGCAAAGGCAGATGCGGTTGCCATGGCGGCGAAGAGGAACAGCATTCTGAATAGCTTCATTGTCATCCCGTTGAACTAAGAAAAAAGGCAGGCTCCGCATGCCTGCCTCAAGATTCCGGCCGTCACTCGGTGCGCACGGCCGATTGTGCCGGACGCTGCCGTCAGGTTGTTTGTTTCAGATCACCGGCCGGCTCCTTCAGCTCTTCCTTCGCGGTGTCGTACTTCGCCAGGCGCTTCTGAATGCTGCTTGCCATCTTGTACAGTACACGCAGCCGCGAATGGCCGGTGTAGTCGTCCAGCAACCGTACCTTGGTCGAGCTTTCGAGTGCTGCAATCTCCGCGCGAACCCGCTTGAGCCGCCATTCATAAAACCACTTCATTTCATCCACCCTGTGTCTACGGAAAGTATGCAATCCATTCCAATTGCATTGGCGGTAGACCAACAGCCTGAGGTTTTGTTCCGTAAGGAAATGTAATTCCGCGAAGCGGCGTGCCCGCTGTACAGTTGCACGCCCGGCAAGAGTTGCCCCCCGTGCTAGAAAATTTTCCAACGCATCCGAACTAATCCCCGGCAGACCTTCTCAAAATTTCCATTGCCGATCCGGTAAGAACCGGCACGATCACGGGGGCAAGGACTTGCGGAAATTTCCAGTCGGCCGTATCCAGCTCACTATCCTCGACGACGGGACATGGCGTTTCCCCGCGCACTATTTTTTTCACAATGTTCCCGAGGCCGAGTGGCGCGCCAGTGTCAACGTCGACACCGAAGGCAAGATTCCGGTCGGGCATAACTATGGACTGGTCGACACAGGACACAATCTGACGGTCATCGATACCGGGTACGGCGCCGACACGCACGGCGGCAAGACAGGGCACCTGCTTGAAGAGTTCGACCGTACCGGTTACCGTCGCGACCAGGTCGGCATGGTGATCCTCACGCACGGGCACGGTGACCATATAAAGGGCAATACTGTTCTGCACGGTGGCGAGCGCACGCCCAGTTTTCCGTGCGCGCACTACCATCTCGCGCGGGCGGATTGGGAGTGGTTCGGCGGGCCCGGCCATGTGCCCGAGTTCGACGAACAGCTGGCCTCGCTC
The DNA here is from genome assembly GCA_035627275.1 of Noviherbaspirillum sp. Taxonomy (GTDB): domain Bacteria; phylum Pseudomonadota; class Gammaproteobacteria; order Burkholderiales; family Burkholderiaceae_D; genus Noviherbaspirillum. The sequence goes on from DASPMC010000041.1 coordinate 67,275, forward strand.
GATGCGCTCGGCCAGCTCGATCTCGATGATGGCGCAGTGCGTCTGTCGCCGGAGATTTCCCTGATGCCCACGCCCGGCCACACGCCCGGCCACACCACTGTCGTGATCGAATCGGAAGGCCAGGTCGCCTTCTTCCTCGGCGACGTCTGCCACCATCCGCTGCATTTCGCCCACCCGGACTGGGTGAGCGCCTTCGATACCCATCCCGAGCTCACGCCGCGGACGCGCGCGTGGCTCTTCAAGCTGGCCGTCGAGCGCGATGCGCTGCTGGTGTGCCCGCACGCGCCTGCGCCCGGAGTGGGGCGGTTGCGGAAGACCGACGACGGCTATTCATGGCAAGCGCTGCACTGACAAGGAGACCAAGGATGAGCGATGCACCGAGGATACTGGGCGTGAACCGCACGCAGGATGCGAGCATCTGCCTGATGGAAGGCTCGAGCGTCGTGTTCGCGATACAGAAGGAACGCCTGACGCGACAGAAGCACCACTGGGGCAAGGTGGACGATTTCCGCAAGGTCTACGTGCCGCAGCTCGCCGCCCTCGACGGCGGCATCGATGTCCTCGTCGAATGCTATTCATCCGACAGCGAGATCGACAATCTCGACGCCTACGAAAAGGAACTGGCCGAAGTCATCCGCCTCGCACCGAATTGCAAGCGGGCCCGCATCTCCCATCACCTCTCGCATGTGTACAGCGTGTTCCATCCCTCTCCCTTCGAGGAGGCCGCGGTGATGATCATCGACGGGCAGGGCAGTCCGGTGTCGGAATTCACCGAGCAATGGCGCGGCGCGGCCGGTGTCCCCGGCGATTGGCGCGAGGTGTCGTCTTTCTACCGGGCCGATCGCAGCCGCATCGAATGCATTGCCAAGCAACTGTGGGATCGCAACGAGCAGCGCCTGGTCGGCCTCGGCATGTTCTACTTCCTGCTCACGCAGGCGATCTTCCCCGGCGAGGGCAACGAAGGCAAGGTGATGGGCATGGCGCCGCACGGCGACCCGAATGCGCTCGGTCTGCCACCGCTGGAAGTGGAAGGGCCGCAGGTGACGATCCCGTCGCGCTGGTTCGACATCCTTCGTGAGCGTGGACGCTTCCGTTATGTCAGCGGCGACAGCGCACGCTTTGCCGACATCGCCAACCTCGCCGCTGCCGGGCAGCGTGCCTTCGAGGAAGCGGTACTCGAGGTCGCGCGCTGGTTGCACCGGGAGACTGGCGCGGAGAACCTGTGCTTCGCCGGCGGCACCGGACTCAACTGCTCGACTAACGACAGGCTGCTGTGCGAGACGCCGTTCCGCCGCGTCTTCATTCCGCCCGCGCCGAGCGACGCAGGCACCTCGCTCGGTTGCGCGGTGTATGGCCTGACCGAGCTGGCAGGCTTGCGCTGCGACTGGCGCTGGGAGAGCGACTTCCTCGGGCCGGAGCCGCGCAACAATGACATCGAAGAGGCGGTACGCGGCGCGGACGACCTGATCGTCGAACGTATCGACGACACGCTGGCACTGTGTGCACATGTGGTCGACCTGTTGTGCGACACCAAGGTTGTTGCGCTCTATCAGGGGCGCAGCGAGTTCGGCCCGCGCGCGCTCGGCCATCGCAGCATCCTCGGTGACCCGCGGCACGGTTATGTGCGCGACTGGATCAATGCGAAGGTGAAGGAGAGGGAATGGTTCCGGCCGCTTGCGCCCATCGTGCTGCTGGAACGTGCGGAGGAATTCTTCGATATTCGACGCCCTTCGCCCTTCATGCAGTTTGCTGCGCCGGTGCGCCAGGAGGTGGCCGAGATCATTCCTGCGGTGACGCATGTCGACTGTACGGCGCGCTTGCAGACGGTTGGCGAAAAGGATGACCCTCTGCTGCGGATGCTGCTGCAGGCCTTCGATGCGCGCACCGGCGTGCCTGTCCTGCTCAATACGTCATACAACCGCAAGGAGGAGCCGATCGTCGAGACACCTGCACAGGCGCTGGAATCGTTCCGCCGCACACCGATGCATGCACTGGCGATGCCACCGTTCCTGATACGGAAGAAGGTGGAGCCGGAGGCGGTGGCGTAGGGGCGAAGGTAAATTGCGGGCGACAGCGGCAATCATCACAGCCTCTTCTTCCCCGTCATTCCCGCGAAGGCGGGAAAACGAGGCCGGAGGCCGCAGTTTCGAGGAACGGTCATCCATAGTGAGCCTGATGTGCAATCTCCGCATGGATTCCCGCCTTCGCGGGAATGACGGGGTAAGAGGATTGCGAGTGCGGACAGCGGTGGCCGCACTCGAGCACGGCAATGTGACTCATGCTGGAGGTTGCAGATGATCCGCGGCTATCCACATCAAGCCAGCGTCTTCCCAGGCGAACAACTCATCCTGCACATCGCCACTGACGCCCCTCGCTTCCGCATCGCCTTCCACCGCTGGGCCGACGGCCTCATTCCCGTGCACGAAACAAACTGGCTCGAAGGCCAACAGGCCGCCCCACGCGGCGCAGCCGACGACTGGCAATGGCCGCAATACACCTTCGACATTCCCGAACACTGGCCTTCCGCTGTCTACATCGCCCACCTGCAGGAACCAGACGGCATCCTGCTCAGCCTCGCGATGACCAGCGCCGCAGTCCTGTTCGTCGTGCGCGGCACGGGCCGCAGCAAGCTGCTGTACAAGATCCCGCTGGCCACCTACCACGCCTACAACTGCACCGGCGGCGGCTGCTTCTACACCGGCCAGACCTTCTCGAACGATCCACCCGGTGCGCGCGTCTCCCTGCACAGGCCGGGCGGCGGTATCGGCGGTGACACCTGGGGCGCGCTCGACCACTACGACCTGGGTTCGCCGCGCCAGACCTTCGCCCATTGGGATGCGCGTTTCATCCGCTGGCTGCTGCGCGAGGGCTACTCGCCCGAGGTCTGCACCGACTTCGACATCCACCGCGACCCGGACCTGCTTGGCCGTTACCGGCTGGTGCTCAGCGTCGGCCACGACGAGTACTGGAGCGAGACCACGCGCGACCGCATGGAAGACTTCGTCTCCGCCGGCGGCAACCTTGCCTTCTTCGGCGCCAACCTGTGCTGGTGGCGTATCCATGTAGTCGACGGCGGCAGCGCGATCGTATGCCACCAGGGCGGACCGAAGGGCGCGCTCGATCACTGGTGGCCCGTGACAGGCGCGGCGCGACCGGAGGATGCGTTGACCGGCGTGAGCTACCGGCACGGCGGCGGATGGTGGGACGGACCGCGCGAGACCTCTGGATACATTGTGCAGGACGACAGGCACTGGGTCTTCGAGGGGACCGGCCTGCGTAACGGTCAATCCTTGGGCAGGGATACCTCGCCGCCGGTGGTCGGCTATGAATGTGATGGCGCTCCGCTGGATGTCTTCGACGCGGGGGCCGGCATTGCGACGCTGTCAAGAGACGCTGCGCGCTGCGGCACGCCGCCGGGCTTCCGCCTTCTTGCCGCGGGCCTGCTCGGCCCCGGCTGGCAGGAACGCCCGCCGCGCGAAATGCACAAGGCAGAGGAAGGCATCCATGCGGCGACGATGGGCATCTTTTCGCGCAACGGCATCGTCTTCACGGCGGGCACGACGGACTGGGCGCAGGTGCTGGGGCAGGATGCGCGCGTGGACAGGATCACGCGCAACGTGATCGACCGGCTGCTTCAGCCCTCATCCCACTCCACGCGGCCGGCAAACAGGTAGCCCGCGCCATAGACGGTCTTGATCAGCACCGGATGGCTGGGCGAATCGCGCAGCCGCTTGCGCAGGCGCGAGACGCGCACGTCGATGCTGCGGTCGAAGGGCGACAGGTCGCGGCTGCCGGCGAGGCGTTCGCGGTCGAGGATGCGGTTGGGGTTTTCCAGGAAGAGAGTGAGCAGGCGCGCCTCGGCTGCGCTCAGCTCTTCGCTCTTGCCGGCCTTGTCGGTCAGGGTGAGATTGGCCGGTTCGAACTGCCACTCCGCGAAGCGCGCGCGGCGCACGGCCGTTTTTGCCGCATGGGTTTCCGGCCCGCCGCGGCCGGTGCGGCGCAGGATGCTGCGCACGCGCGCCACCAGTTCGCGCGGCTCGAAGGGCTTGGTCATGTAGTCGTCCGCGCCCAACTCCAGACCGATCACGCGATCGGTGAGGAAGCCGCGGCCGGTGACGATCAGGATGCCGCAGCGCTGTTCTGCCTGCAAACGGCGAACGAGGTCGAGTCCGTCGCTGTCGGGCAGGCCGAGGTCGATGATGCACAGTGCCGGCGTGCGCGTCTGCACCAGGCGCATCAGTTCCGCGCCGGTACGGCACCATTCAGCGGTGAAGCCGAAATCGCGCAGCGTCGTCTGCAGCGTGCGGGCAACGAGATGGTCGTCCTCCACGACGACGATCAGGCGGTCCGCGCCGGGAGCGTTCATGCGATGCACCCGGCGAGGGCGGTCGCGAGTTCCGGCTTGGTGAACGGTTTGTCGAGCAGCGGGAATTCATCCGCGCCGGCGCTGCCTTGGTCGTAGCCGCTGATGAGGAGGATGCCGATGTCCGGACGTGTGGCGCGGACGTTGCGTGCCAGTGCCGGCCCGTCGAGGCCGCCTGGCATCACTACGTCCGATATCACGAAGCGGATTTCGTCGATCTGGGCCAGCATCTCCAGCGCCTCGCGGCCGTCGGCGGCTTCGACGACCGTATAGCCGAGATCGAGCAGCTGGCGGCGCACCACCTGCCGCACATCGGCGTCATCTTCCACCAGCAGCACCAGCGGTGAGGTCCGCGCGCGCGAGGAGGTGAGCGCCGGTTCTGCGGCGGGCATGGAGGGTTTTTCGGTAGCGGGCAGCAGCAGCGAAACGGCCGCGCCTTCGCCTGGCGCGCTGCGGATGCGCAGTGCGCCGCCCGACTGCTGCGCGAAACCGTACACCATCGCCAGCCCCAGGCCGCTGCCGCTGCCGAAACGCTTGGTCGTGAAATAGGGCTCGCAGGCACGCATCAGCGTCTGGCTGTCCATGCCGTGGCCGGTGTCCTCGACGGTGATGCTGACGTAGCGGCCGGGCCCCATGCCGAGTGACGCGGCTTCGCCTGCATCCACCTGCAGCACCGCGGTGGAAAGCGTGAGCGTGCCGCCGGAAGTCATTGCGTCGCGCGCATTGAGGCAGAGATTGAGCAGTGCGCTTTCGAGCTGGTGCGGGTCGGTCATCGCCTGCGCAAGGACCTCGTCGAACCGCAGCGACAGCGCGATGTTCTCTGGTAACGAGCGGCGCAGCAGCGTCTTGAACCCCTTGATCAGTTCGGCGACATCGACGGGGCGCGGCTCCAGCGGCTGCTGCCGGGAAAAGGTCAGCAAGCGCTTGATCAGTGCCGCGCCGCGCCGGGTCGCGAGCAGGGCGGGCTCGACCAGCTCCTGCACCTCGCTGCTGCCGCGTGTGCGCTCTTCCAGCGCCGACAGGTTGCCGAGCACGACGGTCAGCATGTTGTTCAGGTCATGCGCAATGCCGCCCGCCAGCTGGCCTACGGCTTCCATCTTCTGCGCCTGCATCAGCGCCGCCTCGCTGCGCCGCAGTTCCCGCGTGCGCTCCTGCACTCGCTGCTCCAGGTCGGCATTGCGCTCGCGGATCATCTTCTCCGCCTTGCGCTGCTCGGTGATGTCGGTATACAGCGTGACGAATCCGCGGTGCGGCAGCGGTACGCCGCGGATAGCGATGATTTGCCCGCCCGGGCGCTCGCGCTCGGCGTAGTGCGGCAGGAACTGCCGCGCGGCATCGACGCGTTCCCTGACCAGGGTTTCGACATCGCCCGGGCCGTATTCGCCGCGCTCGGCGTTGTAGCGCATGAAGGCTTCGAAGGGCGTGCCGATGCGCATCAGTTCGCCGGGGAATTCGAGCAGTGTGGCGAAGGCTCGGTTGCCGGCCACCAGCCGCAGATCCTGGTCGAACAGCGTGAAGCCCTGGTCGATCAGGTCCAGGCCGGCCTGGAGCATGGCCATCCGGTTCTCGAGATCGCCGAAGATATCGTCAGCTTGTGCGGCCATAATGCATTCCCCGAATCAGTTCAGAGAGATTGTAATCATCGCACAAGGCGCGAAAAAGCATCCCGTTACGATTCGATACATTTGCGAAAAACTTGCGCAACCCTTCCTTCCTAATATCCAGAGCGGGGGTATCCCGGACCAATCATAAAAGGAGACACGCATGATCCGCCTCGTTCGCAAGACCGCGCTCGCCGCCGCCTGTTCCAGTGTGCTGTTCGCGCTGGCCGCCGCGCCCGCATCCGCACAGATTTCCGACAACGTCGTCAAGATCGGCGTGCTGACCGACCTGTCCGGCACTTATTCAGACATCGCCGGTAGCGGCGCCGTGCTGGCCGCGCGCATGGCGGCAGAAGACTTCATGGCATCGGAGAAACCGTCCTTCAAGGTGGAGATCGTCTCGGCCGACCACCAGAACAAAGGCGACATCGCGGCCAACCGGGCGCGCGAGTGGTTTGACATCGACAAGGTGGACGCGGTCAGCGAACTGGTCACCACCTCCACCGCGCTGGCGGTGATGAAGATCGCGAAGGAAAAGAACCGCATCGCACTGATCTCCGGTGCGGCCTCGACACGTGTCACCAACGAGGACTGCAACGATGTCTCCGTGCACTGGACCTATGACACCTATGCGGTGTCCAATGGCACTGCCCGTGCGGTGGTGAAGCAGGGCGGCAAGAGCTGGTTCTTCCTGACCGCCGACTACGCGTTTGGCGTATCGCTCGAAAAGGATGCGTCGGAAGTGATCAAGGCCAACGGCGGCACCGTGGTCGGCGCGGTGCGCCACCCATTCCCCAGTTCGGACTTCTCATCCTTCCTCGTCAGTGCGCAGACTTCGAAGGCGCAAGTCGTCGGCCTGGCCAACGCCGGCAGCGACACAATCAACGCGATCAAGCAAGCCGCTGAATTCGGCCTCACGCCGAAACAATCGCTGGCCGGCCTGCTGATGTTCATCAGCGACATCCACACTCTCGGCCTGAAGGCGACGCAAGGCATGTACCTGACCGAAGGCTTCTACTGGAACCTGAACGACGCGACACGCGCCTGGTCGAAGCGCTTTTTCGAGAAGCAGAAGCGCATGCCGACCATGGTACAGGCCGGCATGTATTCGGCGGTCATGCACTACCTGAAGGCGATCAAGGCGGTCAATAGCGACGACACCCGGAAGGTGATGGCGCAGATGAAGAAGATGCCGGTCAACGACTTTTTCGCCACCAACGGCATGATCCGCGAGGACGGCCGCATGGTGCACGACATGTACCTGCTGCGCGTGAAGAAACCGGAAGAGTCGAAGACCCCGTGGGACTACTACAACGTGCAGGCGGTGATCCCGGCGGCCGAAGCTTTCCAGCCTCTCTCACAGTCACGCTGTGCGCTTGTGAAGAAGTGATTTCCCGAACCGCAAGGCGGTGTGCACCGTCCGCATCGCACTTTCCGGAAGGAAATCATCTGGTGCGGACGTCGTAACTTTACGGTATGGCGTTGGCAAAAGAACATCGCTATGCTTCGCCCACTGACCACCACGCGCAGTTCAACTTGGAGAAGAAAGCCATGCCTCACATGTACGACAGCGGTCTCGAACGCAACGCAGCCAACTACACCTCACTGTCGCCGCTGACCTTCATTGAACGCGCGGCGGCAGTGTATCCCGAGCGACTCGCGGTCATCCACGGTAACATCCGCCGCAGCTGGGCGGCGACCTATGCGCGCTGCCGTCAACTCGCATCGGCACTGTCGAAGTCCGGCGTCGGCCTCGGCGATACCGTCGCCGTCATGCTGCCCAACACACCGCCCATGGTTGAAGTGCATTTCGGCGTGCCGATGACCGGCGCCGTGCTCAATTCGCTCAACACCCGCCTCGATCCCGAATCGATCGCTTTCATGCTCGACCACGGCGAAGCGAAGGTCGTCATTGTCGACCGCGAATTTTCCGGGGTGATGGAAAAGGCATTGGCACTCTCCAGCCGCAAGCCGCTGGTGATCGACGCCGACGACCCGGAATATGCCGGAGTGGGCGAGCGCATCGGCACCATTGAGTACGAATCCTTCATCGCCGGCGGCGATGTGAATTACGACTGGCAACTGCCCGCCGACGAATGGCAGGCGATCTGCCTGAACTACACTTCCGGCACCACCGGCAATCCCAAGGGCGTGGTCTATCACCACCGCGGCGCGCTGCTCAACGCGGTATCCAACATCCTCGAATGGGACATGCCCAAGCATCCGGTCTACCTGTGGACCCTGCCTATGTTCCATTGCAACGGCTGGTGCTTCCCGTGGACGGTCGCCGCGCGCGCCGGCGTCAACGTCTGCCTGCGCAAGGTCGAAGCGCCCGCGATCCTGAACCTGATCCGCGAGCACAAGGTCACCCACTACTGTGGCGCGCCCATCGTGCACAGCCTGCTGCTGGCCGCGCCCGACGAGCTGAAGGCCGGCATCGACCACAAGGTCAAGGCCATGGTCGCCGGCGCCGCGCCGCCGGCTTCGATGATCGAAGGCATGGAAAAGATGGGCTTCGACATCACCCACGTTTACGGCCTGACCGAGGTCTACGGTCCGGCGTCGGTATGCGTGAAGCATGAGTCCTGGGACCAGGTCGACATCGGCGAGCGTGCGCGCCTGAATGCGCGCCAGGGCGTGCGCTATCACCTGCAGCAGGGCATCACCGTGATGGACCAGGACACGATGCAGCCGGTGCCCGCCGACGGCGAGACCATGGGCGAGATCATGTTCCGCGGGAACATCACGATGAAGGGTTACCTGAAGAACGAAAAGGCCACGCAGGAAGCCTTTGCCGGCGGCTGGTTCCACACCGGCGACCTGGCGGTGATGAACCCGGACGGCTATGTGAAGATCAAGGACCGCAGCAAGGACATCATCATCTCCGGCGGCGAAAATATTTCCAGCATCGAGGTCGAGGACGTGCTGTACCGTCATCCGGCGATCATGTCGGCGGCCGTGGTGGCGAAACCGGATCCGAAGTGGGGCGAGACACCGTGCGCCTTCGTCGAGGTGAAGCCGGGAGCGGAAGTGAAGGCCGAGGACATCATCGCGCACTGCAAGCAGCATCTCGCCGGATTCAAGGTGCCGCGCGCGGTGGTGTTCGGCGAACTGCCGAAGACCTCGACCGGTAAGATCCAGAAGTTCGCGCTGCGGCAGCAGGTGAAGTCGACAGCGGCGCTGGATTAGAGTAGTTGCCGTCCGGTCGGGTGCGGGCGAATGGCTTCGCTATCGCATTGGCATTTCCCCGTCGTTCCCGCCTGAGCGGGAACGACGGGGAAAGGTGTGCGGACAATCAATCGCAATCACCCGCACGCACAGCCTCGGAATGCAACCACGCAATCACGCAATCAACTTCACCCTCAGCAACTTCTCATCCTCGTCGTAATCTACATTCATCTTTCCCTTGTACGCATCCAGCAGCGCATCGCAAATGTCTTGCGCCAGATGTACATCAGTCGTCCTGACCTCGGTCTCGTCCCCATGGGCATCGATTGCCATCACCCGGCGCAACGGATGTGCGGTTTTTTCCCGATGTTCCACATCGCGTACCAGCCGCGCAATGTCGTCCGCGTGCTGTTGGGCGACAGGTCCGGTGATGGTGACGTGCGCCGCGGGCTTGCCGTCGGCGATTCGCCGGCAGGCCGGGCAACGCATCTGCGTCGCATGCGAGGGCGCCGACGTCCATTCCCAGTGCCCGGCCTGATACACCGCGCCGCAATCCGTGCACACCGCGGGCGATGACAATTTTTCGGCATCGCGAAGCGGATCGTGCACCGGTTCGTCCAGTACCTCGAGATGCCTACCGGGCTGGTACGCCGGCGAGGAGGGATGTATGGATTTCATTGCGTGCTCCATTCAGGAAAAAATGCTGTGCGCTTGAACCCGCGCGACCTATCATCACCATAGACCATAAATCGCGAATGAAAATCGCACGACGGGCGAAATGTGGGTTACCGGAAAGCCCCGGCAGGTCTACAATGAATCCGTGTGCCACTCAACAAGGACCGCAGCCATGACTTCGAACGAGAACAGGGATCAGGGATCTTCCGCAGCGCAAGATCATGCATTCAGCCTCGACCGCGTACGCAGCCTCGTGGCGGCCATGGAGCGGGAACTGGCAAATGCGCCTGCGGACCAGCCCAACGTCCAGGCGCTCCGGCAGGAAATCGAAACGCTCAAGCAAGTGCTCGCCGAAGGCGATGACCAGCACGTGCTGGTGAAGGAAAAACTGCACACGGTGCGCGGCACGCTGCAGGACATGACTGCGCGCGTGGAAAGCGAAGTGCTGCAGGACAGCCGCTACATCGCCGAGATCGGCCGCATCCTCGGCCTCGTTTGACTACTCTCTGAAAAGGGGAACGGCGCAGCCCGTTCCCCGTTGTCATCCGCCTCTTCGGGTCCCTTTTGCCCATTTCTCCATCGCAGCAAAAACCGTCGATTCGCCGTTGATTCGAATCAAACGTTTTCCGCAGTGAAACGTCTTTTGAAGATAGTCCGGCGCCGCTTGTGTTTTCGTTGACTCGGGTCAAGCCGCGTTGATGCTTTGGCAATTCCATTCATGTACCCTTCGACACGTGTTGGACATGCAACAAAGACAATGGAATTCGCACCATGCTGACCACGACCTATTCCATGGTGGTGCTGTCGAGCGAGCAGCAGAATGCACGCCGCATTCTCGGAAAACTGGAACAGTGCCTGCAGGACGCGTCGTCTGCGTGCGCTGGCGGCGTCGACTGCGCCTGGCTGGAGCGCGTCCTGCACAAGCTGATGCAGGTCGACAGGTACTGCCATCAACGTACCGTGGAACTCTACGTGATTCCGGCACTGCGGGAGGCACCGGCGGGGGCAGGCGATTTGCTGCAGCGGCTCGATACGCTCTGTACCGATGCGATGCGCATCCTGCTGTACGTGTGCAGCCAGTTCGAACGCGCGGCGGCCGGTGTCGACGTCGACATCGATGCGCTGGTGTCAACCATCGAACTCTATTGCCGGCACATCCTTGTGCTCCTGTCGCTGGAGGAAGAAGAATTGTTTCCTGCCGCACGGCACCTGCTGCCGACCGAAGCATGGTTCCAGATCGCAGCGCGGTGCCTGTACGAAACGAGCACCAAGCCTGCGCATGGCAGGCTGGCGCATTCATTCGGCGCCTACAAGCGGCGAAATTATCCTTGCCTGCGTAAGTCGCACTGAACAATTTTCCGTTGAATGAAAGAGGGGCGCAGGCTCCTAGGGCCACTCCAGTGCCAACCTGAGCGCATTCTTCTCGCGATCGATCTCGTCCCGGCTGCGGAATCCGAGCCGCCGCAGGGAGTCAAGAGGCGGGCACCATCCCTGCACGCCTTGCTGCAGCAGGAAAGCGAGCGCCACGCCAGGCAGCGCCAGCCACCGCCTGTCCACGGTTGCGCCCAGCACGAGCCCGGCCAGTGCGAGCGCTGTGCCATTCGTTTTCAGGACACGTTCGATGTCCCATTCGCGCTCCAGCGCATGAATCCGTTCATGGATCTCCGTCCGGCTGCCGGCAGCGTAGTGTTCGATGTTGTGATCCGTCAGCCGATCCATTTCCAGCTGGGTGCGCGAGCGCGTTCCATCGACCGCGAGCGCAGTCGTCATCGTTAGTGCCCCAGTGTCCTAGTGCCTCGTCGCGCCCGGCTCATCCTCGAGGAAGAGCCGGTAACGCCCCTGCGCATCCGGCCCTGAATACGATTTCGCGACGAACTGACGGTCATCGAGTTCAAACGGCTTGCCGATATCCGGAATGCCGTCCATTTTCCTGATTCCAAGGATGGTCTGCGAGCCATCGGCCTGGCGGTAAATCATTTCCACGTCCATGTTCATGCTCCAGTTCATGACACTCTCTAGAGTGAAAATTCCGGCAACAGTTCATGCCATCGCCAACCGGCATGTCTTTCGCTTTCACGCCCGGGCAATCCAAATACAGGAGCAATCATCATGGAAGGCATCAAGGCAAGAATCGAAGGCAAGGGCGTGGACACATCGGTCGAGTTTTCCATCGAGGAAGTGATCGCGCAGCATCGCGGCAAACCGTGGGGTGAATTGAACGACGAGGAACGCGATAACGCGATGAAAGCGTACGCGATTGCGTTATTCGCCCGCCATAGCGGGGCGAGTGCGGCGGAGGACCTGCGGGTGAGTTTCGACGAAGGGACGTTTTCGAGAGACACGGCTTTGCCCCGCCCGGAAGGACGGCAAAGCTTGCCGCCATCGGCGAGGTGACAAGCGTATGTTGGAGAGACCGTTCCTGATGACCATTCCGCGTTGGCAGGGCAATACTGCCTGCCCATGGAAAAGATATCAAAACGCCATGGGCCGGACGCGGCTTGTTGCGTGCGCTGCTTGTCGTTCATGCAAGGAATGCTGCGTGGGGCAGAAGAATCGTTGACGTGCCATTAGGCAAGCCATACGATAACTTGTCTAAGTGTTTGCTTCCCACAATCCGGTCTCCCCCGATGTACTTGTCATTCCACCAGAAACCGATCGCGTTTCAACTGAAGAAGCTGAGCGCAGCCGTCGCCTTGGCAATGTTGTTTTCCAATGCCGACGCCGCAGGATGGGGGGACCTGACCGTCCTGTCTTCGCTCGGGCAGCCCTTGCGCGCCGAGATCGAACTGGTGTCGGTATCTCGCCAGGATGAAGGCCTGCTCACGGTCCGGCTGGCCTCATTCGAGGCCTACCGCAATGCCAATATCGAATTCAATCCGGCACTGATGTCGTTGCGCTTCGCGGTGGAGCAGCGCGGCGAGAAGCAGTTCGTGCGCGTCACTTCCACCCAGCCGCTGAACGAACCGTTTGTCGACATGTTGCTCGAACTGAGCAGCAACAGTGGGCGCGTGGTGCGCGAGTATGTCTTCCTGCTCGACCCGGCGGGACTGGATGGTGTGCAGACAGCGGTTGTGGCGCCCGTCCAAGGCGAAGCAACGGCGCAGGCGCCCGCCGCGAAGCCTGCAGCCAAACCCGCGGCCAAACCGGTTGCGCGCGCCGCTACCGCTCCGGCGCCTGCACGCCCGCCGGCTGCCCAGGCATCGGCCAGGAAACAGGCTGCCCCGGCAGCTACAAAACCGCGGCTGACCCTGTCCGGCGTGACGGCCACATCGGCGACCGACGACAAGGCCGGCGTCATCGCGCTGGAAGATTACGCGACGATGGAAAAATCCGTCGCCGAGGCCAATGCCCGCGTGAAGGTGCTCGAGCAGAAAATCGATGAGTTGCAGAAGCTCATCGACGTCACTAACAAACTGCTGGCGGAACTGCAGAAGCAGAATGAACTTGCGAAGGCCGGCACCAAGCCCGTTGCCCCCGCCGATCCAGCGCCCGCGCAGCCTGCGGTGACAGCAGGCGCCGAAGCCAAGCCTACCGAGACCGCACCCGCCAATACCACGGTGACCACGGTCTCCGCGACCGCAGCCGCGCCAGCCCCTGAAACCAGACCAGCGGCTGCGCCGGCGCCCGCAACGCCCAAGCCGGTTGCGCCTCCGCCTCCTGCCGAATCCGACAGCAGCACTTACCTGCTGCCCGGCGCCGCATTCCTGGTGGCGCTGCTGGGCGCTGCCGGCATCTTCCTCAACCGGCGCCGGAAAGCGAAGAATCCGTCCGGCGCGACCTTGCATGCCGGCGCGGGCGGCGACAAGACGACGCAGCACATGGCCTCGGCCGATACGATGACCACCGCGCTTGGTACCGGCCTGCTGCTGCCGACCGGCCTCGGCCAGAACCACGAGGTCGATCCCCTGGCAGAGGCCGACGTGTACATCGCCTATGGCCGCGATGTACAGGCCGAGGAAATCCTCAAGGAGGCGTTGCGCAAGCAACCCGACCGCCATCCGGTACGGGTGAAGCTGCTGTCGATCTACGCCGGCCGCAAGGACATCGAGGGCTTCGACGCGCTGGCGCGCGAGCTCTACGGCATGACCCGAGGCGAAGGCGATGACTGGCAGCAGGCCGCCGAGCTGGGCAGCGAAATCGATCCCGGCAATCTGCTCTACGTGGCATCCCGCAAGCGTGAGGAAGCGATCGAGCCGGCGGTGATGGACACCGTGTCCGAACCGGCGCTGGTGCTCGAACGCATCGTCGACGATGAGCCGGTCACCGGTCAACAGCTTGATGCGGCTGAGACGCTTCAGGGAGACGTTCCCCTGCCGGACCTGGCCCCGACCGAGGAGACTTCTGTCGCGCAGGAACCGTCGCCGGCCGTGCCGCCGATCATCGCCCAGGTGAGCGAGTCCGGCCCCGGCCCGATCGACTTCGATTTCCTCAAGCCGGTCGACACGGTGCAGGAGCAAGCGCAGGAAGCCGCCGCGATCCCGGACTTGCCGACAACGGCACTCGATGACGGGAATGCCGACGGAAATACGCTCGACTTCGATTTCCTCAAACCCGAAGCGGGCGCCGCTTCCGTTCCGGAACTTCCCTCCGGACTATTCGACCAGCCGAAGCCCAATATGCAGGCAGAAGCGCAGGCCGAAGCGAAGCAGGACGAGGTATTGCTCGATTTCGATTTCCTCAAACAGGATGCTGTCGCGGGCGAGCCGCAGGACGACGCGCGCAAGCAAAACCTGCAGCCGAATCCCTGATCGGGGGCGATGACGGCGCCTTCACCCGTTGAAGGCGGACCTATGCCGCACATCGCCTGCGCTTGATCCTGGGAAAACCATCCGCTCGCACCTGCAACCGCGCGGTTTTTCGCCTGTCCAATTTCCATTCCCTTTGCACATGAAGCCATGTGCTGCCGTTGGTGCCGCGCATCATCGGGTACTTCGGGAGTGAACGACAATGCACAGCAGATACGCACGCATTTCGGGCAGGGTCGTAATGGTGGGGTTCGGCAGTATCGGCCAGGCCGTGCTGCCGCTGCTGCTTCGCCACTTCGAACTCCACCCCGAACAAATCAGCATCCTCACTGCCGATGCCGGCGGCGCAGCCATTGCGCGGGAGTATCGGGCCGGATTTTCGGTGCAGCCATTGAATCGCGACAACCTGGCGGCTGTCCTCGAGCCGCGCGTCGGCGACGGCGATTTCCTGCTCAACCTGTCGGTCGACGTGTCTTCCCGCGACCTGATTGCGTTATGCCGCCGGCGCGGTGCGCTCTACCTCGATACCTGCATCGAGCCTTGGCCAGGCGGCTATACCGATGCATCGCGCAGCGCATCCTTGCGCTCCAACTATGCGCTGCGCGAGCAGGTACTGGCATTCGGTCGCGAGCGTCCCGGCGGACCCACCGCGCTGGTGACGCTCGGTGCCAATCCAGGCCTTGCCTCCATCTTCGTCAAGCAGGCCCTGCTCAACCTTGCCGCCGACAACGGTATCGACGCGGGAGAACCTGGCCAGCGCGAGGACTGGGCACAGCTGGCGCGCCGACTTGGCATCAAGGTCATCCACATCGCCGAGCGCGACAGCCAGGCAAGCGCGCGCCGCAAGCAGCGCGGCGAATTCATCAACACCTGGTCGGTGGAAGGCTTCGTCTCGGAAGGCCTGCAGCCGTCGGAACTGGGCTGGGGCACGCACGAGCGCCACTGGCCGGCAGATGCCGGGCGCCATGCATTCGGCTGCGGCGCGGCAATCTACCTGAACCGGCCGGGTGCAGCCACCCGGGTGCGCAGCTGGACGCCGCTGGAGGGCGAATACCACGGCTTCCTGATCACGCACGGCGAATCGATTTCCATCGCCGACTACCTGACGTTGCGCAGGGACGGCGAGGTGGTGTACCGGCCGACCGTGCATTACGCCTATCACCCCTGTGACGACGCCGTGCTGTCGATCCATGAAATGGCGGGGCGCAACTGGCGGCCGCAGCCGGCGGAACGCATCATCCGCGACGATATCGTCTCCGGCATGGACGAGCTGGGTGTGCTGCTGATGGGGAATGAGAAGGGCGTGTACTGGTACGGCTCGCGCCTGTCGATCGAGGAAGTCCGAATGCTCGCCCCGTACAACAGCGCGACCAGCCTGCAGGTCGCAGCCGGTGTGCTCGCCGGCATGGTGTGGGCCTTGCGCAATCCTTCTTCCGGCGTGGTCGAGCCGGACGAGCTCGACCATGACGCGATCATGCAGGTCGCCAGGCCCTATCTCGGCGACATGGCGGGCGTGTACGGCGACTGGACGCCGCTTCAAGGCAGGGAGCGGCTGTTCAGCGAAGACATCGACAGGGAGGATCCTTGGCAGTTCAAGAATTTCCGAGTCACTTGACGCCGACCTCCGGGACTCCCTGTGCTGCTGAAAAAAGAATCCGGGCTGAACGACAACTCGTACTATGAAGCAAGCGTGGTGCGTCCCCCCGCACATCCTTCCCTCGAAGGGCGCGTCCGCGTGGATGTAGCAGTGGTGGGCGGCGGCTATGCGGGGCTGTCGGCCGCACTGGAGCTGGCAGAGCGCGGCTATTCGGTGGCATTGCTGGAGGCCAGGTGCATCGGCTGGGGCGCGTCTGGCAGGAATGGCGGACAGGTGCTGCCAGGCTATGCGGGACAGGCAGCGATGGAAAGGCAGCTCTCGCGCGAGGATGCGCGCCGCGCCTGGGATATTTCCATTGAGGCCTTGCACCTGCTGCATGCGCGCATGGCCGCCGGCGCCATCGACTGCGACTACACGCCCGGCTGCATGACGCTGGCCATCACGCCACGCAAGGCGCGCGCGCTCGATGACTGGGTCGACCATCTCGCCTGCAACTATGGCTACCAGATGCAGTGGATACGCGCCGCCGAAATCCGCGAATGGATCGCCAGCGAACAGTTCCACGCGGGCGCCTACGATCCGCAGGCAGGACACCTGCATCCCCTGAAGTATTGCCTGGGACTGGGCGAAGCGGCGCGCGCGGCGGGCGTGCAGCTGTTCGAAGGGACCGCGGTGACGGACATCCGGCGCGGCGCGGCTCCGCTGCTGAAAACACCGGCCGGCGAGGTCGAATGCCGTTTCGCCGTACTGACCGGGAATGTCTACCTCGACCAGTTCGGCGGCGCCATCGCTCCCGAGCTCATGCGCCGCATCATCCCGGTCGGGACATACATCATCGCGACCGAGGCCATGCAGCACGAACGGGCGGACACGCTAATCCGCCGCCGCGCAGCGGTATCGGATACCAACTTTGTGCTGGACTATTTCCGCGTGACCGCCGACAACCGGTTGCTGTTCGGCGGCGCCGACGCATTCAGCGGCGCAACACCGCACAACCTGGTGGAGCACGTGCGGCAGCGCATGCTGGCGGTGTTCCCGCAACTGTCCGACCTGGACGTGCAATATACGTGGGGCGGATTCGTCGACGTCACGATCAACCATGCGCCGGATTTCGGCCGGCTCGGCCACAACATCTATTACCTGCAGGGGTTTTCGGGACATGGCCTCGCGCTGGCCGGCATGGCGGGCAGGCTGGTCGCGGAAGCCGTCGCCGGGCATGCGGAGCGCTTCGATGTGCTTACGCGCATCCGGCATGCGCCGTTCCCGCGCGGTGCATGGATACGCGTGCCTGCCGTGGCGCTTGGTGTGTTGTACTACCGTTTGCGTGACCTGCTTTGAAGTCTTCTTGCAGGCCATTCCACATCTCCGGAATTGCTACTTCGCAGTGAATGGCGCGTATGACGCGTCGTAAGACGCTCTATGGACACTGAATGGCGACTTCATCAATCCTGTATGTGGGCATCAAATTGTAAATTTGATAATTTTCCGCTATCTTCGGCGGGCGAATATTTTCAAAATGGCAATCATGTCCGCTCCAATTTCATTCCGCTCACCCATCGCCGGTCTGGCTGACGCCCTCGCCTTTACTCAGTCCCACCGCCTGCTCACGCTGTCTTTCGCCCCGGTTCGGGGATCGACGAAGGCCTGCTGCTGCCGCAGGAACTGGCCGGCACGGAAGGCATCAGCGAAGGGTTTACCTACACCCTGACCTGCCTGTCGTCGGATGTCTACCTGGAGCTGAAGCAATTCATCGGCTTGCC